>MTNP01000005.1 GCA_002011475.1 Dehalococcoides sp. JdFR-54
CCTCCGCCGCCGCTATCTGGACATAACCTGCTCCCAGGTGGACCACCGCTATCTCAGGGCCCTCCAGCGCTACACCAAGGTTCTGACCCAGCGCAACTCGCTACTGCGCCTTATCGGGGAGGGGCAAGCCCGGGCCAGTGAGCTGGGGTTCTGGAATGGCGAGCTGGTGGGCAACGGCGCTTATCTGATGGCCCAGCGCCAGGCCCTGGTGGGCGCCCTCGGCGAGCTGGCTCGCACCGTCCATAGCAACCTCACCGCCGCCGAGGAGCTTCTGGAGATATGCTATATCCCCAGTTTGCCCCTGGGCTTGGAGGCCCCCCTTGAGGCCATCGAGGCCACCTTCGCCACAGCCTTGGAGGCCGGCCAGGACAGGGAAATAGCCCAGGGGATGACCCTGGTGGGCCCCCATCGAGACGACCTCAGGTTCCTGGTCAACGGCCTGGATATGGACAGCTTTGGCTCCCGGGGCCAGCAACGCACCATCGCCCTAGCCCTCAAGCTAGCCGAGGCCAGCCTCATGCGCTCTCGGGTGGGCGAGCCGCCGGTGCTTTTGCTGGATGATGTCCTCTCCGAGCTGGATTCCCGGCGCCGCGTCCAGCTTCTGGGCTCCCTGCAAGGGGATGAGCAGGTGTTGATCACCGCCACCGACCTCGACCACTTCCTGCCCGATTTCGTGGCCAGGGCAAGCCTTTTCAAGATCAGCCAAGGCAGGGTAGAGGCAGTTTCAGTGAACTGAAGCTAGGAGGTGTTATGGCCAGAGACAAAAGCGACCGCCTGTGGACGGGCACTATCGTCATTTTGGCGATGGTCATTATTGCCGGTGGGGCGCTTTTTCTCGCCCACCGTGACCACCCCACCGAGATCGCCCTGAGCACCCCCAGCCCCCTGCCCTCCGGGGAGGTGCTGGTGACAGGGGCAGTGACCAACCCCGGCCTTTACCCCTATCTGGCTGGGGACAGCCTCGACAGCCTTATCGCTGCTGCCGGCGGCCTGGCCCAAGGGGCCGACCCAAGGCGGCTGGAGGTCTATGTGCCCAGGGAGGGCGAGGCCCAGGAGCCACAGCGGGTGAACATCAACACCGCCTCCCTCTGGTTGCTCAAGGCCCTGCCCCAGATCGGCGATGCCCGGGCCAGAGCCATCATTGACTATCGACAGGAGAACGGCCCCTTCCGCAGCACTGAGGAGCTGATCCAGGTAAAGGACATAGGCCCCAAGATCTACCAGCTGGTCAAGGATAAGGTCGAAGTCGGTTAATCTTTCGGGGAAAGCGGATGGCCCTCCTCCTTCTTTGTGCCTCCTGGATAGTCGGCATCTATCTGGGGGACAAGCTCGGCCCTCCCCTGGCGGTCCTGGGGGCGGGGGTGGGGCTTGGTTTGCTCTGGCTCCTATCGCGCCGCCACAAAGCCCTGCTCCTGGGCGGGCTGTGTCTCATATTGCTCTGGGGCGGGATGCTCCGTTTCCAGCAGGCATTGCCCCGAATAGATGAGACTTCCCTTCGGTTTTACAACGGACAAGGCGAGGTGGAACTCCTCGGGGTGGTGGCGGCTCCCCCCGAGGCCCGGCCCGGCTATACCCAGCTTCGGCTGGAAGCCCAGCAAATAGAGGTGAAGGGGCAGTGGCGCCAGGTCCAGGGCAAAGCCCTGGTAAGGACTTCCCCCTTCCCCAAGCGCCACTACGGGGAAAAGCTCAAGGTGACCGGGGTTCTGGAGACCCCTCCCCGCTTCGAGGACTTCGACTATCGCGGCTATCTGGAGAGGCGGGGCATAGGTTCCATCATAAACTACCCCAGGCTAGAGGCGCTGGGCACTGGCTACGGCTCGAAGCCTATGGCCTGGCTCTATTCGGTGAGGGAAAGGCTATCTCAGGGGCTGGGCCAGGCCCTGCCCGAGCCCCAGGGCTCCTTGGCCCAAGCCATGCTATTGGGGATAAGGGACAATATCCCCTCCCAGGTGCGGGACGCTTTCGCCCGCAGCGGCACAGCCCATGTGTTGGCCATCTCCGGACTCCATATAGGGATCGTGGCTGGCTTGTGCCTGGCAGTGGCCGCTTGGCTTTTCGGCAGGAGACGCCCCACCTATCTGGCGGCGAGTTTCGTAGCCATATGGCTTTATGCCTTCCTCAGCGGCCTGCCTCCCTCGGCTACCCGGGCCGCCATAATGGCCAGCATCTTCTTGTTTGCCCTGCACCTGGGCCGACAACGCAGCGCCGGCCCAGCCCTGGCCCTGGCCGCGGCCATAATGGTGGGGCTCTCCCCCCTGGTGCTGTGGGATGTCGGCTTCCAGCTCAGCTTCCTGGCCATGGCTGGGCTGGTCTGGATCGCCCCCACCCTCCAGTCCTGGGGCCGGGCGGCTTCCCTGCCCCCGATTATCGTGGATGGCCTGGCCTATTGTGGCGCTGCCGTCATCGCCACCTGGCCGGTCATCTCCTACAACTTCGGCATGGTCTCCATGGTGAGCCTCCCCGCCACCCTCCTCGTCCTGCCGGCCCTGCCCTTCATCTTGGTGACAGCGACCCTTGTAGGCATATTGGGGCTGTTTGCCCCTCACCTAGCGCAGGGAGCTGGCTGGCTGGCCTGGCCCTTTTCGACCTATATGCTGAAAACAGTGGGCTTCTTTGATTCGCTATCATGGGCAGCGGCCTCGGTCAGGATTGAGGGATGGCAGGTATGGCTGTACCTCGCTGCCCTGGGCCTGCTCCTGTGGAGCCGACCATGGCACAGGTTTGGTGCCGCCATGGGGAGTCAGCTGGCCGTCTTGGTCTCCCGAATGAGAGGCTGGGGCAGGGCTATACCCCGCCTGCCCCAGAAGTGGCTGGNGCCCCCACTCCTGGCGCTGGCCTTTTTAGCCTGGCTCCCCATGCTCTACCAGCCCCCGGAGCGACTCAGGGTGAGCTTCCTGGATGTGGGACACGGCGACGCCATCCTTATCCAGACACCTGCCCGGCACCGAATTCTCATCGATGGTGGCCCAGACCCCCAGGCTATAAATCTGGAGCTGGGGAAAAGGCTTGCCTTCTGGCAGCGCAGCTTCGACCTGGTGGTGCTCACCCACCCCCACGCCGACCATGCCACCGGGCTGGTCTCGGTCCTGGAGCGTTACAAAGTTAAGCAAGTGCTAGAGCCAGGTCTGCCCTACCCGTCTCCAATCTATGAAGAGTGGCTCAGATTAGTCGAAGAAAAAGGCCCAGGTCGAATAGAGGCCAGGGCCGGGCAATGCTTTGACTTGGGCAAGGGCGCCTTGCTGGAGGTGCTCCACCCCCGGGCCCCGCCCCAGCCGGGCGACGACCCCAATGATAGCAGCGTGGTGCTGCGCCTGGTCTGGAAGGGGGTCAGCTTTCTGTTCATGGCCGATGTGGGGGAAGTGGTGGAGCGGGGGCTGATTATGGAGCGGGCAGTGTCGGACTGCACGGTGCTCAAGGTGGCCCACCAAGGGGCGAATACCTCCACCTCCCCCCAGTTTCTGGCCGTGGTCGACCCTGAGGTGGCCATCATCTCGGTGGGGGTGGACAGCCGCTTCGGGCACCCCAGCCCCGAGGTGATGGAGAGGCTGGAGACAGAGCCGGGGGAGGGGCAGGTCTATCTGACCCCAGAGCACGGGACCATAGAGCTCATCACCGATGGAGAGAGGCTGTGGGTGGAGACGGAGAAGTAACCCCGGGCACATCCTATCACCAAAATGTCGAACAATATATTAATGACCATTGGACGAATACGCTCCATTGACAATTGCCCCAGCCTGAGCTAAACTTTGATTGTTCGCGATATTGTGCGGGAGGTCGCCATGATAGAGATGACCATAGACAGCATTCGGGTGAGCCTCATGAATTATCAGCGGGTGGTGATCCTCAAGGAGAGGGCCTCTGACCGCTACCTGCCCATCTGGATCGGCCCTGCCGAGGCAGATGCCATCGCCGTGAAGCTTCAGGATGTCTCAGTGCCTCGCCCGCTGACCCATGACCTCCTGTGCTCTATCATCGGCGCCCTGGGGGCCACGGTGAATTACATCGTGGTCAGCGAGCTACACAACGATACCTTTTATGCCCGAATCAATTTGCAGGTTGACGGCCAGGAGGTGGAGATAGATTCCCGCCCCAGCGATGCCCTGGCCGTGGCGGTCAGGGCCAATGCCCCCATCTATGTTGAGGAGGCCGTCCTGGACAAGGCAGCTATAACCCTGGATCGGGAGACGGGCAAGCCGATAGTCGGGGACAAGGAAATCAGGGGCACTGGCGAGAAGGGGAAGGTGGATGAGGAGGAGCTTAAGCGGCTGTCCGCCTTTTACGATTTCATAAAGACCCTGGACCTGGAGGATCTGGGCAAGGATAAGTCCTAGCTCGGCGATAGCTGGAGCTACAAGGGGCTTGAGGCTATGGATGAAAACCTAGTCAAGAAGTTGATGTCCCGCATAAAGTGTGGCCTCTGCGGCAAGCCCTATGCCATGGAGAATATACAAATCCTGGGCCACCGCGATGACCTATGGTTTGTGGGGATGTTCTGTACCGCCTGCCGCAGCCATGGGTTGGTGGCCGCGGTCATCAGGGAGGGCCAGTTCCCCGAGGTCTATAGCGAACTCAGCGACGAGGAGCTGAAAAGGTTCAGCCAGGGCGAAGTGGTGGGAGCCAACGACGTTCTGGAGATGCACGATTTCCTCAAAGGTTTCGACGGGGACTTCTCCCGTCTGTTCTCTCGGCGGTGAACCCCTTTCCTGGGCAAGCCCGCACTATTCTATGGGGAGACAGCTATGAAACCCAGGGTTTCCGTCATTAAGGTAGACGGTGCCGATGTCCAAGCCGCCGTGCGCCGGGCAGTGGCCCTGGCCGGCGGCTTGGACCAAATAATACGAGGAGACTCGAGGGTCCTGATCAAGCCCAATCTGGGCAAGCCAGCGCCCTCAGGCTCTGGGGTCATCACCGATTGTCGGGTTACCGAGGCGGTGACCAAGATGGTCCTGGAGCTGGGGGCCAGGTCCGTGGTCATAGGCGAAGGGGGCATAGCTGGCTATGATTTCCCCGGCTTCAGCACCGAAGAGGCCTTCCGGGATTCCGGAACCGTCGATGTCGCCCGCAGGCTGGGGGTTGAGTTGCGCAATCTAAACCGTGATGCCTTTGAGGAGGTGGAGATCGAGCACCCCTATGTTATGGATAGGGTGAGGATCGCCCGAACCGCCCTGGAGAGCGACGTCATCATCAGCCTGCCCGTGATGAAGACCCATATCAGGACCCTCATTACCCTGAGCCTGAAGAATATGAAAGGGGTCATGCCCGGGGCAGAGAAGAGGAAAAGCCACCGCCTGGGCCTGGATTTGGCCATAGCCGATCTGAACTTGGTGGTGAGGCCAAGCTATGCAGTGGTCGATGGCCTAGTGGGCATGGAAGGGCTGTGGCAGTATCCCCAGGATAGCCGGGAGTTGGGCCTGGTGTTGGCCGGGCGGGAGGCTGTGGCTGTGGACACCGTGGGCACCTGGCTCATGGGATTTGACCCCAGGCAAATCATGCATCTTCAATATATCGCCCAGCGGGAGGGGATCAGCGCCGACCTGGGCCAGATAGAGGTGGTGGGCGAACCGATAGCAGGACTGAGGCAGAGTTTCAAGTCCGGTTTTCAGGTATTCAAAGAGAGGTACCCAGAGGTGTCTATCCTTGAAGGGGAGTCTGCCTGCACCGGGTGCTTTAACGAGCTGGTGAGCGCCATCACCTATGTGAAGGAGGCTGGCTTTGGCCAGACTATGGAGGGCCTCACCATCGTCGTGGGTAATCCCCAAGAGCCTGCCACCGCCTCCAAAACCGCCATTCTCGGCAAATGTGCTGAATATCTCGCCCACCTGGGCCCCTATGCCAAGGGCTGCCCCCCTAAAGAGGATGATATGATCAGGGCCCTGTGCCAGGCTTGTGCCGCCAATGCCGAGATAGTTATGACCACCCGGGACCAGATGCGGCATAGGCTTTGGGAGTCGTCCAAGGCTGCCTTGGAACACTAAGCCCTCCTATAGCCGACAATCTCCCGCCTTGACACTGGACTAGAGCGGTGATACACTCCCCTTTGTTTTCCCCAGGCGAGCCAGGACTGTGAAGAAACTGGGTATTCTCTATAACCCCAAGCTCAGCGCTGCTTTGCCCCTGGCCCGGGAGCTGGAGGCAGAGATGCGGGCCGCCCGGGCCGAGGTCTGGGTGTGCTCCTCCTGGGAGGAGGAGATGGCTCGCCAGCAAATATCAGGCACCGAACTGGTTTTCAGCGTGGGCGGCGATGGCACTGTCCTGCGCTCAGCCCGGATAGTGGCCCCCTGGCCCATCCCCATCCTTGGGGTGAATCTGGGCCGGCTGGGATTCATGACCGAGCTGGGGGCTGAGGAGGTGCGGGACAGGCTCCCCCAGGTGCTGGCCGGTGAGGGGTGGGTGGAGGCCAGGGCCCGGCTGGGCGTGGAGCTGCTGGGGGGCAGGCCCCAAGAGCTGCCCTCCGCCTTAAACGATGTCATGGTGGGCCGGGGGGCAACGCCTCGGGTGGTCAGCATCGAGACCATCATTGACGGCCAGCCCCTGACCACCTTTGTGGCCGATGGCCTCATCGTGGCCACCCCTACGGGGAGCACCGCCTATACCCTGGCCGCCGGGGGGCCTATCGTGCACCCCTCGGTGGAGGCCATCTTGCTCCAGCCCTTGGCCGTCCACATCAACCTCAAAGCCCCCCTGCTATTACCGGCCGACGCCGTGGTGGAGCTGCTGATCCATTCCGAGCATTCGGCGGTGCTCAGCGTGGATGGCCAGGTCAATATCGAAGTGAGCAGCGGCGACAGGATAAGGGTAAAGCGCAGCCCCCATCATACCCGCTTCCTGCGCCTGCACCCGCCGGGCTCTTATTATGGAAGGTTGGCCCAAAGGCTCTGTCTGGGCCAGTAACTATTGAGGTCTAACTTGAACGTAGAGAAGGCCAAGATCGGGGATGTCCCCCACATCCATCGTCTTATCAACTACTTCGCCGATAAGGGGGATATGCTGCCCCGGCCCCTCAGCGAAATCTACGAGAACCTGCGCGACTTCTTCGTGGCCAGGGAGGATGACCGGCTGGTGGCCTGTGTCTCCCTACACGTGTGCTGGGAAGACCTGGCGGAGCTCAAGGCCCTGGCGGTGGTGGAGACGGAGCAGTCCAAGGGGGTGGGCAGCCGCCTGGTAGAGGCCTGTATTGAGGAAGCCAAAAACTTAGGCATCCCCACCATCTTCTGCCTCACCTACCAGCCGAATTTCTTCGCCCGCTTCGGCTTCCGCCTGGTGGATATGGCGGAGCTGCCCCGAAAGGTATGGGGGGAGTGCCAACGCTGTCCCAAGTTCCCCAACTGCGACGAGACGGCTATGGTCCTCGACCTAAATGCCGGGACAAGGCCAGACACCTCCCCGGCTGGGGAGCAGACCCTCTCCAGCCAGTATGCCTATCGGGGGCGAGGGGTGAATGTGCGGGTGGATAATGTGGTGAAGGCCTCGGGCCGGGAGACCACCCGGGAGGTGGTGGAGCGCGGCGATGCCGTGGTCATAGTGCCCTTCGACGCCCAAGGACGGGTGCTCCTGATCCGCCAGTACCGCTACGCTGTGGGGCGATCCCTGCTGGAGGTGCCGGCCGGCGTGCTCAAGGAGGGCGAGACACCCGAGGACTGTGCCCGGCGGGAGCTTCAGGAAGAGACAGGCTTTCTGGCCAGAAGCCTGGAGAGGCGGGGCGGCTTCTACTCAGCCCCGGGGTTCTGCACCGAGTATCTGCACCTCTTCGTGGCCAGGGATTTGGTGCCCAGCCGACTTTACGCCGAGGACACCAGCGACATAACGGTGGTGCCGGTGGCCGCATCGGAGATCCCCCACCTTATCGCCTCGGGCCAGATCCAAGACGCCAAGAGCGTGGCCGGGCTGCTGAGGGTTCTTGGCCGCGAGTTTGTTGACCAGGAGACCAAATCCCCGTAGAGAAGAGGGGCACCTCCGTGCCGGGCTGGGAGAGCGTTTTTGAGGACACGCCAGAAAAGGCCGCTGCGCCACCCGATTAGCTAGCCCGGCGGTAGCGGGCCTTGCCCTCTTCATAAAGATCACCGCCGTGGGCATCGTTAATCACGATGGCGGGGAGGTCCTCCACCTCCAGCCTTCTCAAGGCCTCCGCCCCCAGGTCCTCGTAGGCCACCACCTCGGCCTTCCTTATGGTCTTGGCGATGAGGGCCCCTGCCCCCCCGGTGGCGGCGAAGTAGACGGCCTTATGCTCCCTTATAGCCTCCTTGACGGCCCGGCTGCGGGAGCCCTTGCCGATCATTCCCTTGAGGCCAATGGCCAGGAGCTTGGGGGTGTAGGCATCCATCCGGCCGCTGGTGGTGGGCCCCGCCGAGCCGATGACCTGGCCGGGCCTGGCCGGGGAGGGGCCCATGTAGTAGATGGTTTGCCCCTCGATGGGGAAAGGGAGCTGCTCCCCCCGCTCCAGGGCCTCCATCATCCTTTTGTGGGCGGCATCCCGGGCCACATAAAGGCTGCCGCTGATGCTGACCCTGTCCCCGGCTTTGAGCCCCTCTATCGCCCTGGGGTCGAGGGGCAATTTGATGCGCTTGACCTCCATATTCTTATCCCTCCGGTTCCCTTCTCAGAGCGGTCTCCGGCTTCACGGTGAATTCGGGCACCGGGAGCTTGGGCTGCATGGCGGTGGGGGGAGGGGCTACCGGAGTGGGGCGCCGACCCCTGCCCAGGCCCAGGGCCCGGGACACCCGAAGCCTCTTCAGGAGTTGAATGGCAAAGGCGGGGTCTACCCCCTTGGGACAGGCCTCGGAGCAGGCGCCAGCCAGGTGGCAGCGCCACAGCCCATGGTCACCGTCTACGGCGGGAAAGCGCTCCTCGGCCCCATCATCCCGGCTGTCGCTGGAGTAGCGATAGCACTGGGCTATGGCCTGGGGACCGAGGAAGAGCCGGTCGCTGGCCGCAGTGGGGCAGGCGGCTAGACACAGCCCACATTTTACGCAATAGCTGAACTGGAGATAGGCCTCCAGCTCCTGGGGCGTCTGCAAAAACTCAGCGCTGGGGGCATCCATCTCCTCCCTCTCAGAGCGGATGAGGTAGGGCTTGATGGCCCTGTGTTTCTGGAAGAGGGGGCTGAGGTCCACCACCAGGTCCTTGATGATGGCATAATTGGGCACGGGCTTGAGCTCCAGGGTGCTGACCCTTAACTCGGCGATCTGGGTATGGCAGGCCAAGTGAGGGAAGCTGTTGATAACCACGGCGCAGGAGCCACAGATGGCCATACGGCAGGAGCTGCGAAAGGCCAGGCTATTGTCCAGGTTCTCCTTGATGTAAAAGAGGCCATCCAGCACGGTCATGCCCCTGGTGACCGGGATGACGAACTCGTCCATATAGGGGGCGACCCCGTTCTCCGGGTTGTAACGCTGGATTCTGAACTTTATCTTCTTAGCTTCACCCATAGCCCACACTCCTAACCTGCGAAGAGCTGTGCCGGGACATAAATGCCCAAGCCGAAGGCGATAATCCCCAAGGCGAGGATGAGGCCAGTTACCAGTCGCTCCATCCTGGGCGAAGGAGTCAGCTCCAAGATGATGCCGCGAAGACCGTTGAGGCCATGATACAGAACCAGGGCCAGGAAGATGATGTAGAAGGCCAGCCAGAAGCCCCTCCCCGCCCGGTCCATCATAGAGGCCCAGGTGGTGGGCTCGCCGATGTCGATGCCGAAGAAGCCCAGGATATCGTCCAGGTGCATCAGCACCATGTGGGTGCCGCCGAAGAGGAGGATGAGGCCGCCAGTGACCAGTTGCAGGAGCCAGAGATAGGTGTTACGCACTAGGGGCCTCCCCTGGCGAAGTCGAAGAGGACGAAGGCGGCGCCCACCACCACCAGGCCTATCATGGCCAGCACCAGCGGCCGACGACGGCGCAGCGAGTCCCGGTAGGGGTAAATGGGGGGCTTGGGCTTGCCCAGCAGAAAGCCCAGTTCCTGGAAGATGAGGCGCAGCCCGTTCAGGCCATGAAAGATGAGAGCGGCGAACACCAGGTACTCCCCCACCTTGAACACGGGATTATGGAAGAGCCTCATCACCGCCGAGTAGAAGTCCTCCCCCTGCATGCGGAAGACGGTCATGACGCAGAGATGTAGGCCGAGGTAGAGCACCAGGCCCAGGCCGGTGATGCGATGCAAGATGTAGAGGTAGCGCTCTATTTTGTAGCGGCCGGCCCACACCCAGCCCCGCACCCCCAGATAGTTGTCACGAGGCGATCCGGCCTTAGGCATAAGACCTCCTCAGTACTTCCTCTCCACTGGCTGCCACAGGGTGATCCTCACCGGGATATACTCCAGTCGCGGCCCCTCAGACGTGTGGTGGGCCAGGGTATGCTTGAGCCAATTGGCGTCGTCCCGATGGGGGTAGTCGCGGCGGGCATGGGCCCCCCGAGACTCGCTGCGGGCCAGGCCACCGCTGATGATGACCTCGGCAAGATCCAGCAGGTTCTCCACCTCCAGGGCCGCCAGGAGATTGGTATTGTAAACCCGCCCCCGATCGGCCACCCCCAGGCGGGGCACGCTGGCCTTGAGTTCCCTGATCGTGTCCAGGGCTGCCTCTAGCTCCGGGCCGGTGCGGAAGACGGCCACCTGCTTATCCATGGTTCGCTGGAGCTGACGGCGTACCTCATAAATATCGGCCTCGCCCTTCTCCGGGAAGCGACCGAAGATGCGGGCCTCCTCTTCCTTGAATCTACCCTCCGAGGGCGGCGGGGGCAGGCTCCTCTGCTTGGCCAGGAACTTGACCACCTCCCCCCCGGCGATGCCCCCCCAGACCAGGCACTCGGCCGTAGAGTTGAGGCCGAGGCGATTGGCGCCATGAAGGGAGACGCAGGCAGCCTCCCCGGCTGCCCAGATGCCGGGGATAGGGGTAGCCCCGTCGATATCGGTGTGGATGCCGCCCATGAAATAGTGGGCGGCGGGGCGGGTGGGGATGGGCTCAAACACGGGGTCGATGAAGTTGAACTTCATGGCAAGCTCCCTGATCATGGGCAGCCGCTCATAGATCCTTTCGGCGCCCAGGTGGCGCAGGTCGAGATGAATATAGTCCAGGCCGTCGACCCCAGCAAACCCCCGCCCAGCCTCGATCTCAGTGATCATGGAGCGGGAGACGATGTCCCGGGGGGCTATCTCCATCATGGAGGGGGCATACTGGGACATAAAGCGCTCACCCTTATTGTTGACCAGATAGCCCCCCTCCCCCCGGGCACCCTCGGTGATGAGGATGCCGGAGGGGACCAGGCCGGTGGGGTGGAACTGGACGAACTCCATATCCTTCAGGGGCAGCCCCGCCCGGTAGGCCATGGCCAGGCCGTCCCCTGTGGCGGTTAGGGAATAGGTGGTGAAACCGTACATGCGGCAGGCACCACCGGTGGCGATGATCAGGGCCTTGCCCCGGAGTAGGAAGAACTCGCCATTGGTCAGGTTCCACACGGTGAGGCCCCGGAACTCGCCACCCTCAATGATTATGGAGGTGACAAAGCATTCGTCGTAGCGGGCCACGGTGGCATACTTCTGGAGGGTATCGTAGAGGGCGTGCATCTCGAAGAAGCCGGTCTTGTCGGCGGCGTAGCAGCCCCGGGGGAAGCTATGGCCGCCGAAGGGGCGCTGGTGGATACGGCCATCGGGGCGTCGGGACCAGGGGATGCCCCAGTGCTCCAAGAGCAGTATCTCCCGGGGCATAGCCTGAACAAAGCGCCACACCACATCCTGGTCGGCCAGGAAGTCGCTGCCCTTCACCGTGTCCCAGGCGTGGAGCTCAAAGCTATCCCCCTCCTCAGGGTGCATCACGGCGCCAGTGCCCCCCTCGGCGCACACGGAGTGGGAGCGCATGAGCTGCACCTTGGAGACGATGGCCACATCGAAATCGCTGTGGCGGGCCACCTCCACGGCGGCCCGCAGCCCAGCCAGCCCCGAACCCAGGACGATGATATCGTGGCTCCGAACTTCCATCACATCACCTGCCTTTGGAAGAAGGCCCTACTCTCAAGGGGTAGAGACTGTTTTGCCATAGCTAATCCCTACTCGGATCAGGTCAAAGATGTCTATTATGCCATTGGCGTTGAGGTCGGCGTCTGGGTTCCAGCCCTGGTCACCCTGCCTGGTGTTGAAGGTCGAGGCTACGGCGACCAGGTCGGATAGGTCTACCCTGCCGTCTGCGTTAACATCCCCTAGCAGCGTGTAAAGCACCACAATGCCCCTTGCCTCAAGCTGGGGAATGAGGGTATTATGGGATTGCACACTTAAGGGATTTCCCCGAAGATCTACACCATCGCCCTCGCCGAGCCCCTGATTATCCACTAGAGGAGTAAGGTCAGTTACCTGATTGTTCCGCAAACCGAGGCAGATTCGCTTTCCTTCCCTCTCCTCAAGCCACCACTCCTTCTCGCCAAGCCTGGTCAGGCCGGAAAGGGGGCTTATATCCGCTGTCCGGTTGTCATCAAGATAGAGAACGGTCAGTTCGGTTAGCGCCGACAAGGCACCGACGTCGCTTATCTGGTTGCCGGAAAGGGAAAGATAGGTCACGTTGGTGAGAGAGACCAGCGGAGAGATGTCGCTTATCTGGTTGCGCCTATGGTCGAGCCAGGTCAGGCTGGTGAGGGGGCTGAGGGGGGAGATATCGCTTATCTGGTTCCACCCGAGGTTGAGCCCAGTCAGATTGGTGAGGGGGCTGAGGGGAGAGATGTCGCTTATCTGGTTGCGCGAAAGCCAAAGCCCGGTCAGGTTGGTGAGGGAGCTGAGGGGAGAGATATCGCTTATCTGGTTGTGCCAAAGGTAGAGCCAGGTCAGGTTGGTGAGGGAGCCCAGGGGGGAGATGTCGCTTATCTGGTTCAAGCCAAGGATGAGCCCGGTCAGGTTAGTGAGGGGGCTGAGGGGAGAGACGTCGCTTATCTGGTTTGAGCCAAGGATGAGCTCGGTCAGGTTCACACAATACCCGATGCCCGTAAGGTCAACGATGTCCCTTCCGCTGGCATTCAACTCAGTAAGCCCGGCCAGGTCTGCGGCTGTTATGTCGCCTGTGGGCTTATCCAAGGCCTCCCTTATGGCCGCCTCAAGGTTGGGGTCGGGGAAGGTGACTACCTCGGGGCGAGCCATCGCGGTTGCCCCGGGCAACAACAGCAGTAGTGGCACCAAACTTATAAGTACCAGTTGCTTGATAGCCCTTTTCCAAGCCATAGATTGCTTCCCTTACTTAAAGCACCGCCTCCTTGTGGCGGGCGCTGTGGCATTGGATGTTCACCGCCACCGGCAGGCTGGCGATGTGACAGGGGAAGGTCTCCACATGCACCGCCAGGGCAGTGGTCCGGCCCCCGAAGCCCTGAGGGCCAATGCCCAGGGCATTGATGCGCTCCAGCAGTTCCCTCTCCAGCCCCGCGGCCTCGGCATCTGGGCTGGGGCAGCCCACCTCCCGCAATAGAGCCTTCTTGGCCAAGTACATGGCCTTGTCAACGGTGCCCCCAATGCCCACCCCGACGATGACCGGCGGGCAGGGGTTGCTCCCCGCCAACTCCACCGTCTCCACCACGAAGTCCACCACCCCCTGACGGCCCTGGGCCGGCACAAGGGCAGCGAAACGGCTCATGTTCTCGCCGCCACCACCCTTGGCAAATACCGCAAGCTTGAGCCTATCTCCAGGGACGACCTCGGTGTAAATGATCGGAGGGGTATTATCCTGAGTATTCACCCGGGCTGACACGGGCTGGCGCACCACCGACTTGCGCAGGTAGCCCTTCACATAGCCCTGACGAACGCCCTCCTCTACGGCCTGGTAAAGGTCGCCGCCCACCACATGAACCTCCTGGCCCAATTCCATGAAGACCACGACCAGGCCACAGTCCTGGCACAGGGGCACGGCCTCCCTGGCAGCAATATCGGCGTTCTCCAGGAGCTCCTCTAGCACCTGGCGGCCCAGGGGGGACTCCTCCTGGCCCAGGGCCCTCTTCAGGGCCTCGATTACATCCTGGCCCAAGCGGTAATTGGCCTCCTGGGCCAGCCGGGCCACGGTCTCGGTGATGGCCTTGGCCTCTATATCTCTCATGACAGCTTCATAACGTCAACGAGTTCCTGCACCGCCGCCGCCGACTTCTCCAGGGCAGCCTTCTCCTCCGGGGTAAGCTGGAGCTGGATGATCTCCTCGATGCCCCTCTTGCCCAGCTTTACGGGCACGCCCACAAACAGGCCATTGATGCCATACTCCCCCTCCAGATAGGCGGCACAGGGCAGGATCTCCTTGCGGTCCAGTATGATGGCGTCCACCATCTGGGTTACCGCCGCCCCCGGGGCATAGTAGGCGCTTCCCGTCTTGAGCAGGGCCACGATCTCGCCGCCGCCCTTGCGGGTGCGGTCAACGATGCGCTCGATGGTCTCCGGGGGCAGGAGCTCCGAAATGGGGATGCCGCCCACGGTGGTGAGGCGGGTCAAGGGCACCATGGTATCCCCGTGACCGCCCAGGACATAAGCGGAGACATCGCTCACCGAGACCTTGAGCTCCTGGGCCAAGAAGGTGCGGAAGCGGGCGGTGTCCAGCACCCCGGCCATGCCCACCACCCGGTGGCGGGGGAACTTGCTCACGTGGAGGGCGAGCTGGGCCATGGCATCGAGGGGGTTGGTCACCATGATGATGATGCATTGGGGGGAGTACTCCACCACCTTCCGGGTGACGCCCTCCACGATCTGCATATTGGTGAGCAGCAGGTCGTCGCGGCTCATCCCTGGCTTGCGGGCGACGCCGGAGGCGATGACCACGATCTCGGAATTGGCGGTCTCCTCATAGTCGGTGCTGCCCACCACATAGGAGTCGTAGCCCAGGATGGGCCCCGCCTCCAGAAGGTCCAGCGCCTTGCCCTGGGGCAATCCCTCGACGATGTCCACCAGCACTACATCGGCATAGCCCTTCAAGGCGATGAGCTGGGCGCAGGTGGCCCCGACATTGCCGGCCCCGATGACACTGACCTTGCTACGCATTGGCCTTCCTCCTCAACCGGTTCATCTTTTCGATCACGGCGTCAGCCACCTGAGAGGTGCCCACGGCCGTGGCATCGTCGCGGTGGGGTTTCAGGTCATAGGTCACCCACTTGCCCTCGGCCATAACCTCAGCTACGGCCCTTTCCACCAGGTCGGCGGCCTCAACCTCCCCCAGGTAGCGGAGCATCAGCATTCCGGAGAGGATCATGGCTATGGGGTTCACCTTATTGAGGCCGGCGTATTTGGGGGCACTGCCGTGGGTGGGCTCGAAGACGGCACACTCATCCCCGATATTGGCGCCAGGCGCCACCCCCAGCCCCCCGATGAGGCCAGCGCAAAGCTCGGAGACGAAGTCGCCATATAGGTTGGGCAGGACCAGGACATCGAACTGCTCCGGGTTACGCACCAGTCGCATGCACAGGGTATCGACGATCACATCCTCGAATTCGATGTCGGTATAGCCCCTGGCCACCTCTCGGGCTACGCTCAAGAAGAGGCCATCGGAGAACTTCAAGATGTTAGCCTTGTGCACGGCGGTAACCTTTTTCCGCCCCTGGGCCCGGGCGTATTCGAAGGCAAAACTCACAATGCGCCGGGTGCCCGCCTCGGAGATGACCTTGAGGCTGAAACCGGTATTGGGACCCAGGGTCTCGCCCCTGGTCTCAGCGATAAGGCTGAGGAGCTTAGCGGTATCCGGGGTCCCGTCCTGGAACTCGATGCCCCGGTACAGGTCCTCGGTGTTCTCCCTGACAATCACCAGGTCCACATTCTCGTAGCGGGAGGGGGCACCCGGATATCTCTTGCAGGGTCGAAGGCAGGCATAGAGGTCCAGGAGCTTGCGCAAGGCCACGTTGACGCTCCGAAACCCAGAGCCTATAGGGGTGGTGATGGGGCCCTTGAGGGCCACCCGGTTGGCGCGGATGGACTCCAGGACATAATCGGGCAACGGCGTGCCGTGCCTGTCCTGGGCCCTATCTCCGGCGTGGGCCAATGCCCACTTGAACCTGACCCCAGTGGCCTCCAGGACCCGCCGCGCCGCCTCGGTCACCTCCGGCCCGATGCCGTCGCCGGGGATGAAGGTTATATCGTGAATCTTCTCGCCCATGACTATCCGCTCACATAGGTATGGTTAACCCCTCAGGGAGGCGACGAGAATATCCCAGTCTCCCGGGGACTGGTCGGACCAGGCTATATACACCTTGTCCCCCCGACCCAGGGCGATGACAGGATCGCCGGACTCGGGCTTGTTATGGCTTATGTTGATGGCCCGGGACCAGTCGCCCCCTTGGGGCTTGGTGGCATACAGGATGTCGTAAGTTTGATCGGGGCCCGGCGGCAAATAGTTCCAGGCCAGGTGAAGGGTGTCCTCGTCGTCTATGACCAGCCAGGGATAGCCGGCGCTGCCAATAATATCCTGATGGAGGTTGACCACAGGGGCCCAATCCCCGCCTGGCGGCTTGAAGGTATACATGATGTCCCAGACACCTTGCCATAGGCTATCATCGTGCCATAAAAGGTGGACATTGTTCCGGCTATCCACCGCCAGTCTGGGGCTTCGCGATTTGCCTTCATTGTTGGAGATATTGATCGGCTTTGACCACTGGCCGTGGGGGGGGGGGCGGCTCATGTACAGGATCTCCCAAGGTGTCTCGCCCTTGGAGCTCCAGGCCAGGTGCAGATTGCCAGCCCCATCTGCCACCAGGGCAGCATCCTGGGACTCATCGTCATCGAAGGTGAGATTGATGGGCTCAGACCAATCCCCTCCTTTGGGCTTGAAGGTATAATGAATATCCATGCTTATGCCAGTCCATTCGCTGTAGACCAGGTGCAGGTTGTCCTCCCGGTCGGCGATGATACAAGCCCTCTGAGAGTGCCGATCGGTCTGGGTCAGGTTCACCGGCTCAGACCAGTCCCCGCCGCTGGGTTTGGTGGCATAGAAGATATCCTCTTTCTCCCTGGGCGCCGGGGGCCCATGCCACACCAGGTGGAGGGTGTCCTGGCTATCAATGGCCAGGCAAGGCTCGCGGCTGTAACTCTCGGTGCGAGAGAGCCGGACTGGCTGAGACCACTCCCCACCCCAGGGTTTGGCGGCATAGAAGATATTATAGTGTCCCGGGGTGAGATCATACCAGACCAAGTGCAGGCCGCCCTGGCTGTCAGCCACAAGGCGAGCCCCCAGGGATTCCCTGGCACTCTGAGAGACATTGACCACCCCCTCCACCGCTGATTTGCAACTGCCCATAACCAGCACCAGGCCGATCAGACCTCCGGGGAAAGCGATCCTGGTAAATAGGTTCAAAGCCCCCATAGCTAGCCGCCCAGCGTGGTGGCGTAGATATCCCAGTGCCCCGGGGACTCGTCGGACCAAGCGACGTGGATCTTGCCCGCTGGGTCGATGACTATGGTGGAGTCATTGGAGTTGGGGTGGTTGCGGCTGAGGTTTTGAACCTTGGACCAGGTGCCACCTTTGGCCTTGGTGGTATAGAAGACCTCAAACGGCCCCTCATAGCCTGATTTGAAGTTAAAGCTCAGATGCACGCCATCTTTGTGGTCTATGGCGATGGCGGGCACAGCGCAGACCCCGTCTATCTCGGCGGTAAGGCTGACCACATACCATTCCTCGCCGGGGGCCTTGGTGGCATATAAAATATCCCAGGGGGCCGCGGTATCATCGTGCCACACCACATGCACCTTGTTCTCGCTGTCCACCGCCAGCTTGGCCTGCTCGGATCTGCCGATATTATTGGAGATGTTCGCTGGTTCTGACCAGTCGCCGAACCGGGGCTTATAGACGTAGAAGACCTCCGACGGTGCCTCCTCGGGCCCGGTTTTGGCCCTCAGGTCTTCATGCCACCACACCACGTGGATAGTTCCATCACTATCTATGGCCAGGTCCGGCTGGCTGGAGTTGAATTTCTGGTTGCTGATATTTACCGGCTCGGACCAGGTACCGCCTTTGGGCTTATACATGTAGAAAACATCCCTGCCTATGCCGGTCCACTCCTCATAGACCAGGTGCAGCCCACCCTCCGGGTCGGCCACAATGGTCGGGTTTTGGGAGTGCTCATCGCTTTGGGTCAGGTTCTCCGTTGGAGACCAGTCCCCCCCTTTCGGCTTGGTAGCGTAGAAGATGTCATGCTTACCATCTGGGGGGCCGTACCACACCAGATGGACAGCATCCTCATTATCTACAGTCAGAGACGGGTTTCTGGCCCACTTTGTCTCGCTGGCAATTAGGGCGGGGGAATACCAGCCCTTGCCCGGGGGCTTATATGAGTAGAAGATGTCGCCGCCTCCCCCGGTGATTGTGGCATCAAACCAGGCCATGTGGAGCGTGCCCTGGCTATCAACGGCCATGTGGGCGCCGAGGGAGTCCTTCACCGTCTTGGATACATTTGTCACTATGGGCAAAGCAGTTTGACAGCCGGCCACAAGATAAATGATCAGGCCCAGCAACAATGCCCAGACGATGGGAAGCGCCACTTTCTTCATGGCAGTTCAAAATCTCCGTATTTCTTGATATATTCTACCAGACCCCCCTCCTCCAGGATGCGCAGCATCACCTCCGCCATCCTGCCCGAGGCGAGCTGGGTGCCCTTGGTCATGTTGTGCACCTTTCCACTGGCTAAGTCTACCTCGAGCTCATCGCCCTCGTCAATGGCATCGGTATCGCAAATAAGTAAGGGCAATCCCACATTGATGGCATTGCGGAAAAAGATGCGGGCCGCCGACTTGGCCAGGACAGCGCCCACCCCGGCCATCTTGAGGCTCAACGGGGCATGCTCCCGGCTGGAGCCCAGGCCGAAGTTCTTGCCGGCCACCAGGAAATCCCCAGGGCTGAGCCGAGAGACGAAGTCCGGCCTGAGGTCCTCCAGGACGTGTTTAGCCAGCTCGGGGAGGTTGCTGCGGAGGGGGGCCAACCGCCCGGGCACGATGTCATCGGTGGAGATATCGTCTCCGAACTTGAAGGCCTTGCCTTTGAGCATCTATAGGAACCCCCTGGGGTCAGCCACCTCACCGGCCAAGGCCGTGGCCGCGGCGGTGGCGGGGCTGGCCAGATAGATAAAGGCCTCAGGGTTGCCCATCCGCCCCCTGAAGTTGCGATTGCCGGTGGAGACACAGGTCTCGCCATCGCCCAAAACCCCCTGATGGACGCCGAGGCAGGCGGCACAGCCAGGGGGCACCACCCCGGCCCCTGCCTCCACGAGGGTCTCCAGGTAGCCGGCATTCATGGCCTGGATTAGAATCGAGGTCGAGGCGGGGCCCACGATGAGTCGGGTATCGGGGTGGCGCCGTCTGCCCCTGAGAATGGAGGCGGCCACCGCCAAGTCCTCCAGGCGGCCACCGGTGCAGGTGCCGATGAATACCTGGTGCACCTTAGTCCCCCTGAGCTCCTGGACAGGGGCAGTGTTATCCACGGCATGGGGTTTGGCTATCATGGGCTCCAGCCCGGCGACATCCACCTCAATAGTGCGCTCGTAGCTGGCATCGGGGTCGGCGGCCAGGGGCCGATAGCCCTGCCCCCGACCATGTTCCTCCAGGTATCCCTTGGTGACCTCATCACTGGGGAAGAGGCCCACCTTTGCCCCCGCCTCCACCACCATATTGGCCACGGTGAGGCGGTCGGAGATGCTCATCTTGGAGAGGGTCTCTCCGGTGAATTCCAGGGCCCGGTAAGTGGCGCCATCGGCGCCGATGCTGCCGATGAGATGGAGGATGAGGTCCTTGGCATAGACCCCCCTGGGGAAATCCCCACGGAGGCACACCCTAAAGCTTTCGGGCACCCGGAACCAGGTCTTGCCCAGAGCCATAGCCACAGCCACATCTGTGGAGCCCATGCCGGTGGCGAAGGCCCCCAGGCCCCCGGCGGTGACGCTGTGGGAGTCGGCACCCACCACCACCTCGCCGGGGCTGGCAAACCTCTCCGCCACCAATTGATGACAGATGCCCTCGCCCACCTCGAAGAGCTGAGCGCCCACCTGGTGGGCGAACTGGCGCAGGAGGCGGTGGTCGTTGGCCAGTTCCCGGTTGGGGCTGGGGGCAGCATGGTCCAGAAAGACCACAGTCCGCCCCGGATTGGCTACCCGCTGAAAGCCGCTGGCCCGAAACTGCCTTACCGTCAAAGGACCGGTGGTATCCTGGATGAAGGCCAGGTCTACCCTGGCGATAACTATATCTCCGGCCTGGGCGTCTTCCCCCGAGTTCCAGCTCAGGATCTTCTCGGCCAGTGTCTTGCCCAAAGCTGTGCCTTTGCCTTAACTAGCCGATAATGGCCAGGACATCGCCCTTGGAGGCTTTGGCCCCGGGGGCCAGGCTGATCTGCTTTACCACGCCATCGGCGGGGGCAGGCAGTGTCGATTGCATCTTCATGGCCTCGAAGATGACTATGGTATCGCCGGCCTTTACCGGGGTCCCCTCCTGCACCTCATAGCGAATGACAATGCCGGGCATGGGCGCCAGGATCGGGATGCCGCCTTTGACAGGGGGGGCCGGGGATGGTGCCGGCGCCGCCTCTTCCCTGACCTCAGCCTTGGGCGGGGCCGGGGCTGGTGGTGGTGGGGAAGGGGCCGCCGACAGCCTTGCCGGTGTCGCCGAGACCGCTGGTGGGGCCGGGGTGCCCCCCACCGGCTCCACCTCTACCTTGAAATACTCATCGTCGACGAAGACGTTGAAGGCGCGCAACGCCGCCCCCTTGGCGGGCACCTCCTTCTCCACCTTCTCCACCAGCTTGCCCGCCTTGGCCTTGGCCACCAGCTCATCCTCTCGCTTCACGTCCTCCATGGTCTTGGGCCTGACCTCGGGGGGAGGCTCCTCCAAACCGTATTTCCAGCGCAGGAAGCGCATCCCGGTGGTGGGATAAAGGGCATAGGTGAGGACATCCCCGATATCCCTGGCGATACCCTTGGTGGCCTCCTTGGCCTTATCCAGCTCCGGCTCCAGCATGTCAGCAGCCCGGCAGGTGATGGGCTTCTCGCCCCGCTTGTAGCCCTTGAGCACGATCTTCTGGACCTCAGGGTCGATGGGGGCGGGGGGGCGGCCATACAGCCCGTAGACATAGTCCTTGACCTGGTCGGAGACCATCTTGTAACGGCCGAAGAGGACATTCTGCACCGCCTGGATGCCCACGATCTGGCTGGTGGGGGTGACCAGGGGTGGGTAGCCCAGCTCCCGGCGAGTCCTGGGCAGTTCCTCATAGACGTCCTGAAGGCGGTCCAGGGCATCGGCCTCCCGAAGCTGGGCCACCAGGTTGGTGGTCATGCCGCCGGGTATCTGGTGCATCAGCACCCCGGTGTCGATGACGGCCATCTTGGTGGTATCCAAGAAGTCGCGATATTTGGGGGCGATGGACTCGAAATACTGGCCCAGCTTGAAGAGGTGGGCCAGGTCCAGCCCGGTATCCCGGGGACCGCCCTGTAAGGCCACCACTATGGGTTCCACCGCCGGTTGAGAGGAGCGCAGGGCGAAGGGGGCCAGGGCGGTACAAACCATATCCACACCAGCCTCGGCTGCCCTTAAATAGGCCATGGAGGCCATGCCGCTGGTGTAATGGGTGTGGAGGTGCACCGGTATCCTCAGGGCCGCCTTCAGGGCTTTCACCAGCTCGTAGGCATCGTCGGGGGCGATGAGCCCGGCCATGTCCTTGATGCAGAAGGAATCCGCCCCCATATCCTGGATGATGAGGGCCTTCTGGACGAAGTAGTCTATGTTATAAACCGGCCCGCCCAGCTTGGGCTGGGTCAGGGAATAGCACAGGCAACCCTGGATGTGCTTGCCCACCTCCTTGATGGCCTTGAAGGGTGCCTCGAAGTTGCGCTCGTCGTTGACGGCATCGAAGACGCGGAAGACGTCGATGCCCACCTCGGCGGCGTGGTGGACAAAGGCCCTGACCACATCGTCGGGGTAGTTACGGTAGCCCACCAAGTTCTGGCCGCGGAGGAGCATCTGGAGGGGGGTCTTGGGCATTAGCCTCTTCAGGGTGCGCACCCTGTCCCAGGGGTCCTCGTTGAGGAAGCGGGTGGCCACATCGAAGGTGGCACCCCCCCAGACCTCCATGGACCAGAACCCCGCCTTGTCCATCTCCTCGGCGATGGGCTCCATGTCTATGGTGCGCAGGCGGGTGGCCAGGGTGGACTGGTGCCCGTCACGCAGGGTGGTATCGGTAATTTTCAGGGGGTTTATGGCTTTGGCTGCTTCCGTCCTCGTCATATCTCGTTCCTTTCCGCAGGCCGGGACCAAGTCAGAGGCGCAGGCTTTGTCCCCTCTTGCGGGCTGGCCAGAAGAGGGGCCTCAATTGCCGGTGGCGGCCACCGATCCGCCACGGGCTGAAGGCCAGGACCGGAGGGGGGACCGCCGGCCTGAGGGCTCTCGCCTCCATCTCCATATAGGCAGAGACCGCGCTCACGATGGCAGCGCTGAGCTTGGCCCTATCCCTCATATAACAGTCACGCCTTTTCTATAGAGGTATGTTGCCGTGCTTCTTGGGGGGGCAGGTGTCCTGTTTGTCCTGGAGCATCTCCAGGGCATTGATGAGCCGGGGCCGGGTCTCCCTGGGGTCGATGACATCGTCCAGGTAGCCCCGCCCGGCGGCATAATAGGGATTAGCAAACTTATCCTTGTAATCGCTGACGAGTTTCTGCCGCGCCTCCTCGGGGTTTTCCGCCTGCTTGATGGCCTCCCGGAAGATGATGTTCACTGCCCCCTCAGGCCCCATCACCGCCAGCTCGGCGGAGGGCCAGGCCAGGTTGATATCGCCGCGGAGGTGCTTGCTGCTCATCACGATGTAAGCCCCTCCATAGGCCTTGCGGGTGATGACACTCACCTTGGGCACCGTGGCTTCGGCATAGGCATAGAGGAACTTGGCACCGTGCCGGATAATGCCCCCATACTCCTGCTCGGTGCCCGGCATATATCCGGGCACATCGACAAAGGTGACCAGGGGGATGTTGAAGCAGTCACAGAAGCGGACGAAGCGGGCCCCCTTATCCGAGGCGTTGATGTCGATGACGCCGGCAGCATGGGCGGGCTGCTGGGCCACTACCCCCACCGTGCGCCCGGCCATTCTGCCGAAGCCCACGATGAGATTGGGGGCAAAGAGCCGGTGCACCTCCATGAAGTCGCCCCTGTCCAATACCCTGGTGATGATATCGTGCATGTTGTAGGCCTGGCTGGGGTCATCGGGGACGATGTAGAGGAGCTCCGGGTCCTGGCGATTGGGGTCGTCGCCGCTGTCCACCACAGGCGGGTCTTCATGGTTATTCTGGGGGAGGAAGCTGAGCAAGCGGCGTATGTCGTAAAGGCATTGCTCGTCGCTGTCGGCCACGAAGTGGCAGACCCCGCTTTTGGTGGCGTGGGCCAGGGCCCCTCCCAGCTCCTCGTGGCTCACCTCCTCGCCGGTGACGGCCTTAATGACATCGGGGCCGGTGATATACATCTGGCCGGTGCCCTTGACCATAAACACGAAGTCGGTGATGCCCGGGGAGTAGACAGCACCCCCGGCGCAGGGCCCCATGATCGCCGATATCTGGGGGATGACCCCCGAGGCCAGGGTATTGCGCAAGAAGATGTTGCCGTAGCCCCACAGGCTGTCCACCCCCTCCTGGATACGGGCGCCGCCCGAATCATTGAGGCCCACCAAGGGTGCCCCCGCCTTCATGGCCAGGTCCATGATCTTGCAGATCTTCAGGGCCACCGCCTCAGATAGGGAGCCCCCGAAGACGGTGAAGTCCTGGGCGAAGACGAAGGTAGTCCGACCGTTGACCTTGCCCCAACCGGTGACCACGGCATCGCCCAAGTAGCGTTGCCCCGCCAGGCCGAACTCGGTGCACCGGTGGACAACGAAGGGGTCGTTCTCCACGAAGGTGCCCGGATCCAGGAGCAGTTGGATGCGCTCCCGGGCGGTGAGCTTGCCTCGGGCATGCTGGGCCTCGATGCGCTTGGCACCGCCCCCCTGCTTGCTCTCCTCCCTGAGTTTGGTTAGCTTATCGAGCCTATTTGATCCTTCCATAGCGCCCGGGCTCCAGTTGTGAATGAAAGCACACATAATACTAGCATAAATTGGGGCCGCTTTTCAAGGGCGGGGCTGCTCGCCACTGGCAGCCAGTGTCTCCTTTTGGGCGATGGCCTCGGCCAGTTCCAGCAGCCTTTTGGCCCGCTCCGCCACCGGGACATCCACCAGCTTCCCATCCACCGAGGTGGCTGCCGAGCCCCGGGCCTCCGCCTCCTGGAAAGCGGCCAGCACCCTGCGGGCGTGCTCCACCTCCTCGGGGGAGGGGGTGAAGAGGCGATTCACTGGCTCCACCTGGCTGGGGTGGATGAGGCAGCGGCCCTTAAAACCCATCTGCCGCGACCACTTGGTATCCTCGATGAGGCCGGCCTCGTCCCGGAAGTTCACATATGGGGTATCCAGCGGGATGACCCCGGCGGCCATGCCGGCAATGGCGGTAATGGTGCGAGGGTAAATCAGCTCGATGCCCTGCTCGGAGCGCACTATGCCCATATCTAAGGTATAGTCGTCGGCGCCGAAGGCTATGGCGGAGATGCGAGGGGAGGCGGAGGCGATTTCGAACACATTTACTATGCTCTTGGCGGTCTCGATCCAGGCGGCGATCTTTATCTTGCCCACCTCCACCCCCCGCTCCCTCTCCAGGGCCTCTATCATCCCCTCCGCCCGGTGTATGTCCTGGGCCGAGCTGGGCTTGGGCAAGGTGATGCCGTCCAGTCGAGGGCCCACCACCGCCTTCAAGTCGGCCTCGGCCAGGCCGGAGACCAGCGAGTTGATGCGCACATACACCTGCTGCCCCTTAGGGGGCATGATGTCTTTTAGGAGCTCCGCTATCTGGCTGCGGGCAGTCTCCTTCTCGACAGCGGGCACCGAGTCCTCCAGGTCGAAGATGAGGGCATCGGCGGGCTGCTGAAGGGCTTTCTGGATCATATCGGGTCGGTTGCCGGGGACGAAGAGCAGGCTTCGCAGCGGTCGCATTTCCAGATTCCCTCCGCCACAGTGGCTTCTGGCCTAGTATGCGCTATGCCATCGCCATTGTCAAGGAGCCCCCAGAACCGCCCACCCATTTGCCCCGCACGGGCCTATGTGTTAAACTAAACCCCCTGGAGAGAGGGATTTTGAAAATCTTGGTCAGCAATGACGACGGCATCTACGCCCGGGGGATGTGGCTGCTGGCGGAGAGGCTGAAGCAAGGGGCTGAGGTGGTGGTGGTGGCCCCTGACCGGGAGCAGAGTGGCGCGGGCACCGCTGTCAGCCTTCATCATCCCCTCCGACTGCACAGGATGCGTCCCCTGGTAGCCGGCATCGAAACCTACAGCGTGGAGGGCACCCCCTCCGATAGCATCATCCTGGCCCTGGGCACCGTGCTCAAGGATGGGGTGGACCTGGTAATCTGCGGCATCAACGAGGGGGCAAATTTGGGCAATGATGTGCTCATCTCCGGCACGGTGGGGGCAGCCCTTCAGGGCTTCTTCCACGGCATACCCTCCATCGCCTTGTCGGTGGCGGCCATCAAAGAGGCACGCTTTGAGGCAGCGGCGGAGCTGGGAGTGCTTTTGGCCCATCAGGTGGCTGAGGAGGCCATTCCCCGAGACATCCTGCTCAATGTAAACCTGCCCAACCTGCCAGCCCAGGAAATCCAAGGCATCGAGCTCACCCGGTTAGCCCAGCGAAGCTACGCCGACGTGGTCAGGGAGGGACACGATGGCAAGCGCAAGTATTACTGGATTGTGCGGGGAGAGCCCCAGTGGAATATCGACGCCGGCACCGATATTTGGGCGGTGACCCACGGCCGGATATCCATCGCCCCTCTGGGCAGCAACCTGACCCAGGTGGCCATCCCCCCCCATTTTGGGGAGCTACTGCCGCGCCTTTGGCAGGAGCTTCGCCGCTTGGGCAGCCAGGCCCCTGGGAAGGTTGACGATGCTGAGGGTTTGTGATAAAATTCGCTGCGGATTTGCGGCTAAAAGCATAGTCAAATAAACCCCAGGCCCAAACAAAGGAAAGGAGCGGGCAATGGCCAAGGTGGCTTGCCGAGTGTTCAGAGACCCCCGGAATGCCCAGGCCGCAATCGAGGAACTGGTGGCCAAGGGCTTTAGGGGGGAGGAGATCGGGGTGGTGGCCCGAGATAAGGAACTGGTGGCCAGGCTGGTGGGCCAGCAGGCAGTGGTGGAGCTCCAGCACCCCGAAATGGATAAGGTGACGGCAGCTGGGCCCCTGGCCGAGGTCATGGCCCGGGCGGGTCAGGATGGCGAGCTAACGGCGGCCATGGCCCAGGCCCTGGACATCTCTGAGGAGCGATATAACTACTACGAGTTCGGCATTTCGGTGGGCCAGGTCCTGGTCAGCGTCCATACCAGCGACCAGCAATTGGCCCAGGCCCGCCAGATCCTTAGGTCAGCCGAGGCACCCCCGCCCACGCTACCGGTCAGGGAGAGCAGCCCCGGCTTTGTGCAGGCGGAGCGGATGTCCGCCACCAACCCCATAGATGCCCCCATGTCTGGGGACTTCCGCAGATACTAAGCGGCCATCAACCGAGGAGGATAGGCACAATGTCCAGATATATAGCGACTTCGGCCATCAGGGGCGCCCGAGATATCGTGGCCGAGGCCGAAAGGCTACTCAAGGAGTCCCTGGAGACCATGGGGCCCGATACCCCGGTGGCCTTCCCCAATACCGCCTACTATCTGCCCGTTATTTACGGCATCACCGGCCATAAGGTGGAGAGGCTGGCCGACCTCCAGTGGCCCCTGGACCACGCCAAGTCCCTGCTGCCCCCGGTGCCCCGACAGAGCCTATGGCTTCCCTATCTGGGGGAGACCCTGGATGCCGGCATGGCTACCCTGTTCGCCGAGGAGATCATCGAGGGCATCCGCTTCGCCAAGGGCGAGCAGCCCGAGGTGCGCAACGGCTATACCTTCAACGGCCCCATCGACGATGTCCAGATGCGCGCCTGGGGTATCCAGATGGTGGACGGGCGTATGCCCGGATTTGCCGCCATCATCGGGGCGGCCAAGAGCAATGAGGTGGCGGTGAAGATCGTGCGCGAGCTCCAGTCCAAGGGACAGCTCGTCTTCCTCTCCGGCAATGTCAATGGCCGCTCCATTGTGGACCAGCTCCTGGAGGAGGGGGTGGAGCTGGGCTATGACACCTTTACCGTGCCCTTCGGCTCCGATACCATCTCGGCCATTTACGCCCTGGGCTACGCCACCCGCGCCGGCATCAGCTTCGGCGGCTTCAAGCCGGGCGATGCCCGGGCCAATCTCCTATATAACAAGTTCCGCTGCTTTGCCTTCGCCCTGGCCCTGGGGCAGGTGGATGACCTCAAATATGCCACCGCGGCTGGGGCTATTAACTATGGCTTCCCGGTGGTGGCCGATACGGTCATCCCCAACATCCTGCCCGTGGGCATCACCCAGTATGAGCACGTGGTGAGCATGCCCTTCGACGACATACCGGGCAGGGACGACCTGGAGCGGGCAGAGAGGCTGGTGCAGCGCTGCATCGAGATCCGGGGCATCAAGGTCAAGATCGCCAAGGTTCCCATCCCCGTGGCCTATGGCCCGGCCTTCGAGGGCGAGGTGGTGCGCCGCGAGAACCTGCGCCTCGAGTTCGGCGGCAAGGGCGGGCTGTGCTTCGAGTGGCTGACCATGCGGGATATGGACGAGGTGGAAGACGGCAAGATCACGGTGGTCGGCCCCGAGCTGGATGCCTTCGAGGTGGGGGCAAAGGTGCCCCTGGGCATCATGGTGGATGTGGCCGGCCGCAAGATGCAAAAGGACTTCGAGCCGGTGCTGGAGCGGCAGATCCACCACTTCGTCAACGGGGCTGAGGGGGTGCAGCATCAGGGTCAGCGGGACATCACCTGGATCCGCATCAGCAAAGCGGCCGCCGATAAGGGGTTCAAGATAAAGCACCTGGGGGACATCCTCCATGCCAACTTCCACAACCTGTTCGGCGCCATCGTGGATAAGATCCAGATAACCCTTTATACCGAACAGGATAAGGTGGCCGAGCTCATGGAGCAGGCCCGAGAGGTCTACCGGGAACGCAATAAGCGCATCGCCGACCTCACCGATGAGTCGGTGGACACCTACTATAGCTGCACCCTGTGCCAGTCCTTCGCCCCCACCCATGTCTGCATCATCAACCCGGAGCGGGTGGGGCTATGCGGGGCCTATAACTGGCTGGACTGCCGGGCCGCCTTCGAGATCAACCCCACCGGCCCCAACCAGCCTGTGCCCAAGGGCGAGGTGCTCGACCCGGTGAAGGGCGAATGGGAGGGGGTCAACAAGTTCGTCTACGACCATTCCCAGATGAAGGTGAACCGGTTCACCGTTTACTCCATAATGGATGCCCCTATGACCACCTGCGGCTGCTGCGAGTGCGTTATGGTGCTCCTCCCCGAGGCCAATGGCTTCATGATCGTCTCCCGCGACGACTATGGCATGACCCCCTGCGGCATGACCTTCACCACCTTGATGAGCACCGTGGGCGGCGGCCAGCAAACCCCGGGGATGATGGGCCACGGCAAATACTACATCCTGAGCAAGAAGTTCATCCCCGTGGAGGGCGGCCTCAAGCGCGTAGTGTGGATGTCCAAGAACCTCAAGGAGGAGATGGCCGAGGAGCTCCAGGCGGCCTGCGAGCGGGAGGGCGTGCCCGACCTGATGGATAAGATAGCTGACGGCACCATTTGCACCGATATCGATGGCCTCCTCCCCTTCTTAGAGGAGAAGGGACATCCCGCCCTCACCATGGAGTCGCTAATATAAGGACACGCCAAATTTAAAAAACAGGGGTCGAAGGGCGACCCTTGTTTTTTGGGTTGAAGGTCTTAGTTTTTCGGGAAAGGAGACCAAGGATGGCTGTGGAAGTGCCCCTGGAGAAGTGGACCGGCAAGATACGGGAGGTGGAGCTGGGGGGCAATGGCCGGAAGAGCCTGGTGGTTGGCGGCGCAGCCACCCTTCCCTTCCTCCATTTCGAGGCTGCCATCCCCCACCGGCCGGCAGTGGCCATGGAGGTCCAGGATATATACCCTGGGGGCTGGTCGGCCCATCTGGAGGCGGCCTGGGGGGATGCCTTGAAGGACGCCGGGGCCTGGGCCAGAAAGGCGACTGAGTTCGGCGCCGACCTCATTTGCCTGCGCCTGGTCAGCGCCCACCCCGAGTCAGGCAATACCGGCGCCGCCCAGGCCAAGGCCACCGTGGACAAGGTCCTCTCCGCCACTGACCTGCCTCTGATCGTGCTCGGGCCGGAGGTGCCCGAGAAGGATAACGAGGTTTTGGTAGCCGCCTCGGAGGTGGCCAAAGGGCAAAGGGTGGCCCTGGGCCCCTGCCTGGAAAAGAACCACCGCACCATCGCCGCCGCCTGCCTCGCCGATGGCCATGTGGCCATCGCCAAGACCCCCATCGAGATCAACCTGGCCAAACAGCTCAACATCCTCCTCTGCGATGTGGGCATGCCCGCCAACTCCATCCTCATGGACCCCACCACCGGTGCCCTGGGCTACGGCCTGGAGTATACCTACTCGGTGATGGAGAGGCTTCGCCTGGCTGCCCTCATGGGCGACGGCATGACGGCCATGCCCATGATCTGCACCGTGGGCGAGGAATCGTGGCGGCAGAAGGAGTCCAGGGCAGCCCAGGGCGTGCCCGCCAGCTGGGGCGATATCGAAAGGCGCTCCCTGGTCTGGGAGGAGCTCACCGCCCTGAGCCTGCTGCACTCCGGCGCCGATATCGTGGTGCTGAGGCACCCTGGGGTGGTGGAGAGGGTCAAGGCCGCCATAGACCAGCTCATGGCATAGCGAGAGGAGGCAACCATGGCATTAACCGGGATCGAAATCTATAAGCTCCTGCCCAAGACCAACTGCAAGAAGTGCGGATTCCCTACCTGCCTCGCCTTCGCCATGAAGGTGGCCCAGAAAGGGATAGAGATCACCGCCTGCCCCGACCTCACCGAGGAGGCCAGGGGCGCCCTGGAGGCAGCGGCCCGGCCCCCCATCCGCCTGGTCACCGTGGGCAGCGATGAGCACAAGTTCGAGGTGGGCAACGAGGTAGTATTGTTCCGCCACGAGAAGACCTTCTACCATCCCCCGGCCCTTATGGTGAGGGTAAAAGACAACCTGGCCGCTGAGGAGCGGGATAAGCTGGTGAGTGAGGTGTCCCGCTACAGTGTGGAGAGGGTGGGCATAGTGATGAGCGCCGATGGCTTCGCCATCGACAACGACTCCCGGGATGCGGGCAAGTTTGCCGCCTGCGTAGAATCGGTCACCTCCCAGGTGAAGTCGCCCTTGGTGCTCATGGCCACCGACCCGGCGGCTATGGAGGCGGCCCTGGCCAAGGCGGCCGGGCGCAGGCCCCTTATCTATGCCGCCACCAGGGACAACCTGGATAGGATGGTGGAGCTGGCCAAGACATATAATTGCCCCCTGGCGGTGTCGGAGCCGGCAGGCCTGAGCGAGCTGGCCGAACTCACCGAGAGGGCAGCCCAGGCAGGCGTAGAGGATCTGGTCATCGACCCCGGGGCCACTGGCTTCAGCGCCTCGTTGCAGGTGCTGACCCAGCTCCGTCGCCTGGCCATAAAGAAGATGTTCCAGCCCCTGGGCTATCCCATAATCACCTTCCCCGGTGACGGGGCCACATCGGTGGAGGAGGAGGCCATGCTGGCTGGCCAGCATATCGCCAAATATGCCGGGATCATCGTGCTCAACCACTTTTCCCCGGCCACCCTGTACCCTTTGCTCACCCTGCGCCTCAACATCTACACCGACCCCCAGAAGCCCATTCGAGTGCAGCCGGGCATCTATCAGATCGGCGAGCCCAAGGACTCCAGCCCCCTGTGCGTCACCACCAATTTCTCCCTGACCTACTTCTCCATTGCCGGCGAGCTGGAGTCCAGCGGTTTCCCCTCCTGGCTCTTGGTCTGCGATACCGAGGGCCTTTCCGTGCTCACCGCCTGGGCCGCTGGCAAGTTCGATGCTGACAGGATCGCCAAGTCGGTGAAGGAATACAAGGCCAACGAGAAGATCAACCATAATAGCCTCATCCTCCCCGGCAAGGTGGCGGTGCTCAGGGGCGAGCTGGAGGAGGAGCTGCCCGACTGGAAGATCAGGGTGGGGCCATTGGAGGCCATGGATGTGGGCAGCTATCTGAAGACTCAGTGGAAGCCCTGATTTGAGCCCGAAGACGGTTACCATAGCCATCGCTGGCAAGGGGGGCACGGGCAAGACCACCATCGCCGCCCTGCTGGCCAGCATATTTTCCCAGAAAGGGGTGGTGCTGGCCATCGACGGCGACCCCAGCACCAATCTGCACCTGTCCCTGGGCCTGTCCCTAGAGAATACGGTGGGGGCGGTGCGAGAGGACATGCTCCGACAGGCGAGGGGGGGAGGCCCCAGCCTGGGCATGGCCAAGCTGGACTATCTGGACCTGAAGATCCACGAGTGCCTAGTGGAATCCACGGGCATCGATCTTCTGGCCATGGGCAGGCCGGAGGGGCCGGGGTGTTATTGCGCCGCCAACAATATGCTGCGCACCTGTATCGACCGCTTGGCCAGTAACTACGATTATGTGGTCATCGACACCGAGGCGGGTATGGAGCACATCAGCCGCCAGACCACCCGGGATGTGGACATCCTGCTCCTCATCTCCGACCCCACCCTGAGGGGCGTCATCAGCGCCGTCCGGATGAAGGAGCTCATCGGGGAGCTCCGCACCCGGGTGGGTCGGATCGCCTTGGTGATAAACCGCCAGGATGGCGAGCTGTCGCCGGAGGTCCTGGGGGTGATCCGGGACCGGGGCCTGGAGCTGGTGGGCTCCCTTCCCAACGACCCCCACATGGCCGGGCTGGAAGCCCGGGGGAGACCCCTGACCGAGCTACCCCAGGATTCGCCCCTGCGGGTGGGCGTGCTCGCCATAGCCCGCCGGCTGGGCCTGGTCGAGGCCGAAAGCAAAGTCAGCTAGAGGAGAAAGGCTATGTTCCTTATTGGAGAGTCCATCCATGTCATCTCGCCCAAGGTCAGGGCAGCCATCGAGAGCCGGGACAAGGCCCTTATCCAGGAACTGGCCCAGCGCCAAGTGGAGAAAGGAGCCCATTGCCTGGACCTGAACATCGGCCCCCAGAAGAAGGCCGGCACCGAGGTCATGCCCTGGATGGTTGAGACCGTCCAGGAGGTGGTCGATGTCCCCCTCTCCCTGGATACCACCAATGTCGCCGCCATGGAGGCTGGCCTTCAGGTGTGCAAGAAACAGGCCATCATCAATAGCACCGATGCCACCCCGGAGCGCCTCCACGCCCTGATGCCCCTGGCCGCCAAGTACAATGCCCGGATCATCGCCCTGTCCTTGGCAGCCACCGGCCTGCCCACTAGCGCCGATGCCCGCATCACGCTGGCCTCAGAGAACCTGCTGCCGGCAGCTATGGAATACGGGGTGCCCTATGAGAATATTTACCTCGACCCCCTGGTGCTCACCGTCAACGGCAACCAGGACCAGGCCCTGGCCACGGTGGAGGCGGTGCGCCTCTTCAAGCAGATGACCGACCCCCCCTGCCTCACCACCTGCGGCCTGTCCAACGTCTCCAATAGCTGTCCCAATGAACTGCGCTCCCTGCTCAACCGGGTGTTCCTGGTGATGCTCATGGGCGCCGGCCTGGACTCGGCCATCGCCGATGCCCTGGATGACGAGCTTCTGGAAACCATCCGCATTGTGGAGAGCCGAGATACCTCCACCCCCAAGGGCCAGCTCTATATAGACCTCTTCGATACCTACCAAGCGGGCGGGGAGTTCGACCCCAGCGGCGTAGATATGAGCAACCCCGAGCTCAGCGACATCGTCAAGACCATAAAGGTCTTCGAGAACAAAACCCTGTACGCCCACGGCTACCTGAGGCTATAGGTCTACCTCCGCCCGAACTCCTTAGCCAATTGGCCGGAGCTGAGGTGGATCAGGGTGGGGCGGCCATGGGGGCAGGTGTGGGGCTGGGCGGTCTTCTCCAGCTGGCGCACCAGCCCCTCCATCTCCTCGGCCTTCAGCACCTGGCCGGCCTTAACCGCCCCGTGGCAGGCCAGGGCTACCACCAGCCTCTCCTCCCAGGAGGCAGGAGATTCCTGGGCCAGGCCATCCAGGAGCTCCTGGATGGCCTGGCCCAGATTCTCTCTGGGCAATACCGCGGGCACTGCCCGCACCAAGTAGGTCTTGGGCCCGAAGGCCTCAATATCGAAGCCGTATCTGCGAAGGGTAGCCCCCTGCCCCCTCAGAATGGCCTCCTGCTGGGGACTCACCTCCAGCGTCACCGGCTCCAAGAGCCCCTGCACCTCGGCACCCCGTTGCTCTAGCTGCCCCTTCAGCCTCTCGAAGAGCACCCGCTCATGGGCAGCGTGCTGGTCGATGAGGTACAGCCCCTCCGGCCCCTCGGCAATGATATAGCTCTGGGAGAGCTGCCCCAAGACGCGCAGCAGGGGCAGGGGTTTGGCTGAGGCCTTCCTTTCCACCTGGGCCTCCGCCCACAAAGGAGGGCTTTCCACCGAGGCTGTAGCCACAGGCGTTGGCGCAGCTCGCTGGATTTGGGGCACCGGCGTGTGCTCCAGAAGGGTTTGCTGCACTGCCTGGTAAACAGCCCTGAATACCTTCCCCTCTTCGTGGAAGCGCACCTGGCTCTTGGTGGGGTGGACATTGACATCCACCTGGGCGGGGGGCAGGCTCAGGTTGATTATGGCGATGGGGTGTTTCTCGGGAGATATCATCCCCCGGTAGGCATCCTCCACCGCCCGGGCCAGCATGGGGCTGCTTATCCAGCGCCGGTTGACGAAGAGGCGCAGGGAGCTTCGACTGGACCGGCTCAGCCAGGGGGGCCCCACCAGCCCGGAGACGACGGGCGGCCCGACCTCCCCAGTGGGGGGCTGGGGTATCTCCAGCAGGGCCTGGGCCGTCTCCAGGCCGAACACAGCCAGGCAGACATCTCGGAGGGAGCCTGTCCCCGGCGAGGTCAGGCTGGCCCGGCCCTCCAGCATCAGGTCGAAGGCCACCTCAGGGAAGGCCAGGGCGTAGTCGGCCACCAGGGTGGCGATATGGCTGTTCTCGGTGGCGGTGGACTTGAGGAACTTGAGACGGGCGGGGAGGTGGCGGAAAAGATGGCGCACCGTCACCGTAGTCCCCACCGCCCGCGCCTGGCTCCTGCGGGTTATGACCCCTTCCCGCAGGCTGAGCCTGGCAGCCACCGGATTGTCAGCGGTGCGGGTGACCATGTCGACCTCGGCCACGGCGGCGATACTGGGCAGGGCCTCACCGCGGAAGCCCAGGCTGGAGATGGCCCCCAGATCGGCGAGGTCGCTGATCTTGCTGGTGGCATGGCGCTGGAAGGCAAGCTCCACCTCCTCAGGGGATATGCCCGAGCCATTGTCGCTCACCCGGATGAGGCTCACCCCTCCGCCCCAGGCCTCCACCGTTATCCGAGTGGCTCCAGCATCCAGGGCGTTCTCCACCAGCTCCTTGACCACCGAGGCAGGGCGCTCCACCACCTCCCCAGCGGCGATTTTGGCCACCAGCTCTGGCCCAAGGACGTGAATAGGCATCGTCTTGACCTGGGGCTATTCTAACAGAGGCCAGCCCCCCTGGGAAGTCAGACAGAGGTAGGGGAATATCGAATCAGGAGAGGCCCGCCCTCAACTTGAAGGATGATAGCTCGGGTGTTACACTTAGTTAACCCGAGGCCACGGCATTGAAAGGGCTGGTAATCGCTATCGTGATTTTGTCCATCCTATTGGTCAGCACAGGGCCGGCCTATTCGGCTTTGGCCGGCCCCCCCGCCCCATCCCAGCCCCCAGGCCACCACGACTTTGTGCCCGGAGAGCTCATCATCAAGCTCAAACCTCAGGGGTTGGGCACCTGTCAGGAATCAGACCTTTCTTCACTGGCCGCCCTCAATAAGAAGTATGCCGTCACCGCCATGGAAAGGGTCTTCCGCAGGCCACCCCCAACCGAAGCCCGGAGCGCCTCGGCGTCGGCTGAGGCCACCCCCGACCTGTCCCGCATCTACAGGCTGCACCTGCCCCAGGATGCCGACGTGCTGGCCATCGCCCAGGAATACCAGGCCAGCCCCGATGTGGAGTACGCCGAGCCCAACTACATTGTGCACACCGCCCTCGCTCCCGACGACCCCTACTATTGGTCCCAGGGGAGCTGGGGGCAGTCCTACCAGGATATGTGGGGCCTTCATAAGATTGAGGCTGGGGCCGCCTGGGACATCACTACGGGGAGCAGCGAGGTCGTGATAGCGGTGGTGGATACGGGGGTCGACTATAACCATGAGGATCTGGCAGCCAATATGTGGGTGAATATCGCAGAGCGCGATGGCATTGCGGGTGAGGATGACGATGACAATGGCTATATTGACGACATCTATGGCTGGGACTTCTTCAATGGCGATGATGTTATTATCGCCCACGACAACGACCCCGCCGACGACCACGGCCACGGCACCCACGTCGCCGGCATCATCGCCGCCGTGGGCAACAATGGCACCGGCATAGTGGGTGTCTCCTGGAATAGCCGGATTATGGCGGTGAAGTTTTTGGGGGTTGATGGTCAAGGCACCTGTGAGGACGGGGCTGAGGCAATGGTCTATGCCGCCGACAACGGCGCCAAGATCATCAACCTGAGCTGGGGCGGGGAGGGTCCCTCGCAAATCCTGGGGGACGCCCTCGACTATGCCAGGAGCCGAGGCTGTCTCATCATCGCCGCTGCCGGCAACGATGACCATGAGCTGGGAACCTATAAATTCTTCCCGGCAGAGGATCCCGATGTAGCAGCAGTGGCCGCAACCGACTGGGACGACGAGAAGGCTAGTTTCTCAAACTATGAGCACATCGCTGTCTGTGCCCCCGGGGTGGACATCCTGTCGCTCAGGGCGGCGAACACCGATATGTATGGAAACGGCACGCATATTATAGATGAGCACTACTATCGGGCCAGCGGCACCTCCATGGCAGCCCCCTTCGTCTCCGGGCTGGCCGCCCTTGTCTGGCAGCAGTATCCGGACTGGGATGCCCAAAGGGTGTTGTCGTGTATTAAGGCCAGCGCTGAGGATATCGATGAGGTCAATCCAGACTATGCCGGGCAACTGGGCAGCGGCCGCATCAATGCCCATCGAGCCCTGTCCCTGAGCCTCCTTCAGGGCCGGGTCCAGCTCCAGGGCCGCGATGATCACAGCGGGGTCATTGTCTCCGCCGCTGAGTATAGCACGGTCACCGATGACCAGGGCCACTTCTCCCTGTGGCTGCCCCCAGGGAGCTATGAGGTCACGGCCTCGCATCCCGGATACTTGAAGGCCTCGAAGCTGGACTTCCCTATAGGGGCGGCACCCACCGCCGATGCCGGCCTGGCGGTTCTCCTGGGGGGCGATGTGGCTGAAGACTATGGCGTCATCGACCTCCGGGACCTGGCCCACCTGGCAGCCCGCTTCAATACCGCCCAGGGCGACCCCGATATAAATGGAGATGGGGTGGTGGACATTTATGACCTGGTGATGGTGGGCTTAAACTATGGCAAGACGAAGAGCCCCTGGCCCTGAACAGCCAGCGATGTAAGGTGGACCGGCCATGGCCAAGATGACCCCAATCAGGAGCCAATACCTCAGGATCAAAAAGGCCTACCCTGGGGCCATTGTCCTGTTCCGGCTGGGCGATTTCTACGAGACCTTCGACGAGGATGCCAAGTTGGCGGCCCGGGAGCTGGAGATAACCCTGACCTCCCGAGAGATGGGCAAGGGCTTGCGGGTGCCCCTGGCCGGCATCCCCTATCACGCCCTGGATGGCTACCTGGCCAAGCTGGTGAGCAAGGGCTACAAGGTGGCCATCTGCGAGCAGATGACGCCCGCCTCGGGGAGGGGGCTGGTGGCTCGGGAGGTGGTCAGGGTGGTCACCCCAGGGACAGTGGTGGAGACCGCCCTGCTCCAGGGCAAGGCCAACAACTATCTGGCGGCAGTGGTGGCCGAGGCCGATGAGGCGGGGCTTGCCTATGTGGACATCACCACCAGCGAGTTCGCCACCACCCAGCTTCCCTCCTCCAGCCTGGCCTTGGAGCTGGGCCGCCTCCAGCCCGCCGAGGTCATCGTCCCCGAGGGTTTCGATAGCCCGGATCTGCTGCCCTTCGCCCTGACCCGTCTGGAGGGACGCTGGTTCGATGTGGAGACCGCTCGCCAGCGCCTCCTAGACCATTTCCAGGCGGCTACCCTGGAGGGCTACGGCTGCGCCCATCTGCCTCTGGCCATCAGGGCCGCCGGGGCCATCCTGCATTACCTAGAAGGAACCCAGAAGCCGGCCCTGGGGCAGTTGGGTCGTCTCACCACCTACACCACCCAGTCCTTCATGGTTTTAGATGCCCACACCCGAAACAACCTGGAGCTCTTTCAGGGCAGTCGCTGGGGAACCGCTACTGGTTCCCTGCTCTCCGTCATCGACCTCACCCGCACCGCCATGGGGGGACGCCTCCTCAGGAGATGGCTGGGGCAACCCCTCCTGAACCTGGAGGAGCTGGTCCAGAGACAGGATGCCATCCACTGGTTCTATGCCCACGCCATGCCCCGGGCCCGGGTGATGAGCCTGCTGGGCCAGGTGGCTGACCTGGAGCGCCTTATCAACCGGGTAAGGGGCAATATCGCCAGCCCCAGGGAACTCATCAGCCTCTGCCGCGGCCTGGAGCTCATCCCGGAGATAATGAAAAACCTGGATTCAGCCCCCGAGGAGCTCAAGCCCTGTCCTGAGACGGTGGAGCTTATTCATCGGGCCATCGCCGAGGCGCCCGGGGCCAGCCCCGGGGAGGGCACGGTGATAAAGGCCGGCTTTTCAGCGGAGCTGGACGAGCTTCGGGAGCTGGCCCGCAATGCCAAGGCATACCTGGCCAATCTGGAGCGGCAGGAGCGGGAGCGCACCGGCATCAAGTCCCTCAAGGTGGGCTATAACAAGGTCTTCGGCTACTATATCGAGGTATCCAGGCCCAACCTGCCCCAGGTGCCCGCCGACTACATCCGCAAGCAGACCCTCACCGAGGCGGAGCGCTTCTTCACCCCCCAGCTCAAGGAGTACGAATCCGCCATCCTCAATGCCCAGGAGAGGATCAACGAGCTGGAGACAAATCTTTTCCGTCAGGTGTGCCAGCAGGTAGCCTCTCAGGGCGAGCGCATTCTGGCCTCGGCCCGGGCCCTGGCCTGGCTGGATGTGGTGGCCTCCCTGGCCGAGGTGGCGGTGCGCTACGGCTACACCAGGCCCAGGCTCACCCACGGAGACGAAATAATTATCAGGGGCGGCCGTCATCCGGTGGTGGAGCGTTTTTTGGGAGAGGGCGAGTTTATCCCCAACGATACCTATCTCTCAAATAAGGATGCCCAGCTCATCATCCTCACCGGCCCCAACATGTCGGGGAAATCCACCTATATCAGGCAGGTGGCCCTTATCGTGCTCCTGGCCCAGATAGGCAGCTTTGTCCCCGCCCAAGAGGCCACCATCGGCCTGGTGGACCGCATCTTCACCCGGGTGGGGCTCCGGGACGATATCCCCGCCGGCCAGTCCACCTTCATGGTGGAGATGGTGGAGACGGCCCACATCCTCAACAATGCCACCCCCCGCTCCCTGGTCATCCTGGACGAGATCGGCCGGGGCACCAGCACCTATGATGGCATCTCCATCGCCCAAGCAGTGGCCGAGTATATTCATAACCATCCTCATCTGGGCACCAAGACCCTGTTCGCCACCCATTATCACGAGCTGACGGGACTGGCGGCTATGCTGCCCCGGGTGAAGAACTTCAATGTGGCGGTGGCTGAGGAGGGGGGCAAGGTGGTCTTCCTGCACAAGATCATCCCCGGCGGCTCCGACCGAAGCTACGGCATCCATGTGGCCCAGCTGGCGGGGCTGCCCCGCTCGGTGGTCTACCGGGCTCAAGAGGTGCTCTCCCAGCTGGAGGCTGACCGCCAGCACAAACCCAGCCCCAAGCCACCCCCCGCCCTTCAGTTGCCCCTCCTGGGGCCTGGCTCCCCCATCCTGGAGGAGCTCCAGAGGCTGGACATCGATTCTATGACACCCCTGGAGGCCATTACCAAGCTCTACGAGCTACAGCGGAAAGCCAGGGAAAGCCAGGCTTAACAGCTGCTGCCCTGGGGGACCGTAGGCAGTAGGGTTTGAGATCATAGCATTGATATGAAGGGCAAACCATGCCTGGGGGGCCAGCCCGCGTTGCGGGCTGGCCCCCCCAAACATCGTCTCCTTATGTCGCTTAGCCCCTCCCCTTCAGCACCTCCCTGAGGGTAAGGCCGATCTCGGCGGGGCTGGGGGCGATGGTTGCCCCTGCCGCCTGGAGGGCCTCGAGCTTGGCCTTGGCAGTGCCCGAGGCGCCGCTGATAATAGCGCCAGCGTGACCCATCCGGCGACCGGGCGGGGCGGTAGCTCCCACCACGAAGGCCACCACCGGCTTGGTCATCTCGTTCTTGATAACCTCGGCGGCCTCCTGCTCCATGCTGCCCCCGATCTCCCCAATGAGCACTACTGCCTCGGTGTCAGGGTCTTTCTCGAAGAGGCGGAGCACCGGGATGAAGTCGGTGCCGGGGGTGGGGTCGCCCCCGATGCCGATGCAGGTGGATTGCCCCAGTCCCAGCTCAGTAAGCTGGGCCACTGCTTCATAGGTGAGGGTACCACTGCGGGAGACCACGCCGATGCTGCCCGGGTGGTGGATATCCCCAGGCATGATGCCTATCTTGCACCGGGCCGGTGGCGAGATGATGCCAGGGCAGTTGGGCCCGATGAGCCGGGTGCTTTTCCCCTCTAAATAGCGCAGCACTGCCACCATATCCAGGGTGGGGATGCCCTCGGTGATGCACACCGCCAAGGCCAGGCCGGCATCGGCGGCCTCCAGGATGGCATCGGCGGCGAAGGCGGGGGGCACAAAGATGAGGCTGGCGTTGGCGCCGGTCTCCTTTACCGCCTCCTCCACCCGATTGAATACGGGGATGGTGTCGTCGAACATGGTTCCGCCCTTGCCTGGGGTGACCCCGGCCACCACCTGGGTGCCGTATTGAATACAGCGTCGGGTATGGAAGCTGCCCTCGTTGCCAGTGATCCCCTGGACTACGAGCCTGGTATTCTCATCAGCGATGATGCTCACCGTTGAGCTCCTCTTCAGATTCTGGCGGCGGCCACCTTTTGAGCGGCGTCCCTGAGGTCTGAGGCCAGAATGATGTTCATCCCCGACTCGGCCAGGATCTGCCTCCCCTCGTCCACGTTGGTGCCGCGCATCCTGACCACCATAGGCACCTTGACTTGGGTCTCCATGGCGGCGGCCACGATGCCCCGGGCGGCCACATCGCACCTGAGGATGCCCCCGAAGATGTTGATGAGCACCCGCTTCACCTTCGGGTCGTTGAGGATTATCTTGAGCGCGGCGGCCACCTGCTGCTCGTTGGCACCGCCCCCCACGTCCAGGAAGTTGGCCGGCTCAGCCCCATAGAGCTTCACGATATCCATGGTGGCCATGGCCAGGCCGGCGCCATTGACCATGCAGCCCACATCGCCATCGAGCTTGATATAGCTCACATTCTGATTGCTGGCCTCCACCTCCAGGGGCTCCTCCTGCTCGGTATCCCGCAGCTCCCTGATCTCAGGGTGGCGGAAAAGGCCGCTATCGTCGAAATTGAGCTTGGCATCCAGGGCCAGGAGGCGACCATCGACGGTGATGACCAGGGGGTTTATCTCGGCCAGGGAGCAGTCCTTGGCCATAAAGAGCTTGTAGAGGTTGGCCATAAGCTGGGTGGCGGGGCGGACGAGCTCGCCGGGCAGGTTCATGCCGTAGGCCAGGCGGCGGGCCATAAAGGGCTGAAAGCCGATGACAGGGTCGATGTAAGACCTGACGATCCTCTCCGGGGATATCCGGGCCACCTCTTCGATGTCCACGCCCCCTGCCTCGCTGGCCATCATCACCGGCATCCGCCGGCAGCCATCCACCAGAATGCTCAAGTATAGCTCCTTATGGATATCCAAGGCCTCCTCCACCAGGAGCTTGCTCAGGGGCACCCCCTCGGGCCCCGTCTGGTGGGTGACCAGCCTCGTGCCCAGCATCTGGCCCGCCAGGTTTTCCGCCTCCTCTGGCGAGTTGGCTACCCTGATACCCCCCGCCTTGCCCCGGCCTCCGGCATATACTTGAGCCTTGAGCACCACCTTGCCCCCCAGCTCCTGGGCGCGGGCCCTGGCCTGGGCGGGTGCGGTGGCCAGCCCACCCCGGGGAACCGGGATGCCGAACTCAGCCATCAGGGCCTTTGCCTGATATTCATGGATCTTCATAAAGCCACTCCCCTCCGAGACATCAATTGACCAGGCCTCATGGTGGCGGAGGGGGTGGGATTCGAACCCACGGCCCCGAGAATCGAGGCAGCGGTTTTCAAGACCGCCTCCTTAAACCGCTCGGACACCCCTCCTATGCAGGATAGTATACCTGTGGGGATATTTCGCGTCAATTTGCCCCTCTGACCGGGGCGTCTCTGGCCATCGTCCCTCCACTGCTGGTGTCCCATTTTCAGCAGATCCTGGGCAATAACTCGCCCACCAACATATCCAGGAGGCGGCTGGCCCCCAAGAGGGTTTTCATCACCACCCGCCCTGGATGCTGGGCAGTGACCTCCCCGATGATGGCGGCCTGGGCACCATATCTATTGCCCTTCATTGCCGCCAGCACCCTTTCCGCATCCTCGGGGGCCACTACGGCCACCAGCTTGCCCTCGTTGGCCACATAGAGGGGGTCGAATCCCAGAAGCTCGCAGGCCGCCTGCACCGCCTCCCGCACCGGCACCCTGGCCTCCTCGATGCGGATGCCCACCCCCGACTGTTGGGCCAGCTCGTTGAGGCTGCTCACCAGCCCGCCTCGGGTGGGGTCGCGCAGGCAATGGATATTGGGGGAGGCCCCGAGCATCTCGGCCACCAGGTGGTTAAGGGGGGCGCAGTCGCTGTCCACCGGCACCGAGAACTCTAGGCCCTGGCGCCGGCTCATAACGGCGACACCGTGGTCGCCCACCGGGCCGCTGAGGATGACCTTGTCCCCGGGGCGAGCGTTGGCGCCCGATATATCAACCCCATGGGGTACCAGTCCTATGCCCGAGGTATTAATGAATATGCCATCGGCGCCGCCCCGGTTCACCACCTTGGTATCGCCGGCCACCACCTTGACCCCGGCCTCGGCTGCCGCCTCCCGGATGGAGGCCACTATCTGTTTCAGGCCCCCCAGGGCGAAGCCCTCCTCGATGACAAAGGACAGGGTGAGGTATAAAGGCCGGGCGCCGCTCATGGCCAGGTCGTTGACGGTGCCGCACACGGCCAGCTTGCCGATATCGCCGCCGGGAAAGAAGATGGGGCTCACCACATAGCTATCAGTGGTGAAGGCGAGGCGGCCGCTGAGGTCGAAGACGGCGCAGTCGTCCAGCCTATCCAGCAGGGGATTGCTGAGGAGGGGGACCAGGGTCTGCTGCACCAGGTCGTGGCTGAGCTTGCCGCCGCTGCCGTGGGCCAGCAGTATGGTATCCTCATTCATGGTCAGCTCCATATTGGTAGTAGGCGGCACAGCTCCCCTCCGAGGAGACCATGCACGGGCCTACCGGATGCTCCGGGGTGCACACCCTGCGGAACAGCTTGCAGTCCAGGGGGGTTTTGACGGCCCGGAGGATGTCTCCGCAGAGGCAGCCAGCCGGCTCCAGGGTGGGGCCGGGGTCTATTTGGAATTGGGCCTCGGCGTCGAAGCTGCGGTACTTCTCCCTCAGCTTCAGCCCGCTCTGGGGCACGGTGCCGATGCCTCGCCAGGTGGCTTGGCTCTCCTCAAAGACAGTGGCCATGAGCCTCAGAGCCTGGGGATTCCCCTCGGGCTTGACGCCCCGTCTATAGGCTATCTCCACTTTGGGCTCCCCCCTCTCCACTTGGGCCACCAGCATCTCCACGCTGAGCAGGATATCCAGAGGCTCAAACCCCGAGACCACGCAGCCAATGCCGTAGCCAGTGGGGATAAATCCCCAGGGGCGGGAGCCGATGACGGCGCTGACATGGCCGGGGCAGATGAGGCCATCCAGCCTCACCTCTCCGGAGTCGAGCAGGGCCTTGATCACCGGGGGGCACAGCTTGTGCAGGGGGAGGACGAAGTAGTTGTGGATGGCCTCCGCCTCCGCCTGGAGCACCGAGGCGGCCACAGTGGGGGCGGTGGTCTCGAAGCCGATGCCCAAGAACACCACCCGCTTATCGGGGTTGTCCCGGGCCATGGCCAGGGCATCCCGGGTGGAGTAGACCACCCTTATATCGCCGCCCTCAGCCTTGGCCTGCTGAAGGCTGGAGCGGCTGCCCGGGACTTTAAGCATATCGCCGAAGGTGGCTAGGATCACGCCCGGCTCCTTGGCCAGGGCGATGGCCTTGTCCAGCTCGGCGTTGGCGGTGACGCACACGGGGCACCCCGGCCCGGAGAGCATCTCCACGGTGGGGGGGAGGAGCTGGCGAATACCATGCTTGAAAATGGTAACAGTATGCCCCCCGCAGAACTCCATGATCCGGGCGGGCCTGGTGGAGAGCTTATGTATCCGATCCACCAAGCGCTTGCCCAGTTCCGGGTCACGATATTCGTCTACATACCTCATTTTTTGACCTCTTTCGGCCTGGGCCCTTCGTCTTTCAAGCCGACTCCTCGGCCAGCTCGCGCAAGAGCTTCAGGGTCTCCTCAGCCTCCCCGGCGTCGATGACATTTATGGAATAGCCGGTGTGGAGGAGCACGTAATCGCCCACCTTCACTTCCGGGGTGAGGGCGATGCTGATGCGGCGGCCCACCCCACCCACCTCAACCTCCGCCTCCTGTCCTGTGACGGATTTGACCAGGGCTGGTATGGCCAGACACATAGCTAATTCCTCTTCTTATTATCTAGAATGGCATTGGCGATCACCGCCTGACCCAGGGAGATGCCACCGTCGTTGGTAGGCACGAGATTGTGGCTCAGGACTTGGAAGCCCGCCCCCTCCAACGCAACATGGGTCAACCTGAATAGCAGCCGATTTTGGAAGACCCCGCCGCTCAGGGCCACCACTTTGAGGCCCGTCTTCTCAGAGATAAGCTGGCACATGCGCAGCACCATTCGGGTCACCGTATTGTGGAACCTGGCGGCGATGATCGGGTTGGGCGTGCCCCTCTTCATATCGGAGATGATGGCCACAAACAGCTCCCCAAGCTTGATGACGTATTTGCCTTCTTCCTCGGCAATGGAAAAGGGGTATTCCTCGGCCACGCCCGGGGCCGAAAGCATCTCCAGCTCGATGGCAGCCTGGGCCTCATAGTCGATCTCGCCCCTGAGGCCGATGAGCGCCGAGACCCCATCGAAGAGCCGCCCCAGGCTGGAGGTAAGGGGCGAGTTGAATTTCTTTTCCACCTGGCCCCGGACAATCCTTATTTCCTCAGCGGAAATCTCTTTGAGGAAAGCCAGCCCTGGGTCGAAAAGCCCCAGCTCCAACAAATAGCTCAAGGCCATACGATAGGGGCGCTTGATGGCAGCGGCGCCGCCGGGGAGGGGCATGTTTTCCAGGTGGCCCCAACGCTGAAATCGCCCATAGTCCGCCACCAAGAACTCGCCGCCCCAGATGAGGCCATCGGTGCCATAACCCACCCCATCTAACGACACCCCGATAACGGGCTCCGAGACCCCGTTTTCCACCATACAGCTCACGATGTGGGCGTGGTGGTGCTGCACCGGGACGAATGCCAGGTTGTTGGGCTGGGCCTGTAGTTCCTTGGTGTACTTGGTGGAGAGGTATTCGGGGTGCATATCGTAGGCCACAGCCTCGGGCTGGATACGGAACAGCTTCTTATATAGCTCGATAGTGGTCTCGAAGTGCTCCAGGGTCTCCAGGTTTTCCAGGTCGCCGATGTGCTGGCTGAGGAAGGCATGGCCCTCCCTGGTAAGGCAAAAGGTGTTCTTGAGCTCGGCGCCGCAGGCCAGGATCTGCCTTACGGGGAAGGGAAGGTGGATGGGGTAGGGGGCATAGCCCCGGGCCCGGCGCAGCACCCGAGTCCTGCCCAGTTCTACCATGGTCACGCTGTCGTCGTAGCGGGCGTAGATGTCCCGGTCGTGCATCAGGAAATAATCCGCCAGATTGCCGAGGCGGCGCAGGGCCTCGTCGTTGTCCTTGGCGATGGGCTCCTCGCTCAAATTTCCGCTGGTCATCACCAGGGGCAGACCTGTCTCCCGGAGGAGGAGGTGGTGCAAAGGGGTATAGGGCAGCATCACCCCCAGGTATCTCAGATTGGGGGCCACCTCCGGGGTCACTGGGGAGCCCGCCTTCCAGGGCAGCAACACGATGGGGCTCTCCGGGGAGAGGAGCAGCCTCTCCTCCTCGGCGGATACCTGACAATGCTTCCTGGCCTCCTCCAAGCTGGCCACCATGATGGCCAGGGGCTTGAAGGGGCGCCTCTTGCGCTGCCTCAGAAGTCTCACCGCTTCCTGGCTGGTAGCATCACAGGCGAGGAGGAATCCCCCCAGGCCCTTGACGGCCACGATTTTGCCCCCTTGGAGCAATTGGCTGGCCGTGGTGAGGACATCTTCGGCGGGTATGGGGTTGCCTCTATTATCCGTTAGCTCCAACCGGGGCCCGCACCGGGGACAGGCGTTGGGCTGGGCATGGAAGCGGCGATCCAGGGGGTCGTCGTATTCCCGCTGACAGTGGGGACACATTCGGAAGCGCCGCATGGTGGTCAGGGGCCGGTCATAGGGGATGTCCTCGATGATGGTGAAGCGGGGGCCGCAATTGGTGCAATTGGTAAAGGGATAGCGATAGCGCCGGTTCTGGGGGTCGAAGACCTCCTTTTGGCACGGCTGACAGGTAGCGATATCGGGGGAGACGAGCTGATATTTGTCGGCCTCAGCGATGCTCTCCCGGATATGGAAGTCGGCGTAGCCCACGGGTGGCAGCCGGGTGGTGGCGATGCTCTCGATGCGGGCCAGGGGCGGGGCCTGGCTTTCCAGTTCAGCCAGGAAGCGCTCCAGGGCCTGGCCCTCTCCCTCCACCTCGATCTTGACATCCCCTGAAGTGTTGCACACCCAGCCCTTGAGGCCATGCTTGGCAGCCAGCTGATATACGAAGGGCCGGAAGCCCACCCCTTGAACTACGCCCCGGACACTGATGCCGAGGAGCTCCACGGTTTTGGTCTTGGCCATAGCTGTGGGCGGTCTATTCTACCTCGATGCTCTCCAAATAGCACTCTCCGCCGCAGAGGAGCTCGCCACGCATGCTGTGGCATTGGGGACAGACCCAGGTGGGGTCCTGGGCCGAGGAGGTAGCACCGCAGTCGCGACAACGCATCTGGGTGCCGATGTGGCGGAAGGTGATGTCGGCCTCGGCGGCCAGGCTATCCTTACGGAGCATATCGAAGTAGAAGCGTATAGAGTCCTCGGTGTAGCCGGAGCCATCACCGAGAGCGATGTTCAGCCTGAGGACCTTGGAGGCGTTGGCGGCCCGGGCTTGCTCCAGGGCGGTCTTGAGCAGGCTTTCCGTTATGTGTAACTCATGCACCCGATTAGCCTCCCGTCTTTCGGCAGGACCTGATTTTGTGTTGATTATAGACCATCCCCGCGCTTACTTCAAGAAAAGGTGTGACACATGTCACATTCGGCCGCTGGCCGGATAAAAAATGGGGCGAGAATAGTTGTTTTTCTTTCACAAAATGGTTATAATTCCCGTTTGAACGATTTATAACCTTGAAACCGCGGGTAAGGCATCGCACCGGGGAGGTCAAAGTAGCGCCATGGCAGCAAAGATTATCTCGGGGACGGAGGTGGCAGCGGAGATTCGGGGAGAGCTGAAGCAGAAGGTGGCTGAGCTGAAGGAGAAGGGGATAACCCCCGGGCTAGGGGTCATCCTGGTGGGGGAGGATCCAGCTTCCGTCTCCTACGTTACCGGCAAGGCCAAGGGATGTGAGGAGATAGGGATATTTGAGGAGACCTTCAGGCTCCCCGCCGAGGCTACGGAAGAGGAAGTCCTGGCCATGGTGGACAGGCTGAATAAGGACCCCAGGTTCCACGGCATCCTGGTGCAGCTTCCCCTGCCCAAGCATATCGACGAGAAGAAGGTGTTGGTGGCCATCTCGCCGGAGAAGGATGTGGACTGCTTCCACCCGGTGAATGTGGGCAAGTTGCTCATAGGCGAGGCCGATTTCCTGCCCTGCACCCCCCACGGCGTGCAGCAGCTCTTGGTCAGGAGCGGCAACAGCCCCGAGGGCAAGCACGTGGTCATCTGCGGCCGGAGCAACATCGTGGGCAAGCCCCTGATGGCCATGCTGGTCCAGAAGGCCAAGGGGGCCAACGCCACCATCACCGTGTGCCATACCGGGACCAGGGACCTGGCCTCTGTTACCCGGCAAGCCGACATCCTGGTAGCAGCGGCGGGTTCCCCACAGATGATCAAGGCAGATATGGTTAAGGAGGGAGCCGTGGTCATCGATGTCGGGGTCAATCGCATCCCCGATGAGACCAAGAAGAGCGGCTTCCGCCTGGTGGGGGATGTGGACTTCGAGGCTGTGGCCGAAAAGGCTTCGGCCATTACCCCGGTGCCTGGGGGCGTGGGGCCGATGACGGTGACCATGCTCCTGGTGAACACGGTGCGAGCTGCCGAGAGGCAGGCCGCAGCCAGGACATAGTCCACCAAGCCCTCGCCATCCGCTAAATAAAGAATTATTAGTGGAGGAGGCCAGATGCCTTATGATGCGCTAAAAATGAAGGATTGGGAGATCGCAGAAGCAGCCGAAGCTAATATGCCAACCCCCGATGAATGGCGAGAAAGACTTAACTTGCAAAAGGATGAGATTATCCCCTATGGGAGACTGTGCAGACTTGATTTCATGAAGATCATCGAGCGCCTCAAGGACAAGCCGGACGGCAAGTACATTGAGGTGACGGCCATTACCCCCACGCCGCTGGGAGAAGGAAAGACCACAACCACCCTGGGCATCCTGGAGGGCCTGGGCAAGCGGGGCAAGAATGTGGGCGGCTGCATCCGCCAGCCCTCAGGTGGTCCCACCATGAATATCAAGGGAACCGCCGCCGGTGGTGGCAATGCCCTGCTCATTCCCATGACCGAATTCTCCATGGGACTTACCGGCGATATAAATGATATAGGCAATGCCCACAACCTGGCCATGGTGGCGCTTACCGCCAGAATGCAGCACGAGCGCAACTATAGCGATGAGGAACTGGCCAGTCGCAGCCGGATGCGCCGCCTGGACGTTGACCCTACCAGGGTGGAGATGTGCTGGGTTATGGATTTTTGCGCCCAGAGCCTGCGCAATATCATCATCGGCCTTGGCGGCCCCATGGATGGCTTCCTGATGCAGTCCAAGTTCGCCATCACCGTGAGCTCCGAGCTCATGGCCATGCTGTCCATTGCCAGGGACCTGGCGGACCTGCGGGAAAGGATGGATAACATCACCGTGGCGTTCGATAAAAGGGGTAAACCCATCACCACGGGCGATCTGGAAGTGGGTGGCGCCATGACGGCCTGGATGCGCAACACCATCAATCCCACCCTGTGTTGCACTGTAGAGTATCAGCCTGTGATGGTGCATGCCGGCCCCTTTGCCAACATCGCGGTGGGCCAGTCCTCCATCATTGCCGACCGCATTGGCCTGAAGATGTTTGACTACCATGTCACCGAAAGCGGCTTCGGGGCAGATATCGGTTTCGAGAAGTTCTGGAACGTCAAGTGCCGCTTGAGTGGTCTCAAACCACACGTTTCGGTGCTAACCACCACCATCCGGGCCCTGAAGATGCATGGCGGCGGACCCAGGGTGGTGGCTGGCCTTCCCCTATCCGAAGAGTACACTAAGGAGAACCTGGAGCTCTTGGAAAAGGGCCTGGCCAACATGCTGCACCACATAAACATCATCAGAACCTCTGGCATTAACCCGGTGGTGTGCATCAACTCCTTCCACACCGACACCAAGGATGAGATCGCCATGGTCCGAAGGGCGGCCGAGGCGGCCGGTGCCCGCTGTGCTGTGGCTACCCACTGGGCCCACGGGGGCGATGGCGCCCTGGAGCTGGCCGATGCGGTTATAGAAGCCTGCGAAGAGAAGAATGAATTCAAATTCCTGTATCCCATGGAAATGAAATTGCGGGAGCGGGTGGACAGGATCGCCAAAGTAGTTTATGGCGCCGATGGCGTGACCTGGACCCCTGAGGCCGAGGCCAAGGCCAAAATGCTCGAGGCCGATCCCAAATACGATGAGTACTCCACAATGATGGTGAAAACCCACCTGAGCCTCACCCACGATCCGGCCATCAAGGGTGTTCCCAAGGGGTGGACACTGCCCATACGCGACGTGCTGATCTATTCCGGGGCGAAGTTCCTCTGCCCCTGTGCCGGGACCATTAGCCTGATGCCGGGAACCAGTTCCGACCCGGCCTTCAGAAGGGTAGACGTCGATACCAGCACCGGTAAAGTGCGGGGGCTTTTCTAAAAACCCGGGGCCCACTTTTGTCCCGGTTGCCCCCGGCCGAACATGGGCGAGACGGAGGGTGGTTCTAAACTGTCTTCGGGGAAATCTTGGGGCAAGGCGGATGCCGCCTTGCCCCAAGATTTCCCTGTGGCTAAGATGATAACAACAGGAACACACCAGCCCCAGGCTTGGGGCGGAAGGCAATATCGTATCGGGAAAAGGAGACACGCCCGTGCTTGAAAGCGCTGAAAACTGGCTCACAGAGGTCAAAAACATAGCAGTACTTGGTGCCGGAACCATGGGACATGGCATCGGCCAGGTGTTTGCCCTGGCTGGATATGATGTCATGCTATATGATATAGACGACGCTATCCTGCAAAGGGCCATGGCACGCATCGATTCCAACCTCGATGTTTTCATAGAAAATGGTTTGGCCACAGAGGAGGCGAAACAACGAGCGTTGTCGAAAATCAACACCACCACAGACCTAGCTACTGCGGTCGGAGAGGCCGATTTTGTCCTAGAGGCAATCCCTGAAATGCTGGAGCTGAAACAAAAGACCTTTCACGATGTGGAGAGGATGTGTCGTGAAGGCACTATATTGGCCAGTAACACCTCCAGCTTTACCATAAGCGATATCGGCGCCCTGTGCCAGCGGCAGGACAATCTCGCCATCGCCCACTGGTTTAACCCACCGCACATCGTGCCCCTGGTAGAGGTGGTCAAAGGCCCCAAAACCTCCCCCCAAACTGTGGAATGTATCTGTGCCCTTCTGGACAAGGTGGGCAAAAAGCCGGTGAGGATCATGAAGGAGGTGGCCGGCTTCCTGGCTAACCGGATGCAGATGGCCCTATTTCGTGAGGCCTGTTCCCTCCTTGAAAGGGGGGTGGCCGGGGCTGAAGATATCGACACCGCAGTGAAGGCCAGTTTCGGCTTCCGCTTGCCCACCATCGGCGTCTTTGAAACCATGGACTTGGCTGGATTGGACACCGTTCTCCGGGTGGCTGAGGAACTATTCCCAGATATCGAAAACTCGATTGAGGTACCGCGATTGATAAGAGAGCTGGTGAGGCAAGGCAAGTTCGGAGCCAAGACCGGAGAGGGTGTTTACCAGTGGCCCAAACAAAAACTGGATGCCCTCATCAGAGAGAGAGACAGACAATTCCTACAAAGGTTGAAGCAGCTATATCTGGACAAGGCGTGAGGCTGGTGCTCAGCGCGAGCAAGGCGTGGCACACATAGGAAGGAGGCAAATCATGAGGAAGGTGTTCATAACGGCGGCCATCACAGGGGCTATCCATACCCCTACTATGAGCCCCTACCTCCCCATCACCCCCGACGAGATCGTGGAAAATGCGGTAGGGGCCTGCGAGGCTGGGGCAGCTATAGCCCATATTCACGTGCGAGATCCGGAGACCGGACGGCCTGTCTCCAGGGTTGACCTCTTCCGAGACATAGCGAGCAAAATCAAGAAACGGTGCAATATGGTCCTCTGCGTCACCACCGGGGGAGGTCTGGGCCAGACCGACGAGGAGCGGCTCAGGGTGGTGCCCGAGCTACAGCCCGAACTATGTTCCTTTAACCAGGGCTCGATGAACTTCGGCATTTTCCCCCTGCTGGAGAAGATCCCAGAGTTCAAATTCCCCTGGGAAAAATCATACATCGAAATGACCTACGATTTTATTTTCCCGAATACCTTTAAGAGCCTCTCCAACTTCGCTCGAGCCATGTCCCAATACGGGACAAAGCCGGAGTTGGAAGTTTACGACGTGGGCATGATCAATAATGCCCGTTGGCTGATACAGCAGGGATTGCTGAAGCAACCGGTTTACATCCAGTTTGTGATGGGCATAATGGGGGGCATCCCAGCCACGGTGGAAAACCTGGTCTTCCTCTACAAGACCGCCCGCGAGGCCATCGGCGATTTCATTTGGTCGGTAGCCGCGGCGGGGAGGAGCCAAATGCCTATGGCAGCCACCTCCCTGGCACTGGGAGGCAATGTCCGGGTTGGCCTGGAAGATGCCTTGTATGTGGGCAAGGGACAACTGGCCAAAAACAATGCCGAGCAAGTGGAGAAAGCGGTTCAAATGATAAATGCCCTTGGCCTAGAGGTGGCTACCCCTGACGACGTCAGGGAAATCTTGGGATTGAAGGGTCTGGATAAAGTGAACTTTTAAATCCATGCAGTCGGGTATGGTCCCGGTGCCTTCAGCCGGGCAACTCGAAGTATTGCATGGTGATATCGGGCACCACCGCTACCTTCGCCTTGTTGCCGAAATCGGCCTTGAGCATGCCGATCACCTCGTCCCATGTCCCAACCACATTTATGTCCTCCAGGGGGGCAAGCCAGTCTAGGCTAGCTCGATCCATATAGGGCATGAGCAGGATGAACTTCCTGGCCCGGCTCAACTTGGGGGGGTCTTTCCACAACTGCCCCCCCGTATTCCTGCCGTGCTTCCGCATCAGGTAGTGGGGCACCTCGCCCACGGGGTTATTGCTTATCAGCACCAGGGTGCCGCCCCTTTCGGGCAGCGTGGCCTCAGCCACCCGGGCCCCGACCACGGCCTCGGTTACCTTGGCATTGCCGTTGGCCACCACTATATCGGCATCCTCTACCACGGGGCTGAGATAATGTTCCTTAGCCAGCTTCACAGCCTCATCGTACTCCAAGATGGGGTCACCGACGAAGAGGGCCGTGGTATCCCGCTTCAGGTTGACCACGGCATCGACCTTGACATCCAGGCCCGACATCCGGCACACATCCTCCATGTCCAGGCGCATCTCGCAATCCTCGTTTCGTCCCATGCCGCCCAAGGCCTGGGGGCCCATTTTCTGAGCCTTAGCGCGGACGACCCCGTGGTTATGGACGATGGTCTCCATGGAGGACACGCCAGGCATGATGATCTTAGCTCCGCCGCCATAGCCCACCAAGTAATGCGGTACCACACTGCCTATGCCCACCTTGAGGTCGCATCGCAGGACCTCCGAATTCACGGCCACCAGTGTGCCCCGACCGGTCTTGCCTATGTAGGTACAGTTCTCATAGGGGTTATGGTTATATACAGGGTAGCGGGCCACCACATCACTGCCCAGCTTCTTTCTGAAGTCGGCGGCGGTACAGGCTCCGTGGGTGCCCACGGCACAGATAAACTGGATGTCATCGTCCTTTATGCCTCCCTCCCTCAGCTCCGCCAAGACATAGGGCACGATTTCCGCCGCCTTGGTAGGACGGGACAGGTCATCGAAAAGGATCACTGCATCCTTCTTGCCCCTGGCCAGCTCCCTTATAGTCTTGGTTCCTATAGGATTGGCGAACGCCTTTCGAAAGCCTTCATCGCTGAGCTTGGGAGCATCATGGCCCTTCATATGGCAGGTGATCACCTCCCAACCCTCAGGAAAAGGAAGCTGGGTATCCACATCTCCCCACCAGGAAAGCTGGGGCACCGTTGCTACATTCTCGGTCTCGAGCATCTTATCCTCCTCTGAGACGGGGAACCTGGGCCGACAGAGGTTCCGCCGGTTCCTTGAAAATCCAGAACAGGACGGGTATCATGTTAGCATATTATGTCCCATTTGGGCAATCCGTGAGCGCCCTGCTTGAGAAAGGAGCCGAGAAGTATGAACCGGGCAGACCTTGTCGGCAAGGTGCAGACCGTACTGGGAATCATTGACCCCCAGGATCTGGGTATCACCCTCACTCATGAGCATTGCCTCCTCGATATGGCGGTTTGGTTTATGGAGCCCGCCGAGGCTAGCCAGAGGGCCCTGGCCCACCAGCCCATCACCCTGGAGAACATCGGTTGGGTGCGCTATCACCCCATGAGCCACCGGGAGAACCTGCGACTCCTCGATGAAGAGCTGGCCATAAAGGAGCTGCAACTCTACAAGTTGGCCGGGGGCCACAGTCTGGTCGATGTCACCAATATCGGCCTGGCCCGGGACCCTATGGCGCTGAGGCGCATCGCCCGAGCCACCGGCCTCAACATCATTATGGGCTCGGGCTACTACGCAGGGCCAGCCCATCCGCCGGAGGTGGAGGGAAAGACCGAAGAGGAGATCGCCGAGGAAATCGTGCATGACATCATGGTGGGGGTAGCCGATACCGGGGTTCGCGCCGGGATCATCGGCGAGCTCGGCTGCTCCTGGCCGCTCATGGACAGCGAGCGCAAGGTGCTGCGGGCCGGCGCCCGGGCGCAGCAGCTCACCGGGGCAGCCTTGACCATCCACCCCGGACGCCACGAGTCCGCCTACCGCGAAGTCCTTGACTTCCTGGGCAATGCCGGGGCTGACCTCAGCCGCACCATCATCGACCATTTTGACCGCTGCCTTTTCGACCGTGACCGGCGCCTCAAGCTGGTTGAGGATTGCGCCAAAACGGGCTGTTACATCGAATACGACCTCTTCGGCTGGGAAGGCTATTATCCCTTCGCCCTGGCCCCCCAGGCGGGGTTCGATCTGCCCAACGACCGGCAGCGGGTGGACGATATCTCCAGGCTGATCGACCGGGGATACTTGAACCAGATAGTGGTGGGGCAGGACATGTGTATGAAGATGCGCCTCTGCCGCTATGGTGGTCATGGCTATGCCCACATTCTGGACAATGTGCTGCCCCGGATGCGGGACCACGGCATCTCCGATGAGGCCATCCATACCATCCTGGTGGAAAATCCGAGGCGGGTGCTCACTTTCGTCTAGGCGAATATCCGGGAGGCGACCATGCTTGCCAAAGAGGAAGCCCTGAAAGCCATCGCGGGCTGCGGCGTCATCGCCGTGATCAGGACGGAGAGCAGCGCTCAGGCCGTAGCTGTCGCCACAGCTATCAAAGAGGGCGGCATCACTCCCATCGAGATAACCATGACCGTCCCCGGGGCCCTGGATGCCTTGAAGGAGGTGGGCCATCTCCTCAAGGGCACAGGCTTGCCGGGGGCAGGCACTGTCCTCGACCCAGAGACGGCCCGCGCCGCCATCCTGTCGGGCGCCGAATTCGTGGTCAGCCCCACCCTAAACCTGGAGGTGATCAAGCTGTGTCAGAGGTATGACAAGGTGGTCATCCCTGGCGCCTTTACCCCCACCGAGATCCTGACCGCCTGGGAGGCGGGGGCAGACATCGTCAAGGTCTTCCCGGCCACGGTGGGCGGGCCCCAATACTTCAGGGATTTGAAGGGGCCCCTGCCCCAGATAAAGCTCCTGCCCACCGGAGGGGTGAGCCTGGAGAACACCGCCGAGTTCATCAGGGCCGGGGCGGTAGCGGTGGCGGTGGGCACCGCCCTGGTAGACAGGCAAGCGGTGGCGGAGCAGAGGTTTGAGGTTATCACTGAAAGGGCCCGCCAATTCATCGAGGCGGTGCGCCAGGGCAGGCAGTAGCCCACTTTCCGCAGTCCTACCCAAGGGGGATGCTATGTACGATGTTGTCACCTTCGGCGAGGCGATGATCAGGCTCTCCCCGCCTCACTTCCAAAGGCTGGAGCAGGCCCAGAGCCTGGAGGTCCAGGTGGGAGGGGCTGAGTTGAATGTGGCGGTGGCCCTGAGCCGGCTGGGGCTCCGGGTATGCTGGGTGTCGCGCCTGCCCCAGAACCCCCTGGGGGCCATGATCCGCAATAAAGCCAGGGAGCAAGGGGTGGATACCAGCCACATCCTTTGGGCCAAGGAGGGCAGGGCAGGCCTCTACTTCGTGGAATTCGGCGCCTCTCCCCGGGCCAGCCGGGTGCTCTATGACCGGGCAGCCTCAGCCATAAGCCAGATACAGCCCGGAGAGGTGGGCTGGGAGGAAATACTGAGAAAGACCAGGCTGTTTCATGTGAGCGGCATCACCCCCGCCCTCAGCACCAGCGCCGCCCAGGCCACCGGCGAAGCCCTCCAGGTGGCCAAAAAGGTGGGCTGTACGGTGAGCTATGACCTCAACTACCGGGCCCGGCTGTGGACGGAGGAGAAGGCGAGACAGGTCCAGACCCCGTTCATGGACAAGGTGGACATCCTCTTCTCCACCGAGGAGGATACGGGACGGGTGTTTGGCATCAGGGGGGATGACTACCGAGCCGTGGCCCACAAGCTGGCAGAGCACTTCGGCTTCCAGGTGGTGTGCATCACCCTCCGCGAGGATATCACGGTCTGGCGCAATCGATGGACGGCCATAGCCTACTCCGAAGGGAAATTCTACGACGACCGAAGCTATGAGGTGGAGATCGTAGACCGCCTCGGGGCCGGCGACTCCTTCGCCGCCGGCTTTATTTACGGCTATCTCGCCGGAGATATCGCCCAGGGTGTAAGGTACGGCAATGCCCTCGCTGCCCTGAAGCACTCCATCCCCGGGGATGTGAATTGGGCGACCGGGGAGGAGATGGAGGCCCAGATCAAGGGCGCTGGGCTGCGTATCAGCAGGTAGGCCCAAATTGGCGACTTTTGGCCTGGAAAGGTGGTGTGGAAAGAGTATGAAAGAGGAACACAGAATCATCAGGCGATCGGGGGAACGAAGGATCATCATCGCAAACTCCATTGCAACCATAGACGAGAGTAACCGGAATGATGTGGTCATTACTGGCTCTCATTGCGGCATAAACGTCGGCGAATACGCTTCAAATTTAGGGGTTCGGGGAGTCATTGGAAACGATGCCGGAAAGGGCAGGGACAACGCCGGCATCGCCGGCTTGGAAATCCTAGAGAGGCATGGCATTCCAGGGGCCGCTGTCTCCACTATGTCAGCGCGCATCGGCAATGGGATGAGCACCTATGAGGAGGGCATAATCTCCGCAGCCAATGAGGTGGCCAGGGGATTGGGTATTGCCATCGGGATGTCGGCCAGGGAAGCCGCAGATAAGATATTTGAAAGGTGAAGCGCCTGCCCCCAAGCCCTGTCCAGGCAATCCTATCCTCTGATCAAGGATATAGTAGCACTTTGCCCGTTTCCCCGCCTGCCGCCAGCTCCAGGGCACTGCTGAAGTCAGCCAAGGGGAAGCGATGGGTTATCACGGGCATGGGGTCGAACCTTCCCGACTCTAGCAGGTATTGCATCTGCCACCATGTCTGCCACATTATCCGGCCCGTGCAGCCCAGCACCGTGGCCTCTTTATAGATGATGTCCTCGGGGGTATCCAGCTCCACCGGCGCTGAGGGCATCCCGATCAGGCTGACCCTGCCCCCCCGCCGCAGTACCTGGAAGGCCATTTTGGTGGCCTCGGTGCTGCCACTGACCTCCAGGGAGACATCCACCCCCCGACCCTCGGTAGCCTCGAGGATGGCCCTGACCACATCTTCCCTTGCGGGGTTAAGCAACCTGGCCTGGGGGGCCAACCGGTGAGCCATGGCCAGTCGGGTGGGATTGGGCTCCAAGGCGAAGACCTTGGTTGCCCCCAGGGCAGCCACGACACCGACACAAAACAGGCCGATGGGCCCGCAACCGAAAACGGCCACGCTTTTGCCGTTGATCTCCCCCGAGAGGGCGCCGTGTACCGCCACCCCCAAGGGCTCCAAGATGGCGCCCAAGTCGGCAGGGGTGTCCTTGCTGAGTCGCCAACAGCAGACGGCGGGGATTCTAGCATATTCCGCAAAGGCGCCATCGGTGTGAACGCCGATAATGGCCATTCTCTCGCAGATATGCTGGGCCCCCGTCTGGCACTGGTAGCATTGGCCACAGGGTATGTGCGTTTCCACAGCCACCAGGTCGCCCAGCTTCGGGGTGGTCACCTGGTCGCCCACCGCCACCACCTCCCCACACGCCTCGTGGCCGAAGATCAGCGGCGGCTTGAGCCTGGCCTGGGCAAAGGGAGTCCAGTGGTAGATGTGAATATCGGTGCCGCATATAGCCGCAGCCTTCACCCGGATCAGGACATCTGTGGCCCCGATGGTGGGTATATCCACATCCAGGAGTTCGGCTCCGGGAGCCCTGCCTGTCTTCACCAAGGCTTTCATCTTGTTTCGTCCCCCACTGGTATGAGCGGCCGAGGCCCTTCCTAGATTCTATTCCGTGGGGTACGGCTTGTAAAGACAAAGAGGGTCCCCATAGCCCTTTCCGCGGAGTATTGACAAGCGCTCGTTGCCTGCCCATAATACCCGCAAGGCCGTTATCGACGGTGTCGTGCTCGTCTTTGTGGCAAAACAGCCAGATTGTATATCCCACGCTTAAAGGGAGGCCATGATGCAAAAGAAAGAGCCGCGTGCCACCCCAGAGGAGTTCAAAAAAGGGGTTGTTCGCTACCAGGATGTGCCCCTGGTGGAGCTGATGCCCCATGCCCACAGCCACATTGTCTCGGGCAAGAATGTGTTGGTCAGCTTTATCACTATGAGCGCCAACTCCTCCTTCGCCCTCCATCGGCATGAAGCCGAACAGATCATGATCGTTGTCGATGGCTATTGCGATGAGATCATCGAGGGCAAACTCTACCGGGTGCAGAAGGGAGATGTCATCCTTCTCCCTCCCAATATAGAACATGGCGCCTATGTCTATGAACAGCCCTGTAGCGCCATCGATATCTTCTCCCCGCCGCGGCAAGACTATCTAGACAAACTGAACAAGGCCATAGAGGCACAGGCCAATAACAGGGTGTGCCCGGCTTGTGTTTTCCGGGCAGGCCCTGGGCCGAGATTGGCCACAACGCTGTTGTCCCCGTTCTGCTATAATACGGGTGGCAAGCCGGCGGCTTAGAGGGTCGCTTAGGTGCGTATTGGAGGAAGGGCATGGTTCTCAAGGTGGAGACAGACTATTTGATGGGCAATGAGGCTATGGGGCGGGGCGCGGTGGAAGCTGGGGTGAGGGTGGTGGCCGGCTATCCGGGAACACCCGCCTCGGAGATTTTGACCTACCTCTCCCAGTACCCGGATGTCTATGTGGAGTGGTCGGCCAATGAGAAGGTGGCCCTGGAGATGGCCCTGGGCGCCTCCCTGTGCCGAGTGAGGGCCATGGCGGTCATGAAGCATAACGGCCTCAATGTGGTCACGGACTTCCTGATGCACCTCAACTTCACCGGGGTGCGGGGGGGTCTGGTGCTGGTGGCCGCCGATGACCCCGGCGGCCTATCCTCCCAGAACGAGGAGGATAGCCGCATCATAATCCAGCGCCATGCCCATCTACCCCTATTCGACCCCTGGCACCCCAGGGAGGCCAAGGAGATGGTCAAGGCCGCCTTTGAGCTATCGGAGCAGACGGAGCTCTGCTTTGTGCTGCGTCCGGTGATGCGCGTCTGCCATGCCCGCAGCGCCATCGGCCTGGAGGCGCTGCCCCAGACGGAAAGGCAGCCCGCGTTCGAGGACGACCGCTCCCGGTTTGTGATGAGCGGGGTGAGGGAGCCCAAATTTGGTGGCATGCTCCGCCCTGTTCTGAGGCACAGGTGGCTGAATGACAAGCAGCCGGAGATCGCCCGGATTATGGAAGAGAGCCCCTTCAATCACATCGAGGAGGGGGAGGGGAAGAGCGGCCTGGTGGCCTGCGGCATCGCTTATGCCTATGTAAAGGAGGCGGAGAGGCTCCTGGGCCATAAGCTGCCGGTGCTCAAGCTGGGCACCCTGCCACCGCCGCGCAGCAAGGTCCTGGAATTCGCCCGCCTCATGGACAAGCTGGTGGTCTACGAGGAGGTGGAGCCAGTGGTGGAGCGCTGGCTCAAGGAGCTGCTCTACGAGGCGGGCCTTAGGGTGGAGGTGGTGGGACGAAGCGGCTTTCTGCCCTCAGAGGGGGAATTATCCACGGAGGTGGTGCTGGATTCCATCGGGCGCTTGTATCCAAAGCTGAGGGTGCCCAAGCCGGAGGCCCCTCCCCTCCAGGTGCCGGTACGGACACGTACCCAGTGCGTGGGCTGTGGCTATCGGGGGCTGCTGCACGCCCTGAAGCTAACCGTCCGAAAGAGCCATGGGGTGGTCACCGGGGATATAGGCTGTTACGATGCCGGCGCCTTCGCGCCTTTGGAACTACAATCGACCATCTATTGCATGGGTTCGTCCATCCCTATGGCCCAGGGCATGGCCCATAGCGGCTTGGGGCGTCCCGTTTTCGCCATAATCGGCGATTCCACCTTCTTCCACAATGGCCTGCTCGGCCTGCTCAATGCCATCCATAGCGGGGTCAATCTGGTGGCCATCGTCTGTGACAACCGCACCACAGCCATGACCGGCTTTCAGCCCCACCCCGGGAGCGATACCGATATCAGGGGAGAGCCCGCCCAGGCCATCGACATCGCCAAGATGGCTGAGGCCATGGGAGCCAAGGTGCAGGTGGTCAACCCCTATGATATACCCCAAGTGCTCCAGGCTCTGGATAGGGCAGTGAAGGGGGGGGTGTCGGTGGTGGTGTCCCGGGCCCCCTGTTACTTGCTGGCCAGCAGGGCCGGAGAGACGCTCTTCACCCCCCGAAGGGTGAGGGTGGACCCCGAGCTGTGTAACAACTGCAAGATATGTGTCGACTACTTCGGCTGTCCCGCCATACACTTCAAGGATGACAAGGTCTATATAGACGAGGTCACCTGCGTTCAGTGCGGCATGTGCCTCGAGGTGTGCAAAAGGGGGGCTATAAAATGAAGCTGGACGTCTTCATCGCTGGCGTGGGCGGGCAGGGAAATCTATTTGCCTCCCGGGTTCTGGCCGTGTACTCCCTGGGCAAGGGGTACACGGTGCTGGCCACGGAGACCATCGGCGCCGCCCAGCGCGGGGGCTCGGTGGTGTCTCATCTCAGGATAAGCGATGCAGAAATATACTCGCCGCTCATACCCGTGGGCCAGGTAGATATTCTGATGGGCTTCGAGACCATCGAGATGCTGCGCAATATCAACCTGCTCAGCCCCCAGGGGGAGTATTTGCTCAATAAGTATCAGATCCCCACAGTGAGATGCAATATGGGGCTGGACACCTATCCCTCCGATGAGGCCATAATGGAGGCCCTCCAGGCCACAGGCAAACGCGGCTACGTCATCGAGGCCACTGAGGCAGCCTGGAGGGTGGGGGACAGCGTGCTCACCAACGTGGTGATGCTGGGGGCACTGTGTGAGATCAGCCCATTCTTCGACAGCGACGAGGTCAAAAGGGTACTGGCCGCCGAAGCCCCCAGAAAGGCGGTGGACTCCAATCTGAGGGCCTTCGAGGCGGGGAAGGCGCTGATGGCCGAGGTGGTGGGGAAAAGATAGGGCAGCCCCTCGCCGGCCTGGCCCTCCTCAATCTTTATGTCCTCAAGCCCCAGCCCCGCTCAAAAATGGGCCAGTAACGCCTCAATCAGGGGCGTGGCCTGCTCCTCGCTGAGGCAGTACTTCATCTCGGTAAACCTGCTTCGGAACCGGGAAATGGTCTCGGGGCAATCCCTACCGGCCAGCACTATATCCGCCATGTAGCCGGCCAGCTCTTGGAAGTCCGGCTCTGTCATGCCGAATCTGGTCATCTCCTGGACACCCATCCTCACCCCGCTGCTGGCGGTGAAGGTCTCATCGCCCGGTATGGCTTGGTAGTTCACAACTATGTTGTTTGCCTCCAGCCGGTGGGCCACCTCGATTCCCTTGGCATAGTCAAATCTCAGGATCACCTGGTGGGTCTCCGTGAAGTCGATCCCGGGGTCTCCCTCTACCCGAAATCCGCACTCCTTCAGTGCCAGGGCGAAGGCCTTGGCATTGGCGATCACTTGCCTCTGGTACTCGTCTTTGAAGGCATTCATCTCGTAGGTTGCCATCAGAAGCCCCAGCAGGGTGCCCAGGTGATGATTGCTCACGCTCCCCGGGAATATTCTCCTCACTATGGCCTCCCACAGTTCAAAGGCGTCTGTGCCTTTGCTCATGTTGCTGGCGATTATCCCCCTCTGCGTGCCGAAGAAGGTTTTATGCGTTGACGCCGTTATAATATCGGCACCTTCCTCAAGGGGCTGCTGGAAATAGGGGCCGAGGAGACCAAAGACATGGGCGGTATCATACATGAGCGTGGGCCTGGGTCTCATACCGGCAATCATGAGGGCTATCTCCGACACGGGCTCCCGATGCAACACCGCGCTCTTGCCCAAGATGATCAGCTCAGGCTTGTGCTCCGCTATGAGTTGGGCTGTCCTGTCCAGGTCTATCTGCCACGGGTTGTCCAGCGACCAGGGGAAGTTGACGACCGCCGGCCTTCCGGTCAGGGGACTGATGGCGACATAGTCCCTCAGCGCGCCCATGGGCTGTGAGCTGAGGTGGCCTCCCATCCCAATGAAATGGTTCATAACGCTCCGGAATCTCCGCGGCTCAGCCGTCCTGTCCACCCTGTTCAGGTATTCCAATAGGCCGCTGAACACCGCGGTGTTGGCCATCTGGCCGCTGATGGGTCGGGTTTCTACCTGAGAGCAGCCGAGGAAATCCCTCATCTGTTCGGCCAACTCCTCCTCCACCTCGGCTATGAACCTTGTCCCCTGATAATAGTACGTCTCCACCTCCCCCAGGGCCTTGACTATCCGGTGCTCCGCATACCTCCCTGCTGGATCGGAGATGCTGAGCAATCTCACCAGGGGCGAGGGGGTCTGCTCAGAGGGTATCAAGTTGATGGTGGCCCTTTGCCGCCACCGGGCATTGTCCAGGGTTTTCCTCACCAGGCTGTGAGCCAGCCCTTCCAACGTCTTTCTTGCCCCAGATGCGACCGCCTTATCCTGATCTTCAACCAGGATTGGCCTAGCGTAGGGGGCTGCCTCGCTGCCCAGGTGCCGGCTGACCACCATGGCCGGGAGTTGCCTATCCCTTACGGAGATCAGTAGCTCCTGCCCCTCCTTCAGGTCGGCATCGAGGTAGGCAAGGCATATCGCCCTTTTGCCTGATTGGGCGCCTGGCTTCGAAGCGACGCCCTTGCCCTCCACCCTCCAGAATGGGACCACGGTGCCGCTGGTCACGCGGCCCACCAATGCCCCGTTTAGGTAAACCTCACACCCTGCTCTGGCTACCCCATCACCCAAGACCGCTACAGGCATTATCATCCTGGGGACCAGCTGGTCCGCCTTGGGCTTGTCGAGCAGACCTTGCAGCCTTAACTTCACTTCCTCGAACTGGTTGGCCAGGGCCTCCCGGCCTATATAGTAACCCTTGTTCCTGGCGAAGCTGATGCAGTTTCCGGCTAGCCGCCCGGAGAACAGGGGTATCTCTTTCCCCTCCCCATCGTTTCCCAGCTCATGCCCATAGAGGGGGAGGTTGGCCTCAAGCCTCAAGGTGTCCCTGGCCCCCAGCCCGACAGCTACCACCCCCTCCCTGGCCCCAATTTCCAGCAAGGTGTTCCAGAGGGGGACAGCTATCTCCGCAGGGGGGAACAGCTCGAAGCCGATAGGTTCGCCGGTATAGCCTGTTCTAGCTATCGGCACCTTTGTGCCGAATATCTCGACGGTGGTGATGGTGTTCCTGGTGGGACCGGGCAATCTCAGCCCATCACCCCCCAACACGGTCTCCAGCACCGCCTTCGACCTGGGCCCCTGGAGCGCCAGCATGGCGATGGCAGCGGTACGGTCTTCGAGCACCACGGCGCGGAACCTTTCCTTGCGCTCTTGCAGCCACTGCCAGTCCTTTTCCGTGTTCGCAGCGTTGACCACCAGCATATACTGCTGATGGTTTATCCTGTAGAGATAGGCATCGTCAACTGCTCCCCCACTCTCGTTTGAGATGATCGTGTACTGGGCTTGCCCTGGCTCCAATGCCTCAACGTTATTCGTTAAGACATATTGCAGGAAGGGCAGGGCATCTTCGCCACTTATTAGCAGTCTGCCCATATGAGAGAGGTCGAACAAGCCGCCGAATTTCCTGGTTGCCAGATGCTCTTGGAATATGCCCGAAGCATAGTTCAGAGGCATTTCCCAGCCGCAGAATTCAATCATATTGGCCGCTAGTTTTATATGCTCTTGATATAAAGGTGTGCGCTTCATCGTTATCAAGTCCTTCTGCATCGATCATTCCCTTTCGGGGTCCAGCGCAGGTTCAGCTTTCTGGCAGCCGCCACCTCATCGAGACGCCTCATCGGGGTATTATGGGGCGCCGAGTGCAAGAGCTCGGGGTTCTCTTCTGCCTCTTTGGCTATCATCTTCATGGCAGCTATAAATTCATCGAGCGTCTCCTTGCTCTCCGTTTCGGTGGGCTCTATCATCAGGGCCTGGCTGACCACCAGCGGAAAGTACATGGTGGGCGGATGAAAACCGTAGTCGAGCAATCGCTTGGCAATATCCAGGGCGGTTACCCCTTTGTCCTTCTGCCGGCTCGCCGAGATCACGAATTCATGCAGGCAGGTTCGATCGTGGGGCAGGTGATAGTCATCCTTTAGCTTCTTTTGCAGATAATTGGCGTTGATCACCGCGTTGTCGCTGACCTCTCTCAGCCCCCCGGCCCCCAGGGTGCGTATGTAGGCATAGGCCTTCACCAATACGCCGAAGTTACCGTAAAAGGCGCTCACTTTGCCTATAGACTTGGCGGGCCGGGCGAATTCGTAGGCCGCTTGCCTTCCTTCTCTATAAATCACTACAGGGGTTGGCAGGAAGTCCTTCAGGAATTCCTTGACACAAACCGGGCCTGCTCCAGGCCCTCCCCCTCCATGGGGGGTGCTGAAGGTCTTATGCAGGTTCATTTGCACGAGATCAAATCCCAACTCCCCCAACTTGGTCCGGCCGATAACGGCATTCAGATTGGCGCCGTCGCAGTAGAGGAGGGCACCGCAGTCGTGGACCAGTCTGCTTATCTCGAGCGTGTTACGGTCGAAGAGGCCCAGGGTGTTAGGTATAGTGAGCATCAAGGCCGCCACCCTATCAGAGAGCTTTGGGCGTAGGTCATCCAGGTCCACATCGCCCTCCTGGGTGGACCTGACGGTCATCTGCTCAAAGCCGCACATGGTCACGGTGGCCGCGTTGGTACCGTGGGCTGTATCAGGGACCAGCATTATGTTCCTTTGGCCCTGCCCTCGGTGGCGGTGATAGGCCCTGACCATCATGGCTCCGGTCAGTTCCCCCTGAGCCCCAGCCATGGGAGCCAGACTGGTCGCATCCAGGCCCACAATCTCCGCCAGATATCCTTGAAGCTCGAACATGAGGCGAAGCGCCCCCTGAACCGTGTCCACCGGCTGGAGGGGGTGCAATTGGCTGAACCCGGGAAGCTGGGCGATAGCCTCGTGCCACTTGGGGTTATATTTCATGGTGCAACTTCCCAAGGGATAGAACCCGGTATCCACGCTGAAATTTAGGCGGCTCAGGGCGGTGAAGTACCTCACCAGCTCTATCTCGCTTACCTCGGGGAGGACGAGTTCCTCCCTGAGGAGGGAGGCATCCGGCAGCTCAGAGGGCGGCACGTCCAAGACGGGCAGGGTGCACCCCCTTGCCCCAGCCTTGCTTCTATCCAATAGCAGATCCCTCTTGCTCATGCTGGCACCTCACTCCCGATGGCCTCAAGCTCGCCAACGAGTCTATCTATGTCGCCCCTGGTGTGCAGTTCGGTGACACAGAGGAGCATGCCGTTCTCAACCGTGGGGCTTAAATCGAGTCCGCCTATGATTCCCCTCTCCAGCAGTCGTCTGTTTATGTACGAGGGGGCAACGGGGCAGCGGATGGCAAATTCCTTGAAGAAGGGCCTGTCAAAGACCAGGCTATAGCCCTTCAGTCTGGAGATCCGGGCTGCCGCGTAGTGGGCCTTGTGATAGCAAAGCTGAGATAGCTCCTTAAGCCCCTGTTTGCCCAGGGCTGCCAAGTATATGGTGGCAGCCAGGGCCAGCCAAGCGGAATTGGTGCAGATATTTGAGGTGGCCCGCTCCCGGCGAATGTGCTGTTCGCGGGTTTGCAGTGTCAGGACATATCCCGTCTCTCCGTCCATATCCACAGTCTGTCCCACTATCCTGCCGGGCATATGCCTCAAATATTCCTCACGGCAGGCGAAAATGCCCAGAGAAGGGCCACCAAAGCTGGGCGGGATCCCCAAAGGCTGTCCCTCAGCAACCACGATATCGGCACCCGCCTCGCCCGGGGGCTTCAACAAGCCCAATGAGATGGGGTCCACCACGACCACCAACAGGGCCCCGGCCGCATGAGCCAGCTGGGCATAGTCCTCCAATCTCTCCAGACAGCCGAAGAAATCAGGGTTCTGCACCAGGAGACAGGCATGGTCCGGGCCTAGGGAAAGGGCCTTGGCTTCCACAATAGCGGGTGTTATGCCCAGGCCCTGGCTATAAGTCCTCACCACCTCTTGGTAGGCGGGATTTACACCACTCAGGATGGCGACCACCTTTCTGCCGGTGATGCGGCACGCCATAAGCGCCGCTTCGGCCAGCGCTGTGGCGCCGTCGTACATCCCGGCGTTGCTCACCCCCATCCCGGTAAGCTGACAGACCAGGGACTGATATTCATATATGGCCTGCAGGGTGCCCTGGCTCACCTCCGCCTGGTAGGGGGTGTATGGGGTCAGGAACTCGCTCCGGCCGATGAGGTTAGTGACCACACCCGGTATGAAATGCCGATATGAACCGGCACCTAAGAAGCAGCTATACCGCCCTTGATGGGCGTTGCTTGCGGCGAGCTCATTCAGCTCTCGCACCAGCTCCGCCTCAGAGAGGGCGGGGGGGAGCCGGAAATTGGCCTGGCGCTGGCTCGGGGGTATATCGATAAATAGCTCTTCAACCGAGGTTACCCCTATCTCCCCGAGCATAGCCTGCCGGTCTTGGTCGTTGTTAGCTATGTAAGGCGAAGTCATGCCATCTCCCTCAGCCTTCTTGCCGGCTGATAAACTCCTGATACTCCTGGAAGCTCATCAGGTTATTGAGCTCGGAAACATCATCGGCCGTCAACTTCACCAGCCAGCTCTCCCCAAAGGGGTCTTTCCTGACAAGGTCCGGTTCTTCCTTGAGGGCCTCGTTTACCGCCACAACCTCGCCGGAGAGGGGTGAGAAGATAACGGCGACAGCCTTCACCGATTCAAGCTCACCCAGTTTCTCAAACTGCTTTACTTTGCTACCCACGCTGACAAGCTCCAAGAAGACTATGTCCCCCAAACGGGCCGCAGCGAAGTCAGTGATTCCTACGGTGGCTATCCCATCCTTCTCAAATACCCATTCGTGACTCTCGGCGTATCTCAGCTCCCTTGGGTCCAAATCATCACCTCCGCATTCGATTTTTTGCTCCGTTTCCTGCGACCATCTAGGTCTTCACCCGCGTTGACTTCCAGAGGCCCTCAGCGCTGAAGGAGCTGCGCACCAGAGGGCCTGAGGCTACTCCTCGAAAGCCCATTCTTTGGCCGAGGTCTTGGTAATGGCTGAACTCCTCAGGTGTCAGATACCTTACTACAGGGTGATGCCCCAGCGATGGCCTGAGGTACTGTCCCAGGGTTACGAAGTCGCAGCCCACCTGCCTCAGGTCTTCCAGGACCGCCACCACCTCCTCCTCCCTCTCGCCCAGTCCCAGCATCAGCCCGGATTTGGTGAGCAGTCCCTGGGCCGACGACTTGGCCCTTCCCAGCAGCTCCAAGGAGCGGCGATAGTTCGCTTGAGGACGAATCTCGGGATACAACCGCGGCACCGTCTCCAGATTGTGATTGAGGACCGTGGGGTGGGCTTGAACGACCTTGTTCAAAGAAGATGGCGAACCCTTGAAGTCCGGTATGAGGACCTCTACCCCCTCGATAGCACCCAATTCCTTAAGAGCCCTTATGGTCTCGGCGAACTGGGCCGAACCGCCATCGGGCAAATCATCCCGGGTGACAGAGGTGACCACTACATAGGAAAGGCCTAGCTCCCTGGCCGCTGCCGCAATTCGCTCCGGCTCCGTGGGGTCTGGCGGAGCGGGTTTCCCCCGGGCAACGCCGCAAAAGGCGCAGTTTCTGGTGCAAATGTTCCCCAGTATCATGAAGGTAAGTTTTCCCTGCGAGAAGCACTCATGGCGATTGGGACAGGAAGCGCTATGACAGACTGTGTGCAGCCTCCATCGGCCAAGCGCCCTCTGAACCCTGTGCACGCCTTCACCGTGTGGCGCTGGTCTTCTCAGCCAGGTGGGAAGTCTCGTCTCAGCCGTCAGAGACATGGCTCGCCTTTCTCAGCTTGAAGGGAAAAACGCTCTGGAATGCCTGGAGGACCCTCTCTTTCACCATGGACATCTCCAGACTGGCCCCGCATAATTCGGCCATCGAGGTCACGGCTACCTGGGGTATGCCACAGGAATCTATGTAATCGAAATAACGGAGGTCGGTGTTCACGTTGAGCGCCAGACCGTGCTTGCTGATGCCACAGCTGATGTGCAGACCTATAAAGCCGATCTTGGCGGCCCCGACCCAGATGCCGGGATATCCTGGTTTGCGCTGGCCTTGGATATTGAAGGCCTCGAGAACCTGTAAGGCCACCTCCTCCAGGCTGTGGACATATTGGGACACGCTCAGCCCCAACTGCTTCAGGCCAAGGATAGGATACACTAGCAACTGCCCCGGTCCGTGATAGATGACACCGCCACCCCGGTCGCTTTGGCAAATAGCTAGACCCTGGGCCAGGAGGCTGGCCCTGGATACCTTGAAGTCGTTGGCCCGTTTGAAGCGCCCTATTGTAAATGTGGAGGGATGTTCCGCCAATAGGAGGGTATTTGGCAGAGCGCCCGCGGCCCGCATACGCACCATCTTCTCCTGTATCTCGGCGGCATGGCTATAAGGGACCAGCCCTAGGTCCAAAGTGATACAACTGAGCTCCAGAGCCTCGCTTGTCTGATCAAGGTTCAGTATCATGGCTCATTCATTACTTGCTGAAACTGCCTTTTCAGCAGTGTGGAATAATAAAGGGCACGCAGCCATGCGTGCCCCCTGTCCCTTTGCCTGAGAGATTCGCCCTACAACGGGCCTTCCCCTTCGGCCCCCCACATTACGGGGTGTCTCCAGGCGGTCATCACAACTGCAGTCCTTTTGCCTGAGAGTTTCGGCCCAAACCGCGCCTTGCCCCTTCGGCTCCCCAATCATGGGGCCTCTCCTGCAGTTGCATTTGCAACATAGCATATGGGACAGGGTTTGTCAACCGCCCCGATTGACCGCCGGGGGTGATGGAGCCATCAGTGCCGCTGGGGGCCCCTATTTAATGACCTCGACCCCGCCCATATAGGGCCTTAACACCTCGGGGATGGCCACACTGCCATCGCGTTGCTGGTAGTTCTCCAGGATGGCTATGACCACTCGGGGCAGGGCCAGCCCCGAGCCATTCAGGTTGTGCACATATTGGGGCTTGGCGCCAGGCTCAGGGCGATAGCGGGTGTTGGCCCGGCGGGCCTGGAAATCGGTGCAGTTGGAGCAGGAGCTGACCTCCAGCCACTCCCCGCAGCCGGGGGCCCAGGCCTCCAGGTCGTAGGTCTTGCTGGAGGCGAAGCCCAAGGCCCCGGTGCACAACTGCATCACCCGGTAAGGCAGGCCCAGCCTCTGCAATACATCCTCGGCATCCCGCACCATGCTCTCCAGCTCCTGGTCCGAGCTCTGGGGCTCGGTGAGCTTGTAGAGCTCCACCTTGTCGAACTGGTGACCCCGCTTCAGCCCCCGGGTCTCCTTGCCCGCCGACATCTTCTCCCGGCGGAAGCAGGGGGTGTAGGCCACATAGCGGAGGGGCAGGGTGCCCGGCTCCAGGATCTCGTCGCGGTGGAGGTTGGTCAGGGGCACCTCGGCGGTGGGCACGAACCAGTAGTCCTCCTCGGCATCGTGATACAGGTTGTCGGCGAACTTGGGCAAATTCCCCGAGCCCACCATGCACTCCTGGCTGACCATGAAGGGGGGGTACACCTCAGTATAGCCATGCTCCCGGGTGTGGAGGTCGAGCATGAACTGGATAAGGGCGCGCTGGAGGGCCGAGCCCAGGCCGAAGAGGACATAGAATCGGGTGCCGGAGAGCTTAGCCCCCCGGGCGAAGTCGATGATGCCCAGGCGTTCCCCCAGCACCCAGTGGGGCCGGGGGTCGAAGTCGAACCCCTTGGGCTCGCCCCAGCTCCGCACCAGGATGTTATCGTTGTCGTCCTGGCCCTCGGGGATGCCGGGGTAGGGGAGGTTGGGCATCTCCAGGAGGAGCTGCTGGAGCTGGCCCTCGATGGCATTTATTCTGCTGTCCAGCTCCTTTATCTCGTCGCCGACCCGTCTCATCTCGGCGATAAGCTCGGGGGGCTTCTCCTTCATCCTGCCCATCTCTTTGCTCACCCGGTTGCGCCGGGCCCGGAGCTCATCCACCTTGGCGATAAGGCGGCGGCGCTCCTCATCCAGGGCGAGGACCTGGTCGAGGGGGGTCTCCTGGTGGCGCTTGGCCAGGGCCTGGCGGACGAACTCGGGGTTTTCCCTGATCAGTTTGAGGTCAAGCATATCTAGCCTCGCTGGCTGGTGTCTTTTCACATTATAGAATAGTAGAACACAAAGATAAAACCCCGATAGCGTCTTGAGGCTGCTCGCGGAACCGGCCTCAGGTCGAAAAAGGCTTAGCCCTTCTTGGACGCCCCGATAGCAGATTGGCGTTTCAGGAGAGCCGGCACTCAGGTCAAAAAGGGGGTTTGGACTTGAGCTGGGGGAAGAGGATGACCTCTCTGATGGACTGCTGGCCGGTGAGGAGCATCACCAGGCGGTCGATGCCCACCCCCAGCCCCCCGGTGGGCGGCATGCCGTATTCCAGGGCCAGGAGGAAGTCCTCGTCAACGCGCTCCGCCTCCTGGTCCCCGAGCTGGGTGCGCCACCGCTCCTGCATCTGGAAGCGCTCTCGCTGCTCCAAGGGGTCGTTGAGCTCGGTGAAGGCGTTGGCGATCTCCATGCCGGCGGCGAAGGCCTCGAACCTCTCCACCAGTCGGGGGTTGTAGGGGGTGCGCTTGGCCAGGGGGGACATCTCCACCGGGTAGTCGAGGAGGAAGGTGGGCTGCATCAGGTTGGGCTCCACCAGGCTGGAGATGAGCTTGTCCACCAGGTGGCTGGGGCTGGCCGTTTCTTCGACCTCGACGCCTATTTCCAGCATGGCCCGTCTCAGCGAGGCGGGGTCTTCATAGGCCAGGAAGTCCAGGCCACAGCGCTCCTCGATCTCCTCCCTGAGGCTCTTCCGGGGCCAGGGCGGGGCCAGCTCTATAGTGACCTCCCCGAAGCTGACCTGGGTGGTGCCCAGTACCTCCTGGGCGATGGCGGAGACCATCGTCTCCACCATCCTCATCACATCATGGTAGTCGGCATAGGCCTGATAGCTTTCCAGGGTGGTGAACTCAGGGTTATGTTTGGTGGAGATGCCCTCATTGCGGAAGATGCGGCCGATCTCGTAAACCTTGTCGAAGCCGCCGATGATAAGCCGCTTCAGGTGAAGCTCGGTGGCGATGCGCAGGTAAAGGTCTTGATCCAGGGCGTGGTGGTGGGTGATGAAGGGTTGGGCGGCAGCACCCCCCGCCGCCGGCTGCAAGACCGGGGTTTCCACCTCTATGAAGCCCTGGTCATGGAGAAAGCGCCTCATGGCGGCGATTATCTGGCTTCGCTTGTGGAAGACCTCCCGTGATTGCGGGTTAGAGATGAGGTCAAGGTAGCGTTGGCGGTAGCGCTTCTCCACATCCACCAGGCCGTGCCACTTCTCGGGGAGGGGTTGTAAGGACTTGGCCAGCATGTGTAACTCTTGGGCCTCCAGGGTTAGCTCGCCGCTGCGGGTGCGGAAAAGGTGCCCCTTGACCCCGATGATGTCGCCCAGGTCCAGCTCCTTGGCCAGAGAATAGCTTTGGGCGCCCAGGACATCGAGCCGGAAATAGACCTGGATTTTGCCGGTGCCGTCTCGAATATCCACAAAGCAGGCCTTGCCCATGTCCCGGCTGGCCGCGATGCGCCCGGCCAGGGCAAGCCTTCTTTGGGGCAGTCGGCCCGCCCTTTCAGTTCTCTCAAAAAGGGCTACCGCCTGCTGGACGGTATGGGTGCGGCGGTAGCGGTGGGGATAGGGATCGATTCCTGAGTCGCGTAGCCTTTGCAGCTTCTCCAGGCGCTGCTGGGTGATGCTTTCCAGTCGGCTAGGCATAGCTAGTTTATCTCGGTGATGATGAGCTTGAGCACCCCGGCGGGGACGGTGATTTCCACCTCATCGCCCACCTTCTTGCCCAGGAGGGCCTGGCCCACCGGCGATTCGTTGGAGATGCGTCCCTCATTGGGATTGGCCTCAGCGCTGCCCACGATGAAGTAGACCTCGGGCTTGCCATCCTGGTTACGCAGGGTGACCCTGGAGCCCAGCTCCACGCGTTGCGGGGAGGCGTTGTCGCGCTCGATGACCACGGCATGCTTGATCATATTCTCCAGGGTGAGGATACGCCCCTCTACGAAGGCCTGCTCATTCTTGGCATCCTCATACTCGGCGTTGTTGGCGGTGCCCCCCATCTCCTTGGCACGCTGGATCTTCTCGGCCACCTCCTGACGGCGCACCTTACGGAGGTGGTCCAGCTCTGCTTCCAGCTTGGCTAGGCCCTGTGGAGTGAAGATATATTCCTTCTGTGGCATGCCGCAACCTCCCCCGTGGGTAGTAAAAAGACTGAGAGCCTACCAGCTAGTAGGCGCCCTCAGTTCAACTAATATTATAGTCCAAATCGCCGCCGTTGTAAAGTCTATGGCGGCCGCAACCGTTGCCACCTCCGCGCCCATTTGGCCAGGGTCGCCCTATGGGCATAGGCCAGATAGCTGAGTAGCCCCAGTCCGACCATATCGGCCCCCAGGCCAAAGATGGAGAGATAAGCCTTCAGGACCTCAAAGGGCTTTAGGGGGCAGATATAGCTTTTGAAGGGATAGAACCAGGGGATAAAACCGGCGGCATCCTGGCCCAAGTGCAGCAGGCCGCCAACCAGGGCACTCAGTCCACGCCAGCGGTTGAACAGGCCAAAGAGCACCGCCACCCCGAAGACGAAAGGCAGATTGTGGGCCACCAGCCGGCCTGGGACATCGCCAAAGTAGTATAGAGGCTTGTCCACCAGGTCGGGCAGGAGGACGGCGAAGGCGACCACAAGCAGGTTTAGTCTGAGAGGCCGACCCACGGCAAGGCTTATGCCCAGATGGCCGACGGGGAACACTGGCTACGAAGTGGACACCGTCTGCTGGATGGACTCCCGCCTCAGCTCATCCAGCCAGGCCGCCGACTTGACCTCCCTCTCCAAGAGGTAGCGTAGGTAGCCGCGGAGCACTCCCTCCACCTCAGCGGATAGCTCCGGCGTCAGCTTCAGCTTGCTGGCTGCCGCAGGGCTGCTTCGCTGAAGGTAGCGGAGCACCTTGAGGGCATTCAGGGAGAGGGGGCGGGCCAACCCCGGGCCGCAGCGGGGGCAGAGGACGCCGCCGCTGGCCGGGCTGAAGAAGCTGGGGCGGGGCTGGAGGGGAGCACCGCAGCCCAGGCACCGCCCCAGCTCAGGCCGATAGCCCAGGTGATGGCAAAGGTGGATCTCGAAGTAGCGCAGCACCAGCCCTCCATCCCGGGCCCAGCACAGCCAGCGCAGGCTATCCAAGAGGAGCCGAAACAGGGGATAGTTTTCTAGGTGCTCCTCGGTGAAGCGGTCCACCAGCTCGGCAAGGTAGACGGCGCAGGAGATGCGCCACAGGTCGTCCCTGAGGGGGAGGAAGCTGTCCAGGGTCTGGCACTGGGAGACGATGTCTAGGTTCTGCCCCCGAGCCAGGAGCATCTGACTGTGGCTGAGGAGCTCCACATGGCCGCCCAGCTTGCTCTTGGGGCGGAGCGCCCCCTTGGCCACAGCCCGTATCTTGCCCAAATAAGGGGTGTACAGGGTGAGCAGGCTATCCGCCTCGCCCAGACGGGAGCGCTTGAGGACAATGGCCTCGGTTTTGTAGATCTTGGGCGTGGTCACAAGGTCATGCCTCCTGTCGCCCCTCCAAGGCCCGGGTCAGGGTCACCTCGTCAGCATACTCCAGGTCGCTGCCGAAGGGGAGACCTCGGGCGAGCCGGGTTACCTTCAGGCCCAGCGGCTTGAGCAGGTTCTGCAAATACATAGCCGTGGCCTCGCCCTCCAGGTTGGGGTTGGTGGCCAGGATGACCTCCTGCACCTCCCCATCCTTGAGCCGCTCCAGCAGCTCCCGTATCTTCAGGTCCTCGGGGCCCACGCCATCCATAGGGGAGATGACCCCGTGGAGCACGTGGTAGAGGCCCTTATAGCCGCCGGTGCGCTCCAGGGCCAGGATGTCCAGGGGCTCCTCCACCACACAGATCTGGGTGCGGTCGCGCTCGGGGTGGCGGCAGATGAGGCAGGGGTCGGCATCGGTGATGTTCTGGCACTGGGAGCAGAGGACTATTTTATCCTTTACCGCCAGGATGGCCTGGGCCAGGGCCCGGGCCTGCTCCTCGGGGGCGCGTAGCAGGTAGTAGGTGAGACGCTGGGCGCTCTTGGGGCCGATGCCGGGCAGGCGATGGAACTCCTCGATGAGGCGGGCCACCGGCTGGGCGGTGGGCAGGGACTCAAAATCCAAACCAACCTCCGACTACTACAAAGGTTTAGATTTTCAAAGATGGACGCAGCTCCAGTTGACCAGTCCCAGGTCGAAAAGGGTCAGAAGAGGCCGCCGGTGAGGGTGCTGAGGCGGCTTTTGGCCTCTTCCTGGGACTTGGCCATGGCCTCGTTGACGGCGGCCAGCACCAAGTCCTCCAGCATACCCACATCCTGGGGGTCAACCACCTCGGGGGAGATCTTGATGGACCTTATTTTATGGTCGCCGCTGACGGTCACCGTCACCATCCCGCCCCCGGAGCTCGCTTCCATAGTGGTATTGGCCAGCTCCTCCTGGATTTTGGCCAGCTTGGCCTTCATCTCCTCGGCCTGGCGCATGATGAACTTATTCATAATTCCTCCACATTGATGATCCTGGCCCCCATCTCCTGGGCGGCCCTGACCAGATGCCCCTTGACCGCCGACTGATTGGGGGCCTTCTTGCCTTTGGGCGTCAGGACGCAGCTGATTTTGTAGGGGGTCCCCAGGACCTGGCTTATCTTTGTCTCCACCAGGTGGGTATACTTGGGGTCTTCTATCTTCTCCTTGTGGAACTGGTAATAGAAGCCCAGCACCAGGGTGTTGCCCTCCACGGCCACAGGCTCGCAGGCGCTGCGCAACAGGGCATCCAGGTTGCCCCGAGAGCCTGCCCCCCGCAGGCCCTCGATGACCTCCCGCCACCGGCTGCGGATATATTCCAGGTCGGGGGAGGCGGGTGCCACCGCAGCCTCGACCATCTCCCCCTGGGCTGGTTCCTCCGGGGCTGGCGCCGGTTGGGCTATGGCCTCCGTTTCAGGAGGGGCTGCCGTTGTCTCTTCGGGCGCGGCACACTCCACCAGGGCTAGCTCCAGGGGCAGCGTGGAGGAGGCATCCAGCCTCAGGTCGAGGCCGCTGAAGCGCCTTACCGCCTCGGCGATTTTCTTGAGGGGGGCCTGGGCGGCCAGCTGCCTCAGCTCCTCCAGCTCCTCGGGGGTGAGCTCCACAGCTTCGGGGGAGCCGGCCTTCACCAGGAGCAGCTCCCTCAGGTATTCCACAAGCTCCCGGTGGAACTGGCGCAGGTCCACGCCATCGCTGGCCACGCGGTTGATGATGGCCAGCCCAGCGGAGACATCGCCCATCACTATGTGGCGGGCCAGCTCCTTGGCCCGCAGGTCACCGCTGAGCCCGAGAAGATTCCGCACCTGGTTGAGCTCGATCTCCCGTCCATAGTAGGTGGCTAGTTGCTCCAGGATGTTCTCAGCATCGCGGAGGCTCCCCGAGGCCATCTTGGTGATGAGCCGGAGCGCCTCGGGCTCGACGGCGATGTCCTCCAGGTGGCAGATGCGCTCCAATCGGGAGACCACTGCCGCTTGGGGAAGACGCCGGAAGTCGAAGCGTTGGCAGCGCGACATTATGGTGGGCAGCACCTTGTGGGGCTCGGTGGTGGCCAGCACGAAGATGATATAGGGAGGGGGCTCCTCCAGGGTCTTGAGCAGGGCGTTGGAGGCGGGTTCGGTGAGCATGTGGACCTCGTCCACAATGTACACCTTATAGCGGGCGGAGCTGGGGGCATAGTTCACCCTCTCCCTCAGGTCTCGGATCTCATCGATGCCCCGGTTGCTGGCGGCATCCACCTCTATGACATCCAGGGCCCGACCCTCAGTGATGGCCAGACACATATCGCAGCTATTGCAGGGCTCTCCCCGGCCATTCTCGAGGCAATTCACCGCCTTGGCCAGGATGCGACCAATGCTGGTCTTGCCCGTGCCCCGGGGGCCGCAGAAGAGGTAGGCGTGGGCCACCTTTCCCCTCTCCAAGGCATGGCGCAGGGTTTGGGTCACGTGCTCCTGTCCCACCACCTCAGCCAAGGTCTGGGGGCGCCACTTGCGATAGAAGACCTGCGAGCCCATCGCCTCTATTATAAACCGATAGTCCTCAGCTTGCATCTCTGCCCCCCGTAGGAGGGGCGACTTTTTGGCCAAAAAGTCAGGCCGTGGGCCGAGGCCGCGGCCAACGGGTCTATTGACTCCCCGCCTCAGCTTATGGTAACATTTAAGGGCTCAGCCAGGTTTGTGGAGGGCTTTTTAGGCAAAGCCCCCTTTTATTTGTCGGAGCGGTGGCGACCTGATATGCTTCTGGAGACGGAGCTGGCCCGGCATCGGCCGGAAAGGGATAGCTTCCTGGCTATCGGCGTTTTCGACGGGGTACATCTGGGGCATCAGCATCTCATAGCTCACCTCAGACAGCGAGCCCAGGAGACGGGGTGGCTGGGTGGTGTGGTCACTTTGCGGCACCATCCCCTAGAGGTGCTGTCCCCCGGTGTGGAGCCAGCTTATCTGACCAGCCTGGAGGAGAGGACCCAGCTCCTGCACCAAAGCGGCGCCGATTTTGTGGCGGTGGTTTCCTTCACCCCGGAGGTGGCCCAAATGCGGGCCAGCCAGTTCCTGGAATCGGTGCAGCGCCAGCTGCGCATGAGGGGGCTGGTGGCCGGCCCAGATTTTGCCCTGGGCCGGGACCGGGAGGGCGATACCGCCGCCTTGAAAGCCCTGGGAGACAAAATGGGCTTTATTATGGAGGTGGTCCCCCCCAAAATGCTGGAGGCGGAGGTGGTGAGCAGCACCGCCATCCGTCGGGCCTTGGGCCAGGGCGATATGCCCCGGGTGAGCCAGCTATTGGGCCGACCCTATCGCCTGAGCGGCCGGGTGGTATCTGGGGTGGAGCGGGGACGCCAACTGGGCTTTCCCACCGCTAACCTGGAGATCGAGCCCACCCGGGCCATCCCCGCCGACGGCGTTTATATAACCAGAGCCTATCTCAGCCAGAGGGCACACCCCTCGGTGACCAATATCGGCCTCCGACCCACCTTCGGAGGCCAGCAGCGCACCGTGGAGGTCTTCCTCTTGGACTATCAGGGCGACCTCTACGGGGAGGAGCTGAGCATCGAGCTGGTGAAGCGGCTCCGGGGGGAGATAGCCTTCGCCTCGGCGGCGGAGCTCCAGGAGCAGATCGAGAGGGATGTGGAGCAGGCCCGGGCCTGGCTCCAAGAGTGAGGGATAGATGACTGTTCACAGTCTCGACTATATCCTGCGGCGCGGGGTGGCCGAGATCATAGTCGAGGAGGAGATGAGGGAACTCCTCCGCTCAGGCCGACCCCTGAGGCTCAAGGAGGGCTTTGACCCCAGCCGCCCCGATATCCACCTGGGCCATGTGGTGGGGCTGAGGAAGCTGCGCCAGTTTCAAGAGCTGGGCCACAAGGTCATCCTTATCGTGGGCGACTGGACGGCCCGGATCGGCGACCCCAGCGGTGAGTCGGCCACCCGACCCATGCTCACCGCCGAGGAGGTCAACGCCAATGCCCAGACCTACATGCAGCAGTTCTTCAAGGTGGTGGACAAGGGCCGTACTGAGGTGCGCTGGCAGAGCGAGTGGTTCGGCAAGTTCGACCTTGGCGATGTCTTCAGGCTCACCAGCAAGTTCACCGTGGCCCAGCTCCTGGCCCGGGACGACTTCGCCAGTCGATACACCTCGGGCCGCCCCATTGCCCTCACCGAGCTCCTCTATCCCCTCCTTCAGGCCTACGACTCGGTGGTCATCGAGGCCGATGTCGAGTTCGGCGGCACCGACCAGAAGTTCAATTGCCTGGTGGGGCGGGAGCTTCAGGGGATGGTGGGGCAGAGGCCCCAGCAGGTGTTCCTGACACCGCTCCTGTTGGGCACCGATGGCTCCCAGAAGATGAGCAAGAGCCTGGGCAACTACATCGGCATCGACGAGCCGCCCCAAGAGATGTACGGCAAGGTGATGTCCATCCCCGATGGGCTGATGCTGGACTACTTCGAGATGCTGACCGATGTCCCCGACGAGGAGCTGGCCGAGTTCCGCAGGCAATTGGCGGCCCAGTCGGTGAACCCCATGCTCATCAAGAAGCGCCTGGCCCGGGAGATCGTGGCCCAGTTCCACACCCAGACGGCGGCTCAGAGGGCCGAGGCGGAGTTCGAGCGGGTATTTCAAAAGAGGGGATTGCCCGCCGAGATACCGGAGTATAGCCTGCCTGTCGGCGGCACTGACATCATTTCCCTACTTTGTGATGCCGGCCTGGTCAAAAGCCGCAGCGAGGCCAGACGCCTCTGGGCTCAGGGGGCCATCGAGGTTGATGGCGTGAGGCTGGGTGGCGACCAACTACAGGTTAGCCTGCATCCCGGCAGCATAATCCAGGTCGGCAAGCGACGCTTCCTCAGGATCGTGGACGCCGATACCGGGTCCAAAAACTGAATTCAAATTAAATCGCTCACGGAGGCCCCCAATGCAACTGAGAATACCGGGACCAACCCCAGTTCCCCCCCACATCCTCCAGGCCCTGAGCCAGCAGATGATCAACCACCGGGGACCAGGCTTTGCCGACATAATCTGGCGGGTTACCCAGCGGCTGAAGCAGGTCTTCCAGACCCAGGGCGATGTCTATATCCTCACCGCCTCGGGCACCGGCGGCATGGAAGCGGCTATAGTGAACACCCTGTCCCCAGGCGACAAGGTGCTCTCCGTCTCCATAGGCTTCTTCGGCGACCGCTTCGCCGACATCGCCCAACAGTATGGTGCCGAGGTGGAGCGCCTCGAATTCGAGTGGGGACAGGCAGCCGACCCCGAGATGGTGCGCCGGGCCCTGAAGGCCCATCCCCAGGTAAAGGCGGTCCTGCTCACCCACAACGAGACCTCCACCGGCGTAACCAATGACCTGGGCACCCTGTGCTCTGTGGTCGGGGAGTTCGACAAGCTCCTGCTAGTAGACGCCATCAGCAGCCTCAGCTCCATAGACCTGCCGGTGGACAAGTGGGGCTGCGATGTGGTGGTCACCAGCTCCCAGAAGGGCTGGATGGTGCCCCCGGGGCTGGCCATGGTCAGCGTCAGCCCCAGGGCATGGCAGGCCTACGCCACCGCCAAGATGCCCCGCTACTACTGGGATTTCGCCAAGGCCAGGAGTTTTCTGGAGAAGGGACAGACCCCCTGGACGCCGGTCCTCTCCGTCTTCTTCGCCCTGGATATCGCCCTGGAGTTATTGCTCCAGGAGGGCTTGCCCAATGTATTCGCCAGGCATGCTCGCATAGCCGATATGGTGCGCTCCGGTATCAAGTCCCTGGGCCTTCGCCTCTTCGCCGATGAAAGGCATGCCTCCAACACGGTTACGGCGGTTGCCAACCCCGACGGCCTCGACAACAAGCAGTTCCTCAAGGTGCTCAGGGAGCAATACGACGTGGTGCTCAGCGGGGGGCAGCAGAGGCTGGAGGGAAAGATCTTCCGCATCGGTCATCTGGGCTGGGTGGAGGACAAGGACGTGGCAGAGGTCATAGGGGGCATAAAGTCCGCCCTGGACAAGTTGGGATTTAAAACCGGGGTCTCCGCAAGATAACCATGAGGGTTTTGGTCACCGAGCCCATAGCTCGGGAAGGCATTGAAAGGCTCCAAAGCCGGGTGGAGGTGGTGTTCCGACCCGACCTGCCGCGTGACGAGCTTCTGGCCATCATCGGCGACTTCGAGGGGTTAGTAGTGCGCAGCCAGACCCGGGTCACCGCCCAGGTCATTGAGGCCGCCACCAAGCTCCTGGTCATCGCCCGGGCCGGGGCGGGGGTGGATAACATAGACGTGGAAGCCGCCACCCGTCGGGGTATTGTGGTGGTCAATGCCCCCACCGGCAACACCATCGCCGCCGCCGAGCATACCATTGCCCTGATGCTGGCCCTGGCCCGTAACCTCCCCCAGGCCCACTACAGCCTGAAATCGGGGAAGTGGCAGAGGAGCGCCTTCGAGGGCGTCGAGGTACGAAACAAAATCCTGGGGATTATCGGCCTGGGCAATGTGGGCTCTGCGGTGGCCCGACGGGCCATCGCCCTGGAAATGAAGGTGGTGGCCTACGACCCCTACGTGGCCCCCGAGCATGCCCAGAATCTGGGCGTGCAACCAATGGGGCTGGAGGAATTGCTGCGCTGCTCCGATTTTGTGACCATCCATGCCCCCCTCACCGACGCCACCCGCGGCCTCATCGGCGCCAAGGAGCTGGCCATGCTCAAACCCTCAGCCCGCCTCATCAACTGCGCCCGGGGTGGACTGGTGGACGAAAACGCCCTCTTCGAAGCGGTGGAGGCGGGCCGGCTGGCCGGGGCGGCTGTGGATGTTTTCTCCCAGGAGCCGGCCACCGATAATATCCTGTTCCGAAGCGATAAGATCCTGGTCACCCCCCACCTGGCGGCCTCTACCGCCGAGGCCCAGACCACTGTGGCCCTGGACATCGCTGACCAAATCATCGCCGTGTTGGAGGGCCGCCCCGCCCGCTATGCCGTAAATGCCCCCCTGGTACCCCCAGAGACCTTGCCCCTTCTGGCCCCCTATATCAAGCTCTGCCTGGTCATCGGGCGGTTGCTGCGGCAACTGGCCGAAGGCCAGATGCGGGCCATACAGGTCAGCTACGAGGGCGAGATCGCCACCAGCGAGACGGAGGTCCTGAAGGCGGCGGTGCTGGGCGGGCTGCTGGAGGAGGTCAGCGAACAGCGGGTCAACCTGGTAAACGCCAATCTCATCGCCCAGAGCCGGGGCCTCCAACTGACCGAGCACAAGAGATTTGCCTGCGAAAACTATACCAGCCTGGTCACCGTGGAGGCCAGCACCACCGCCGGCACCACCACTGTGTCGGGCACGGTGCTCCGGGAGCAACCCAATATCGTCAGGGTGAACGACTACTGGATCGACCTCTTCGCCCCCGAGGGCTACTACCTGTTCAGCCATCATCTGGACCGTCCCGGACTTATCGGAGCGGTGGGGACGATCGCCGGCAACGCCAACATCAACATCAGCTCTATGCGGGTGGGCCGACTTAGGCCCCGGGGCCAGGCCCTTATGGTGCTGGGCCTGGATGAGCCCCTCAATGAGGAGCAGCGCCAGCAGATCCTAGCCATCCCCGATGTCTACACCGCCAAGCTGGTCAGGCTCTAGAGGGGACACATAGCCGACCCACCGGCGGCCTCCAAGGGGTTCCAGCAGGAAGGCCTTATATTGGTCCCCACCTTGCGCCGCAGCCCTCTTGGTTGACAGCGGGAAGGCCGATTTGCTATACTTCCTTGGATTAACAGGAAGCAAATAGTGTGAGCTGGCGTTCCTTTGCCCTAAGACTCCTGGGGGTGGGGTTTTACGTAGCCATAACCATCGTGCTGTTCACCCTTGGGGGGTTATGGCTGGACAATAAGGTAGGCACTACACCCATATTGGCCCTGATTGGAGTTACCCTGGGTACCTTCGTGGCCATGTTTGGCGTCTACCTGATGGTGCGCCCCGGACTCACGGGAACGCTGAGCAACGAGGAAAAGGACAAGGAGAAAGATTAGTGCCCCGACTCGGCTGTTCCACCAGGCTGGCCGTAACCATCCTTATCATCTTGGTGGCCCTGAGTGTGGCAGGCGGTTTGTTGGGGGCTATTGTCAACTCCGTGCTGGGTTTANCCCCCGCCGTTCTATCGGTGGCCCGTCCCCACCCCCAGCTCCCCCCCGAGGTTCTCTGGGAGCCCTTCAGCGGCTTCAAGATCACCAACACCGTCCTCGGCGCCTGGGTCAGTATTATCGTCCTGGGCCTGCTGGCCTTTGTGGCCACGCGCCGGATGAGGCTGGTGCCAGGCAGGCTGCAAGCCTTTGCGGAGATGGTGGTGGAGACCCTGCTCAATTTCGTGGAGGGCATAGCCGGCAGGGAGAATGGGCGCCGCTTCTTCCCCATCGTGGCCACCATATTCCTGTTCGTCATCGCCAATGCCTGGCTCTCCCTCGTCCCCGGCTTCATCAGCCTCACCTGGCGGGCGGCCCCCGGGGAGACGGTGCACCTGCTGCGCGGCGCCAACACCGACCTCAACCTGCCCCTGGCCCTGGCCTTGATTTCCTTTGTCTTCGTGGAATACTGGGGCATGAGCAGCCTGGGGGTGTTCCGCTACCTGAGACGCTTTTTTAATTTCGGGGCTTTATTCCATGCCCTGGGGCACCTCTTCAGGGGCCGATTGAGGCGGGGGGTCTCAGGGCTGGTCAATGGAGCCATCGCCGTGTTTGTGGGGGCGCTCGAGGGGATGAGCGAGCTGGTGCGCATCATCAGTTTCACCTTCCGACTTTTCGGCAATATGACGGCCGGGGAGATATTGCTGTTGCTGGGCGCTTACCTGTTCATGTTCGGGCTGGCCAACATGTTCTTCTACAGCCTGGAGCTGCTGGTGGGCTTTGTCCAGGCCTTGATCTTCGCCGGGCTGACCTTGGTGTTCGCCACCATAGCCATAACCCCTCATGGGGAGCACCAATAAGCCTGCGGCACTTGACAGAGGAGGGCAACCGAATATGGGACCTGAATTTCCAGAAGGTATGAAGCTGGTGGGGGCAGGGCTAGCCATGGGCCTGGGCGCCATTGGCCCGGGCATCGGCATCGGCATCCTGGGTGCCGGCGCCATGCAGGCCCTGGGGCGTAACCCGGAGGCCAGGGGGGCCATTATGACTAACATGATCCTGGCCATCGCCTTCGCCGAAGCCATCGGCATCTACGCCCTGGTGGTGGCCATCATCCTGGCCATGGTGGCTTGATGAAGCGATTCCTGGCCTAGAGGGAGGAGAAGGTATGGGCGCCCTTGGCATAGACCCAGCCCTGCTCATCACTCAACTGGTTAACTTCTTCCTGCTCCTGGGGGTGCTGATGCTGTTTGCCTATAGGCCCATCAGGAGGATGCTGGACGAGCGCGCGCAGCGGATCAGGGAGAGCATGGAGCAGGCGGAGCAGATCAAGCGGCGCATGGCCCAGACCCAGGAAGAGGTCAAGGCTCACCTGGAGGCGGCCCGCAGGGAGGGCCAGGCCATCGTAGCCCAGGCCTCCCGAATGGGGGAGCAGCTCCGGGAGGAGACCCGTCAGGAGGCACGGCGGGAGGCAGAGATGCTGGTTGCCAGGGCCCGCGCCGAGATAGAGCGGGAGCGGCGAGAGATGGTGGACAGGTTGCGTCAGGAGTTTGCCGACATCGCCATCGAGGCCGCGGAGAAGGTCATCCATCAGACTGTGGATAGGAGGGCTCACCGGCGACTCGTTCAGGAGGTGCTGGAGGAGAGCACCGCCCTGAGGAAGGAGGGCTGAGTTGCCCCGCGCCGCTTCCGCCAGGCGCTATGCCCAGGCAGCCTTCGACATCGCCCGGGAGCGGGACGAGCTCGAGGCATGGCGTTCCCAGCTCAGGGACATCGCCCGGGCCCTAGAGGTGCCCCCCTGGGCGGAGGTGCTGGAGAGCCTCAAGATCCCCTTCGAGGTCAAACAGACGATGTTGAGCCAGGCCTTCCCGGAGGCCAATCCCCTGGTGCTGAACCTGGTATACCTGCTCATAGCCAGGAGACGGCTGGGCCTGCTGCCCCAGATCATCGAGCAATACGAGCAGCTCCTGGATGCCCACCGGGGTATAGAGCGCGCCCGGGTCATCACCGCTGTCCCCCTGGAGGAGGAGGAAAAGCAACGGCTGGCCGAGATACTGGGCAATATCGCCGCCAAGAAGGTGGTAGTGGCCACCGAGATAGACCCGGACATCATCGGCGGGGTGGTGGCTCGGTTGGGGGATAAGCTCATCGACGGCAGCGTGCGCAGCCGCCTGGAGAACCTGAGGAGGAGGCTGGCCAGGGCCACCTGAGGATTTAGGAGGTCAGGGAATGGTAGTAGGCGGACAGGACATCACCTCCATTATCAGACAACAGATCGAACGGTTCGGTGCCGAGCTGACCATGGTGGATGTGGGCACCGTGGTCGAGGTGGGCGATGGCATCGCCCGCATCCAAGGGCTGGCCGGCGCCAGATATAACGAGCTCCTGGAGTTCGCCAATGGGGCTACAGCCATAGCCCTAAACCTGGAGGAGGAGAGCGTGGGGGCGGTCATCCTGGGCGAGTGGTCTGAGATCAAGGAGGGCGACGAGGTGCGCTGTACCGGCCGCATCGCCGAGGTGCCGGTGGGCAAGGCCCTCCTGGGCCGGGTCATCGACCCCCTGGGCAATCCCCTGGACGGGAAGGGGCCTATCCCCACCGACAAGACCCGTCCTTTGGAGAGGGTGGCTCCTAATGTGGTTTTGCGTCAGCCCGTGGATACCCCGGTGCATACCGGGATAAAGGCCGTGGACAGCATGATCCCCATCGGCCGGGGCCAGCGGGAGCTCATCATCGGCGACCGCTCCACAGGCAAATCGGCCATCCTCATCGACACCATCATCAGCCAGAAGGGCAAGGACCTGATATGCATCTATGTGGCCATTGGCCAGAAGTCCTCCAAGGTAGCTCGGGTAGTGGCCACCCTGGAGCGCCATGGAGCCTTGGAGCACACCATTGTGGTGGCGGCCAATGCCTCGGAGCCGGCGCCCCTGCAATATTTGGCCCCTTATGCTGGCTGCGCCATCGGCGAGGAGTTCATGGAGCAGGGGCTGGATGCCCTGGTGGCCTACGACGACCTCTCCAAGCATGCCTGGGCCTATAGGCAGCTCTCCCTGCTCCTGAGGCGTCCCCCGGGGCGGGAGGCCTACCCCGGGGATATCTTCTATTTGCACAGCCGACTCCTGGAGCGGGCAGCCAAGCTGGCCCCCGAATACGGCGGCGGCTCGCTCACGGCGCTGCCCGTCATCGAAACCCAGGCGGGCGACGTGGCCGCCTATATCCCCACCAATGTCATCTCCATCACCGATGGCCAGATCTATCTGGAGACCGACCTGTTCAACGCTGGCACCCGCCCCGCTATCAATGTGGGCCTTTCCGTATCCCGGGTGGGCGGGGCCGCCCAGACCCCGGCCATGAAGAGGGTGGCGGGCAGGCTCCGCCTGGAGCTGGCCCAGTTCCGGGAGCTGGCCGCCTTCGCCCAGTTCGGTACCGCCGACCTGGATAAGGCCACACGGGCACAACTGGAACGGGGGCAGCGCATCTCCGAGGTCCTGAAGCAGCCCCAGTACACCCCCATGAGCCTGGAGCAGGAGGTTACCATCCTCTATGCCGTCATCAACGGCTACTTCGACGATATACCGGTGGACAGGATCGCCTCGGTGGAGGAGCACTTCCACCGCTTTATGGCAAACAACCACCCGGAGATAGGCAAGCGCATTGCCCAAGAGAAGGACCTGTCAGCGGAGACCGAGGAGCAGCTCAAAGCGGCCCTGGAGGAGTTCAAGCAGACTGCCTCTTTCTAGGGGCTTCGATTTTGGGTGGGGCGTCAAAGAGGGGTGCTAGCTCCCTTTCGGCCTGGGGTATTATTCCCAGGTAACGCTCCTACGCTTTTGGGGCGTTTAAGAGGGGCGTTAGCCCCTCTTATTAAGAACCATCCCCCTCTCCTTGAGGGGATGGGGATAAAGGGGTTGAGGTGACCGAGTTATGGCCAACATCCGTCTCATCCGGCGCCGGATCCGCTCAGTGCAGAATACGGCCAAGATAACCAAGGCCATGGAGATGGTGGCCGCCTCCAAGATGCGCCGCGCCCAGGAGCGGGGCCTGGCCGGCAGGCCCTACGACGAAAAGATCCGCCAGGTGTTGGCCGACCTGGCCGCCCAGCGCACCCCCGAGTATGTGCCCCCCCTCCTGGAGAAACGGGAGGTGCACAGGATCGGGGTGGTTCACATAACGCCAGACCGAGGCCTGTGTGGTGGCCTTATCGCTAATATCAATCGGCGCCTGGCCAGCTTCCTCCTGGAGCAGACCGTCCCGGTGCAGATCGTCGCCGTGGGGCGCAAGGGGCGCAGCTTCGCCCTGCGCACCGGCCTGGACCTGCGCGCCGAATTCACTGGGCTGGGCGATCGGCCATCTCTGGCAGATACCCTCCCCATATCTCACCTCATCTGCCAGGACTATACCTATGGGCACTTCGACCTGGTCTATTTATCCTACACTCAATTCATTTCCACCCTGGCGCAACGGCCGGTGATGCGACAGATATTGCCCATCGAGCCCGCCCAGTTGCCACCGATGCAGAATGTGGAATATATCTATGAGCCCGACCCTATGGGGGTTCTGGATCAGCTCTTGCCTCGCTTCGTGGAGATGCAGGTCTATCACGCCCTCCTGGAGTCCATAGCCAGCGAGCAGTCGGCACGGATGGTGGCCATGCGCAACGCCACCGATAATGCCAACGAGCTCCTCGCCGACCTGACCCTCACCCTCAACAAGGCCCGGCAGGAGATGATCACTAAGGAGCTTTTGGACATCACCGGCGGGGCAGTGGCTCTGGAATAAACCGATAAAGGAAAGAGGCCAAATGGAGTATCGCAACCTAATCCTAGAGAAGAAAGAGCGTATAGCCAAGCTCATCCTCAAACGTCCCCAGGCCCTCAATGCCCTGAACAGTGCCCTTCTGAAGGAAATGCTGTCGGCCCTGGAGGATGTAGCGGCCGACGATGCCATAGATGTGCTTATCATCACCGGCTCCGGGCGTGCCTTCTGTGCCGGCATGGACCTCAAGGAGCTGGGGCGTCCCTTCGAGGAAGAGGCTGATCCCTTGGCCCTGGTTGTCGCCGTCTTTGAAAAGATAGACAACTTCGAGAAACCGGTAATAGCCGCCGTGAATGGTTATGCCATAACCGGTGGTTTCGAGCTGGCGCCGTGCGCCGATATAATCATAGCCTCGGAGAGGGCAGCCTTCGCTGATACCCATGCCCGCCTGGGCCTCGTGCCCGGCGGGGGCAATAGCCAGCGGCTGCCCCGGCTGGTAGGTATAAAGAAGGCCAAGGAGATCCTGTTCACCTCCAATATGATCCCCGCCGCCGAGGCGGAGAGAATCGGCCTGGTCAACAGGGTGGTTCCCGCCGATAGGCTGGAAGAGGGGGCCCTGG
>MTNP01000042.1 GCA_002011475.1 Dehalococcoides sp. JdFR-54
GCCTGTGGCCTCTTGGGCGACATCACCGCCCGCTTCTCTGTCTCGGCTCGGGGGGCCCGGGCCGGCTTGCCCAGCCTCGACCAGCTAGCCGGGGAGTACCAAGCCCGCACCGGGCATAGGCTCTAGCTGCCCCTCCTCCCCTCCTCCTTGGGACGCAAGATCTGGTCCACGATCCCGTATTCCACCGCCTGCTCGGCACTGAGGTAGAAATCGCGGTCGGTGTCCCGGGCGATCCTATCCAGGGGCTGACCGGTGTGCTTGGCTATGATCTCCCGGAGGATGTCCTGAACCCTGAGGATCTCCTTGGCGGCGATGGCGATATCAGCCGCCTGTCCCTGGGCACCCCCGGCTGGCTGATGCAGATGGATGGTGGCATTGGGCAAGGCGTAGCGCTTGCCCTTGGCCCCGGCGCACAGCAACACCGTCCCCATGCTCGCCGCCAGCCCCACGCAGATGGTGGACACATCGGGGCGAATGAGCTGCATGGTGTCATAGATGGCCAGGCCGCTGCTGATGATGCCCCCGGGACAATGGATGTAGAGGCTGATATCCTTGTCGGGGTCCTCCCTCTCCAGGTAGAGGAGCTGGGCGATAATAAGATTGGCCATCTGGTCATTGATGGGCATGCCCAAGAACACGATGCGCTCCTTGAGCAGCAAGGAGTAGATATCGAAGGCGCGCTCCCCCCGGGCGCCGCTCTCGATAACCATCGGGATCACATTCTGTGGCTCAATACTCATCTCTTACCCCCATCCTGAAATTGACTAGACCTGGTGACCTCTTCCGGTCTCTCGCCTTTGGCTATGTCTCTCAGTCGGTGCACGGTTTTTCGTCTGAGCAACCATTGCTCTATGGAGCGGCGGCCTTCAGGGGAGCTGAGGCGTCGCCGCGCCTCCTCAACCCCATGCCCTGCCCTGGATAGGCGATCTTGGATCTCGGCCTCCACCTCCTCCGGGGCCACCTCGATATTCTCCCGGGCGGCGATCTCGCTGAGGACCAGGGAACGCATCAGCCGCTTGCGGGCCACAGGCTGTAGCTCTTCTTTCAACTCCGCCTCCGATTTCCCGATCCGGCTGAGGTAGGCATCCACCCCGCCTTCTCCTCCCTGAAAGAGTCGGGCCTGCTCCTCCACAAGATAGGCTACCTCCTGCTCCACCAGCAAGGGGGGCAGCTCCACATTGGCCAGCTCCACCACCGAATCGATCACCTTCTCTTCGTAGCGCTCTTGGGCCTGGACTTCTGCCCGCCTTAATAAATCGGAGAAGATGCGGTCCCTTAGCTGCTCCAGGCTGTCAAAGCCTTGCCCCAGGCTCCTGGCAAAACCATCGTCCAGCTCAGGGAGCCTTTTCTCCTTTACCTCCCTGACCACCACCTTAAAGGCATAAGTCTTGCCCGCCAGGTCTTTATTGGCATGCTCCGTGGGAAAGGCGAGGCTGAATCCCTTCTCCTGGTCTGCTGTCATGCCCACAATCTCCTGGGCAAAGCCAGGCAGGGGCACCGAGGAGTTCTCCATTACTTGATATTGAATATTCTTTTGACTGGAGGGCTCACCCCCGTCCACACTGTTCTCCACATCCATAGTGACCAGGTCTCCGAATCGCACTGGCCTGACCGCCGGCTCCCAAGGAGCCTGCTGCCAGCGAAGTCGCTCCAGCACCTCATCTACCTGGGCCTGGGTAATCTCCACCGGCTCGTAGGGAACCCTGATGCTCTTATAGTCGCCCAATTCAACAGGGGGCCGCAAGGCTACCCTGGCCGTGAAGATAGGCGGGTCGCGCCGGGTGATTTCGATCTGCGGCTGGGTTATGGGCTCCAGTCCCTGCTCTTGGATAGCCTGCTCGTAGATTTCCGGTATCAGTCGCTCCAGGGCCTCCTCTACCAGAACCTCCCGACCCAGATAGCGTTCCACCAGCACCCGAGGTGCCTTGCCTTTGCGAAAGCCGGGCACGTTGACCCTGCCCACCAACCGCCGATAAGCCCTGTCCAGGGAGCGCTCCATTTCCTCTGACTCCACCTCGATATGGAGCGCTACCTGGCCGTTCCCGGCATCCTCTCTCTTTACTCTCACCCTAGCCCCCTGTGCCCGATTATAGCAGGGCCCGATGGAGGGGGTCAATGATGGAGGCCAGAACTCGGCTAAGTCCCTACCTTATAGGGCGGATTTGCCTATTGCTGGCCATTTATCAATTTGAGGTGCAACTCCCGGAGCTGCTCCTCGGGTACCGGGGAGGGGGCATTGGTGAGCAAATCCACAGCGCTCTGGGTCTTGGGAAAGGCGATGACCTCGCGGATGTTCTCCTCCCCGGCCAGCAGCATAACGATGCGGTCGATGCCGGGGGCAATGCCCCCATGGGGTGGGGCGCCGTATTCGAAGGCCTCGAGCAGGTGCCCGAAGCGCTCCCGGATCTCCTCGTCTGTGTAGCCCAGGAGGTGGAAGACCTTCTCTTGAAGCTCTCGTTTATGGATCCTGATGCTGCCGCTGGACAGCTCATGGCCGTTGCAAACGATGTCGTAGTGTCTGGACCTCACCTTCTCCGGGGCTGTATCCAGCAGCGGTATATCCTCCTCCACAGGGGCGGTGAAGGGGTGGTGCATGGGGGTCCAGTGTCCGGCCTGGGCATCCCACTCCAGCAGGGGGAAGCCCTGGATGAAGACGAAGGCCAGGAGATTGGGGTCAGCCAGCTTGAGGCGGCGACCCATTTCCAGCCTGAGTTCATTCAATACCCTCCTCACCATGGGGGTATTGCCAGCGGCGATGAGCAGGAGGTCACCCCCCTTGGCCCCAAAGCGCTGGGCCATGGCGCGCACCTGCTCCAGGGTCAGATACTTGGCCGCCACGGAGCGCACCCCTTCCAGGGTCAAGCCATTCAGGCTGCTGCCCTCCTCCCCCAGCCCCAGGGTGACCAAACCCTTGGCACCGTAGGACTTGGCCAGCTCGCCCAGCTCCTCCAGCTGGCGGCGGGAGTAGCTGGCGCCGCCAGGGATGCAAATGCCAGCCACCAATCCCTTCTCCTCCACAGCGGAGCGGAAGGGCATAAACTCGGAGCCGGCCACGATATCGGTCACCTCCCGAAGCTCCAACCCGAAGCGGACATCGGGCTTATCGGTGCCGAAGCGTTCCAGGCACTGGGCATAGGTGAGGCGAGGGAAGGGTTTGATGACCCGCATGTCGGGCTTGACCGTTGCCACCAGCTCGGTGAACATGTCCTCCAGGAGGCCCAGAATGTCCTCCTCATCTATAAAGCTCATCTCCAGGTCGAGCTGGGTGAACTCGGGCTGGCGGTCAGCCCTCAGGTCCTCATCGCGGAAGCAGCGGGCTATCTGGAAGTATTTCTCCAGTCCCGCCACCATGAGGATCTGCTTCAACTGCTGGGGCGACTGGGGTAAGGCATAGAACCTGCCCGGGGAGATGCGGCTGGGCACCAGGTAGTCCCTGGCCCCCTCGGGGGTGCTCTTGATCAGGATAGGCGTCTCCACCTCGATAAAGCCGCGGGCATCCAGGAAGTCCCTGATGAACTTGACCACCCTGTGGCGCAGGATGATGTTATCCTTCATCCTGGGGCGCCTCATATCCAGGTAGCGATATTTGAGGCGCAGGGGCTCCTCCACTTCTACATCCTCGTTTATGTAGAAGGGGGGTGTCTTTGAGGTATTAAGAATGGTGGCTGATCGGGCGATCACCTCCACCTCGCCGGTGGCCAGCTTCGGGTTCTCGGTGCCCTTGGGCCGACGGCTCACCTCCCCCTTGACCTGGAGCACGAACTCATTGCGCAGCTTATCCGCTACCTGATGGGCCTCCGGGGAGACCTCGGGGTTAAACACCACCTGCACCAGCCCCTCCCGGTCCCTGAGGTCGATAAACACCAGGCCACCGTGGTCACGGCGGCGGTGCACCCAGCCTGCTAGGCTCACCCGCTGACCTATGTGTTCCGCCCTGAGCTGGCCACAGTAGATTGTCCTCAGCAAAGCCATTCTCCTCTGCCTTGTTCCTCGATTATAGCCCAGAGAGCCCAGGCTTTCAACTTGGCCAGTTGTCTCCTGACCAGGGCCATGCTATAGTTGATGCCATAATGAAGCCATTTTATGCCGTCTTCGAGGTGGGAAGCCCAATTGCCAGCTCGCTTCAAGAGAACCAGGCCAAGGTGGAAAAGGGCTGGATGGCGCTTCTGGGCTCGGAGCAGGGCATCCGAAGGGTGGTCTTGCCCCAGCCCTCACCCCGGGCCGCCGTGGAGGCCCTGGGCAAGGCCGCAGACGGGTGCATAAGGGGTGATTCTGCCTTTGCTGACCTTCAGGAGCAGATAAAGGGGTACTTCAAAGGGGAGGTAAAGGGCTTCACGGCTCGGCTTGACCTCTCCGAGATTACCCCTTTTCAGAGACAAGTCTATGAGGTCAACAACACCATCCCCTATGGGGAGACCCGCAGCTACGGGTGGGTGGCCCAGCATCTGGGAAAACCCGAAGCGGCCCGGGCGGTGGGCCAAGCCCTGGCCCGAAACCCTCTCCCCCTGCTCATCCCCTGCCATAGGGTGGTGGCCGGGGATGGGGGCCTGGGGGGCTATGGCGGGGGGCTGGGACTCAAGCGTTGGCTGCTGGAGATGGAGGCGGCGCATCGCTGATGGCGGAAGGGCGTTCGCAAAAAAACAACGCCCAGGTCAGGAAAGGACCTCCACGTTTCCCTCCCCCACCAGCGCCACCAGCTTCTCCTCCAGCTCTGGGCAGTAACCGACGGAGATATGGGGCAGCTCCATATTGACCATTTCGCCGCCGCTATGGACAACCAGGCGCACCTCCCCCTGCCCCGGATAGCGGACCAATAGCTCCAGCACCTGCCTCAGCCGGGCCCGGTCGCTGGGCTCATCCTCCGTCTGATAGAGCTTGATGGATACTTTGTGTCGAGCTCCTTTTGGCGCCGTCGTCACGGGGCCAGCCTCGGCCTCAAAGCGCGGGGCTGGTGATTCCCCCTGGGGCTGGTAAGGGCGTACCTTCTGGCAACTGAGGCTCACCCGCTCGCCCCGCACCCTGACCCTGCCCAGAACCACCAGGATATTCCCCTCCTGCCACAGCTCCTCGGTATCGGCATAGACCTCGGGCCAGACGCTGACCTCCAGGCTACCCTCCAGATCCTCCAGGGTGGCGATAACGAAGGGGCGGTTGTCCTTGGTGAAGGAATGCCGCACCGATATCACGGAGCCAGCCACTATCACCGTTTGTCCTGCCATCTCAGCATCCATCTGCCCACATAGGGCGGTGGTGGCCGAGGCCAGCTCTGGTGCCGCCTGGCTGAAGGGGTGCTCCGAGAGGTAGGCCCCGGTGAGCTCCTTTTCCCAGGTCAGCTTCTCGCGGAGGGGCACCTCTACCTGGGGGATGTCTATGGCAGGCAAGGGGGTGGGCACGTTGTGGCCCCAGAGGTCAAACATGGTCGATTGTCCGGTGTCGCGGAGGCGCTGCTGGTGCTGGGCCAGGGAGAGGATGCGGTCCAGGCTCTGAAGCAGGCCCCCCCGTGGCCCCAGGGAATCCAGGGCACCCACCTTGATAAGGCTCTCCAGGGCCCGGCGGTTGATGCCCCGAAGCTGGGCACGGCGACAAAAGTCTTCTATGGACGCAAAGGGGCCGCCCTCCTGGCGCGCCGCCAGGAGGGGTTCCAGGGCCAACTCCCCCACATTCTTGATAGCCCCCAGGCCGAAGCGGATAACCCGCTGGCCCTGGTGCTCCTCGATGGTGAAATCGATCTGGCTCCGGTTGATATCGGGGGGGGCTATGGGGATGCCCAGCCGATGGCATTCCCCCAGGGCTGAGCTCACCTTCTCCATATCCCGACTGTGGGTAGTCAGGAAGGCGGTCATATATTCCAGGGGGTAGTTGGCCTTGAGATAGGCGGTCTGGTAGGCGATGAGGGCATAGCTCACGCTGTGGGCCTTATTGAAAGCGTAGCCGGCGAAGGGCTCGATGAGACGGAAGACCTCCTCGGCCATGGCCCTGGAGAAACCCTTGGCCATAGCCCCGGCCACGAAGCTCTCCCGCTCCTGTCTCATCACCTCGGGAATTTTCTTGCCCATGGCCTTACGAAACACATCGGCCTGGCCCAGGCTATAGCCGGCGAAGGCCTGCACGATGAACAGCACTTGTTCCTGATAGACTATCACGCCATAGGTCTCCTCCAGGATCTGGGCCAGGGCGGGGTGGGGGTAGCGGATAGGCTCCAGGCCATGCTTGGCCTTGATAAAGGTGGGGATATGCTCCATGGGACCGGGGCGATACAGGGCGATCATGGCCGCGATGTCGCTGAAGGAGGAGGGCTTGAGCTCCTTGATGTAGCGGCGCATCCCGGCGCCTTCCAGCTGGAAAACCCCTCCCGTCTCTCCAGAACTCAACAGCTCGAAGGCCTTGGCATCATCCAGGGGCAACTGGTTCAGGTCGATATCGATGCCCCTGGTGGCCTGGATAATCTCCTTGGCCTTCCCCAGGATGGTCAGGTTGGTCAGCCCCAGGAAGTCCATTTTGAGCAGGCCGATCCTGGCGATGTCCTCCATGCTGAACTGGGTCATGGTGGCTGAGGTCTCATCGTTGCCCCGGCCGGCCCGCTGCAAGGGCACATAGTTGACCAGTGGTTCCCGGGAGATAACCACCCCGGCAGCATGGGTGCTGGCGTGGCGAGCCAGTCCCTCCAGTCGCCTGGCCGAGTCCACTAGATAGCGTACCGCCTGGTCCTGTCCATAGATGGTCCTGAGCTCGCTGCTCTGGTCCAGGGCCTTGTCCAGGGTCACCCCCGGCCCCAGGGGCACCAACCTGGCTATGCGGTCGACATCCCCGTAAGACATGCCCAGGGCACGTCCCACATCCCGCAGGGCAGCCCTGGCCCCCAGGGTGCCAAAGGTGATGATCTGGGCCACCCGGTCAGAGCCGTATTTCCTGACGGCATAGTTCAACACCTCGTCGCGACGGTCATCCTGGAAGTCCAGGTCGATATCGGGCATCTCCCGCCGTTCTATATTGAGGAAGCGCTCAAACACCAGCTTCATGGCCAGGGGGTCTATCTCGGTAATCCTCAGGCAGTAGAGGATGAGGCTGGCCGCGGCGCTGCCCCTAACCCCGAAGAGGATCCCCTGGCGGCGAGCAAAGGAGATGAGGTCCCAGACCACCAGGAAGTAGTTGGCGAACTGGGTTTGCTTGACCACCTCCAACTCGTAGGCCAGTCGTTCCCTGGCCTCGGGGGTGGGGTTGGGGTAACGCTGTTCAAAGCCCTGCCAGCACAGCTCGGCCAGGTAATCATCGGCGCTCTTCCCCGGCGGCAGCTCCACCTGGGGCAGGTGCAGGCGCTCGAATTCCAGATGAAGATCGCACATCTCCGCGATGTGAGCGGCGTTCTCCAGGGCCTGGGGGAGGTCTGCGTAGAGCTCGGCCATCTCTTGAGGGCTTCGCAAATAGAAACTATCCCCGGGCATTTTGAATCGCTTCTCATCGTAGACCGAGGTGTTGGTCTGGATGCATAGCAGAAGCTCATGGGCTGAGGCATCCTCCCTGTTCACATAGTGGACATCGTTGGTAGCCACTAAGGGTAAGCCCAGCTCCTGGCTCATGGAGATGAGTTCAGCGTTTATGGTCTCCAGGTCGGGGATAGGGTGCCTCAGGATCTCCAGATAGAAGTCGCCGAAGTTCTCCCGGTACCATAGGGCAGCCTCCTTGGCCTGTTGACGGCGTCCCTCCAGGATAAGCCGGCCCAGCTCCCCCTGGGGACAGGCGGAAAGGGCTATCAGGCCTTGATGGTACTGGGCGAGGAGCTCCTTATCCACCCTTGGCTTGTAATAGAAGCCCTCCAAATGGGCCTTGGTGATGAGCTGCAACAGATTACAATAGCCTGTCTCATCCTTGGCCAGAAGCACCAAGTGATAGGGGTTCTTCTCCGCAGGGTCGCGGCTGTGCCGGCTGTCCAGAGCCACATAGGTCTCACAGCCGATGATGGGCTTTATGCCGGCTTCGCGGGCAGCTTGATAAAAGGCGATGGCGCCATATAGGGCGCCATGGTCGGTGATGGCCAAGCTATCCATTCCCAGCTCTGTGGCTCGGCCCACCAGCTCCGGGATATAGCACATACCATCGAGGAGGCTATACTCAGTATGGACATGCAGATGGGCAAACACGACTCGCTCCAGGTCGCGCTTATTATAGACTATCACCCCCTCGAAGGCAATGGCGCTTTCCCGTTATCCAAAGCAAAGCAACAATAATTTGGTTGGCGATTTGTGGTAGAATTATATAGAGAGTTGATGAACGCCATCGTGCTGGTGGGGGGGCAGAGCCAACGCTTTGGGCGGGATAAGTTGGCCCAGAAGATCGGTGGCCTGAGGCTTATCGAGCACGTTTTGGTGCGCCTGGCCGAAATAAGCCCCCGTATCCTCCTGGTAGGCTCCAACATGGGATTAGACCTGCCCCCCCTGAAGCAAAGCCGTGCGCAGTGGATAGACGATATCTATCCCGGCAAGGGAACCCTGGGCGGGCTCTATACCGGGCTCCTGGCCTCCGACACCGAGCACAATATAGCAGTGGGCGGCGATATGCCTTTCCTGAACACAGAACTGCTGTCATACATGCTTTCCTTGGCCCCGGGCTTCCAGGCAGTGGTGCCCCGCCTGGGGGGATACCTGGAGCCGCTTCATGCTGTATATTCCAAGGGCTGTCTTGAGGCCATCAAGGGGGCGCTGGAGCAAAATCGGCTCAAGATCGCCGACCTCATCCCCACCCTCAGGGTGAGGTATGTGGAGGAAGAAGAGGTGAACCTATATGACCCAGAGCATCTCAGCCTTCTCAATATCAATACCCGGGCCGACCTGGAGAGGGCGAGGCTGTTAGTTGGCGGTAAAGCTAGGCCTGAAGCGGAGGCGATGCCATGATCAGCGTGGAGGAGGCCCTGGAAAGGGTCCTGAACTGTGTCCATGTACTGGAGGCGGAGGAGAAGCCCATCCTGGAAGCCCTGGGCCAGGTCCTGGCCGAGGATGTCCACTCGCCTGTGGACGTCCCTCCCCTGGACAACGCAGCTATGGACGGCTACGCCGTCAGGGCGGAGGATACGCTGGGGGCCACTCCCACCTCCCCCCGGGTGCTCAAGGTGGTGGCTGAGGCGGCGGCGGGCACAGTGGTGGAGCACAGGCTGGAGCCGGGGGAGGCGATACGCATCATGACCGGTGCCCCCCTGCCCCCTGGGGCCACCGCAGTGATCCCCTTTGAGGATACCGATGAGATGAAACGCCAGTCTCCCATCGCTGAGATAGGTATCCATCGTTCAGCGGATGGGGGGTTGAATATCCGCCGCGCCGGAGAGGATATCACCAAGGGGTCTCTGGTATTGAGAAAGGGAACGGTGCTCCGTCCCCAGGAGATAGGGGTTCTGGCCTCCCTGGGCCGAGGCAGGGTTCAGGTCGTCCGGCGGCCCAGGGTAGCGATACTGGCCACCGGCGATGAGCTTATCGACGTGGGCCAGCCACCCGCGCCGGGGAAGATATATGATAGCAATACCTATACCATTGCCTGCCAGGTGAGGCGGGCCGGGGGGATACCCAGGATACTGGGCATCGCCCCTGACCGGGAGGAGAGGCTGGTGGCCAAGGTAAGGGAGGGGCTTGAGGCGGACATGCTCCTGACCTCGGGGGGCGTCTCCCTGGGCGATTACGATATGGTGAAGGGGGTGCTGGCCAAGGAGGGGGAGATCGCCTTTTGGACGGTGCGGATGAAGCCCGGCAAGCCCTTGGCCTTCGGCAGCTTCGCGGTGGGGGAAGGCGATAGATTGCGCCGGGTGCCCCATCTGGGCTTCCCCGGGAACCCGGTCAGCTCCATGATCAGCTTTGAACTCTTCGCCCGTCCAGCCATCCTCAAGATGATGGGCAAGACCACCCTGTCCAAGCCCACCGTCACCGCCATACTGGAAGACAGGGTGATCAACAGCGACCGACGGCGCATCTTCGCCCGGGTAAACGTGGAGAGGCGCCAGGGGCAATACTTTGCCCGACTTACCGGCCCCCAGGGCTCGGGGATACTGACCTCCATGGCCTGGGCCAATGGCCTGGCCATCATCCCTGAGGATGTGGCTGAAGCAAAGCCAGGGGATACGGTTCAGGTGATCATGCTGGACTGGGCCGAAGGGCAAGGGGCCTAGGGAAGGAGAACCCGTAAATGCCGCCCATTATATCCATCATCGGCCATTCCGAGGTGGGCAAGACCAGCCTCCTCGAGCGGTTGGTGGCGGAATTGAGAAATAGGGGCTACCGTATAGCTGTCATAAAGCACGTAGCCCACGATTTCGAGCTCGACCGCCCAGGCAAGGATAGCTGGCGGCTGGCCCGGGCCGGGAGCAGTGCCGTGGTGCTGAGTTCCCCTCACCATATAGCCCTGCTCAAGCCTGTAGAGCGGGACCCCGGTCTGGGGGAGCTGGCCCAAATCCTGGGCGACGATTATGACCTCATTTTGGCTGAGGGCTTCAAAGGGGAGCCAGGGGCCAAGATCGAGGTGCACCGGCGGCGACGGGGGAACAAGCTCCTCGGTCCACCTAGCCAGGTGGTGGCTGTAGCCAGCGATGAGCCGCTGGATATAGAAGCCCCCTGCTATCCCCCGAACGATATCCAGGGGCTGGCCGACCTTATAGAGAAGAGGTTCCTCGGCCCCGATAAGGCAGCCTGAGCCCCTCCCAAAGGTTAAGGACCATGAGGTTGATTGCCGAAGCGGCAAGCTTCACCTTTGAGCCGGCACCGGCAGTGGCCAGGGCGCGGCGGGTGCTTATCAAGCCCCTTGCCGCCTATCCCCTGCCCCATCCCGTAACCACCAGCCCGGAGACCATAAGGGCCATTGTGGACGGGATCAGACGGGTCAGCGATGCCGATATCCTCCTCATGGAGGGAAATGCCGAGGGCAGGGCCATGCGCCCCGTCTATCAGGCCCTGAACTACAACTTCCCCAGGGTACTCCTCCTGGATGTCCAGGATTCGGTGGCGGTAGAGGTGGAAAACCCTTTATCCCGACCCTTCGCCCTGCCCACCTTCTGGATCCCCAATGTAGTGCTCTCCTGCGACTATCTCATTACCGTGGCCCCCTTTAAGGTGATCAGAGGCGGGGGCTGCTTCAGCATAATGAATCTGCTGGGCTTATTGCCCGCCACCAAGTATCAGCAGCCGGGACTGCGAGCGCTGGGGATCCACAAAGTAGTGGCCGACCTCTTTTTCACCGTGCCCTTCGACCTGGGCGTGGTGGATGCCCGCTGCCGCTTTGTTGGCGACGAACCCACCCAGGGTACCGCCGAAGCCTACAATAAGATCTTTCTGGCCGAGCCTGCCCTGGCTGACCGATTGGCCTCAGAGGCAGCCGGGGTCAGCACCGAATACCTGCAACTCATCGAGGCCGCTCAAAGTGAATTCCAGCAATGAGGGAGAGAAAATGCTTCCCGACCAGGATTCTCAGCCAGAAATCCGGTACGCCATAGATTTAGGGTGGTTTCGCGAAAATAATCGCTCTTTCGCCACCCTGGCTAGTAGTCGGCTGTGCCCGAAGTGCCAGGGCCAGCTTCAAGAGACGGCTGAGGCCATGCTAGATCGCTTCAGCCAACACTGTTCCCAGGCTCCAGGGCTCTTCCACCCTCGTCAACCCCTTATGGAGGCCATATTTCGGCTTTTCCTGACCAATGGGAACAGGCCGATGAGCCCGGACGAAATCGCTGACCAATTAAATATGTGTCGAGCTGGCCAGTCTCACCCTGTGGACGCCATGACCCTGCGCCGCCTGCTGGATAGTGACCGGTTCTACGGGATTAGACCTGCGACCAGGCCGGTGGCAGAGGCTAGTCCCAATACCTGATCCTGAAATCGGCGAAGCTGCCGCTATACTCAGCCCACTCCACATCCACCCGGTCCACCCTGGCCCCGGGAGGACCTTGATGCAGCTTCTCCAGCAGGCTATCCAGTTTAGGCCTCTCTCCCTCGGCCTTGACCTCCACAGCCCCGCCCTGGGGCAGGTTCCGCACATAGCCGCTCAGGCCCAAGGCCCGGGCGTGGCGAGACACAAAGTCGCGGAAGAAGACACCCTGGACGCGACCATAGATGAGGGCATGGAGAGAGGCCAGTTCCGACAAGGCTAGACCAACCTCAGGAAGAAGACGCCGTGAACCCCATCCAGCCTGGTTAGCCCGGCCTGGCGAGCCAGCCTCACCGCCTCGAGGAACTCAGCCCGACTTATCGGCCGGGACAGGGCTGGAAATTCCATGGCTCGATGGCAAGGACGGTACTGGGCCATGACATTCAGATAGGTCGAAGGGGAGATCTCCTGAGCCAAGAAGCGCACTACCTGGGGGGTGCCGGCCAGGCCCTCCGGCAGAACTAAATGGCGTACCAGGAGCCCCCTGGTGGCCACCCCGTTTTCATCCAGCTTCAGGTCCCCCACCTGGCGATGCATCTCCTTGACTGCCGCCCGGTTCACCGCGGGATAGTCCTTGATCCCGGAGTAGTGCCGCGCCGTCGCCTCGTCAGAATATTTCATATCGGGCATATAGATATCTACAATGCCATCGAGCAGCTCCAAGGTATCCAGGGAATCATAGCCACCGGAGTTGTAGACGATGGGCAGAGTCAGCCCCCGGGAGACGGCTATCTCCAGGGCTTCCAGGATCTGGGGGACCACGTGGCTGGGGCTGACTAGGTTGATATTGTGGCAGCCCTTTCCTTGCAGGGCCAGCATCATCCCAGCCAGCTCCTCCGGGGAGACCTCATAGCCCTCGCCCTTCTGGCTTATGGTGTAGTTCTGGCAGAAGACGCACCTGAGGTTGCAGTGGGTGAAGAAGATGGTGCCCGAGCCGCCTCGTCCCACCAGCGGACCCTCCTCCCCGAAGTGGGGACCATAGCTGGAGACCACTGCCCTGGCCCCGGTGCGACACACCCCCACCTCTCCGGCCAGCCGATCGACCGCGCAGTGCCGGGGACATACCTGACATTCCCTGAGCAGCGCCCTGGCCCGCTTCACCCTATCGCCCAGCTCGCCCCGGGCATGAAGCTCGGCGTAGGCTGGCATGCCTCCTATTCCTCTGTCGCCGGGCGCGCTTTCTTGCCCTTAACTTTAATGACCTCGACCATCATCGCCTCAGGGGGGGTCACGCTGACGCTGATGGCCTTCTTGGCATCCTTCTTGGGTTTTTTCTTCTCCCGCCACCGGTAGTCTCGAGTACCCATAGCTATCGCCCCTTGTTGCCGGGTTGCTATAACCAAAGTTTAGCAAAGGCCCTCATGGCTGTAAAGGGATGGCTGAGAAGGATGGAGGCCTAGCGGGCGGTGAGTCGGCTCTTTAGGGCGCGAATGATGCCCCCCAATAGGTGAGAGGTCAGGGCCTTGAGAAGGAGCCCGCCATGCCAATCGAAGGAGAAGTCATCAGCCCGGAGCAAGGCCTCATGGATGCCATTGCGTATCATTATGTCAAATACACGCTCGATGTGGCTATCGCCAGCCCTTTCGTAGAGGCGGCGGGCGTAGTAGCCAATTTGGAGCTCCCGATAGAGCTTGCGCTTCCAGTTTCGTTCATATTGGGCAAAACGCTCCTCTGAGAAGTCGTCGCTGGCCAGGGCCTGGTGCAGGACCTCGGCTGCCAGTTGGGCACAGAGCAGGCCATAGTATACCCCGCCGCCCGTAGTGGGCTTTACCTGGCCAGCGGCATTCCCCACCACCACCACCCGGCTGGCATAGGTTTTGGGCAGCGGCCGAAGGGGAATGCCCCCAAACCGGGGTGGGGTGATGGCCGAGAGCACCTTGCCTTGGGCACGGAGCCGGTTATAGAGCTTGACTAAATAGGTTCCGGGGTGGTGGCGGCTGAGCAGGCCCAGGCGTCCCCGCCCCGGCATTGTGGGCACCAGCCAGGCAAAAAAGCCAGGGGCTACCTCCTGTCCCAAATATATTTCGACCTCTTCTGTGTCCTGGACATCCACATCTAGCTGGGCCCCGATGACGAAATCGCCGGGATCCCCCAGCCCCAGTTGCCGTGTCAACCCGGAGGCGAAGCCACTGGCCACAACCAGGGCCCGGCCTCGCAGTTCTGCCCGGGTGCGGTCGTGCTCACAGGCTACCGTAGCGCCTTCCCTTGTCACCCTCGCCGCCAATGCCCGATAGCCCAAGAGGAATTCCGCGCCCTGCTCCCTAGCCCTCCCCGCCCAAGCGGTGTCCAAAGCCTCCCTATTGACTATGTAGGCCTGGGGCCCTTCTTTGCACACCCTTATCCTCTTGCCCGAGGGGCTGAAGAACACCGCCGAGCTGGCAGTCCTGAGGATGACATCTGGAGGCACGGGGAATAGCTCCACACATTCCCGTCCCAGGATCCCGGTGCAGCAGCTTCGGCCATCGCGCTTATCTCGCTGCTCCACAACGGCTACCCGGTAGCCCGAGCTGGCCAAAAGCTCTGCCGTATAGCTCCCCACCGGCCCCGCCCCTATCACCAGGACATCGTACATCATGCCATCCTCGCGCCTAAATCCTGCGGTCGAGCCCCACCGGGAGGACGGGGTAGCCCCTTTCCCCAAGGGAGAAACGGCTGAGGGCTATGGCCTCAGCATCGTGGTTACATGCCGATATTATGACCACACTGGCCTTCTCCTTAACCATGCCCAGAGCGGTTTGTAATGCCTTTGTGGCAGGATTGTCCATAGCCATAGCGCTCAAAGCCCTGTATTCCAAATCCAGCACCTCGGCCAGCTTTGCGGCCGAGGGCAGTTGGGCCCGTCTTAGGCGACCGATATTGCCCCTCAGCCTGAGCACATCGGGAAGCTCGAGGTAGCGCAGCGGGCTGAGGGAAATGGTCACCTGCTCAGCCAGGTTCAGCGCCTGAAGCAGGGCCTGCCGCGGGCCTAGCAATGGGGTGGTCAGGAGCACGTGGCGGTGATTGTAGGCAGACAAGACCATGGAGATGTTCTCCTTGGCCAGGGTAAGGGCGGTGCAGATGAGACTGGAAGCCAGCTTGTCCTTCTCCTCCTCATCGGTGACCGATAGGTTCACCACCACGATGGCGGACTGGGCCCCTGGGTCCAGGAACTCTTTAACCACCATCTCCCGCAACTTCAGGGTATGCTTCCAGTCGATGCTCTTCAGGCTATCCCCCAGTTGATAGGGGCGGAGGCCATAATACTCGAGTCCCTTCCTGGAGACGCGCCCCGTCCTGGCCGAAGCGGCCACGGTCATCAGCTCCCGGGTTCCCGCCTGGGTCATCCCCAGATACCTTCGGGCCAACCACTCGGCATATCTGACCCTGGGGATGACGAAAAGCTGTACCAGCTCCAGCCCAAAGCCGACGCGGAGCCAGCCCCAGGGGTCCAGCAGGGCTGCCTTGACCTCCAGCCTCCCCGGCCCAGCCAGCGGGGGGGCAAAAAACACCTCCACCTCCTGCATCTTTCCCCTTAGGATCAGTCTGCCCGGCTCGATGCGGAGCCATGGGTGAGGGGATTGCAGGATCAGTTGGCCGCCCAGCCGTGCCCTATTCCACAGCCTCACCGATATTTTATTGGGGTCGCCGGCCAAAACCCGGTAATCGATCACCTCTGCCTCAACCGGCATGCGGGATAGCCTCGCCAGGGTAATGGCTATAACCCCGGCCAGATAGCCGGCCACCAGGCCACAACTCACCACCAGGCCCCAGCCCCTCAGTAAGACCGCGATAAACCCTACCCCCAGCAGGGCCGAGACCAGCAACAGGCCCAGCCTGGTGGGCTGGCGACCCCTCCCCACAGGGCCAAAGGGATAGGTCAGGGCGGTCTCCCTCAGGCTGTAATCCAGCAGGGGCAGGAGGGGCAGGGCGAAGGTAGAGCAAAGCCATGCCCCCACTAGGGGCTGAAATAGCTGGGGCAAGGCCAGGACCAAGAATAGATGGAGCGAAAGCTGCATACTGGGCCGGGTTCGCCTGAACCATACGTATAGGGAGAGCAGCAGCATGAGCAAAGGTATGGGCATATATATCGGCGGGGACATCATCCCGGCTGCGGTCAGGGCTACGACCGCATATACCTTGGACAGGCCCCGGAGGGCATCTATGGTTAGGCCTTTCATACCTCCACCTTGGGTACGGTTACCCGCTCCAGTGCCCTGTGGATGATGGATTCGGCGCTGATGCCCTCCAGCTCCGCCTCCGGCTTGACACGCAACCGATGGACCAGGGCAGGTATGGCCAGGCGTTTCACATCGTCGGGGATGACGAAGTCCCTACCCTCCAGCAGGGCGCGGGCCCGGGAACATTTATACAAGGTGATGCTGCCCCTGGGGCTGGGGCCGGATGACACATCTGGGTCTTTCCTCAGCGCGTCCACGATATCCAGGATATACTCGGTGGTGCTGTTGGCCACGTAGACTTCCCTGGCTAACTTCTGTATGGCCTCGATCTGGGCGCCATCGGCCACTGGGGCGATGGGGGGCTCATCCAGATAGTCGATGCCGCTGACCACCTGCCTCTCCTCATCTCGGTCGGGATACTGGCTCAAGGTCCTCAGCATAAACCTGTCCGTTTGCCCATCGGTCAGGGGATAGGTGCCTTCTGCCCCCAGCCCTAACTGGGTGGCGATGACCATGAAGGGTCTGGGCAGCGGATAGGTGACGCCCTCGATGCTCACCTGATATTCCCCCATAGCTTCCAGCAGGGCTGACTGGGTCCTGGGCGTGGTCCGGTTGAGCTCGTCGGCGAGCACCACATTGCTGAAGATAGGCCCCCGGACGAAATGGTAGGCGCCCTCAGGGGTGTAGATACAAAATCCGGTGATATCGGCTGGCATCATGTCTGGGGTAAACTGGATGCGCTTGAACTCGCCCCCCATGGCCACGGCGAAGGCCGCTGCCAGCTTGGTCTTGGCGGTCCCGGGGAGTCCCTCGATCAGGACATGCCCTCTGGCCATCAAGGCCACCAACAGCACCTCCTTGGCCTCCTCCTTGCCGATGATCGCCTTGGAGACCTCCTCCAGTATCCTTCGGGGGAGCTGATAAATGTCTTGGTCACTTTTGCTCAATATCGTCTCCCTTCCGCCACAGGGGCATCAATATCAGAGCCAAGACCATCGCCACCATGAGCACCTGGGAATAGGGCTTGGACAGCTGCCCCTGTACCATTGTCCACATGTCCCTCGACCGGTCCAGCGGAGATTTGGTTATATGGGATTCGTCCATCATCAGCCTGGGATTCTCGCCTCCCATAGCGATAAGCGCCTTCATGAAGGACTCATTGTCCCCCAGGCCTCTCATACTATTGATCAGGATGCTGGGGTCCGAGACCGCCACCACCATCCCCTGGCCCAACCGCTCCATGGCAGCTATCGCCAGATTTCCCTTAGGTTCCCCTTCGTCCCAGGCTGAGTTGCCGTTGGCGTCGGAGAAGGCCAGATCCGAGGACCAGGCGAGGGCTTGAGCCGGGCGAGACACCGTCAGACTGGTAGCGTGGTTCAGGACCAGGGTCTCTACCCCGGCCTCCTTCAGTTCTGGGGCAAACTCCGTGGCCAGGGGCAGCCACTGGTGGCGGTGGCAGTAAAAGGGGTCTAGCAAGGGTGCGCCGGCGAAGCTCATTCCCACCCCCAGGGCCTGCAATACCTGATTCCCATGGCCATAGTCATCCATAAGCAATAAATAACCCCCCTCCGCGACAAAGTCCCGCAGCTGTTGCAGCTCCTCTTCCTGGTAGGGGACATAAGGGATAGCTATAAGGATGTTGCCCTCTGGCCCCGGTTCCAGCTCGCCGAGGCCGCTCAGCATCGCCCCCTGGAATCGGTGGCTAAAGTCTCTCAGCCCGTTCCAGAAGGGGTTGGTCTTCATGAAATCCTGTACCGAGGGATAAAAGGAGATACAGACCAAGGAAATGGCCAGCACCAGTATCAGCGTGATGGCGATGAGGTTACGCAGACTCACCCTTTAAGCCCTCTTCTATGCTTTGGCTGAGCTGCCTGCCCCGGGTGGCCTCCTCTTCCCCGAGGCGGTGGCGGGAATATAACAGCCTCTCCACCAGGGCAGTGAACTCCTGGAAATAGCCGGCTAAGGGTCCCAAATATGGCGCGCACTGTCGGGCAAACTCCCTCAGCGTATGATGGGGCCTCAGCGCCACTGCGGTTATGCCCAGGATCAGCCCCAGCACCCGCCGATACAGGGTGAGCAAGATGGCCTCGGGGCTCCCTTTAGCCATGGCTTTGAACATGTCCGCCCCGGGGCCAGCCCCTTCTTCCCCGATCAGGGCAGGGGCTGGCTGCAATTCGCCCGGGAAAGCGGCCTCCGCCTCCCCTCTTCTTAGGCGGCGCATCCCGCTGGCCACAGGCAGGACAATGATGACCAGGACCAAGAGCAGGCCCCCGATGTGGACCGGGTTAACCACCCAGAGTCCCACCTGGGCGTAACTGGGGGCATGCCATGGCTCTTTGGGCATAACTCGAACCTCCAGATTCTCAGGGCCCCCCAGAGTTAGGCTCATCCCGGTGTTGACTCGGGCGTTAAAGCTACCATCGGCCAGGCTGGTGGTGGTCATCTCCCAGTCACCCAGCCCGATCCTGAGCGAGGCATCCTGAAGCGGGCCCAGCGCCGAGTAGGCTTTGCCCTTGATCCCAAATCCCAGGGGGAGCAGAACCATCCCCGGAGCATCTATATCGATGGCCGGGACCACCTTGACCACCTCCACCTCAACGGTGGCCCAGGTGGGGGCATATCTCTTCTGGGCGGTGACAAATACTGTAAAATCGTATTTGCCAGGCGCTGTGTCGCCGTCTATATTGAACTTGAAGGTAAACGATTCGGCTACCGCCTCCGAGGCTATCGCCTCCCCATTCCAGTAGACCCGAATTGTCCGGCTTTGGGGAAGGGGGGCGCTGCCGTAATCGAATTTCCCGGCTATGGCCAGCTCCCGACCTGGGTAGGCCTGCCCCGGCACGCTTAGGCTCAACCTGGTATTGTAGAAAAGTGTCTTCACGGTGACCACAGGGCTGGAGCAGCCCAGGTACAGGCCTATATCGTCGCCCTGGGGGTAGAACAGGGCCTGCACCGTCATCTCCGGGACATAGCGATAGGGAAGCACCAGGCTCCCCCGGTAGGTTCCCCCAGGGCCTGTTTGCACCGTATCGGCAGGGGCGCCGTCCAGCAGCACAGTCACCCTCCTCCCAGGCAGGGGCTCCCCCTCCGAGGTGAGACTGCCCCAGAATCCTATCTCATCTCCGACGAAGGCGGACACAGGCCTCACCGAGAGGGTTAGCTGGGTGGGGCGAAACAGTTCCGCCCTTGGCTCCTCTAATTCCTCGATCTGCTGTCTCAAGCTTTGGAGCATGTCCCGCAATAGGTCGAGCAGGCTGCGCACGCTCAGCAGCCCCTCTTCCACTTGGCTATAGGCGCTCCTCAGCTCCACATCTCCGGGGGTGGAGGCTACCCCAAACCACTGGCCGGTGTCCTGGGCCGCCCCCTCCATCGCCTTCAGCTCTAAATAGGCTTTGGCCAGTTTCCGTGCCGCCACTCCCAGCCCTTCCTCGGCCTCCTCCGGCCGAAATTGGGAGAGCAATGCCCTCGCCGTCGCCAGCCCTCCATCTATATCTAGGACTAGCTGGGCCAAGGCATGCCCTGACGACATGAAATCGCCTATAGCGTCTTCCAGCTCGTCTGGGGTATTGGCCCGCGGCATCTCCCCAGCAATCAGCTTGACCCCCTCGGGGTCCCTAGCCAGGATGCAATCCAGGGTTTCTGAGTAATGCCCCAGGAGCGACACGCCGTCGAAGACCCAGGGGGCTGTGGCGGGGTTCTCATGGGGGGCAGGGGAGGCCTCAGCGGCCAGCAGCGGGGACGAGGCTATGCCTATTGTCGCCACTGCCATAGCAATAGCCAAAAGTAACTGCCTTAACGGGGTCATTTCCCAAACAGCCACTCTATCACTCTGAGGGCCACCACAACCAAGAAGCCGGCAAAGGCGGCCAAGCCCACCATATTCAGCCCCCGCCTCGCCCTGGGACTGAAATAAACATAGAGCACGGTGAGCCCCAGCAGGGCTAGGGCATAGGCGGTGAAATAAACATCCAGTTTGTCCAGGCCAAAGGCAGCCAGCGCCACGGTAATAATGGTAAAGATAAGCACCAGGACAGCAATATAGCTGTTGAATACCCTCAAGGTAGCACCTCTATCTCCACCCTGATCCCCTTGCCGGTTTCCTCCTCGCTGCCGATTCTCACCGGCCTGTCCAAGGCCTCACACACCACGGTGGCTGCGATGGAAGCCAGGGGACTGCCCAGGCAGCGATGGAACCAGAGGTTCTGGTAACGAAGCTTGGGCTTGGCGATCTCCACCAGCACCCGGTCGCTGGACAGGTGAGCAGACACGGAATCGGCCAAGTCCATTATGCCCACGATAATGCTGCTCAAGGTGCCCTCGATCTGGGCAGGGGCGGGCCTCAGCTCCAGGCTATCCAGGCTGATGCCGCCAGGGGTGATGACCGAGAGGCCCATGTCCTCCGGATTGGGGCCATATCTCACTATCAACCTATCTGAGGGGACCCTATCCCATTTGAGAGCGGCACCATCTTCGCTCAGGGGGATGAGGGCCCGGGGGCGGCCGCCGCTCACCGAGGAGGGCAGATACACTGCTCTGGACCTCAGCCCCAACTCCTCCAACAGGATGGCGATGTTCTCCACCCCGGTGCGCAGCATCATCTGGCTGGCCTCCGGGGATACGTTGGGTCGGGCATTCCCCAGGGCCACGCTCACCAGCCCCATGATGATCGTGGATATGCTCAACGCCGTCAGCGGGGTCGAGTCGACTACAAAGTAGAAGATAGGGGTCAACACGGCGCCGGCCAGCGTCAGGGCCGATCCCAGCCACAGATAAGGGTTTCTCGTGGTTCGCTCCTCGCTCAGATTTGTTTACTAAGGAAGAATTATAATGTATACCTATGGGAAAGGCAATAGCCATAGGCCGCCTAAGCCGGGGCTGATGCCCCACGGGGATTGAGGACGAGATGGGCGAACGCCGGGCATTGATCATTTTCGGCCTGCTCCACGCCGTCATTTTCCTGGGCCTTTTCACCAGCCTGGGCAGACAATTCTATTACGGGCCCGGCGAGTTCGAGCGCTGGGTCAGCCTGCACATGCTTCAGGGGCAGGTGCCCTACCGGGACTTTCTCACCGAGTATCCACCCCTGGCGCTTCTCAGCTTCCTGCTGCCCGGGCTGTTTTTTCGCACCCCGATGGCCTACAGTTGGGCCTTCAGCACGGAGATGCTGCTGCTGGATCTGGTGGGCCTGACCTTGGTGGCAGCCTCCGCCTCTCGGCTCGGGGTTTCCTCATGGGGCTCACTGGGCATATACACGGTGACCCTGCTGTCGGTGGGCCCTATAGCCATAAGCCGCTACGACCTGCTGCCCGCTGTACTGGTACTGGCCGCCCTCCATGCCTTCATAGCCGGCAGAAATAAGCTGGCCTGGGCCATCCTGGCCCTGGGGGTGGCGGCCAAGGGCTATCCCGCTATCATAGCTCCGCTTTTGGCCTTATGCTGCCTGCGCCACAGAGGGTATCGCCGGCTTATGGAGGGCGTCGTTGCCTTCGCCGCTGTGCTGCTGATCGTGGTTCTCCCCTGCGTCCTGCTCAGCGCCCAGGGTTTCTGGCAGTTCTTGAGCTTCCACGCCCAGCGGGGGCTTCACAGCGAGAGCAGCTATGCCTCTGTGCTGTTGATAGGGCAAATCCTGGGGTTGACCCAGCTGGAAGCTGGCTTCAGCTTTGGCTCCTGGAACCTGAGTTCTCCCCTAGCCGATACCCTGGCCCGAGTTTCTCCATATATCGCAGTTGGCCTGCTCCTGGCCGTATACAGCTTGTATACCAAGTCCTTGTGGCGAGCAGCAAGGCCAAAGGAAGGCATGGTCTCCCTTAGCCCGGAGGAATCGCGCCTCGTGGTCAACCACTCCCTATTGGCCGTCTTGGCCTTTTTGCTGACCAGCAAGCTGTTTTCGCCCCAGTTTCTGGTCTGGCTCTGCCCCTTGCTGCCCCTCATCGGCGGGCGATGGCGTCATCTATCGTGGTGGCTCTTTGTGGCCGTGGGCGGGCTCACCCAATATCTCTTCCCCTATCACTACATCGAATTCGAGCTGGGCTGTCCCCATCTCATAGGCATCCTGGCCGGGAGAAATCTGCTCCTGGTGGTGATGGCCTTGCTCTTAACAAACTTGACAAGACCCGTGCATCACGATAGGATGCAACGACAGCCAGGAGAGGACTATGAGCCAGTTGCCACTCGTGGCCGGCGTGGACATAGGGGGAACCAAGATATTGGCCGGGGTGGCCAACGCCGCCGGTGAGTTACTGTCCCAGGACTATCGCACTACCCCGGTTGAGGCAGGGAGCGACGCTGGGATCGACAGGATAGTGACCTCTATCGAAAGGGCCGCTCATGGGGCTGGCATATCGCCGTCTCAACTTTCGGGGGTAGGGATAGCCATTGCTGGCCTGGTCGAATCGGAGACCGGGGTCCTGCACACCTCTCCCAACATGCCGGGCTGGAAGGACGTGCCTATTCGTTCGCTGCTGGGTTCCAGGCTCGGTCTGGATATTTATGTCATCAACGACGCCTCGGCGGCCGCCCTGGGAGAGGGGTGCTACGGTGCTGGCCGGGGTGTAGCCAATCTCGTCTATCTCACGGTTAGCACTGGGATCGGCGCTGGCATAATCGCGGGGGGAAGGCTCTATTGTGGGGCGAATGGCACTGCTGGCGAGCTGGGCCACATGATCATCGAGGCGGATGGCCCTCCCTGTGCCTGTGGCGGCCATGGCTGCCTGGAGGCCTTGGCCTCGGGCACAGCCATGGCCAAGGAGGCCATCAGCCGCATCCAGGCTGGGGCTCGCTCCTCGCTGGGCCGGATGGCGGGCGGCGATATTGACAATATCACCGCCCGCCACATAGAGTTGGCGGCCCGGCAGGGCGATGGGCTGGCCCAGGGGGTAATCGCTAGGGCGGCCCATTATCTAGGGCTGGGGCTGGCCAACATCGTCAATATCTTCGATCCGGAGCTGATCATCATCGGGGGCGGGGTGGCTAAGATGTGGGACTTGCTCGTGGAGCCGGCGATACAAAGGATGCAGGCTCGAGCCTATGCCCTATGGCACTTCCGGGTCCGTGTAGTTCCGGCCGAACTGGGCGATAGAGCCGGGGTACTAGGAGCTGTGGCCTTTGTCCTGCAACACAGGTCGGCAGAGAAGGGCCAGTGAAGCGGGCTGAGACTCAGGTCGTAGCTTATACCTCGACCTGCCACAGCATGGTCCACGTCTTCGAGCTGGCTTACCCGGCGGTGATGGTCTTCATTGCCGCCGAATTTGGGCAAGGCAAATTCGCCCTGGGCATAATGGCCAATCTCTTTGCCCTGGGCTTCGGCGTCACTGCCTTGCCCGCTGGGTTTCTCTCCGACCGTATCGGCTCCAAGCGCCTTATAGTGATGACCTGCCTGGGCAGTGCCATTGCCGCGGTGGGGATTGGCACCTCCTCAAACATCTATTTTCTGGGGTTCACCATGGCGCTATTGGGGCTGGCCACCGGCCTCTACCACCCAGCGGGGCTATCCCTGATAGCTAAAGTTATAAAAGCCCCCCAGCTAGCCTTCGCCTATCACGGTATGGCCGGGAACCTGGGCATGGCTCTGGCCCCCTTCATCGCCGTAGGGATTGCCTCCCTGTGGAACTGGCGGACCAGCTACCTGGTCTTTGCCGCTGTGGCCTTGCTGCTAGCAGTCCTGGTGAAGCTCTCCTCGGTTCCGGGCCAAGCCTATCCCCAGGGGATACCACCTAAGCCCGCCCAGGAGGGGAGGCCAAAAATCCCCAGGCATGCCATCATCGCCCTGGTCACCATTTACATAGCTTACATATTCTTCGGCTTCGTGTATCGGGGCAGCCTTACCTTCCTGCCCCTTCATCTCGCCGAGCGAGCCCGGTTCACCTTGTTCGATATCGACCCTGCTACCTTAGCTGGCTCCTTCGCCACCATAGCCTTGCTCTTCGGCATTTTGGGCCAGTACGTCGGGGGCCACCTGGCCCGCAGGATCAGACCCGAGCTACTGATGGCCCTCCATGCAGCATGCGTGGCCATCCCCCTGGTGCTCATGGGGATATTCGGGGGCGGGATCCTGGTGGCCCTGGCCTGTATCTTTGCCTTCTTGTATTTCATTGCCCAGCCTGTCTACGCCACGCTGATAGCCACCTACGCCCCGCCCCAGTTTCAGGGTCGTGCCTTCGGCATCTCCTTCTTTCTCACCTTTGGCATGGGCTCTTTTGCGGCCGGCTTTGGTGGCTATATCGCCCAGAACCTGGGCACCCACTGGGTGTTCATCACCATGGCCAGCCTCTGTGCTGTATTGCTGATGACCGGCCTTTTCCTGACCTACCGCGCCAAGCTGAGGCCCGGCGCTGGGAGAGTCTTCCTTGACCATCCTGGCTAGCCATGCTAAAATCGGGGATGCGGTGAGCGTAGCCGAGGGGTTTAAGGCGCCAGGTTGTGGCCCTGGAGGTCGAGGGTTCGAATCCCTCCGCTCACCCTTTTTCGACCTGGGTGTGGGTCGACCGAAGGGGCGTCAGCAATTTTCCGAGATAACTACAGCGAACTGGCTTTTCGCCCAAGATACAACGCCCAGCTCAAAAAAGCGCCCGTAGCTCAGCGGACAAGAGCATCGGTCTTCGGAACCGAGGGTCGGGGGTTCGAATCCCTTCGGGCGCGCTGCCCGACCTAGTGCCTGGTCAGGCCCATAGCTATGACCACCAGCCCGGCCAAGGCCACCAGGACGCCTACAGCATAGATTGCAAGGCCAAGGGCTGGCTTGTCAGGGACACGGGACAGTCCCCGGGCAACAGTCACCCCGATGATGGCCAGTGTCACCCCGCCCAGCCATAGCTTGGCTCTACCGCTCACCACTTTACAAACCCTATGGCGGAAACGTAAATCCCGGTAATTATGGCGCTGGTGATCACCCCGGCCACACACGGCCCCATGGCATAGGGGAGGATCATGGCCCTGCTGTTGGCCTCGGCGGCACACTTCTGGGCCACCTTGGCCGTGGTGGGGATGCAGGAAACAGCAGCAATCCCCACCAAGGGGTTGAACTTACCATTGCTCAGCCTATAGCATATCAGGCCCCCAGCCAGCCCCCCTATCCCCGAGAGGAGCAAGGCGACCATTCCTAAGAGCATGAGGATCAAGACCTTGGTGTTGAGGATAACTTCGGCGCTGAGCAGGGCGCCCAAGGTTAGGCCCAGGAAAAAGGTGGCACCGTATAGTAGGGGCTGGGATAGGAACTCGACGAATCTCAGGATATTCGCCTCCTTGATGGCCACCCCCACGAAGAAGGAGACAAATAGGGGCGCCGCTACAGGAAAGAGGAGGCAGAGGATGCCGCAGGCGGCCACGGAGAAGGCGAACTTCTCCGTGGCCGAGACCTTGGGCATGGCGAAGGGGTCCATCTCGATGCCCCTGAGTCGCTTGGGTATCATCAGTTTTATCAGGTATGGGTATCCGGCGTAGATTATACTGAGGTAAATATAGGCCACCACGGCGATGGGCACAAAGAGGTGTTCAGCCAGAATGATAGAGCCATACAGGACCATGGGGCCATCCGCCCCGCCCACGATGGCAATGGCGGCCGCCTCTTCGGGGAGCAGACCGCAGGCTATAGCTATCGGCAGGGTGGCGATGGTGCCCAGCTCGGCACACACCGCCAGCAACAGGCTCATCACCGGCTTGGCCAGGAGGTAATCCAGGTCGGTGATGGCGCCAACCCCCATGAAGATGAGACAGGCGATGAGGCCATTGCTGAAGGTAAAGGTATAAATGGGCTGGAGGAAGTCCACCTGGAGAAAGTACATTAGCTTTTCGGGGGGGGCCAAGGGCTCCACGAACAGGGTGCCCGTCCGGGTGGCCTCTATCATGAGTACGCCGGCATTGACAGCTATCATCCCGAAACCCATGGGTATCATCACCAGGGGCTCCAGGACGCGTTTATAGGCGAGGTATATTAAAAAGAACCCCAGGACTATCAGAAAAATCCTGGCCCCGGCAATGGCCGCCTCGGTTTGGAACAGGGTGTATATGCCCTGGAAGAATTCCCAAAAAGGAAATGACATGGCTAGGCTACAGCTCTTTGTCCGGCTCGGTTTCGGTTCCGCCACCCGCCCGTTTCCGGACGGCGATGTAGATGACCCGGATTATCCCCGCCACCAGCAAGGCGATGAGCAGGGTGAAGGCGTATGTAACTAGGGCAAACTCGATGAACTTTACCACCATAGGGCCTGATCGTCTCCTCCATATCTTCTAAAACCGATGATAAAAACATGCCCGCAACCCCACCAGATTGTGGCCGGGCACGGTCCGAATATGTGCCCATTGTAGTCATTCAGGTGGGTGAATGCAAGACCCAGGCTTTTCCTCAATTGACATACAAAGCCTGGACGATGCCGCGGCACACTGTTATAATGGGCTGGCCGCAGCGGGGAAGAGGGTCAAAGCAGGACAAGGAGGGTCTACCATGGCCAGGGTTGGAAAGGAGGCTGTCCAAAAGGCATATGACTTGGGCAAGGAATACGAAAGGACCTACAGGGGCTGTAGTCAGTGTGTCATAGCCGCGCTCCAGGATGCCTTTGAGTTCAGGAATGATGATGTCTTCAAGGCAGCAACCGGCCTGGCGGGCGGAGGCGGCATAACCACCGATGGCAGTTGCGGGGCCTATACGGGCGCAATCCTGACCCTCAGTTCCCTGTTGGGCAGGGAGAGGGACGATTTTGCAGACCCCAAGGGCATTCGATTCCGAACCCATGAGCTGGTGAGAAGGTTTCGGCATAATTTCATCCAGGAATATGGCTCTGTGGTCTGCCGCAATATCCAGACCAAGGTCTTAGGGCGGCCCTACTACCTTGCTGACCCGGAGGAGATGAGGAAATTTCACGATGCCGGAGCCCACGATGTGCATTGCCCTGAGGTGGTGGGCAAAGCCGCCAGGTGGATGGCTGAACTCATAGTGGAGGAAAACCTGCTTCCGCAGCAATGAGGCGTCATGGCGCCAGCGGTGGCCTACTCCATTCCTACCGCTGGGCGTAGCGAGCACGGAGGATGATATGAAAATCGCCAGATTCGAACACGAGGGGAAAGTCGGGTATGGCATCCTGGAGGAGGATACCCTCTTTGCCCTGGAGGGCGAGCTCTTCGGCAAATTTCACCGTGGCCCTGAGATAGCCCCGCTCAGGGAGGTTCAGTTGCTGGCCCCTGTACAGCCCAGCATCGTGGTCTGCGCCGGACTGAACTATATGAGACATATCCAGGAGCGGGGGCTGTCTCCCCCCAAAGAGCCCCTGCTGTTTTTCAAGCCGTCTTCGTCGGTCATCGGGCATCTGGAGGACATCGTCTACCCAGCCCTGTCACAGCAGACCTGCTACGAGGGGGAGCTATGCCTCATCATAAAGCGCCCGGCCCGGGGGATAACCGAAGGAGAGGCGTTGGACTATATCCTGGGCTACACCTGTGGCAATGACCTCACCGCCAGGGACATTATGGAAAAGGACGGCAATAACACCCGGGCTAAGTCCTTCGACACCTTCTGTGCCCTGGGCCCCTGCATCGCTATCGGCCTCGATGGCAGTAATTTGGCTATCCAATCCAGGGTGAACGGCCGCGTGCAGCAGGACAGCTCCACCAAGGAAATGATCTTCGGAATAGAGAAGCTGGTCAGCTACATCTCCCAGTTCATGAGCCTGCGCCCCGGCGACGTGATAATGACCGGAACGCCCTCAGGGGGGCTTTGCCCCATTCAAGTAGGGGATGTCCTGGAAGTGGAGATCGAGGGCATCGGGGTGCTTCAGAACAAGGTGGTGGCCCCTAAATAGGCCAATTCAAACTGCCCGACGGGAGGGTCTAATATGGAGAGACCAAAGGTGTACGTCACTCGCCGCATAGCCCAGGAGGCCCTGGATATGGTCGCCAGGGCCACCGATATGAAGGTATGGGAGGGGGAGCAGGCACCACCCCGCCAGGTGCTGGTGGAGGAGTCCAGGGACATCGATGGCCTGCTCTCCTTGCCCACCGACAGGCTCGATGCCCGCTGGTCGCCCACCTCATCATAGGCGGCAAACACTATCCCTTTGGCCCTGGCCACGTCCATACCCTTGAGCTGAGCATAGCGTTGCGGAATAGCTTCGCCCCACACCGCGTTGCTGAAATCGGGCTTTATCAGGGTCCCCTCCAAATCGAAGGAGACCACTTTTACCCCGCCCGGGTCAGTCAACTTGCCCCCAGAGATGGCCATCTTTCAGGGTGTGCAAAAGTACCGACATAAGCCTATTGCTCAAGTTATGGCGGCTTTCCGCCAGGACCCTCATATAGTTGTCTGTCCTGCCCGTCCAGAGCCCGGGGCTTATTTCCCTTTCCCATAATACCTCCCGCCGGCGCCCCAGGAACCTGGCTTGGAAGCGAGCCAAGCTTTCCTGGCCCAGCTCCAGCATCAGCAGCGCCCGGTTTCGCTTGATGGCGGCTTCCACCTGGCCAGGCATATCGGCGGCGGGCGTGCCAGCCCGTGCCGAATAGGGAAAGACATGGATGGCAGCGAAGCCCGCCTCCCGGCATAGATCGTAGCTGGCCTCAAACTCAGCCGCGGTCTCTCCGGGGAAGCCCACCATTATGTCGGTGGTGATGGCTATATCCGGTATCTGGCTCCGGCATCGAGCCACCGCCTCCTTGAAATCGGCCGTGGAATAGCCCCTGCCCATCCGCCTCAGAACGGCATCGCTGCCGCTCTGAAGGGGCAGGTGGATGTGGCGACATAGCCGCGGGTTTTGCCAGAGACGGAGAAGGGCCGGGGTTAGCTCCTGAGGCTGAAGGGAGGACAGGCGTAACCGCTCTATTCGGCTCTGGGCCAGGACTTGTTCCAAAAGCTCCCTCAGCCCCCAGCCATCGAACCGATAACAGCCCACTTTAGTCCCGGTGAGGATGACCTCGCGGTAACCCTGGGCCTCCTTGGCTTGAATGTCGGCGAGGATATCCTCAGGTGGCCGACTGCGCTCTCGCCCCCGCACCTCCGGCACAATGCAATAGGTGCAAAAGGAGTCGCAGCCATCCTGAATCTTGACCAGGCTCCTGGTGCGCGGCCAGCGGCCATGGGAGGGCTGGTCGGACTGGGGAGGGCGTAGTTCCAGCAGGCGCCTTAAGAGGCGGGGTTTCTCATCGTTGCCCATCACCAGGTCAGCGCCGAGCCCGGCCAGCGCCTGGGGCGACCTCTGGGCATAGCAGCCGGTGGCCACCACCAGGGCCTTGGGATTGAGCTTCCGGGCCAGCCGGAGCAGGTGGCGGGACTTGCGGTCGGCGATATGGGTCACGGTGCAGGTGTTGACGATGCAGATGTCGGGGGCCTCGTGATGGCTTGCCAGCCCATAGCCTGTCCCCTGCAACTCCGCCGCCAGGGACTCGGACTCCGCCTGGTTCAGTTTGCAACCCAGGGTCTCCAGGGCCACAATGGTCAAAGTGGCATCTCCCTTCGCTTATAGACCAGGCCATTATATTCTCTGACTTGGGAGAGGTCAAGTTAGCGGGGCTCTTGCGCCATCACCGATAATATGGTAAAACTTATGGGCAAAGAGGGCGACTTGTGAAGGAACGGGTCGTAGTCACTGGAATAGGCGTCATCTCTCCCCTGGGCAATAGTGTAAATGAGCTATGGCAGGGCCTCGTCTCTGGCCAGTCCGGGGTCGATTACATCACGCTGTTCGATGCCACGGGCTTTGATACCAGGATCGCCGCTGAGGTGAAGAACTTCGACCCCGCCCAATATATGGACCGCAAGGAGGCCCGTCGCACCGACCGCTTTGCTCAGTTCGCGGTGGCGGCCAGTTTGCAGGCTGTAGAACAGGCGCGGCTCAAGATCGAGCCAGCCAATGCCTATGACGTTGGGGTGATTATCGGGAGCGGCATCGGTGGCCTGATCACCCTGAGCGAGCAGTTCCAGGTCCTTCTCCAGAAGGGCCCAGGGCGAGTCAGCCCCTTCACCATACCCATGATGGTGGCCGATATGGGCTCGGGCCAGGTATCTATAATCCTGGGAGCTAAGGGACCCAATTTCTGCACTACCTCCGCCTGCGCCAGTGGCTCCGATGCCATAGGGGTGGCCTATGAGCTGATCAGGCAGGGACATGCCCGGGTTATGGTGGCCGGGGGCAGCGAGGCAAGCATTACCCCCATAGGTCTGGCCGCCTTCAATTCGGCTCGGGCCCTATCCACCCGCAACGATGATCCCAAGGAGGCCTCCCGCCCCTTTGACCTGGAGCGGGATGGCTTCGTTATGGGGGAGGGGGCAGCCATCTTCGTCCTGGAAAGCCTCTCTCATGCCTTGGAGCGCGGCGCTCCCATCCAGGCCGAGCTCTTGAGCTACGGCGCCACCTCCGACGCCTATCACGTTACCGCGCCCCTGGAGAACGGGGAGGGGGCGGCCCGGGCTATGGAGATAGCAATGCGCCTGGCCGGACTGGAGCCGGCCCAGATCGAGTATATCAATGCTCACGGCACCTCCACCCCCCTCAATGACAAGGTGGAGACCCTGGCCATAAAGAGCGTCTTCGGCGAGCATGCCTATCGCATCCCCATAAGCTCCACCAAATCCATGCTGGGGCATCTCCTGGGAACGGCCGGGGCCATTGAGGCTGTAGTTTGTGTACTGGTCATCCAGAATGGCATCATCCCCCCCACCATCAACCTCACCCACCCCGACCCCGAATGTGACCTCGATTATGTCCCCAACCAGGCCCGCCCGGCCAAGGTGAGAGTGGCCCTGACCAATTCCTTCGGCTTCGGGGGCCACAACTCAGTATTAGTATTTGGCGAATATACCGAGGGCTAGACTTGCCCCACAGCCGCTGGCAGGTGCTGCCTCCCCTGACCCCGGGATCCATCCCCCAGACGGCTGCTGGCTCCCCCTTCCTGTATCAGCTTCTCCACAACCGGGGCCTCACCGATCCCTCCCAATTCAGCAGCTTCCTGGCCGCCGATGAGGGACTCCAGAACAACCCCCTCCTCCTCCCCGATATGCCCTGGGCGCTGAGGCGCCTGTACCAGGGGCTGCTCCGGGGCGAGAGCATAGCTATTTACGGCGATTTCGACGTCGATGGCATTGCCGCCACCGCCCTTCTCGTGGAAGGACTCACCTCTGTGGGTGGCAAGGTCATCCCTTACATCCCCCACCGCCTCAGCGAAGGCTACGGCCTGACGGCCGCCGCCCTGGAGGAGCTACGCCGAAAGGGCATCAGCTTGGTAATCACCGTGGACTGCGGCATCACTGCCCACGCTGAGATAAGGCAGGCGCGGAAATTGGGGCTAGATGTCATCATCACCGACCACCACTCCGTCCCCGCCGAATTACCCCCGGCCATGGCCTGTGTCAACCCCCGCCGCCCCGACTCAGGCTATCCCTTCCCCGAGCTGACCGGGGTAGGGGTTGCCTTCAAGCTCCTTCAGGCACTGCACCAGGCCCTGGGCCGGCCTGAGGCCCTTTCTCGATTTGGCGACCTAATTGCCCTGGGGACTGTAGCCGATATGGCCCCCCTCCTCGGAGAGAACCGGTTCCTGGTCAAGCACGGCCTGGAGCTCCTCAATCACACCCAGCGCCCCGGCCTTCAGGAGCTGATCCGGTGCTCGGGACTGATGCCGGGGAGGATAGATGCCGAGGCCATCTCCTGGATCCTGGGGCCACGGCTCAACGCTGCCGGCCGGCTGGCCCATGCCCTCCTCAGCTACAACCTGCTTGTGGCTGAGTCCGCCGAGGCCGGTCAGCGGTTGGCTCAAGAGCTGGAGCGCTACAATGCCGAGCGGCAAAGGCTCACCGATAAGGTCTGGACGGCGGCCCGGGAGCAGGCCATGGCCCAGTCCGGGGCCAAGCTCATCCTGGCAGCCGATGAGGACTTCCCGCCCGGGGTGGTGGGGATCGTGGCCGGCAAGCTGGTAGAGGAGTACTATCGCCCCAGCCTGGTGGTGGAGAGGGGCAAAAAGATGAGTCGGGGCAGTGCCCGGAGCATCCCCGAATTCGATATCGTGGCCGCTCTGGCCGAGTGTCGCCGCTGGCTGACCCGTTTCGGGGGGCATCCCCTGGCCGCTGGCTTCACCCTGCCCACGGAAAACCTGCCCCGGCTTCACCAGAGGTTGCTGGAGATGGCCGAGACGAAACTGGCTGGCCTGGACCTCCGCCCCCAGCTTTTTATCGATGCCGAGATCCCCCTGAGCCGCCTCGATGGCCGGATGTATCAGGAGATTCAACAACTAGCCCCCTTTGGCTATGGGAACCCCGTGCCCACTTTTCTCAGCCGCCGTGTCCAGGTGACCAGCTATCATGCCCTGGGCAATCAGAGTAGCCACCTGGAGCTCAGACTACGCGAGGGGAACATAGCCTGGCGGGGGGTAGGCTTTGGCCTGGGCGACCTAAGGGGGGAGGTCTCCCCTTATCTGGATATAGTCTACAACCTGGGGGTGGACGACTGGACGGGCACCCTCCAGCTCAACATCCTGGATTTTGCCCCATCGGTCACATAATCAGTTCCAAGGCGGCGAACAGCGATGACTTGGTCGTGAAGGCACCGGGCCTGGCAAACCTGATCACCCCATCCCGGCCAATGAGGAAATTGGTAGGCAGACCAAATATCCTATACTGTTTAGCTACCTCCCTCTCGGAGTCCAGGGCGACCATGAAGGTGAACCCGTTGCTCGTCATCCAAGCTCGGGCAATGGCCTCAGGCTCGCCCACATTGACCGCTAGCACCACCAGACCCTCTCCACCGAACTCTTTGTGAGCTGCCTCAAAGTAGGGCATCTCGCTCCTACAAGGGCCACACCAGGTGGCCCAGAAGTTCAACAGCACTGGCAAACCACGGAGCTCGCTCAGGGTGATGGTGCCCCCACCCAAGAGGGGGAGCTGGAAGTCGGGGGCCAGGGCCCCCACCCGAGGCCCCACTGGAAGACTGGTGGGCGAGGGACTGGGAGAGGGGATGGGCGACGTCGTCGGCGGGGTGGCCGGAGGACAGCCACCGGTCAGCAACAGGGCTAGCCCTAGGCTCAGGGCTAGAGCAAGGCCGCGGCGCATCGCTTTCTTCCCCGCCAAAGCTAAGTCGTTATACCGAAGAAATCGAACAGCGGGTATAGCCGAACCAGTGCCTCGCTAATGATCAAAGCACCCAAAGCTATGAGAAAGAGACCGCTCACGATGGAAACCAGATTAAGGTATCGGTTGAGGCGCTTCAGCTGGCGGCTGACCGGTGCCACCGCCAGACCCGTCACCAGGAAGGGTATCCCCAGCCCCAGGCAGTAGGCCGTGAGATAAAAGACCCCACTCCATACCGTCTCCGAACTCCAGGCCAGGGCCAGGATGCCCCCCAATATGGGCCCAATGCAGGGCGTCCATCCCAGAGAAAAGGCCAGCCCCACCAGAAATGAGCGCCAATAACTGGGCCGGCCCTCGCCCAGGCCAATACGCCTCTCCCGATAGAGAAAGGGTATCTTGATAGCCCCCATGAGATGCAATCCTAGGACTATCAACAATGCCCCAGCCATCTTACGCAACAAACCCATATGAGCGGAGAGGACCGCCCCCAGCCACCCAGCAGCAGCCCCCAGGGCGATGAACACCACCGAAAACCCTACTACGAAAAGAAGGGCGTGGTAAAAGGTGCCCCGGTAGCCCACCGCTGAATCCCCCACGACTGCTGAGGAGCCGGCCATGTTTGCCAGATAGACAGGCACTAGGGGCAGGATGCACGGCGAGAGGAAGGAAGCGATGCCAGCGCCGAAGGCGATGAGCAGGGACAGATTCTCCATAATCGGGGCGTTTATGCCTCTGCCTGGGGAGGAATATCTCCCTCGGTTTCGGCAACCGCGCCCGCCGCCAGGCCCTGGCGGCGGGCGCGGAGGTTGGCCACTACCAGGAAAGGCACGGCTACCACCAGCACGATCAGGGCTATATATTGTGCCTGGTGTAGCCCGCTCACCTCAGGCCACCTCAGGAAATCGAGGAAGAAACGCCCAAAAGAGTATATGGCTATATAGAAGGCATAGAGGGAGCCATTGGCCCTGAAGCGCCCCCTCAGCGCCAAGAGGACGCCGAAGATGACCAGGTCCATCAGAAGTTCGTAGAGTACTTCGGGGTGAACGCCCACCCCAAAGGGGGCATAGGAGTTGGGATGGGTATAGTTGAAGGCCCAGGGCAGTGAGGACACGGTGCCGTAGCAGCAGCCATTGATGATACATCCCACCCGCCCTATGGCCTGGGCCAGGATAATGCCCGGGGCCATAATATCGGCCAGGCGAGCAAAGGGGAGCCTTACGAATCGGCCATAGATAAAGATTCCCAGGGTGGCCCCCAGCACTGCCCCGTATATGGTCAGGCCCTCGAAGCCAACGATCTGGCCAGGGTGGGTCATATAGTAATCCAGTTGGTCCACTATGTGAAGCCCTCTGGAGATTATGAAACCGCTGGGGATGCCCACGATGGCAGCAGTAACAGCCGTATCGACAGAGATGCCGGCTTTTCTAGCCCCCCTGATCCCCCACACCACCACCACCACAATGGCTACCAAAACCGCGACCCCGTACCAACGGAACTCAAAGGCGCCAACCCTGAATAAGACCGGGTCAAGACCTATTTCGATCACGTTCTTCCCCTACAAGATATTAAATAGCATTATAGCTTGGCTCCACTAGCTGCGCAAGCTTCCCACAGGCTTAATAGGGTGCCAATAGGGCCTCCACAAAGGGGCGGGGGTGGAAGGGGGCCAGGTCGTCCAGGCCCTCGCCAGTGCCGATGTATTTGATGGGGATCTTAAGCTGGTCGCAGATGGCCAGCACAATGCCACCCTTAGATGTCCCGTCCAGCTTGGCCAGGAAAATCCCGGTCACCCCCACCGCCTCGGTAAAATACCGGGCCTGAGCCAGGCCGTTCTGGCCAGTGGTGGCGTCCAGCACCAGCAGCACCTCCTGGGGGGCTGGGGGGTGGCTGCGGGAGGCAACGCGGCTTATCTTCTTCAGCTCCTCCATGAGGTTGAACTTGGTGTGGAGACGCCCGGCGGTATCTATGATGACCACCTTGGAGCCCCGGTGTCGGGCGGCCTCTAGGGCATCGAAGACCACCGCCCCCGGGTCGGCGCCGGGCTGGTGGGCGATGACGTCCGCCCCTGCCCTTGCCCCCCATACCCTTAACTGGTCGATGGCTGCTGCCCTAAAGGTGTCGGCAGCGGCTAGGATGACAGACTGCCCCGCCTCCCTGTAGCTGTGGGCCAGCTTGGCGATGCTGGTGGTCTTGCCCGAGCCATTCACCCCCACCGTCAGGATAACCAGGGGCATAGGGGTGGGGGAAGGCTGCTCCGGAACCTCCACGCTCAGCATCCGAACCATCTCCTCCATCAGGACAGCGCGCACCTCAGGGCCTCCCTCCAGCCTCCGCCGCTGGGCATGCTCCTTGACCAGCTCCAGGAGCTTGGCCGTGGTGGCCACTCCCACATCGGCGGCGATGAGCAGTTCCTCCACCTCCCCCCAGACCGCCTCGTCGATAGCGGCCCGGTTGAAGAGGCGGGAGAGCCTGCCGAACCAGGTTTCTTTACTGCGCCTCAGGCCCTGCTCCGTTCTCTGACGAAATACGCTCAGCAATCCATCTCCTTTTAGCAGGCGATTCCCGTCTCCCGGGCCACCAGCTCTTTATAAGCGGCCATGAAGCTCACGGTCAGCGGCCCGGGCCTGCCTGAGCCAATAGCCTTTCCCCCTATTTGGGTCAGGGGCATTACCTCGATAAGGCTATTGGTCAAAAAGGCCTCGTCGGCGCTGAGCAGGGCCTCCGGCCCGAGTTTGTCCTCCTTGACCGCTACGCCCAGCGAATGGGCCAGCTCCAGGACCACTTGGCGGGTAATGCCGGGCAGGATGCCGCTTTCCTGGTCGGGGGTGAACAGGCGACCCCCTTTGCCCAGGAAGATGTTGCTCAGGCTGCCCTCGGCCACATGGCCCCGCTCGTTGAGGAGCAAAGCTTCGTCAGCGCCAGCCCCCCTGGCCTCCTGCCGGGCCAGGAGGCTCAACAGGAAGTTGGCCGATTTAAGATAGGAAAGCGGTGACTGGCTATCCCGCCGCAGGGAAGCCATCACGGCGCTAAAGCCCCGTTCATAGGCCTCCGGGGAGGGAGGCACGTAGGTTCTGGCCACTATGAAGACAGTGGGCTCCTGGCAGGTAGCCGGGTCCGGCCTGGGCTCCCCCTCCCCCGCTGATACCGCCAGCCGCACCGAGGCCTCCTCAAGCTGGTTGGCCTCTAATACTTCGACGCAGGCTTGCTTCAGCATGGCGGCGCTGAGCTTGGAGGCAAAGCCTAATAGCTTGGCAGCCGCCAGGAGTCGCTCAATATGGGCGTTGAGACGGAATATATGGCCCTTGTAGGCCCTCATCGTCTCGAAAAGGCCATATCCATAGAGAAAGCCATGATCCAGGGGCGAAATGCGAGCCTGGGCCCGAGGCAGGAGCCGACCATTCAGGTAGACTAACTCTTCCACAGCGGCCCAGCGAAGCGCAGGAAGTTGCGCAATAGGTCATGGCCAGGCGGGGTGAGGATGGACTCAGGGTGGAACTGCACCCCCTCCACCACATATTCCCTGTGGCGCACCCCCATGATTATGCCTTCCTCAGTCCGGGCCGTCACCTCCAAACAGGGGGGCAGGCTCTCCGGCTTGATGACCAGGGAGTGATAGCGTCCCCCGATGAGGGGATTGGGCAGTCCCTCATAAATGGTCTTGCCATCGTGGTGGATGGAGGAGGGCTTGCCGTGCACGGGCACCGGGGCCCGCACGATCTCCCCGCCATAGGCATAGCCGATGCACTGGTGTCCCAGGCATACCCCCAGGATGGGCAGCTTGCCCCCGAAGTAGCGCACCACATCGTTGGAGATGCCCGCCTCCCGCGGGGTGCAGGGGCCGGGGGAGATGACGATATGGGTGGGGGCTAGCCTTTCTATCTCTTCCAGGGTTATCTTATCGTTGCGGAAGACCTCCGGCTCCCAGCCCAGCTCCCCCAGGTACTGGGCCAGGTTATAGACGAAGGAATCGTAGTTATCGATGACCAGGATCATGCCTTGGCCTCCACTGCCACTTTGGCCGAGAGATTCAGCGCTTGCACCAAGGCCTTGGCCTTGTCCAGGGTCTCCATATACTCGGCCTCGGGCTCCGAATCGTAGACAATGCCACCCCCCACCTGGAAATAGGCCCTCCCCCCCCTGACAATAAAGGTGCGGATGACGATGCTCAAGTCCATCCCCCCATCGAAGCTGAGGTAACCGATGGAGCCAGTATAGACGCTGCGCCGGGTGGGCTCCAGCTCATCGATGATCTCCATAGCCCTGACCTTGGGGGCGCCGGTGACGGAGCCGCCGGGGAAAGAGGCCTTGAGCAGGTCGATGCGATCCTTATCCGGCCTGAGCTGCCCTACCACCGTGGATACCAGGTGAAACACGGTGGGGTATGTCTCCAGGATGGCCAGCTCCAAGACGCGCACCGTGCCATAGCGGCACACCCGCCCGATATCATTTCGCTCCAGATCCACTATCATGATGTTCTCGGCACGGTCCTTGACACTGCCCAGAAGCTCCCGGGCCAGGGCCTGGTCTGCCTCCGGGGTCCTGCCCCGGGGGCGAGTGCCTTTGATGGGCCGGGTCTCCACCCAATCGCCGCTCACCTTCAGGAAACGCTCCGGGGAGGCGCTGAGGATGGCAGCCTCGGGGTAGCTAAGGAAGGCGGCAAAGGGTGCTGGGTTCACCTGGCGCAGCTTGAGGTAAAGCTCATCGGGGGCTACCCCCAGTTCAGCCTCAAAACGCTGGGAGATGTTGGCCTGAAAGATATCCCCGGCACAGATATACTCCCGGGTCCTGGCCACCGCCTCCAGGTACTCATCCCGGGTGAAATTGGCCCTTATTTCGATCTGGGAGTATATCTCCGGCTCATGCCTTGCCGGTATCAATCCCTGAGCACTGGTCAAAAGTCTTCTGGTCTCCTCCAGCCTCTCTCGGGCCCGATGCAGCCGCCTGGCCTCCTCCAGCTCCGGGAAACCGGTGGAGGCAATATATACTTTATTGGCCAGGTGGTCGAAGGCCACCACCACATCATAGAGGCCCAGGTAACATTCGGGCAGTTCCAGGTCATCGATGGCGCTAGAGGGCAGCTTCTCGATGAAGTGGCACAAATCATAGCTGAAGTAGCCCACCGCCCCGCCCACCAGGGGGATAGGTGCCGGCCCGCTATCCAGGCGATAGGCGTTCAAGGCGTCGCGCAGCACATCGAAGGGGTTGCCCTTTTCGACCTGGGCTTCATCGTTTGCCTGGAGCAAGGTGATCTCAGGGCCGCGGCTTTTAAGGACCAAGAAGGGCTCAGCCCCCAGGAAGGAGTACCGCCCCAGCTTGTGGGGGTCCATGCCGCTATCCAGGAAAAAGCAGAAGGGACGGTCTTTGAAGACCTGGAAGGCTTGGACGGCGCTCAATGGAAGGTCTATCCCCTCGACCAAGGGTCGCCGGGCCATGCTTTTACGTTTCCCCTTCTCCAGTTTTATGTCTAGCTTTATGCCTTCGGCGTTGGGCCAAAGTATCTATCAGGGCGATAATCGCGGCCTGGAAGTAGATACCGGCGTGGGCGGCGGGGAAGATGGGGGTTCCGCCCCGCTCTTGGGCCCGTCGCTTCTCAAAGGCCTCCTCCACCAGGCGGAGCCACCTCTGCCTGAAGCCGATGTGGCGCTCCTCGGCCTGGGGCGGCTCTGGCTTCGGTTCTTTGTTCTCGGCCATCAACCATCCCCCCACAGCCTGTCTATATCTGCCTCGGCCTGCCTCTTGAGCTCGGCGGTATCCTTGAAGCCAAAGCTCTTATAGGATTCGGCAGAGCCATACTCCCGAACCTTCACCACCACCGGCACAGGCAGGGCGTGCCCGAAGATGAGCGCCTGCTGCTTGGTCTCCAGCCGGGAAAGCACCGACCTCAGCTCCCCGCGACCTGGGGTGCCGGTGAGCACCGCCTCGATATCCCGCTCGTTGTCTAAGAGACAGGTTATCTTGGTGCCCAGCTGGGACATGACCTCGTCGTCGATGCCACTGGGGCGCTGGTCGATGACCAGCAGGGTCACATTATACTTGCGCATCTCCCGGGCGATGGTGCCGAAGATGGTCTGGTCAGCCACCTGGGGGTTGAGGAACTTGTGGGCCTCCTCGATGGTGATGACCAGGGGGCGGGGGAGGGGCCTGTCGGCGCCCATGGCTTCCTCGGTGCGCGCCCGGTACTGGGCGTGGATGCGCCGGGTGAGCAGGTTGGCCACCAGAATGTAGGCAGTGATGTCGGTATAGCGGCCGAACTCGAGGACCACATTTATCCCCCGCTCTAGGTACTCCAGGATGCGTCTCACCGAATTGTCGGCGGCCTGGGGCACCAGAAAGGCCAGCCTTCTCAGGGTGTCGAGGCGGCGGTGCAGGGAGGCCAGGGTAGCCTCGTGCTCGCCCAGGCTATTGGCCAGGGAATTCAGGTCCTCTCGGCTTTCCAGGGCCAGAAAGCTCTCCAGCCACCGTTGGCCGAAGCGCCGCGCCAGCCGGTAGCAGGCCTGTTTTGCCGCCTCGGTGAGGCCCAGGGTCTCGCTCAGGAGCTCCACATCCTCGGGCTCGATCTCGTCGTAACCGATGTTGACCACGAAGTCGGTGCTCACCCCCCGTCGCCGCGAGCTCTCCTCGTCCAAGGTGAACACCGCTACCTTGGAGGGGAAAAGCTGTTTCAAGGCCTTCACCTTGTAGCCATGCTCGCTGCGGCCCTCCCAGCCATATTCATTGTGCATATCGAAGACCAAGCTGGAGGCCACATCCTTCTGGAGCAGGCCCACCAGGAGCAGGCGGGTGAGGAAGGTCTTGCCGGTGCCGCTCTTGCCGAAGATGCCATTGGAGCGCATCACAAACTGGGCCAGGTCGAGGCAGACCTTTGTCTCCATATCCAGGGGGTTGCCGATGTAGAAAAGCCTCTCGTCCTCACTGCCGAAGACCAGCTCGATATCCCGCTGGGAGGCCTCCCGCACCACCGAGAAATGGGCGGGCACCGTCTTCACCGGCTGGGGGCCTTCCCCGGGGAGGCCCAGCATTTCGCCCAGGGCAAGCTGGGGCATGACATGAAGGCTGCCATAGGTGCTGCTGCCCTTGATGACCTCGGCGATGAAGGGGTCGGAGAGGTCGGGCGGGGCCACCGACACCCGGGGGTCGATGGCCCCTAGGCTGACATCGGTGACCATACCCAGGAAGCGTTGCCGCTCGCCCTCGATGGTGACATAGCGGCCTACCGCCATATCCTCCACCGAGATGGCGTTATCCAGCTTGACCTCGACCCCCTTGGTCAGGGAGCCGGAGACCACGATGCCCAGTTGCTTAGGTGCTTCCTGGTTCACGCCCTGATCTTCCTCAATATAGTGTCCAGGCGGTGCAGGTCTCCGGCCAGGAGCAGCGCCAGCTCCTTGCCCGCCGCCACCAGAAAACCACGGCGGTCTTCCCGGGCAAGGCTTAGCTGACGGAGGGTGGCCGCTATCAACTCCTCGGCGGGCACCGGCCCCCCGGCTTCGACCAGAAGGCTCAGGAAATCAAAGGAACGGCTGAACTCGACTATTTCATCGTCGCCGCAGAGATAGACGAAGCTATGAAGGTAGGGCGGTAAGGGCGGCAAATATTGCTTGAGCTGGCCCCCCTCCCGATAGCCCACGATTAGGGTCGAAAAGACGGTGCGCAGGAGGCGGGCCAGTTGGGGGTGCTCCCGATAGATGTCCTCCGCCTCCGCCACCTCCCTGCCCCGGGCGATAGGGCGGCGCCCCGGCTCAAGGCTTGAGGTAGCGGCATGGGCCACCACGCCAAAGACCTCCCCCTGGGCATCCTGGCAGCGGACCAGGCTGCCCAGGGGAGGGGGCTGGTGCAGCTCATAGCACTGGGCGGTGAATGAGCTGCTTGAGGACTCGATGACCTCGCCTATCCTGGTGATCTGACCTCACCCCTTCTTTCGACCTGGGTGTCTATCTCGGGTGAAATGCCTACGGCTATCAGTATGACCTCACCCCTTGTATCCCCTCACCGGGGGAGTTTTTATAAGAGGGGCTGCGCCCCTCTTGGACGCCCCGAAAGCGGGAGGCAATAGCCCGGATAAGGCCCATGCTAAATCCACCTCAATCTCTTGCTCAGGCGTTTGGTGGAGCTGGCACAGGGCAGGCGCCGCTCCTCCAGCATCTGCTCCACCAGCTCCTGGAACTGGCCCCGGTCGGCGGCGGTGACCACCGCTTGCTCGTGGGCCTCGCTCAAGGCCACCGGGTAGCCCAGCCCCCGCCGGCACTGGTCATAGACCAGGGCATGAGCCAGCCCCAGCAAATCCCCGTCCTCGGCCACCCAGCGGGGCATCTCCACTCGGCCTATCTCCTCGCCCACCTTCATATAGAAGAAGCAGACCTCGTGCTCCCGATACCGCTCCCTCACCACCGAGGAGCGACTGAGGAAGACGTCGGAGCGCTCGCCTTCCTCGAGAAGCCTCAGGAACAGGTCGCTATCCAGCACGCCGGCCACCTTATCGCAGGGACGCCCCCGAGAGGCCCGGCGCCCAGGGCAAAAGCGGTCACAGTCCGCCGGCTCGTAGGGGCAGAGGGCCACCCGGAGCACATTGACCACCTCGGTGCTCCGCGGGAAGCTTATGTAGCTGGCCAGGGCCCTTTTCGACCTGGAGGTCAGACCCTTGAGTTTGTCCAGACATTTTAGGAAGCTATTGTCCAGAAGGGCTTCCCTGACGAAGTCTCCATATCTCTGGCTGGCCAGGCCCCACAGTATCAGAGAGCCATCCAGCAGGGCCAGGGCTGGCATCGCCTCATCCATTCCCTCGACGAGGCTGGCCAGGGCCCAACACTCCTCGACGCTGCGCCTGATGCCCAGAAGGGCACCCTCTATGGGCTCCTCGCGGTTGCTGGAGGGATCACTGAGCATCAGATCCGATTCCTCAGAATACAAGGCAGGCTGGCTACGGAGAACGGCTTTAGGTTCAGCCCCATATTGGAGCTGCACCAATCCCATATTCAGCAGATAGCAGCGCGCCGGGCTATGGCGGTCGACATCGATATGTGAGCCATCTACCGCCACCACAGCGAAGGCCTGGGGCAGGGGTGGCGGGGCATGACGCCCATCGAGCCCCTGCCCCAGCCCAGCCACCAGCCAGGTGGTATTGCTGGCAGCGATCTTCTGCTTCAAGGAGGGAAGGGACTGGGCTTGCTGGGCCAGGGTCTCCCGGGCGAAGGCCAATCTCTGGGCCTGCTGGGCCCGCTCCCGGCCCAGCCTGTCCACCATGCCCTCTACCTGGGCCGCAACCAGGGTAAAATCCAGGGGCATCGCTTACCAATCGGCGCCTTTTGAGAAGCAGTATAGCATAGGCCCAGCCCTGGGGCAATCAGCCTCAGATTGCCCATTGCTTGAGAGGGGCCTCTCTGATATTATTGGCCAGGTCGAAAGGGGGAAATGAGCAAGGTAGGCATCGTCTATCACCCCATCTACCTGGAGCACGATACCGGGGGCCACCCTGAGAACGCCAACCGGCTGGTGGAGGTGCTCTCAGTCCTGGAGAGGTCGGGGGTGGCCAGCCAGCTACTCCCTGTGGCACCGCGACCGGCCACCACAGCGGAGCTAATGAGAGTCCATACTGCCGATTATATTCGTGCCATCGAGATGACATCGGTTGGGGGCGGGGGCTGGCTGGATGCCGATACCGTGGTCTCCCGTAAGTCCTATGAGGCGGCCCTCTATGCTGCCGGCGGCCTCATTGAGGCCACCTCAGCCGTGTTGAGGCAGGAACTGGACAGCGCCTTCGGTCTGGTAAGGCCCCCAGGCCACCATGCCACCCCATCCCGAGCCATGGGCTTTTGCCTGTTCAACAATGTGGCTGTAGCTGCCAGGCATGCCCTGGCCGATTTTGGGCTGGAACGCATCCTCATCGTCGACTTCGATGTCCACCACGGCAATGGCACCCAAGAGGCCTTCTACCACGACCCATCCGTCCTCTATTTCTCCACCCACCAATACCCCTTTTATCCGGGCACGGGGGGCGCAAACGAGGTGGGGGTGGGCGAAGGCGAGGGTCTCACTGTAAATGTGCCCCTCCCCGCCGGCTGCGGCGATGAGGAGTACCTGCAAGCCTTTGAGGAGATCCTCTTGCCTGCTGCTCGCCGCTTCCAGCCCCAGCTTGTCCTGGTATCAGCGGGCTACGACATCCACTGGGCCGACCGTCTGGCCCTGATGCAGGTCTCCACCACCGGCATCGGCCACATGGTAGCCCTTTTGAGGGGTTTGGCCCAGGAATTATGTCAAGGACGACTGGTGTTCGCTTTGGAGGGGGGATACTACTACCCCTCGCTGGCGGCCTCGGTCAAGGCCACCTTCGATGTCCTCCTGGGAAATCCCGTCGATGACCCCCTGGGCCCAGCCACCCCGGCCCGGAAGACCTCGGACATCGCCCCCCTGTTAAGGGCCATAAAGGAAAGGCACCAACTGGCTTAACGGGAATCGGGCAGGAAGCGCATAAACACCTCGTTGCCCAGGAGACGGCCCCGCTGGGTCAGCCTGAGCCTCGAGCCCCGGGGTTCCAGCAATCCCGAGTCTATTAGCTCCTCGACCTTCCCCGGATAGAGAGAGGACACCTCTGCCCCGAAGCGCCGGGCAAAGCCTTCGAGCTCTATCCCCTCCACCAGCCTCAGCCCCAGGATCAAGGTCTCCGCTATTTCCGTATCACGGTCTATCCTTTCCACCTGGGCCACTGAACCCGGATAGCTTCCGCCGTCCAAAGCCCTGGGCAAGCCCGACTCCAGGCGCTCGATATATTCCTGCGGCGAGTTCTCGTTGCTGAAGCGGTAGCCCTGGAAACAGGAGTGGGCGCTGGCGCCCAGGCCCAGGTAGGGCCGGTTTTGCCAGTAAAACAGGTTATGATGGCACCGATGCCCCGGCCTGGCCCAATTGGAGATCTCATAATGCTCATAGCCGGCTTGCCCCAGGACCGTCTCGGCAGCGATATACATATCGGCTACCAGGTCGCTTTCAGGGAGGGATAGTCGTCCCGAGGCCGCTTCCCTGCCCAGAGGGGTGTCTGCCTCCAGAGTGAGGGGGTAGAGGGAGATGTGCTCCGGGGCCAGTTCCAGCGCCTGCTCCAGGTCATTGCGCCACCTCTCCAGCGACTGCCCCGGCAGACCATACATCAGGTCCAGGTTGATATTGTGGAAGCCGGCGCGGCGGGCCGCCCAAAGGGCATCCCTGGCCTGCTCCGCTGTATGAAGACGGCCCAATGTTTTCAACAGATCGGGCTCGAAGCTCTGCACCCCCAGGCTGCGACGATTGACGCCCATGCTGGGAAGATGTTTGAGCAGAGCATCGTGGGCGCTATCTGGGTTGGCCTCCAGGGTTATCTCCGCCCCGGGGGCTACCCGAAAGCTATTGCGGCAGGCCTCCAGTATCCGATTTACCTGTTCCCCGCTGAGCAGGCTGGGGGTGCCGCCTCCGAAATAAATGGTGGCCACGGGGAGCCGGCCCCGAGACCGGGCCCAAAAGGCGGCCTCCGCCTCCAAAGCCTCCACATATCGGGGGATGAGCCCCTCCAGCCCACTATATGAACTGAAGTCACAGTAGGGGCATTTGGTGCGGCAGAAGGGGATGTGGATATAAAGGGCCAGGGCAGTGTCAGGTTTGGGGCTCATCCTCATCTTTTTGGCCGCAAGCGAAGCCAAAGCCTCCCCACCTCCCCCCGCTCCCACACCACCAGCAACTGACTGGCGATGAACAGGGAGCTATAGGTGCCAGCGATGACCCCCACCAGGAGAACCAAGATGAAGGGGCGTATCTCTATCCCCACCACCAGATAGAGCGCCAGCAGCACAAAGACCGTGGTCAAGCTGGTGTTGAGGGAGCGTCCCAGGGTCTGCACCAGGCTCAGATTGACGGTATCGGCGAAGTTGGCGCCGATGCCCCGCCCCAGATTCTCTCGGATCCGATCGAAGACCACCACCGTGTTGTTGACGCTATAGCCTATGACCGCCAAAACGCCGGTGACGAACATGAGGTCGACCTCCATATTGAGGAGCTTCCCCAAAATGGAGAATACCACCACCACCACCAAAATATCGTGGAGCAGGCCGACGATGGCGCAGGTGCCATAGCGGAAGGGCCTGGGCAGGCGACGGAAGGCCCAGGCGATATAGAGCAGGATGCCCAGAGCCCCTACGGCCACGGCGATGGCCGCCCCCCTGACTATCTGCCTGGAGTGGGCCGGGCCTACCGAGGCCAGGGTGGGCTGGGCGGCAAAGGGACTGAGCTTTTCCTCGATCCGGTCCTTGATCCGGGCCAGCTCCTCTCCGGTGACGTTGCTGGTGGTTCTGATGATATAGCTGTTCTCGCCCACGCCCTGAACCGCGGCGTCGGGGTAGCCCAGGTCAGCCATCTCCGCCACCAGAGCCCCCCTGTCCACCGCTTGGCTGAAGCGGACGGTCAGCTCTGACCCGGGGCTGAAGTCAACGCCCCACTTGAGTCGGAAGATCCCCAGGAAGACCAAGCCAACGATGATGATCACCCCCGAGAGGGCAAAAAACCAGTGTCTCTTGCCTACCAGGTCAAACACCTCGCCCCTCCCTCAGCCAAACGTAAAGCCACCGTCGCTGGAGCCATCGCCAGCCGGTGGCCAGGTGCAGGAAGTTGCGGGTGACGAAAACCGCGGTGAACATGCTGGTGGCCACGCCGATAAATAGGGTCAGGGCAAAGCCCTGCACCGGGGGCGAGGTCGTCCAGTTGCCCAGCCAGTAAAGGATGGCACAGACGATGAAGGTGGTCACATTGCTATCTCGAATGGCGGGCCAGGCCCGAGCGAACCCCGCCTCCACGGCTGCCCCCAGGGTGCGCCCCGCCCGCAACTCCTCCTTTAGCCTCTCAAAGATGAGCACATTGGCATCCACGGCCATCCCTATGGACAGGATAAAGCCCCCCAGGCCGGCCAGGGTCAGGGTGACCGGGATCAGCTTGAAAATGGACAAGACCAGGCAGCCGTAGATGAGCAGGGCACCTCCAGCCAGCAGGCCGAGCAAGCGGTAGAAGAGAAACATGAACAGGATGACCAGCCCCAGGCCAATGGCCCCGGCTATCAGGCTTTGCTTGATGAACTGAGGCCCCAGGGCGGGGTCGATATCACGGCGGTCGCCGGTCTCCTTGAGGGGCACGGGCAGGGCACCAGAGTTGAGCTGAATGGCGTATCTGGTGGCCTCAGCGGCGGTTACGTTTTCAATTACGGCGCCACCAGCGGCAGCAGTGATGGGACCATGGCTGAATACCGGCGCAGATATGAGCCGATCGTCCAAGAAAATGCCCAGGGGTGGATATTCAAGAACCCGCGGCCCGCCCAAATGCTCTCTGAATTCTTCGTCGGTGAACCCTTCCATCCCTTTGATGTATGTCGGTCGCCAGCTGTTGACCAGCCTGGTGCTGAGCGCCTCCAGTATCCGCCGCCCCTCCCTGTCCAGGTCGAGGCTTACCTGGGGCTCGCCCATATCGGTGAAGGTGGCCGCTGCCCGATTGAGGTTATCTCCGGTCAGGGATTCCCCCCGCTGTCTCATTTCCTCCCGGGAGAGCCACTGGAGGCGGCCCTCCTCGTCCAGAGCGGCGTGGCCATCCCTCTCCAGTCGGGGTGCCCTGAAATCCAGAAAGGCCGCCTGCTTGATGACCGCCATGGCCTCGTCGGTATCGGTAATGCCGGGGAGTTGCACCACGATGAGATGCTTGCCCCCCGCCTCCTTACTCTGGATTACGGGCTCGGTAACCCCCAAGGCATCGACACGATTCTGGATCTTGTGGATGGCGCTATCGATATAAGCCTTGGCCTCTATGCCGCTGGCCTCGGGGGGTAGCTCCGCCTCCAGTTCCACATAAACGCCGCCTTTCAGGTCCAGCCCGAAGACGAAGTCATCCCGGCCCAGCCTTTCGCCGCCGAAGGGCGTCAGGGCGAAGGCAGCGAAGCCGGTGAGCAGTGCTATTCCCCCAAAAATCCACCATCTGCGCCTGCGCATTATGCCTGCCTCGAATGAGATTGCTGCAAAGAGAGCGAAGCGAGTTATTAAGCGGTCTTATTTAGCCTCCAGGTATCGCCGGGCCAGGGCCAGGGCCTCCTCCCTGGTGGCCACCTCCCCCGCAGCCTGGGCCTCCCGCACCATTTCCAAAAGCCGTCCCACGCTCGGGCCGGGCTCAAGGCCGAGGCTCTGCATCAGGTCGTGGCCATCCACCAGCTTGGGGGGACGGGTGAGGCTCTTTTCCTTAAAGTGCTGCTCCAGCACATAGCCGACCTGCTCGGCGTGCTGCTGCCAGGAGGCCAGGTCCAGGGTGGGGCCCCGAGCCGCCAGATGATCGGCCAGGCTCAGGAAAAGGGTATCGATGGCGGCCTCACCGGCATCTCGAAAATAGCGGTACATAGCCCGCCGGGTGGGCAGCCCCTCACCGCCGGCCATCTGCACCGGGCGGAGGTGGTAACGGATGGCCGTCTCCACCAGCCTTATCTCCCGGTTGCTGAAGCGGAGGCGGTCCATGATGAGGGCCGACTGGCTGGCCCCCTCCCGGGCATGACCGAAGAAGCGAATCCGGCCGCTCTCCTCCAGGCTTCGGGTATGGGGTTTGGCGATATCGTGAAGGAGTGCCGCCAGCTTGAGCAAGACGCGACGGCTGTGACCGCTGCTCACCTCCCGGTCGAAGTGCTCCGCCAGCGTCTCAGACCAGGGGACGATGCAGGCAAAATCGGGACGTCGCTCCTGGAGCACCACCCCCACCGCTGCCACCGTCTCCAGGGAGTGCTCGAAGACATTCCAGAAGTGCTCCTTGGGCTGCTTCGAGCCCACTGTGGGCGCCAGCTCCGGGATTATATTAAGCAAAAGGCCCAGCCGGTGAAGCTGATGCAGGTATTGGGCCGCCTCGGGGTGGCCCAGGATGAGGCACAGCTCATCCCGCACCCGCTCCGGCGCCCCGCTCTTTATAAGTCCGGCCTTGTCCTGGATCAACCTCCGGGTCTGCATCTCGATAGCGAAGCCCAGCTGAGAGGCCAGCCGCACTGCCCGAAGCAGCCGCACCGGGTCGTGCTCGAAGGCGCGCTGCCTCACCACCCTGATTCGCCTTTTCCGAAGGTCAGCCAGCCCGCCATGAGGATCGATGATGTGCTCCGTCGACCACTCAACCTGCGAGGAGGGGCGACTGTCATCCCCAGGTCGAAAAAGGGGCAGGGCCATGGCATCTATGGTGAAGTCGCGGTCGCCCAGGTCGGCCTCGATATCCCCACGCAGGGCAGACAGGTCAACGAACCAGCGACCATCCTCCAGGAACAGCACCACCCTGGCTACCTGGTGAACCTGATCCAGGAGCACATATTTGCCGCCTAGGGCATCAGCCAACGATCGGGCCAATAGCTGGGCCTCGCCGGCCACTGAGACATCTATATCAGTGGTAGCCCGGCCCAGGAGAGCGTCACGGACAAAGCCCCCCACCAAGTAGGCGTGGCTCACCTGGGAGGCCAGGAAATCCCTCACCCTGGCCAATAGGAAGGCAGTCCCGCCCTCGATGGTGATTCTGGTTGGTCTGTCTTTCACACCACACATTGACATAGGCCCAAACGCGAATGCAGGCGGGGCTGCTTGCGAACCGCCCCCCATGACATGGCGAAATGCCTACATCCCCGGTTCGGCCTCTGCCTCAGGTTTGATCCTGGTTAGCTTGTCAGGGCCCTCCACCCGGTCGATATACAGGATACCATTGAGGTGGTCGATCTCATGCTCCAGGGCCTGGGCCATTAGCTCCTCCGCCCTGAGCCGAACCTCCCTGCCCCATCGGTCATGGCCCTTAACTACCACCCTTTCGGACCGCTTCAGCTCCCCCTGATAGCCCGGGATGCTGAGACACCCCTCCACCACCTCCCGCTCCCCGGAGCGCTTTACTATCTCGGGGTTTACCAAGCAGACCACCTCCGTCTCCGGGAGATGGATGACCACCAGGCGCAGAGGGACCCCTACTTGATTGGCCGCCAGCCCCACCCCACCGGCGGAGTGCAGCGTATCTATCATATTGTCGATGAGACGCTGGACGGAGCCATCAAAGCTAGTTATTCTCTTGGCCCGCTGCCGCAGCACCGGGTCGGGCACCTGACGGATAGGCAAAACGGCCATTTGCCAGCCTCGCACCGCCATTATAATCGAGCCTGATGGCAGTGTAAAGCTCAGAGCAGGTTTACCGGGTCGATATCCAGGCTCCACCCCTGGGGGAGGGGCACCCCCTCCACCAGGCGAGCCGGCTCAGCCCCTCGAAGGATGATGTGCCAGCGGAAGCGCCCCCTGATCCGCTCCAAGAAGGCGGGGGAGGGGCCGATGAGGTCGAGGTCGGCGATGCCCTGACTGGCCCTCTCCTGCTCCAGACGGCGATACAGCCGCAGCGCCTCCTTTTGGCACTGGCTGGCATTGGGGTGAGTGTAGACCAGGCGTGCCAGCCGGGCGAAGGGCGGCAAGTGGTGCTCCCGGCGGAAGGCCAGCTCCCTTTCATAGAAAGCGGCATAGTCGTGGCCGGCGGCAGCCTGCACGGCATAATGCTCTGGGGTATAGGTCTGGATGATCACCCTGCCCCTCCCAGGGCCCCGCCCCGCCCTGCCCGCCACCTGGCACAGGAGCTGAAAGGTGCGCTCCCCGGCCCTGAAGTGGGGCAGATAGAGGCCGACGTCGGCAGAGACGACCCCCACCAGGGTGACCAGGGGCATGTCTAGTCCCTTGGCCACCATCTGGGTGCCGATGAGCACATCCGCCTCGCGGCGCAGAAACCGCTCCATAATCCGCTCATGGGCGTTCTTGCCCTTGGTAACATCCCTGTCCCAGCGCAGCAATCGGGCCGAGGGGAACAGCCGGGCCACCTCCTCCTCCACCCGCTGTGTCCCCACCCCTAGGAACTTGATGCGCGGGCTATCACACTGGGGGCAGCTCTGAGGCACCCTTGACTGATAATTGCATTGGTGGCAGATAAGCCCCCTCTCCGCCGAATGATAGGTCAGCGGGATATGACAGCGCCGGCAGCGCAGCACAAAGCCACAGTCCCGGCACTGCACGATACTGGCGGCCCCCCGCCGATTGAGGAACAGGATCGCCTGCTCCCCGGCAGCCAGGGCCTGGCCCAGGGCCTCGATCAAGGAGCGACTGAAGATGCCGCGATGGCCGGCCTTGAGTTCCTCCTTGAGGTCGACGATTTCCACCCGGGGCAACGATACATCTGGAGCCGGCCCCACCCGCCCCGGCAGCGACAGGAGGCTATAGTCGCCCCGACGGGCCCGATAGAAGCTCTCCACCTCAGGGGTGGCGCTACCCAGGATCACCACCGCCCCGATAAGCTCCGCCAGCTTCAGGGCTACCTCCCGGGCATGATAGCGGGGCGAGGTCTCCTGCTTGTAGGTCCATTCATGCTCCTCATCAATGACTATGAGCCCGAGACGGGGTTGAGGGGCGAACAAGGCGCTCCGCGAGCCAATGACTACATCGAAGGCACCCTCCTGGATACGACGCCACTCGTCGTATTGTTCCCCCAGGGATAGCTGGCTGTGGAGCACTGCCACCCGATCGGGAAAGCGGGAGGCAAAGCGGGCGATGGTCTGCGGGGTGAGGGCTATCTCCGGCACCAGTACGATGCCTTGCTTGCCCAGGGTTACCGCCTCGGCCAGAGCCCTGAGGTAGAGCTCGGTTTTGCCGCTGCCGGTGACCCCATGCAGTAGGAAGACCGAGGGTTTCCCCTGATGCAAGGCCTCCCTGATGGGCACCCAGGCAGCCTCCTGGGCTGGTGTTAGCTGAGGAGCCACTGAGGGCGCAAAGCGGCGCCCCGCCAGGGGGTCGCGCCTGACCTCGATTTGCTCCCGGCAGGCCAAGCCTTTCTGCTCCAGGGAACGGAGCACCGCCAAGTCACGGGCATCCAGCCTCGCCTCCGCAGGGCTCAGAGGGCCGAGTTGCAGCAGTTGTAGCAGCACCGCTTGGCGTCGGGACCTTCGGGCCAAACGCCCGGCTGCCTCCTGGGCCTGCTCCTGGCCCACGGCCAAGCGCCAGCGGTCCACGAACTTGGGCCCTACTTTAGCAGGCTCGAGCTCATACACCCTCTCGATGAGCCCGGAACGCACCAGCTGGGCCACCACCCGCCCCGCCCTTTCCTTGCCCAGCCTTTTCTCGACCTGGGACTGGGGCACCCTGTTATGCGCCTCGACTAAACGAAGCACTGCCCGCTGCTCGGGGGACAGCGAACTCGGCCCCGCTTCGCCGAAGTTAGGGCCGGCCCGAAAGAAGGTCAGGATACGGCGCTCGAAGCCGGGGGGGAGCATCAGGGCAACGGCATCGAAGAGGGGGCAAAGATAGTGGTCTGAGAGCCACCGAGCCAGCTCCACCTGGGCGGGGCTGAGGAGGGGTTGGGGGTGGATAATACCCTCGATATCCCGCGTCTCTTCGACCTGAGGCTGGTGGCTCAGCTCCAGGACGATGCCCTGGAGCACCTGGCGGCCGAAGGGCACCCAGACCGCCTGCCCTGCCGCCACCGAGAGGCGAGCTGGTATGGAGTAGCTAAAGGTGCGGCGACCTGCCAGCGGGGAGTTTACAGCGACCTCGGCATAGCTCACCGCCCCCTCCGCTAGGTCTCTCGCTGCTCCTTGAGACGGGCTGCCTTGCCTGTGCGCCCCCGCAGGTAGTAGAGTCGGGCACGACGCACCTTGCCCCGCCGCAACACCTCCACCTTCTCCAGGAGGGGGGAATGCAGGAAGAAGGTACGCTCCACGCCTATGCCGTAGCTTATCCTGCGTACTGTGAAGTTGGCGTTGGCCCCGCCACGGCGCCGGCGAATAACCACACCCTGAAAGCTCTGGCTCCGCTCTCGGTCCCCCTCGACTACCTTCACCGTGACCTTAACACTATCCCCGGGTCTGACTTCGGGGAGGTCGGGGTTCTCCTTGAGTTCCGCCGCAGTGGCCAGGTCCATGGCATAACGCTCCTCTAGGCCGAGGGCAAGCTCCCTCGCTTAACCCTCTCCACGAATTTCTTATCCTCACTGCTGAGGTTAGCCGTCTCCAGAAGGTCGGGACGGCGCTCCATGGTGCGCCTCAGGGCCTGTTCCCGGCGCCACCGGGCTATCTGGGCATGGTTCCCCGATAGGAGCACCGGGGGCACCGGCCACCCCCGGAATACCCGGGGGCGGGTGTAGTGGGGATATTCCAGAAGCCCTGAGGCATGGGAGTCTTCCACCGCCGATTCCTTTGAGCCCAGGACGCCGGGCAGCAGCCTGACCACGGCATCCACCACCACCACCGCCGCCGGCTCGCCGCCGCTGAGCACATAGTCGCCGATGCTGATTTCATCGGTGACGAGATGTTCCCGCACCCGCTCGTCCACCCCCTCATAGCGGCCACAGATGAGCAACAGGCGGTCATGGCCCGCCAGTTCCTGGGCCACCTGATGTCGGAACAGCCTCCCCTGGGGGGTGAGCAAGATGATGGGCACCGAGCTATCGCCGCCGGTTATGGTCTCCACCGCCTCGAAGAGGGGCTGGGGGCGCAGCACCATCCCCGCCCCACCCCCATAGGGGTAATCATCCACCGTGCCATGTCTATCGTGGGCGAAATCCCTCAGGTTGTGCACATATATCTCCACAAGCCCCCTTTCCCGGGCCCGCTGGATAATGCTCTCACTCAGGGGACCCTGAAACATCCCCGGGAAAAGGGTCAGGATATCAATGCGCATGGCTTGGCCTCTCCTGGGGAGCACATTCCTCGACCTCGCCCCGCAACACCTCCAGGGCGTGGGGCAGGGCTGGCATGATGACTGCAAGGTTCTCCCTAACCGCCTTGGGGCTGCCGGGCAGGTTTACGATGAGGCACCTCTTCCTGATGCCGGCCACCGCCCGACTCAGCATGCTGTGGGGCGTGAGCTTCAGGCTTTCGGCCCTCATGGCCTCGGCCAGGCCCGGCACCAGGCGGCTGGTCACAGCCAGAGTGGCCTCTGGGGTGACATCCCGAGGCCCCAGCCCCGTGCCCCCGGTGGTGAGCACCAGGTCGATGTGGCCGCTGTCGGCCCACTCCCGGAGCTTGGCTGAGATCATCCCGGCCTCATCGGGGACCACCTCATATTTCACCACCTGAGCGGGCAGGCCCGATATTATCTCAGCAATAAGCCGGCCGCTGGCATCAACCCTCTCCCCTCGCCAGCCCTTATCGCTTATGGTGAGTATAGCTGCCTTGAACAACTCGCCCCCCGCGACACCTGATCCACGACATATGATACCACAAAGGCATCTCCCTGCCTACTTGATAAGAATTGTGTACAAAATAGTCCAAAACCTATTGACAAGGTGGAAATATTGTGTTAATTTGTGGGAAAGTGTGGGGTAAAGTGGGGCATGGCGGCATTTCTAGGGGAATTCGAATACAACATCGATAGCAAGGGCAGGCTGCCCATACCCCCCAGGTTCAGGGAGGAGTTCAGAGCGGGAGGGGTGGCCTGCTTCGGCCTGGACAAATGCATCGTTGTTTACCCCATGTCCGAGTGGACAAAGCGCGCCGAGGCCCTATCCAAGTTGCCCGAGATGCGGAGCAAGGACCGTCGGCTGAGTCGTTTCCTGTTCAGCGGTGCCTTCCCCTTTGTACTGGATGCCAATGGCAGGCTGGCCCTGCCCGGGGTGCTGAGACAGTATGCGGAGTTGAAGAATACCGCGATCATCGCCGGTTTATACCATTGCCTGGAGATCTGGAGCAGGGAACTATGGGATCAGGAGATGGCGGAGGTGCGTGCCCAGGCAGCACAGCTCTGGGAGAGACTGGAGAGGCGGGAGTGAACCTACAAGCCACGGTGCCCATCCATATGCCGGTTCTGCTCGAGGAGGCTATAGAGGCCCTCCGAGTACAGCCGGGGGGGCGGTATGTGGACTGCACCGTGGGCCTGGGAGGACACGCCGCCGCCATCCTGGAGCGCAGCTTCCCGGGTGGTCAGCTCCTGGGCATTGACGCCGACCCCGAGGCCATTCGCATCACCCGAACCAGGCTTCGCCCCTATGGCTCATCCCTGGTCCTGGTCAATGAGAATTTCGCCCATTTGGAATGTATTTGTTCCCGGTATGATTTCCGCCCCGTGCATGGCATCCTCTTCGACCTGGGTGTATCCTCCTACCAACTGGAGGCCAGTGACAGGGGATTTAGCTTCCAGCGCGATGCCCTCTTAGATATGCGTTATAACCCCGGTCAGCAGCTCTCCGCCGCTGACATTGTCAACAATGCCCCAGAGGCGGAGCTGGCCGATATTATCTGGCAATACGGTGAGGAGCGCTTCAGCCGCCAGATAGCCCGCCATATTGTGGCCCACCGTCCCGTCACAAGGAGCCTCGAGCTAGCCCAGCTGGTAGCCCAAGCGGTGAAGACCAGGGGACGCATTCATCCCGCCACCCGAACCTTCCAGGCCCTGCGCATCGCTGTTAACAGCGAACTGCAAAACCTGAGAGCGGCGCTGGGAGGGGTGCCCAAGCTCCTGGGCCATGGCGGGCGCCTGGTGGTGATTAGCTATCACTCTCTAGAAGACAGGATAGTCAAGGAGTTCATCGGCCGTGAGAGCAAGGGATGTCTGTGCCCTCCGGGGATACCCCAATGTATTTGCGGGCATAGGCCCAGCCTGAGGCCGGTCACCAGGAAGGTCATCACCCCCTCCCCCGCCGAGATAGAGGCCAACCCGCGCAGCCGCAGCGCCCGGATGCGGGTGGCAGAGCATATATAGCCAGGCAATCCCCTATGAAATCAGTGAGCAATAGTCTATCCGAGGTGGAAGTCGAGGGCAGCGCCAATCGGGCTGCTATCTTACAGCGACGCAAAGGGCATCGTCGAGCTCTAGCGCTACATGCCCGGCCGGCGCTGCCCTGGCTCCGGGAAGGAGGGGGCCTATGGAAAGAAACCTTTTCTGCTAAATAACAATAAACCGGAAAGGAGGGAAATAAGGGCATGGCTAAAGAGAGCACCTTTTCAGCTATTGATGTTGGCACTAGTAAGATATGCACCCTCATCGCCTCTTTCCAAGAAGGGAGCCTGAAAATCCTGGGGGCCGGCATCACCCCCTCAGAGGGGATCCGCAAGGGCCTGGTAGTCAATATCGACCAGGCCCGGGAGGCCATAAAGAGGTCGGTGCACCTTGCTCAGCGCACCAGCGGTCGAAGTGTAAATGCCGCCTACATCAGCGTTACCGGGCGCCATATCAGCTCGGTCAATAACCGGGGGGTGGTGGCCATCCCCAAAAGCGACCGCATGGTATCCTCCAGAGACCTCAAGCGGGTGCTCCAATCGGCCCGCAGCATCACCATCCCCAACGAGAGACGACTGCTCCACGTCATCCCCCGCTCCTATACCCTGGACGGTCAAACGGGCGTCAGGAACCCCGTGGGCATGTGCGGCTTTCGCCTGGATGTGGAGACCCACATCATCACCGCCGCCGCCACCTCTATTCACAACCTAGTGAAGTGCATTCGCGGCGTAGGGGTGGAGGTGGAGAACCTGGTCCTGGAGCCCTTGGCCAGCGCCGAGGCCGTGATCAGGCCCGAGGAGAAGGAGGCAGGGGTGCTTCTGGTGGACATCGGCGGGGGGACCACAGATATAGCCATCTTCAAGGAGGGCAGCATCTGGCATACCTCGGTGCTCCCCGTTGGCGGCTATCAGATCACCAGGGATATATCTATCGGCCTGGGCATCCCCTGGGAGATGGCCGAGGGGATCAAGAAGCGCTATGGCAGCCTCCTGGTGAAGAGTAGCAACAGCGACCAGCAAGCGGAGCCCACCCCACTAGCCCCGGGGAATAGCTATGCTGGCCTCTCCCAAGACCTGGGCGACATCATCCGGGCTCGGGTGGATGAGATCTTCAAGTTGGTCATGCTGGAGATGCCCGACTCTAAATATGAGACAATCGTGCCCGCTGGCATGGTGCTCACCGGAGGAACCGCCAACCTGCCCGGCATCGACGCCCTGGCCCAGGAGGTATTAAACCTTCCGGTGCGCATTGGCGCCCCCCAGGGGATGGTTGGGCTTGCCGATGACCTCCACGACCCGGCCTATGCCAGCAGCGTAGGGCTTCTGCTCTGGGCAGCCCACCAACAATCCGACGAGCCGGCCCTGCCCTATCAGCCGCGCCTGGGCAGGAGGGGATTAGCCAGGCGCTGGTTCTCCCGGCTGAAGTCCTGGTTGGGTCGGTGACGGAGAAAGCGATAGAAAGGAGGAGTAGGATGTCGGAAGCGGCTTATTCAAACTATGTGCCTAATCCAGCCAAGATAAAAGTAATAGGAATCGGGGGCGGGGGTTGCAATGCTGTGACCCGAATGGTGAGGCAGGGCATTGCAGGGGTCGAGTTTATCGCTATTAATACCGATGCCCAGGCCCTGCTCACCGCCGAGGCCCCCCACCGCATGCGCATCGGGGATAGGCTCACCCACGGACTGGGGGTGGGCGGCAACCCCGAGCTGGGCGCCAATGCCGCTATGGAGAGCCAGGACGAAATCAGGGAAGCGGTTAGTGGTGCCGATATGATCTTCGTCACCGCCGGCATGGGCGGTGGCACCGGAACCGGGGCCTCCCCGGTGGTAGCTCAGCTGGCCAAGGAGGCCGGTGCCCTCACCATTGCCGCGGTCACCAAGCCCTTCGCCTTCGAGGGGGTGCACCGCGCTCGGGTGGCGGAGACGGGCATCTCCAAACTGGTGGACAAGGTGGATACCCTGATAATCATCCCCAACGACCGCCTCCTCAACCTCTGCGACCACAAAGTGCTGGCCCAGGATGCCTTCAAACTGGCCGATGATGCCCTGAGACAGGGGGTTCAGGCGGTGGCCGAGGTCATCACCCGACCCGGCGAGATCAATCTGGACTTCGCCGATGTCAAAGCCATAATGAGCAACGCCGGCCCGGCCTGGATGTCCATCGGCTATGGCACCGGCCAGAATCGGGCCACCGATGCGGCCCGGGCCGCCATCGCCAGCCCACTCCTGGATGTTTCCATCGAGGGCGCCCGGGGGGNGTTGTTCAATATCAGTGGGGGCAGGGACCTCACCCTGCATGAGGTCAATGAGGCCGCTGCCGTGATCCGACAGGTGGTCGACCCCGAGGCCAACATCATCTTCGGCATTGTCTTCGACCCCGAGATGGAGAACGAGGTCAGGATCACCCTCATCGCCACCGGATTCAACCAGGAGGCCAAGCTCGCCCCAGCCAGAGCCAAGACCGAGGAGCTGCGCCAGATATACAAGGGACTGGAGGACGAGCACGCGCTGGATATCCCCTCCTTCATGCGCCAGCCCCTGGCCTCTCGCCATAGCATGGCCTCCCAGATCATAAAGCAGGCCTTCAACATGCCTACATAGCCAAAGGATCAGTTCCCGGACCATAGTCCCGGGACCAAGGCCGAGGCCGTAGGGGCGCTGCCCCTACGGCCTTCTTGTCTTTTCGACCTGGGCGCTAATCCTTTTAGCGATGTCCTTCCCCAGAGCGTTTAAAGGGGTAAAACCCCTCTTTTTTTCCTTCCCCTCTCTACCAGGAGGCTGAGAATTTCATTCATAATGGCGCGCAGCATATTGACAATCACTATATATTGTGTTATCATGTCGTTATTCCACAAGATAATGTATTAAAATTGAAGAGAAATCGATATGAGATGCCCTTACTGTGGTTATGAGGCCACCAATGTCATCGATTCCCGGGAGGTAGACCGGGGGATAAGGCGCCGCCGGCAATGCCAGCGCTGTAGCTCCCGCTTCACCACCTATGAGCGGGTGGAGCCCCAGAGGGTGCTTTATGTGGCCAAGAAGGATGGCCGCCGCGAGGAGTTCAACCGGGAGAAGCTGCTGAACGGCATTCGCAAGGCCTGTGAGAAGCGCCCCCTGCCCACCGGCACCATCGATAAGCTGGTGGAAGATATAGAGGCCGGGCTCTACAGCCTGGGGCGGGCTGAGGTGCCCAGCCGTCTCATCGGCGATATGGTCATGGTGCGCCTCAAGGAACTGGATGACATCGCCTATATTCGTTTCGCCAGCGTCTACCGTCAGTTCGCCGATATCGCCAGTCTCAAGCAGGAGGTCGATACCCTGCTCAGTAAGGGGGCAGCAAGCTATTCCAGAAGCCAATTGCCGCTCATCCCCGAGGAGACCAACCTGGCCCCCGCCGGCCGCCGGGGCAGGAGGAAAGTCCATTAAGGAAACAGTGAACAAGAGAATACGATAAGGCAATAGATGTAAACAAGTGCTTGTGCTTTTGATGGGAGACTGTTATGGAAGAAACAAGGATAAGCCAAGAAGATAGAGAATTAGTTGGTAGAAGACTTGGCCAGATACTGAAACAAAGGGGCTGGTCCAAGGAATACTACGCTGACAAATGTGACTTGCCTTTCGACTATGTTATGGACTTCATCAATGGGCAACCTCCTTTTATAAGGCAACATATTCTATGGAAGATGCTCATTGGTCTTGAATATGTCGATGCGAGGGCAAATAACGACTTACAGCAGGGCATCACTTGGGAAGACTTCAAATCCTATCTCTTACCGAAAAATAGGCAGCTTGTCCTAGAGTTCCCCGGCTAGCGGGAGAAACAGAAATGCCTAGGATAAACGAAGAAGAACTCAGCCTTGAACAAATAGCCAACTTTGTTATTAGCCGTGCTAAAGAGACGGCAAAGGAACTAATAGCACTCAAGGGTATAGCCGAGCCACCTTTTGGCATAAAAGAAATGAAACGGTTAAAAGGTATCCACGAAATAATAGCATGCGATCTTGGACACACGGATGGTTTACTCATACAGACTGAAAATGGCTATATTATCAAACTAAACGCTAAACACTCTGAGGCTCGGAGGAACTTTTCATGCGCCCACGAAATAGGGCATACTTTCTTGCGTGAGCTTCACACCAATTCTTCATCGACTGCGATGGAATTCAGGGCAGTAGATCATGAAACTATGCCCAGGATGAGAGAATGGCTATGCAATGTAGCAGCTGCCGAAATTCTAATGCCCGAGACAATCTTCAAGCAATACATAGGTCGTCTAGGTCTATCAATCAGTTCGTTAGAATGGATAGCCCACGCATTCAGAGTCTCCGTACCTGCTGCAGCTATCAGGGCTGCTGAGGTTAGTGAAGAGCCTTGCATTGCCTTACAATGGCAGCTGGCACTTAAAAAGGGGAAGACGGGACTTAAGAAGATTTGGTGCGTAGGTCCAGGTAGAAATCTCAAGTCCAAATTCTACGCTCTGCCCATACAGCCGTTTGTTACAGAACCATCCATCCTACTCAAGGCTTATCATGGCCACAGCCCAGTTAAATCGACAAAGCTATTTAGAATAGGTAATATTAAGAAAAGCTGCAAAATGGAATCTAAGGGCTTTGGTGAAGGCAAGGCAAGATATGTAATTTCCCTGGCCTTCCCTGATAGATAAACGCCCAGGTCGAAAAAGATGTCCAGCAATCAGCGTGGTAAAGGCAACTCGAGAGCCCATGTGGACCGCAGCCGGGTGGCCCGGGCCATCTTCGCCGCCGCCGAGTCCATGGGCATCACCAACAGAGAGCGACTGGAAAGGCTCATCAACCAGATCATCGAACGCCTGGAACAGAGCATGCGCCCCCTGCCCGGCATGGAGGAACTGGTGATCAACCTGCCCCAGCACCGCCAGGCCCCCTCCCAGGCCCAAATCCTGGCCCTGGTGAAGGAGATGCTAGCAGAAAGCGAGGCCGCAATGGCTGAACCCAAGCCTATAACCGAGGAGACCCCGTCCCGACCCCCCATCCGCCTCCTGGACAATGCCCGCACCGTGCTGGAGAAGCGTTATCTGGCCAAAGATGCCATGGGCAAGGTGGTGGAGACCCCTGAGGGCATGTTCCGCAGGGTGGCCCACAACATCGCCCAGGCCGAGCTGAACTATGGCACAGAGGCCGACGCCCAGCGCTGGGAGGCCGAGTTCTACCAATTGATGACCAGCCTGGATTTCCTGCCCAACTCCCCCACCCTGATGAACGCCGGCCGCGAGCTTCAGCAGCTTTCCGCCTGCTTCGTCCTGCCCATCGAGGATTCCACAGATTCTATCTTCGACGCCGTGAAATACACCGCCCTCATCCATAAGAGCGGCGGAGGCACCGGTTTTTCCTTCAGCCGCCTGCGCCCGGAGGGGGACAAGGTGGGCTCCACCGGGGGCATAGCCAGCGGGCCGGTCTCCTTCATGAGGGCCTTCGATACCGCCACCGATGTCATCAAGCAGGGGGGGATGCGCCGGGGCGCCAATATGGCCATCCTCAAAGTGGACCACCCCGACATCTTGGAGTTCATCACCGCCAAGGAGGACCCCAATGCCTTCACCAATTTCAACCTCTCCGTGGCCGTGACCCGCGATTTTATGGAGGCAGTGGAGGCCGACCGGAAGTATGACCTGATACACCCCGGCAGCGGAAAGGCGGTGGGGCAACTCCCGGCCAAGGAGGTCTTTGACCGGATAGTGGATATGGCCTGGCGCACTGGCGACCCCGGCATCGTTTTCCTGGACCGCATCAACGAGGCTAACCCCACCCCCCATCTGGGTGACATCGAGAGCACCAACCCCTGCGGGGAACAGCCCCTCCTCCCCTACGAATCCTGTAACCTGGGCTCCATAAATCTGTCCCACATGGTCAGGCAGCACGACGGCAGCTTTGAGATAGACTATGACAAGCTCAGGCGCACCATAAAGCTGGCGGTTCGGTTTTTGGACGATGTTATCGATATGAACCGATTTCCCCTGCCCCAGATAGAGGAGAAGACCCGGACTACCCGCAAGATCGGGCTGGGGGTGATGGGCTTCGCCGACCTGCTGCTCAAGCTGGAAATCCCTTACAATTCCGAGGAGGCCTTGAAGATAGCCTCGGACATAATGAAGTTCCTCTCCGAGGAAGCTACCGCCGCCTCGGCGGAGCTGGCCGAAGAGAGGGGCGTCTTCCCCGCCTTTGAGGGCAGCAGGTATGATGCCCCCGGCTGCCCCAGGGTGCGCCACGCCGCCCGCACCACCATCGCCCCCACGGGCAGCCTGAGCATCATTGCCGGCTGCTCCAGCAGCATCGAGCCCATCTTCGCCCTCAGCTACTACCATCACATCCTGGACGGCCCACCCCTGATAGAGGTCCACCCCTACTTCGAGGAGATGGCCAAGCGCCATGGCTTCTATTCCCCGGAGCTCATGGAGGCGTTGGCCCAGGGGCGTCGCCTGAGCGAGATGGAGGCCGTCCCCGACTGGGCGAAACGGCTCTTTGTCACCGCCCATGAGATAGCCCCCGAGTGGCATGTCAGGATGCAGGCCGCCTTCCAAAGATATACCGATAATGCCGTCTCCAAGACGGTGAATTTCCCCCACTATGCCACCCGGGAGGACGTGGCCCGGGTCTATATGATGGCCTTCAGGGAGGGGCTCAAAGGCATAACCATCTACCGGGACCGCAGCCGTGACCGCCAGGTGCTCAGCCTGGGCGACGGGGAGGCCAGGCCAGAGACGGCCGAAGAGGCCAAGCTCACCCCGAGACAGCGAGCCAAGGTGACCCGAGGCATTACCGAGAAGCTGACCACCGGCTGTGGCAATATCTACATCACGGTGAACTTTGACGAGCAGGGCATCTGCGAGGTCTTCACCCATCTGGGCAAGGCCGGGGGCTGTGCCTCGGCGCAGCTAGAGGCCACCAGCCGGCTCATCTCCCTGGCCCTGAGGTCTGGAATAGATATAGCTTCCATCGTCAAACACCTCCGGGGCATCCGCTGCCCTGCCATCGCCTGGGAGGAGGGCCATGCCATCCTCTCCTGTGCCGATGCCATCGGCAGCGTCTTGGAAAAGCATATCAAGGGGGGCACCGCCAAAGAGGCCCGCATCGACTACGGGCTGATGGGCACTAACGCCGGGCAATGTCCCGACTGTGGCAGTATGTTGGTTTATCAGGAGGGGTGTCACATCTGCCCTGCCTGCGGCTATACCAAGTGCGGCTGAGCGCTGAGAATAACCGAGAGGAGGTCGAGGATGAGAGAGCGGGTTCCGACGGCGGTCTATTGCTGGGTGTCTGGGGTTGTCAGCGGCCTGGGGATTCTGGCCGTGCTCTGGGCCATAATAGAGGGTGCCCTGAGGAACTGGACAGCATGGGAAGGGCCGGCAGCGCCCTCCACCATGCTCCTCCTGGCCATCTGTGGCTTTCTGGTGGCCATCGGGGCAATGCTTGCCGAGCTTAAGAGGGGGATAAAGGCCGGGCAATAATTCCATATTGAGGTCAACTATTGGGCTTTATGGAAAACATCCCCGACTCAGTAAGCCATTATTTCCTCACCTATGGATATATGGCTATCTTCCTGCTGTTCTTCATCTCGGAGGCGGGCATACCCATGCCCTTCCCCAACTACCTCATGGTCATCTTCGCCTCATACTTAGCTTTCGCTGGCCGGGCCAACATCCCCCTCATCCTGCTATGCACCGTGGTGGGCATGGTGGGGGGGGCCTACCTCCTCTACCTAGCGTCGAGGAAGGGCGGTTACCCATTGCTGATGAAGTATGGCCGGTTCATCAAGCTCTACCCGGAGCGGGTGGCCAGGGTGGAGCAATGGTTTCAGAGGCGGGGTGCCCTGGCCATCTTCGTGGGCCGGCTCTGCCCCGGCATTCGCATCCACCAAACCGCCATTGCTGCCGGGGTATTCCGGATGCGACACCACTCTTTCCTCCTCGCCACCACCCTGGCCGCCATTCCCTGGACGGGATTCTACATCGGGGTGGGCGGCCTGATATACAAGGGCCAGGAGCAATTCTATGAGCACCTGGGCCAGTATGAGCTAATTGCCGGCATCGTCATGGGCTCGGCCATAGTTCTGGCCATAATAGGCTGGTGGCTGTGGCGGCGACGGCAGGCCGCCCGGAGCCAGGCCAGCCAGTGAGGTGGGGGAAGTCAGGTTGACCAAGGAAACGAAGACCCGTTACTACCAGGCCCTGCGCCACATGGCCCAGACCATGAGCTCGGCGACCACAGCCAGGGGCACCCTCCGCTCCGTGATAAAGGCAACCGCCAGGGCCATGGAGGTGGCCGGCTCCGCCCTTCTGCTCCTCGATCCCGATCGCGAATATTTGATACCCGTGGCCGCCTCCGGCCTCAGCGACTGGTATCTGCGCAAGGGGCTCCTCAACGCCCAGAAAAGCCTCCCCGAGGTCTTGGAGGGGAAAGCGGTAGCCATCCTGGATGCCGCCACCGACACCCGCTTGGAGTACCCGGAGTCGGCCGCTAAGGCGGGCATCGCCTCCCTGCTCTGTGTCCCGGTAACCCATCGGGGGGAGATCATAGCTGAGCTGAGGGTATACAGTCGGCAACAGCGTCAGTTCTCACGGAGGGACAGGGAATTTCTGGCCACCGTAGCCGACCTGTGCGCTACGGTGCTGGAGCGATGGCGACTGGAGCAGGCCCTCCCCGGCGGCCCCACGGCTCCAACCGGTGCCCAGATGCCCCGGTCACCCTCGCCGATAGCGCCCATCAGCTTCGCTCACCCTTCGGAAGAGGAGTTCGCCCGGCTGCTGGACTTCTACCGCATCGATTGGGTCTATGAGCCCCGCTCCTTCCCCCTGCACTGGGAGGATGACAAGGGGTCAGAGATGTTCACCCCCGATTTCTATCTCCCGGAGCTGGACCTCTATGTGGAGCTGACCACCCTCAAGCCAAGGTTGGCCGCGGAGAAGAATCGCAAGGTGCGCCGCCTGAAGCAGCTCTACCCCGATATCAACATCCGGCTCTTGAATAAAAAGGACTACCACCGCCTCCTGGCTAAGTATGGCCACGGGCCCCTGGGCGAGGCCAAGGTAGAGGGCATAGAGCGGGTGTTGCTGAGCACCAGCCAGATCCAGGGGCGCGTCCGGCAACTGGCGCGCCTCATATCTCGCGACTATGAGGGTCGGCAGCCTCTGCTCATCGGTGTGCTCAAGGGGGTATTCTGCTTTTTGGCCGACCTGATGCGTCATATCACCGTGCCCATGTCGGTGGACTTTATGGCCATCTCCTACTATGGGGAGAACTCGGAGGCGGTCCAGATCACCAAAGACCTGGACACCAATATCTCGGGGCGGGATGTGCTCATGGTGGAGGATATAGTCGATACCGGGATGACCCTGAATTATATCCTGCGCTACCTGAGGGCCCGAGACCCAGCTTCCTTACGGGTATGCACCCTGCTGGACAAGAGGGTCCGCCGACTCATCGAGGTGCCCCTGGACTATGTCGGCTTTGAGATAGGGGACCAGTTTGTGGTGGGCTATGGGCTGGACTACAGGGGCGAATACCGCAATCTGCCCTTCATCGGGGTGCTCAACCCCGAGCTAAGGGAGGCATGAGCCAAAGTGGCGCCAAGGCCAAATGTCGCCACCGGGCTTAGGGGCCCCCTGGCAGTGACCTTCCATAGTTAACGCCGACTTCGACTAAGTCAAAAATATCTATTATGAAGTCTTTATTCAGGTCGGCGTGAAGATCATACCCGGGGTCGCCCATGACGGTATTAAATGCCGCTGCCACCGAGGCCAGGTCAGCGACATCGACGATGCCATCATAGCTCAGATCGCCAGCCAGAAGATATGGTTCAAGGGGACGATAAAGGGTGGGAGGCGGCTCGGGGACCGAAGGCGCCACAGGCGGGGTCGGAGGCGCCAGCACATCGAGAGGGGCGTCTGCGGAGGGTGGTATACCGGTTACAGCAATAGAGAAGCGCGGTTGAACTGTGCTGGTTACGGCTGGGCTGGAGGGGGCGACCACCTCGGCCACAGCCCAGCCACCCACAGCACCAACCGCAGCGCTTAAAACCCCGATTATAACGAGCTTAGCGAGCGTTTGTCGCTTCGTATCAAGGACTCCTCAATAATATGGGGTAGCGGTCGGCTGGGGGAAGAACCACCAGAAGTCCCGCAGCTCCTCCTCCAGGATGATCTCCTTATCTACCGTCTTAACAACCCTGGGCTGACCAAGCTTATAATCGTATACATTTACATAGGAGATGGTCTTCACAAACTGGGCCGGGGTTATCTTTATGTGCCATATCACCCCCCAGGGCCGGGGCCACTCGATTTCCTTCTTGACCACCTCCAGCTTGAAGCCCTTCACCTCCTTGACCACTACCGCGGCCCCCCACACCGGGATGGTTTCAGTCACCACCTCCTCCACAGGCATGCGAGGATACCAGGCAGGGTCTTTCCAGAAGGGGAAGACCCACTTGATAAGATGGGGGTTCCTGATCTGGCGGCCTGAAGGGCCCAGCACATCAACTATTGTCCCCGCGGCTATGAGCTTGTTGGCTTGCTCACCGAGGCTGATGACCTGGTCGAGAAACGCCTCAACATCCAGTCCTATAGTTGCAACATTGGGGTCGCTGGCCAGGTGCTGGGTCACATCCTTGGTCAGGGTGGCCCCGTCCACGAATAATTGGTAGGCCTTCGCCGAGCCCTCCACCGCAGGGTCGGAGAGGATGACGATGCCCCCAGGCATGATCTCGCCGAGCATGGTGGGCAGATAACTGACAGCCTGGCTCGGCGCCAGCCCCATGGCCAAATTGTAGGCCTTGGCGAATAGGGGGCTGATCTTGTCCCCCGTTATCGGGGTAGTATTAATGTAAAGCTTGTTTTCCGCTCCCGCTGTTATCAAATCCAAATCTCCATCATTGTCCACATCTCCTAGAGCTATGTCACCTGTCAAGCTCGAGGTACCCATCAAGCTCTGCACGCTATCTACAAATTGCCCTGTTCCATCATTCAAGTAAACGTAGGTTGTATCCCCGCCTGTAATCATGTCGAGGTCGCCGTCATTGTCGATATCTCCAAGGACCACAGGATGTGAGTAACCATTTTCAGTACCAAAGCTATACCACGGCGTGAAAACGCCGTTTCCGTCGTTGGCATAAACCCTATTCAGAGCAGCTATGTTTGCCGCTAATAGATCCGAGTCTCCGTCATTATCGATATCTCCCACTGCTACACTATAAGTATACGAGCTTCCAAGGGCTTGCCCTGTATCCGTGAAGCTTCCAGAGCCATCGTTTGTAAACACCTTGTTGGGAGAGTTTTCCGAGTTACCCAAGATTAAATCCAAATCTCCATCCTTATCGATGTCTCCAAATGCTATATCCTTCGTGGATGCACCTACGAAGGTTTGCTTCAGGGTATCAAAGCTTCCTGACCCGTTGTTAAGCCACAATTCCAGATTGTCAAGAGTAGACACTATCAAATCGAGATCACCATCACCATCGACATCAGCTACTTCAATGAATTGTGACCCATCGAAAAAGGTAGGAGCCACATTGTCAGTTAGACCTACCTCCCCTTGAAACGTATAGCTGCCACTCCCGTCATTAGCATAAACCCCTACTCTGACGACAGGGGTATAAGCCTCATGACATTGCGCCCCCTCTACAAGATCCAAATCCCCGTCTTTATCAATGTCCCCTAACTTTAGGCACTTACTATGTTCAATGTTGCTTAAGCTCTCAAATTGATTGGCAAAACTCAAAGCTCCCTGGCCATTATTAAGGTAAACCCTGTTGTTGTCTTCGCTTCCAAATACTACGTCTAAATCACCATCGTTATCGACATCGCCTATGGCTACAGCGATAGCACCAGAACCCATATCCTGTCCTGAGTCAACAAATATTTCTTGATTTGACGTGACAGTGCCTAGCGCCTTCCCACCTGCTGGCCTATCAGATGTTATGCCGAAGGAGATTCCAAAGGCTAAAATGAACACCAACAGCGCTGAGACTATGACTATCAGCCTCTTGCTCAGAAGCTTCCCCATGGCTCACCTCCCCCCTTTTAAGCAGCAATAAGAAAAACGTCCCAAGTAACCCTGCCCCTTTCCCGGCTACCCCGCCTCCCGAGCACCTTTCGGCTCTCGCCTAGCTTGTGCTCGTTCCCTCGTCTCACCGGGTTCTAGAGCCTGATTACTCGGGACAAAAATATGCTAGCACACTTCAGCCCTTTTGTCAAGAGCCGCGCCCCCCTTTTCAGGAAATCGACCTCCCCGATTGAAAGCGTTTATAATAAGGGCGAATGCCATGAGCTGGGTTGAGACCAAAAGGGCCAGACAGAGACTGGCCGCCGAGCGGGGGGGCACGGTCAAGGACTGGGGAGGCCGTCTTCCCATTGCCCTGGTCTACCCCAACACCTACTATATAGGGATGTCCAACCTGGGCTTCCATACCCTTTATGCCCTGCTCAATAGCTATCCGGAGGTGGTCTGCGAACGCGCCTTTCTCGACCTGAGTCATCGCTCTCCAAAGACCCTGGGCGCACCGCCCATCAGCCTGGAATCCCAAAGACCCTTGACCGACTTCGCTATACTCGCCTTTTCCCTTTCCTACGAGCTGGACTATTTCCATGCGGTGCACCTCCTGAAACGGAGCGGGTTGCCCGTGTTCGCCTCGGCCAGAGATGAGCGACATCCCTTGGTGATAGCTGGCGGGCCGGCTGTGGCTGCCAACCCCCAGCCCCTGGCCCCCATCTTCGATGCCATCGCCATCGGCGAAGGGGAGGCTATCCTGCCCGGTTTCCTGGAGCTGGTAAGGGAGGGGATCCGAGACCGCCGAGCTGAGCTCCTCCCCAAACTGGCCGCTTTGGATGGCTTATTTGTGCCCGCCTCTCCCCGCCCGGTGGCCCGGCAATGGGTCAGGGATATCGACGCCTTTGCCACCACCTCTGCCATCCTCACCGCCGAAACCGAATTGAGCGATATGTACCTCATCGAGGTGGAGCGGGGCTGTGGCCGGGGCTGTGCCTTCTGCCTGGCGGGCTATGCCTTTCGCCCGTTGCGGCTTCGCTCCCTGGACAACCTCATCTCCCAGGCCGAGGCGGGCCTGAAACTCACCCGACGGCTGGGGCTGGTGGGGGCCGCCGTCCTCGACCACCCCCAGATACAGGAAATAGTGACCCGGTTGGGTCAGCGCGGCGCCCAGCTTTCCCTGAGCTCCTTGAGGATCGACGCCCTCAGCGAAAGGGTACTCGCCTCGCTGGCTCAGGGCGGGTCCAGGAGCCTCAGCCTGGCCCCCGAGGCGGGCTCGGAGAGGCTGAGACAGCATATCAAGAAGGGATTAACCGAGGACGACATCCTCAGGGCAGTGGAACTGGCAGCACGCTATGGGTTCCGCCAAATCAAGCTGTACTTCATGCTGGGGCTGCCCACGGAAACCGATGAAGACGCCTGGGAGATAGCCAGGTTGGTGCAGGCCTGCCTGGATCGGACCCGAAGGCAAAGCCCGGGGACTCGGCTGGTGCTGAACATATCTCCCTTTGTGCCCAAGGCGGGGACTCCCTTCCAGCGCCTGGGGATGGCCCAGCCCCAGGTCATCACCCGCAGATTAGACCTGCTCCAAGACCGGTTGCGTCCCCAGGGAATAGATATCAAGGCTGAAAGTGTGGCCTGGAGCCAGGTTCAGGGAGCGTTGGCCCGAGGGGACCATAGGCTGGCCCAGGTGCTGGACAGGATGAAGGAAAACACCCTAGCGGCCTGGAGAGAAGCCCTGCGAGCTTGCCACCTGGAGGTGGAGCAATACGCCCACCGGGTGTGGCGTCCCGACGAGGTGCTGCCCTGGTCAATGGTCAGATTTTAACGCCTCCTCTAATCCACCCCACCACGCCCTTGCCAGTTGGGCCAAGGGCAGATCTATGAGACCCTCGATGATGAAATGCTGCCCCTGAACCCTTCCCAGCTCCTGCAAGGGCACCTGCTCAGCCCCGGCCAGAGCCCGCAGCCGGGGGGCGTCCTCGGGGCTGGTGCTGACCACGATCCGGGACTGGCCCTCCCCGAAGAGGGCGACATCGTTTCTTTGGCCTTGGCCCCACCACCGCCCACCCCAAAAGCCCAACCCTCCGGCGATGGCCGACTCGGCCAGGGCTACGGCCAGGCCGCCATCGGAGCAATCGTGGGCCGACCTGATTATGCCGCTTCGGATAGCCTCAAGACAGCAGCGCTGCACCCTCTTTTCGAGCTGGAGGTCTATCTGGGGCCTGCCGCAGACCCTCCCTGACCTCAGCTCCAGGTATTCGCTGCCAGCCAAAGCTGCCTCAGGTTCAATCTCAGCGCCTCCCAGAAGGAAAACCAGATCGCCCTCGCCCTTAAAGGCGCTGGTGCAGTGCTTGGTCACATCTTCCAGCAACCCCACCATGCCCACCACTGGCGTGGGATAGATGGCCTGACCCCTGGTCTCGTTGTAAAGGCTCACATTGCCGCTGAGGACCGGCACCTTCAAGGCGCGACAGGCCCGGGCCATGCCCCGGATGCACTCCTTGAGCTGATAATAGACGTCCTTCTTCTCCGGGTTGCCGAAGTTGAGGCAGTCGGTGAGGGCCAGGGGCTGGGCACCGGCACAGACCAGATTGCGGGCGGCCTCAGCCACGGCGATGCTGCCGCCTTGATAGGGGTCGAGGTAGCAATAGCGGCCATTGCCATCGGCGGTGAGGGCGATGCCCTTCCCGGTGCCCTTGATGCGCAGGATTGCGGCGTCCTCTCCGGGGGTGACCACAGTATTGTCCTGCACCTGATGGTCATACTGGCGATAGACCCAGTGTTTGCTGGCGATGTTGGGGGAGGCCAGCAGCCGCAACAATACATCGTTGCCTTCCTGGGGCGACAGGTCAGGCATATCTTTCAAGTCGAGGGCCTGGACTCGCCTCAGCCAGGCCGGTTTCCTGGCCTTGGGCCGATATAGGGGCGGGTCGGTGAGCAGTCCCACCGGGACTTCGGCCACCATCCGCTCGCCCTCCCTGACCCGGGCCAGGCCATCGTCGGTGACCTGCCCGATGACGTCGGAGCGCAGGTCCCAGCGCTGGAAGAGGGCCTTGACCTTTTCCTCATAGCCCCGCCGCACCACCACCAGCATGCGCTCCTGAGACTCTGAGAGCATCACCTCGTATGGGGTCATCCCCTGCTCGCGGCGGGGCACCTTGAGCACATCCAGGTCGATGCCGCAGCCGCCCCTGGCTGCGGACTCCACCGAGGCGCTGGCCAGCCCTGCCGCCCCCAGGTCCTGAAGCGCCACCACCCAGTCACTCTGGGCCAGCTCCAGGCAGGCCTCCAGGAGCAGCTTCTCCAAGAAGGGGTTGCCCACCTGCACCGCCGAGCGCAGCTCCTTCCCCGCCTCGAAGGTGCGCGAGGCCAGTCCAGAGGCGCCGTGCAGCCCATCGCGGCCGGTATCAGCGCCCACCAGCATGAGCAGGTTTCCGGGCCCGGAGGCACGGGCCTTGACCAGCCTTTCCTTATGGGCGATGCCCACCCCCATGGCATTGACCAGGGGGTTTTCCGAATACGACTCGTCGAAGAAGATCTCGCCGGCCACATCAGGGATGCCCAGGCAGTTGCCGTAGCCAGCGATGCCCCCCACCACCCCGCTGAAGAGGTAGCGGTTGCGGGCTTGGCTCAAGGGGCCAAAGCGCAGGGAGTTGAGCAAGGCGATGGGTCGGGCACCCATGGTGAATATATCCCGGACGATGCCCCCCACCCCGGTGGCTGCCCCCTGATAGGGCTCCACAGCCGAGGGGTGGTTGTGGGACTCCATCTTCATCACCAAGCATAGCCCATCGCCGATGTCCACCACGCCGGCATTCTCCTCGCCGGGCCCCACCAAGACCTGGCGACCCTGGGAAGGGAACATCTTGAGCAGGGGCTTGGAGTGCTTATAGCCGCAGTGCTCGCTCCACAGGGAGCCGAAGAGGCCCAGCTCGATGTGGTTGGGCTCACGGCCCAGGCGCTCCACGATGAGCTGGTATTCTTCCTCAGAGAGAGCGACCTCGTCTAGTAGCTCTTTGGAGACGGGCATTGTTTTTATTCCCCACCCCCTTGTTCACATCGAGTTGATGATGGACAGGAAAAGCAGGTTGCCATCGGTGCTGCCCAGGAGTTCCTCACAGGCGCGCTCGGGGTGGGGCATCATCCCCAGCACATTCCCCCCTTTGTTGACGATCCCTGCAATATTATGTAAAGCACCGTTGGGGTTGGCCTCCTCGGTCGCTTCACCTTCAGGGGTGCAGTAGCGGAATACCACCCGGCCCTCGGCCTCCAGCTCTGCCAAGGTTGCTTCGTCGGCGTAGTAGTTGCCATCGTAGTGGGAGATGGGTATCTTAAGCACCCGCCCCTTTTCGACACCAGAGGTGAAGGGCAAGGCATTGTTCTCCACCCTGAGATACGTCCATTGGCAGCGATACTGGAGGTGGTTATTGGGCAGGAGCGCCCCGGGCAGCAACCCAGCCTCGCACAGGATTTGAAAGCCGTTGCAGATGCCCAGGACCAGTTTCCCCTCCTGGGCGAAGCGCTGCACCGAGGCCATCACCGGGGAGAAACGGGCGATGGCCCCGGCGCGGAGGTAATCACCGTAGGAGAAGCCGCCGGGGAGGATGACGCAGTCGTAGCCGGAGAGGTCGGTGTCCTTATGCCAGATATAATCCACTCTCTGCCCCAGGACGATGCCCAAGGCGTGGTGGCAGTCCATATCGCTCCAGGTGCCGGGGAAGACAATGATGCCGAACTTCATCCCACCCCTATCATATATGAAAACAGGCCCCGGCGGGCCGTTTTCATCTCAGAACAATGCCAGACAAATAGCTCTCATCTGCCACCGAGGAGCTCAGTGACCACCGCATTGATGTCTTTGCCCTCGGCCCTGCCCCTGAGCTGGGCGATGAGCTTGGGCATTACCTTGCCCTTGTCGCCAGGGCCGCGAGCCCCCACCTCTTCGATGACCTTCCGGGCCTCAGCCACGATCTCATCGCGGCTCATCTGCCGAGGCAGGTAAGCCTCCAGGACTGCCAGCTCGGCTGTCTCCTGCCCCACCAGGTCAGAGCGCCCCCCCTTGTCGAAGGCCTCAATGCTCTCCCGGCGCTGCTTGACTTGCTTGGCGATGATCCCCAGCACCCCAGGGTCATCCAGGGTTGTCCCCTGGGCCTTTTCGGCATTGGTAATGGCCGCCATGACCATACGGATGGCAGAACGTCGTGGCATATCGCCCTGGCGGATGGCTTCTTTCAAATCTTCCCTAAGTCTTTCCTGTAAGCTCATATTCGCCCCAAACCTGTAAGAGTATTGCGGGGAAACTAGCTGCCCTTGGCACTCTTGCGTCTTTTGGCTGCCTCTTTCTTCTTGCGCTTGACGCTCGGCTTCTCGTAGTGTTCCCGCCGCTTGTATTCGGAGAGGATACCTTCCTGCTGCACCCTCTTGTTGAACCGTTTGAGCAGACTATCGATGCTCTCGTTCTCATCAGCGACTACGTGAACCACATAGCATCTCCTCCCTCCATCGGTGGATGATCTGCCTCACCAACCGTGCCCAAGGTTTGCCTGTTTATTTTAGCGGTGACGGCCTGAAGTGTCAAGCCGCTCCTCGGGGATGTGAATAACCCCGGCCTCGTCGCCAATGGCCCTGGTTCTGCTCCGGCTGTACAGAAAGGCGGTATAGGCAGCCAGAGCGGCATCGCACAGGTCATGGCCGAGGCGGTCCAGGTAGGGTCGAAGAGCAGGCACAAGCCCTGCCAGGCGCTCCCTGAGAAAAACCAGGCCCTCCGCTTTAGTCTTCTGAGGGATAGGCCTGCCCCAAAGGCAGACCTTGGTGGCATAAGGATAGACCTCGATGACCGTCACCCCCAGGCAAGCGAGCTCCCGCCCCAGGCCGATAGCCCGATATACCATCCTCTTGATGATGGAACGCTTGGTGGTGAAGTAGCAGGGGATACCCAGTCTGACCAGCTCCCGCTCGCAGCCTCTCCCCTTAGTCCCCGAGAGGGGCTGGCAGGCGCAGGACTCCTCCAGACAGCACAGGCCCAGGGGCAGGGTCAAGGGGGCATCTATGGCCAGGATGGTGGGGTGGTGGGCCTGGGCCTCGGCCATGATATCGGCATCGCTGGCCAGAAAGCCCAGAAAGGTCAAGTCCAGGTCATCATCCAGGCCCACGCAGGCACTGGGCCTTGCTTGAGACGAGGTGAGGTCCAGGCCCCAGTAATTGCCCTTGGGACGGGCACTCATGGCAGGCCTAGCCCTCAGGTCGGCTTCCCAGTCTCCGCAACACCTCTCTGGCGGCCACCACCCCTGAGGCCGAGGCCTGCACCAGGCCCCGGGTGACCCCGGCACCGTCGCCACAGGCAAAGAGGTTGCCTATCTCTGTCTCCAGGTTAGGGGTCAGTTCGAGGCGAGAGGAGTAGAACTTTACCTCTACGCCATAGAGGAGGGTATGCTGGGAGGCCACGCCCGGGGCCAGCTTATCCATAGCCTGGAGCATCTCCACAATACCCTGGAGATAGCGATAAGGGAGCACAAAGCTCAGGTCTCCAGGGGCGGCGCTCTTCAGGCTGGGCGTGACCACCCCCCGCTCCAGCCGGGCGGGGGTGGAGCGCTGGCCCTTGAGGAGATCGCCCAGGCGCTGCACCAGCACCCCGCCGCTCAGGAGGTTGGCCAATCGGGCCAGGTATTTTCCATAGGCGATGGGTTCCCGGAAGGGCTCGGTGAAGGTAGTGCTCACCAGGAGGGCGAAGTTGGTATTACTGGTCTTGCGGTCAGCATAGCTATGACCGTTGACCGTGATTACCGGGTCGTTGCCGCCGCTGGATTCCATAGTCACCTCGCCCAGGGGGCACATGCAGAAAGTCCGGATCCGGTCGTCAAAGCTCCTGGAGAAGAACTCCAGCTTCGATTCATAGAGGGCGTCGGTAAGCTCGGCCATGACCGGGGCCGGCACCTCCACCCTTACCCCCACATCCACCGGGTTGATCCGCAAGGTGAGACCTAAACGCTGTGCCTCCTGGACCAGCCAGTCAGAGCCCTCCCGTCCTGGGGCCACGATGAGATAGCGACAATCCCATCGCTCCCCCTGGCTGGTCATTACGCCCACCGCCTTACCATCCTGGATCAGGATTTCGTTGACCACCGTCTCCAGTCTGAGCTCCAGGCGGGGCAGCAAATAGTCTCGCAGGGCCTTGAGCACCCGCCGGGAGCAGTCTGTGCCCAGGTGACGAAGCCTCACCGGAATCAGCCGCAGTTCAGCCAGACTGGCCCGGCGACTCAGCTCCTCCACCTCCTCCCCCACCCCGTAGACCCTGTCCTGGGCCCCGAAGCGGAGATAGGCCGCCTCCACATAGTCAATCAGCTCCTGGGTTCCCTCCAGCCCCAAGATATCTTTGAGGCGACCGCCCACCAGGGGGGAAAGGGTTAGCTTGCCATCGCTGAAGGCTCCGGCACCCCCCAGCCCACTCACCTGGGCACAGGGTATGCACGGCGGACAGACGGGCATCTCCGGGGAAAGGGGACAAATGCGGCCGTCCAGGTCTTTGCCCTTCTCCAGGAGCAGGACATCCAGCCCATCATGCTGGCACAGCTCCAGGGCAGCGAAGAGCCCAGCCGGTCCCCCACCCACAATTATGACATCGTATCGCCTGGCCATCACGACCTAAGCCGAACAGACTGTGGCCGGCAATGATAAGCCCTCACAGGCGTTTTCCCTCCTCGACCAGGCGCCTCAGGATATCCCAATAAGCTCCCCTATAGCCAGCCCGGATGGCCTCCATGAGCACGGCATTGTCATTATAGTTATAATTCTGGTCATCCGCCTCTCGAGAGCCCAGGAAGAAGCGTTGGTCGCCACCCACCAGCTCACAGAGGCGGCCCACCGGGTCAGGACCCAGGGACGAGGATAGATAGAAGACGGGGGCCATAAAGTCTTGATTGCCCTGGACGCTGCCCCGCAAGTTGGGGTTATTCTCCACAGGGCCCTGGTCGGTAAGCCATTCCGCTAATCTAGTATAGGGGAAGACCCTCACCCCCAGGGTGGCGCCCACCCGAGATGGGGACAGGCGCTTCATCAGCTCCACCGTCTCCCTCAGGGTTGCCTCCGTCTCCCCAGGTCCTCCCAGGAGCAGGTCATACATAAAGACCAGTCCCTGGCGGTGGCAAATGGCAGCGGTCCTGGCGATGTCCTCGGGGGTGAAGTCCCGGCCCAGATTGCGCAGCATGAGGTCGCTGCCGCTATCCACCCCGAAGTCGAGGCCGGCACAGCCTGCCTTCAGGAAAAGCTGGGCCAGCTCGTCGGAGAAGGGCCCAGGACTGGCGTAGGCATACCACCTTACCCTATCACCCAATCCCCGGCTGATCATCTCCTGGCAGATATCCTGGGCATGCTCCGGTGGCAGATTGAACTCGCTGTCGCAGAAATGGAGATGGTCTATCCCCTGGCTCAGGAGCAACTCTATTTCATCGACCACGCTTTTCGGGGAGCGTAATCTCAGCTTGCGCCCTTTGCTTACAGGGTCGGCGCAATAAATACAGCCCTTGGGGCAGCCCCGCTTGGCCTCGATGCTGCCCTGGCCCCCCTCCCGGAAATAGCGGGGGTTATCGATGGCATCTCGGGCCGGGGGCGGTGCGGGATAAAGGTCGACATAGCGAGGGGGGTTACGCCGAAAAACCCCTCCCTCCCGATACACCAAACCCGGGACATCCCGCCACTCCTCCCCAGCGCTGATCTTATGTAAAAGCAGCGGCAGCGAATAGTCCCCCTCGCCCCACAGGCCCCAGTCCAGCCCGCAATACTCCAAAATAACCTCGGGCATGATGGAAAAGCCAGCCCCGCCCAGGATGATGGGCGCCTCCGTCTCCGCCCTGACGATGTCTACGATGGATTTGAGCCCGGGCACGAAGAAATCCTGGCTGGCCATATAGGTATCATCGGTATTGCGGAAGGTGATGCCCACAGCGAGCACGCTGTGGGCATCGAAATAGTCCTTGACCTCGGATTCAACATCGTGGGCAAAACAGAGGTCCAGGATATCTACCTCATACCCGCTGCCCCGCAAGCTATCCGCCAGGTAGTCCAAGCCTAGAGGGGGCACCGCTGGCTTCATGCGATTGGAATTGACCAACACTACCTTGCCCATCACCGCCCCACGCTACAGCCCTCCACCGTGTCGGAAACCGTCACTCCCGCCCCTTTAGAGACTTGAGCCAGCCCTCCACCAGGGCCTTGTTCTCCAGTATTTGCTGGGCAGCTGAGTGGGGGTCTAGCTCGCCGGACTCCACCTGCTGCAAATAGGCAGCCAGTTGGCCATCGCCATGCATCAACTCCGCCAGGCGGTCGGTGACCCTCTGCCCCACCAGGTGCAGGAACTCCAGGCGTCGGTGCTCCTGGCGCAGCTCGGCCAATCGGCCACTCTCCTCCAGGGCCTGGCGATGCTTGTCTATCTCGGCTAAAAGCTCCTCCACGCCGATATTGTGCACCGCCTGGGTGGCCAGGACCGGCGGCCGCCACCACTTGCCGCCGCTGAAGAGCTGGACCATGGTAAATAGCTCAGCCACCATATTGGCTGCCCCCTCCCGGTCAGCCTTGTTGACCACGAAGATGTCGGCGATCTCTATCAGGCCCGCCTTCATGGTCTGGACGGAATCTCCGGCCTCGGGCACCAGGACCACCACCGTGGTATCCGCCGTCTCCACAATGTCCAGCTCCGTTTGCCCCACCCCTATCGTTTCCACCAGCACGAAGTCCTTGCCAGCGGCATCCATGAGCTTGGCCACGGCCAGGGCACTACGGGGCAGGCCACCGTGGCTGCCCCGGGTGGCCATACTGCGGATAAAGACGCCCTCATCCAGGAAATGCTGCTGCATTCGGATCCGGTCGCCCAGCACCGCCCCCCCAGTGAAGGGGCTGGAGGGGTCAGCCCCAATAATGCCCACTGTCTGGCCCCGACTCCGGATGAGCGCGGTAAGACGGTCCACCAGGGTGCTCTTGCCAGCACCAGGGGGCCCGGTGATCCCCACATAATAGGCCCTGCCCAGGTGAGGGTGGATCTCCCTCATAATATGAGGGACTTCCTGCGACCCCCTCTCCACCAGGGTGATGAGTCGGGCCAGAGCCTTGTGATCACCGTTCAGCATCTTATCGACCAGATCCAAAGGCACGGCCTCCTGTACCGCATTTCACATTTTCGCCTATTGTTTATCACGCTTGACCAACTCCTGTCAAGGAGAGACGATATCCCGAAGCGGGAGCTTGTTTATGCCGAGGAGCCGTGATATACTAGGCAATTAATCTTACAAACTGAAGGCATTGACGGCTATGTTCCAGACCAGGGTTACCCAGCTATTAGATATCGAGTACCCCATCATCCAGGGGGGCATGCTGTGGCTCTCCCGGGCTGAGTTCACCGCTGCTGTCTCCAATGCCGGTGCCCTGGGGATACTGTCTGGCCTCAGCTTCCCCACCCCCGAGGAACTCCGCGATGAGATCAGAAAGCTGCGCCACCTCACCGATAAACCCTTCGGGGTCAACATCCCCCTGTTGCCCACCCTGAAACAGATCGACCTCTCCCAATATATCCGCGCCGCCCTGGAAGAGGGGGTGACTATTTTCGAGACCGCGGGCAATAACCCCAGTCCCTACCTGGAGCAGATGAAAGCGGGCGGCGCCCTGGTGCTGCATAAGACCGCCTCCCTCAAGCACGCCCTCCATGCCCAGGAACTGGGTGCCGATATAATAGCCATAATGGGCTTTGAGGGCGGTGGCCACCCCGGGATGAGCGAGGTTACTTCCCTCGTCCTCATCCCCCGGGCCGTGGATACCCTGAAGGTGCCGGTGGTGGCTGCCGGGGGCTTTGGCGATGGCCGGGGATTGGCCGCAGCCCTGGCCCTGGGGGCAGAGGCGATTCTGATGGGCACCCGGTTTGTGGCCACCCAGGAGTGCCTGGCCCATCCCAGGCTCAAGGAGTGGATGGCCCAGGCCCGAGAGACAGATACCATGATCGTGGAGCGCTCCCTCGGCTTCCCCCTCAGGGTCGTCAAGAACCAGCAGGCCCGCCGGGTGCTGGAGGCAGAGGCCCAGGGCCTTTCCCTTGACCAGCTGGCCCCGCTCATAACCGGGCAGCTGGCCAAACAGGCCTGGGAGACCGGCGAATTTGATACGGCCCTTCTGGCCTGTGGCCAGGTGGTGGGGCTTATCCAGGATATTCCCACCGTCAAGGAACTCATCGCCGGCATAGTGAAGGAGGCCCAGGCCGTCGCCCAGCGCCTGACCGGATTGGGCCTCCCCGCTGCTGGGGGCGCCTAAGACTCTTGGGGGAGAGGATGTCTTACGCCACAAATCTACGCTGTCGTGAATGCGGTCGAGACTACCAGCTCGTCCCCGCCCATATCTGTGAGTTCTGCTTTGGCCCTCTGGAGGTGACCTACGATTATGCGGCCTTGGCCCAGGCAATCAGCCGAGAGAAGATCAGTTCCGCTCTGCCCACCATGTGGCGCTATAAAGACCTGCTCCCTGTGGACAGCGACGATGTGGTTGACATCGGCACCGGCTTCACCCCCCTGCTCAGGGCCGAAAACCTGGGCCGGGCGCTGGGGTTGGAGAACCTCTATATCAAGAACGATTGCCTCAACCCCTCCTATTCCTTCAAGGACAGGGTGGTATCGGTAGCCGCCACCAAGGCCAGGGAGTTCGGCTTCGGGGCCCTGGCCTGCGCCTCCACGGGCAACCTGGCCTGTAGCGTGGCCGCCCATGCCGCCAGGGCGGGACTGGAGGCCTATGTATTTATCCCCGCCGACCTGGAGATGGGCAAGATCCTGGGGGCGGCTATCTATGCCCCCACCCTGGTAGCCGTAGAGGGCAACTACGACGAGGTCAACCGCCTGTGCAACGAGTTAGCCGATAGGTATAACTGGGCCTTCGTCAATATCAATATGCGGGCCTATTACTCCGAGGGCAGCAAGACCCTGGGCTTTGAGGTGGCCGAGCAACTGGGATGGAGGGCCCCCGACTGCGCCCTAGTCCCCGTCGCTTCAGGCTCCCTCCTCACCAAAATCAGAAAGGGGCTTAAGGAGCTGGCCACCCTGGGCCTTATCGAGGAACCTAATACTCGGTTCTTCGCCACCCAGCCCC
>MTNP01000060.1 GCA_002011475.1 Dehalococcoides sp. JdFR-54
CCCGCCAGCTTCTGCGGCATTTTCGGCCTGAAGCCCAGCCACGGACGGGTGCCCAGCCACGACTGCCGCCGGGGTATGGAGCTTTTCGGCGACATCGGCCCCATAGCCCGGACCGTCCGCGATGGCGCCCTGTTGCTGAGCATCATCGCCGGCTTTGACCCCCGTGACCCATTCACCACGAGGCAAAGCCCCCCAAATCTCCTGGAAGCCCTAGACAGGGAGGTCAAAGGGCTTCGCCTGGCCTGGAGCCCTGACCTGGGCTATGCCAGGGTAAACCCGGAGGTGAGAAGTATCGCCGAAAGGGCGGCCCTGTCTTTCCAATCCCTGGGATGCTTGGTGGAGGAGGTCAGGCCAGCCCTGGGGGAATTCTTCCCCGCCTACGACCTGATCACCCTGGCCGACCAGTATGCTTTCAACGGGCATCTCCTGGCGGGGGAGGCGGACAAGCTCATGCCTTATGTCAAGTCCATCCTGGAACACGGCCAACGGGTGACGCTCGCCCAGTATTCCCAGGCCCTGCGCCAGATAGAGCACTTCCGCAGACGCCTGGCCGACGTCTTCGAGAGCTACGACCTGCTTCTGAGCCCCACCACTGCCGTCCCCGCCTTCCCCATAGGTCAGCGACCCCGCATCATCGATGGCCAGGAGGTATCTCCGGTGTGGGGGGCTTTCCCCTTGACCGCCCCCTTCAATATATCGGGATGGCCAGCAGCCAGCGTCCCCTGCGGCTTCTCCACCCAGGGCCTGCCCATCGGGCTGCAAATCGCGGGGCGCTGGGGCGAGGAGGCCACAGTGCTCCAGGTAGCGGCTGCCTGGGAGAGGATACAACCCTGGTCAGAGAAGCTGCCCAGCCTGTAAGGGCCTTCAGGGGCGCCTTTCCGCCTTCGTCCCGCAAGCAGCGTTATTTCGGTTTATTAGCCCCCTAGTATCCCGTTCCGAAATTAATCGCCACTTCAACCAGGTCAAAGACATCTATTATGCCATTGTCATCAAAGTCGGCATCTGGATTATACCTGTCCTCACCCACCTGGGCATTAAATGCCGCTGCCACTGAGACCAGGTCAAGGATATTTATTTGGTTATCCCTATTGACATCTCCTGGAATCGATATGGCCACTTCAGGCATGGCCTGGAAGTGGGCGGTAAGCCGATGGGATTTATCCACCTTCAGCTTGTATGGATTGGTTGAACCCGCGTATTGGTCGTCGAGGGTCCAATGGTCGAAGTAATAGCCATCTGCCGGCTTCGCCTCTGCTGAAACCAGGCTGCCCTCCTTGTACCAGCCACTCCCCGGCTCCACACTCCCTGAATCTTGGGGGTTGACCTGGATGTCTGTATAGAACTCTCTCTCCACTGTAACGGTGTAATTGGCATCTGCAAATGACATAGATATGGTTCTGGGATTATCAGTGTTGCCATCGGCCCAGCGGCTGAAGACGTATCTCACCCCCTGTGAAGGTGGGGATGGCGATACTACTTCCACCGCAAAGTCCCCGAGCTCCATCGTCGAAGATGCCTTCCCCTCGAAGTCAGTAACACCCTCCCAAAGGCTCGTTTTCACCACGATGCCTGTAACCGGTTCGCCACCGGGATCCTCTGCGGAGATAGTCAAAGTGGGGGGTGGCTTCACCACGCCATAATGGACCGCTCGGGCAACTTCACCCAAATCAGGATGGCCGGCGTGGACGATGATATAAACGTTCATTGGCTGCGGGACGTGGGGGGCAGAATATCGAGTGCTGGTACTCCCATCTTCGCCCGTGACGTCACTTAGAGGCCACACAGATCCCGGACCTGCCTCCTCGATCCAGCTTGGCGGTTCCCCCCAAAATGGAAACCAGCACACAGGTTCCCAGCCGATGCCATAACCTGACAGGGGATTGCCTTGCTCATCGCTTAGAGTGCAGCTTAGGTCTAGCTCATCACCGGATAGGACGGTGAAGCCCTCAGGGTCAAGCGACAGCATATACCCCTCAGCCTCTTCCACCAGCTTTACCAGGCCCTCAGACTGGGCAGTACTCGGCTCATACTGAGAGCCTCCAGAGAAGGAAACGGTGATGGTCACCCTTTTTTGCGTTTCCTCTCCGGTGTCTGGCTGCTCCCCGTCGCCGGGCTGTTCCCCATCACTGGGCTGCTCTTCATCACTTGGTTGCTCCCCATCACCGGGCTGCTCCCCGTCGCCGGGCTGCTGACCGTCCCCCATCTCCCCATCTCCCATCCAATCATCGGCCTGGGTGGAAAGCGATACGTGGCTTTCTCCATATCCCGCCAGCCAAGACCACATCCCTCCCCCACCTGGCTCCCCCCAACCTGGCTGTCCCCCATCAGGAGGTTGCTCATCCTCAGGCGGCTGTTCATCCTCGGCCGGCTGTTCCTCCTCAGGCGGCTGCTCCCCTTCAGGTTTCTCCTCCGGCTTCTCCTTCGTTGGAGGAATGTAAGTGATCTCCATTCTCCCCAGGTTATCAGTCATCGGCCAACCAGCGCCAAAGAAGCCCTCTGTAGCCTCCCACTGTAGTGTCTGACCCGGGATAGGGCGGCCGAAGTGGTCTGATAGAATAGCGAGGAACCTCACCCTTTCCCCGGAGTGAGCCTCAAACTTGTCAGGATGAAGGGCTATACTGGTGGGCATTTTGACCACCTTTTCTATCCTGATCGTGATCTCTGTCTGGTAGAACTTCTCGGAATCGACTGTCACTTCCTTCTGCCCGCTGTTGCCGATAATCGTGATTGTGCCCTCAAGGGGCTCATCTGTGGGTTCCAGCCTCGTTGTATGTATAAGCACTTTGGCGTCCAGCGGAGGACCTGTTTGCCACCAACCGCTGGTGGGGATTGTATCCAGCCATTCCTTATCGGTGGAGATTTTCCAGCGAAGGGGTGGCAGAGAGGGGAAGTTGAGGTTTTTGATCTCCAGAGGTGCAGAGTAAACCATCGCAGTATACAGGGTGCCAAGTTCAATGGTTTGGGGCTCCACCTGGAGCTTCGGGGGCGGCAATACTCGGAACACGCAGAATGCCGGGGTCTCGTCCACCAAATCCCCGTCCCACGCTGTCACCATGAAGCGGTAGAACTTATTAGGAGGCAAGTTCACGTATTTTGTTTTTGTTTCGGTATAACTTACATATGTCCAATCCTTGTAGGGCGTCCACTCGCCTGACGCCTCATCGTATTGCTGCAAGCAATGGTGGTATCCCTCGATAGCTAAATCGTCTGTTCCCTCCCACCTAAAGGTTATCGTCTCCTCTGAGCCGACCACCCGCGAGGGATATTCTATAAGGTAAGTCTCCGGGGCCCGATTCTCCCGCTCCAGGCACTCGAACTTGACGCTGATAAGCTCCACATTGGCTTCGGCGGTGGCCGTCCCCGAGGACTCAAACCAGGCCAGGGCCGAAGCCTCGGCATCGACTCGAAATTGCCACTGGCATGGCTTATCTTTCTCCAAGTCCACTAATGTGGAAAGGATAAACGTGCCGTCGAATTCATCGCTCTTGTTCCAGTAAATAAAGACCTCGGTCCCGGTCTTCTGGTCGAAATGAACGCGCTTGGCCGATGTATTATCCACTTTCCCCGTCACCACCAGGCTCGAAGCGGCTATACTGGCGCCGAAAATTTTCTCAATAATGAATTTCATGACGCTTATGGGATCGGTAGGGACATCTTCTAAGGGCACAGGAACGCCTAGCCCTTCTAAAAAGCTTTTAAAAGCCTGGTCGGGGTCAGGCAGATTTAGCTCGTCTTTCACCCATTCAAGAACCTCTTCAGCCAGGTCTTGGGGGTCGAACACTCCACCAAAGAGGCCGATGGCAGTGGCCTGGGCCGAACCTCTGAGCTTATATTTCCAGGCAACGCGGTAGGTGCCGGTGCACTTTGGCGTGAATTCGCCTCCGACCCCGAGGTAAGCATAAGCCGGGGCAGCCCCCAGGACGAGGGCAGCTCCAGCCGATGCGTGAACCCGACCCTGTCCGTCAGCGGACTGCGATGATGAGACAGTCCATATGGTAGCCCAGCCCAGGGGGAAGGGCTTGCCACCATGATCATGCCACTGATATTGAAAAAGAGACGGTCCTAGTTCCCTGACCTCAAGCGGTTTGAAGCCTGTATATTTCAGCTTCATCCCCTCAATCTTGGCCCAAGCCAAAGCGCCGGCGAAGGCGCGGATTTTTACCTGCCCATCCTGGGACAAGAACTTATCGCGGTCCAGCTTATGTTCGTAGTCTTTCCACCCCTTTCTCAGCTCAACAATGGTCTCCCAAGCGTCCTGTCCCCAGATGTAGGCTTCGATCTTGGGGGCCGGGTCCGGCCACATCCATGTCGCGTCGGCGCGAAACTTCAATGTCAGCGAGGTATAGGTGTACCCCGAAGGCAGGGCAAAGACGTAGCAAACCGAGCCTGAATTAAGATCACCGGGGCTGAGCTCAACCACGTCCCCCACAACCTTTTGATCGTTGCCCATCTCAGTAACTCGTCCCGATACCTCACCTGTTATCTCCTTTTTCTGCCCATCTTGGGCATCGGCTATCCCCGGTATAGCAATAAGCATCGCCGTCACCACAACGATTGAGAACAGCTTCTTGATTCTGCCCATGATCACCACCTCCCGGTTAGGCTTGGTAATCAATTAGGAATCAATCGCCTGTTTTTCTGAAAAAGTCGATTCTGAAGGCTTGCTCAAGGCAACCCGGGCAATGTCGGCTTGACCTCGCCCCGCATCAGTTCACCCATCTGGACCCCCGGCGGGAAGATCTGAGCTCCTGATGTTTGGCCCATTATAGCTTTGACCACTGCCGGAAAGCAAGCTCCTTTTTCGGCACCTTTGGACAGCCCCGTCGATGGTTCTCCCCAATATAGGTTGCACTGACTACCCTAAATTATATGCTAGGAAGTATCTATACATAAGGAACAAGCAATTAGACAACTTTTGGGTGCCGAAAGCACATCTCAACCCCCCTTGATAAAGTAACCGATTTGTGTATATTGTTTTTACTTCCGCCAACGAGGGAACAGGATGGGTAGGAGGAGGCTTATCGCGTAGCAGAAGCGATGTGTGAACCGTTGCGGGAAGTGACTCTACACTGCCAGGGTGGAGGCCGCAGTCGGGTTTTCCTCAGATCACTGAAGCCATAGTCACCGGAAGCGACAAAGGTTCGTTATTGGCTTAGGTAGCAAGGGGCAAGTGGAGTTACCGCAGGGAGTGCCTTCTAGCAACTTTGTGGGTCATGGCTGTATTGTGAAAGGGTCTAAAGTGGTATCACGGGCGACGAAGCAAACAGGGGGTATATGAATCCCCCCAGAAAGGAGGTAATATCGAGTAAGATAGGAAACGAACCGAAATCTAGAATCCTGAGGAGGTTAACGGAGGAGGTTAACAAAGGATGAGAACAAATTTATTATTTGTTCTGCTGGCGGTGGTATTAGGCGGTAGTATGGTGGCAGCTGCTTGCGCCAAAGAGATCACTGTAACCGAGACTGTAACCAAGACAGCGGCTGCAGTCACAATAACCGAGACGGTGACCGCAGCTCCCGAGGCCCCGGTCACCGTGACCGAAACCAAGACCACCACCAAAACCGTAAAGGAGACGGTCACCATCACTGGTGTGATGGAGCCCGTCAAGTGGATCATGGTTTCTCCCTGGCCGGTGGGCAGCGCAGGTCAAATCGCGGCTGACAGCCTGGCTAGGCTGGTCACCGAGACCAGTGGCGGTAGGCTGGTGATTGAGAGCTACCCCGGTGGTGCTATTGTCGGCCCTAAGGAGTGCTTTGATGCCACGCATGACGGGACCGTGGATTTGATGCACTTCACCGCCCACACCTGGGTTGGCAAGACACCGGCTGCGCCCCTGTTCTCCGCAAAGCCCATGGGCTTCAACTACCTGCAGTGGGTCGGCTGGTACGAGTGGGGCGGCGGTCTCGAATTGCTTGCCGAGATGTACGAAAAGTATAACTTCGGCTTTGTCGGTGTGGGCGCGATTCAAACGCCTGAGGACTTCTGCTGGTCTCACAAGAAGATCACCAGTCTGGAAGACTTCAAAGGTCTGAAGTTCAGGACCAAAGGCTTCTGGGGCGAGATCCTGAGCAAGTACCTGGGCGCCTCTGTAGTGACGCTGGCCGGCGCCGAGGTCTACCCTGCTCTAGAGAGGGGGGTGATCGATGCCGGCGAGTATAGCACTCCCGCCACCGACCTGAAGCTGGCATTTAATGACATCTGCGAATATGTGATCGTGCCCGGCATGCACCAGCCCGCCACTGTGCTGTGTGTGGCGATCAACAAGGACCGCTGGGAGGCCCTGCCCTCCGACCTGCAGGCCCTCTTTGATGCCTGCACAAAGGCCACTACCCTCAAAGAGTTCGGCGGAATGGTATTAGATGATGCGGCGGCGCTCAAGGTCTTTGTTGACGACCCAACCACCGAGGTGGTCATTGCTCCCCAGGAGATGCGGCAGGAGCTGAGGGAGGCAGCCAACAGACTCTATGACGAGAAGGCTGCTGAAGATCCCTTCTTCGCCAAGGTGCTCGAAAGCCAGCGGGAATTTGAAGAACTCTGGAACTACTGGCAAAACTACATGTATTACTAGTTGCCCAAGGTGCCGAGCACTGCATAGACTGCAATAGGAGGAATGCCCCCGCTCCGCGGGGGATTCCTCCAAGGGAGGGGTTATGCGAGTTATCGGCTATGGCCTCAGGGCTATCGACCTCGTCACCGAGTGGTCGGGTTGGCTTGCTGCCCTGCTGGTGATACCCCTCATCGTGACCCAAGTTTACGAAGTCATACTGAGGTATGTATTCAATTCCCCCACAGCGTGGGCCTTCGAAATCGCGCGCTATCTGGGTGGTACCCTGTTTGTGTTGGGGCTAGCCTGGGTTCTTAAACATAAAGCGCATATCAGGATGGACCTAATCTATCGAAATTTTTCGCCCCGACGGCAGGCGATCATAGATATAGTGCTAACGCTCATCATTTTTTTCCCGCTATGGATTCTCGCCTTGGATCGGATGGTGGACTGGCTGTGGTTGTCGTGGGCGACCCACGAACGAAGCTCGGATAGCTACTGGAGGCCCATCATCTACCCCTTCAAGACCATGATGCCGGTGGCCTTTCTGCTGCTGCTTCTGGCGATGGTGGCGGACTTCATCCGTAATTTGGGAACTGTATTCAAGGGGGAGAAGCCATGCTGGATGTAAGTCCAGGGGTAGTCACCGCGCTAATGTTGGGGCTCTTATTCCTGGGGATAATGTCAGGCTATCCCATTGCCTTTATCATGGCGGGCGTGGGCTTCGCCGTGGGGCTGGTCCTCATGGGGCCAGGGGTTTTTGGCATGGCTCTCAACCGCACCTACGCGGTGATGACCAACTATGTCCTGCTGGCGGCCCCCATGTTCGTGTTTATGGGGATGATGCTGGGGAGGTCTGGCTGCGCCGAGAGGCTCTACGCCACCTTACACGTGATCTTGGGAGGCCTGAGGGGCGGGTTGCTGCTAACCACCATCCTCATCGCCACCCTCTTCGCCGCTGCCACCGGCATCATCGGGGCCTCAGTGGTCACCATCGGGCTCCTGGCCATGCCCAGCATGTTGGGTCGAGGCTATAATAAGTCCCTAGCCAGCGGGGCTGTCTGTGCCGGTGGCACCCTGGGCATCCTCATCCCGCCCAGCATAATGATCGTCATCTACGGCTCCCTAGCTGCCCTATCAGTGGCAAAGCTCTTCGCCGCGGCTATCGTCCCCGGCCTTGTCCTATCAGCCCTGTACCAACTTTATGTCTTGGGCAGATGCTATTTCAACCCTAAACTGGGCCCTCCCTTGCCGCTTGAGGAGAGACGAGCCGTTCCTACTCGCGTCAAGGTAGTCCATACCTTCACCCGGCTTCTGCCGCCTATCTTCCTCATCTTAGCAGTGTTGGGTACCATTTTCGCGGGAATCGCAACCCCCACTGAGGCCGCCGCCATGGGTGCCTTTGCCTCCTGCCTCGTTGCCGCCAGCTACCGCAAGTTCAACTGGCAAACCCTTAAAGAAACAATAATCGGAACTATGCGAGTCACCTGCTTCATTGCAATGCTGGTGATAGGGATCGGGATATTCAGCGGCGTTTTCATGCACCTTGGGGGCGGCAAGGTCATAACCGAACTTCTGCTGGCAGCGCCCGGAGGCAAATGGGGTGCCTTTAGCCTGGTGATGATCATCGTGTTCTTCCTGGGCATGCTCATGGAGTGGATAGGCTCGATTTTCATCATCGTCCCTCTGTTCACGCCCGTGGCTGCTGAGCTCGGCATGGATCCCATCTGGTTCGCTATGTGCGTCATTGTCATGTATCAGACCTCCTTCCTGACACCGCCTGTGGCCCATGCTATTTTCTATCTGAAGAGCGTTGCCCCCCCGGAAGTAACTATGGGAGATATAATTAGAGGCATCGTTCCCTTCGTGGGCCTCATACTAGTCGGATTGACTTTGGTGGTTATATTCCCGGACCTGATTTTGTGGCTTCCGGGCATCATAATAGGTCGATGACCTTTGGCTAATAGGATCGGAAAGGGGGTATTATGAGGATCGATTCGGAAACCTGTATCGCTTGTGAGCTATGCTTGCCTTACTGCCCCATGGGGGCCATCAGCATGGATGATGTGGCTGTAATTGACCAGGAGGAATGTGTCGACTGTGGGGTGTGTCTCAGGTCGGGCGTCTGCCCCAGCGACTGTTTCATCGAGGAGGCCGCACCCTGGCCCCGTTCCCTGCGCGCCACCTTCTCCAATCCCCTCACCGTGCATAAGGAAACCCGGATAGCCGGGCGTGGCACCGAGGAGATGAAGACCAACGAGGTTACGGGCAGATTTAAGCGGGGGTGGGCTGGCCTGGGGGTCGAGTTTGGCCGGCCCGGCATCGGCACTCGCTTCCGCGATGTGGACAAAGTGGCTCAAGCCCTGGCAAAAGCAGGAGTCGAGTTCGAGCCCATGAACCCGGTTACCCGCCTTATGGTCGATCAGTCTACGGGCAAGATAAACGATGAGGTGCTCAACGAGAAGGTGCTGTCGGCCATAATCGAGTGCCGCTTTCCCCTAGAGAAGGCCCCGGCCGTCCTAGGGGCCTTGAAAGAAGCGGCCAAGGAAATCGATACCGTCTTCAGTGTCGACTTCATCAACCGGGTTGAGCCCGACGACTCGGTGCCGGCGGAAAGGATCCTCACCGAGATAGGCATCCCCCCCTCCATCAATGGGAAGAACAATGTCGGTCTAGGCCGTCCCCTGGCCGAAGGAGGAGACTGATGACCCATACCCTACACCGCAAAGGGACTGTGGAGAACCTGAGCGATGACTATGTGTTGCTATGCATACCGGCCAAGGGCATAAATGAGGAGGGCTCTCCCGCCAAGTTGCAAGAGTTTCTGCGCATCGCCTGGGGCCACAACCCGGTAAACATCGGCAGCATAGTATTGGGGAACATGTATAGCGCGGAACCGGAGACCATCATGGCCAATGCCAGGGAGGTGGCCCACGCCGTATTCGTCGATCCCCAGACCGTGGCCGAAGTCCTCAAGGAACTCAAGGAGGCCGAATTGGGGATGTCGGTGGTGGTGAGCGGCCTCTTCAAGGCTGTCAGCGAGTGCTGCCACAAGGCAGGGCTGAAGCGCCATACCGTGAATTACTCCCTGGGGATATGGGGCAAGACGGAGAAGCTGCCTTCCGAGGAGGTCTTGGAGGTCACCACGATGTGCGGTCACGGCATGGTGTCCTCCAGCCTGGTCAACTTCCTGGCCGAAGAGGTCAAAAAGGGCAGGAAGAGCGCTGAGGATGCCGCCAAAGAGATGGCTAAACAGTGCGTTTGCGGGATCTTCAACCCCACCCGAGCCGCTAAGCTGCTAACGGCCATGGCCGCCAAATAAGGCCAAGGTCGGCAGCAGCTTAGCGGGGGATGGCTTCAGGCTTATGTGCCAGGAGCAGATTCCGATATGGTGAAGCGCACCCCTTGGGGCGTTTCCTGACAATCAATGATCATTCCCTCCAGCGCCGGGGCCAGTTCGGGGCTGAGGAGCAAGATCTTCACCCCCTCGCTTTCCACCACTTGGTCCCCTTCCTTCTCCCTGTCCAATGTCATCTCCAAACGGTTTGGCTTCGAGGGGGAAGGGATAAGCCTAATGCCCAACTCAGGGTCTGTCGTCCGAGCCTGAATAGCCTCCTTCAGTTTTTCCGCAGCCAGTGCCGTCACCTTTAACATGTTACCCCCTTATTTCACTTGATTCTTTCTGCCCTTACATTCATTGCCCGAGGCCCCTTAGGCCCTCTCTCCAGGTCGAACTCCACACTGGTGCCCTTCTCCAGGGCATCAAAATCCCCTCCAGCTAAGGCGGAGCGGTGAAAGAAGACCTCCTTGCCATTTTCAGCGATGATGAAGCCGAAACCTCGTTCCCAGACGAGCCCCTTTATCTTCCCTTTCAAGCCCCTCACCTCCCTTTAAAATAAAAATCCTACAAAGCCCTACAAAGGCTTTGCAGGATTGCAAGGCCTAAATAAGCGACTTTGTCTTTAGCCGGAAGGCATCTATATTTCTGTTGTCGATTCTATTTTAGCAGCTAATCGACTCAGAGGCAAGGATAGCCCCTCGAGGTCTGCCTGTAGAGGAAGTTCTGTCCCAGGGGCCGGAATAGCCGCAAAAAGGGAGGGCTTAGTCAGCTTGGAGGGCTTTCCGCCTTCTTCAGGTGGCAGAGGACCCCTTTCAGTGCCGCACTTCCCACTTGTGGGTCATAATGCTCGCCCCCGGTCAGGATATTGACATTCACTTCCTTCCAGCCGTCCTTATATCCATACCACCAGCCATGAGGGGTAACCACCACCTTTGGGTGTATCCCGTTGCTGAGCTTAGCTTTATGCTTTATGCTTCCCCGGGGTGTTTCGATCTGCACCCAGTCACCCTCCTCGATATCCAGCTCTTTAGCGGTATCCGGATGGATTTCGACCAAGGGCTCGGGGGACATCCTGTGGAGGGTCGGTATATTACGATAGGCGGAGTGGAAATAGGCTAGCTCCTTAACCCCAGTGACCAGGATAAGCGGATATTCCCTTGCCAGCTCTGGCGTGCTCAGCGGACTCTCCGGGGGCTCACGATGAACTGGTATAGGATCGTAGCCCAGCTTCTCCAATGTCTCGGAATACAGGTCAACCTTGCTCGAACCGGTCCTGAATCCCCCAAACCTCTCGTGCTTCCTGTATTCTACAGGGCCCTCAACCATGCCCCTTTCCTTAAACTCCTCGAGGGTTATGCCCACCCGTGCCAGACGGTAATCGAGGGATTCCTCCACCGACTTCCAGTATTCTTCCATCCCCAACTTTTTGGCAAGCTCGATCAGTATCTCCTTGTCTTCCCGGCATTCCTCGGGCGGATCTACGATCTTGCGATGACAGAAGATGTAGTTCCTGGTATAGGCGTCTACGATCTCATCCCTCTCTGACCAGTGCGCCGCCGGAAGCACGATATCAGCGACCTCAGCAGTGGGGGTCATAAAGAGATCCGAGACGGCAAAGAAATCCAGCTTCAGCAGCGCCTCCCTGACGATTTTGGCATCCTCGGCGGAAACAACTGGGTTGGCTGCTATCCCCAGCATAGCTTTAACAGGATAGGGCTTGCCCTCCGTTATAGCCGGCCATACTCCGGAGGGATGGGCAATAAAATAGCCCTGGTGCATTAACACCCCGAAGGCGCCCACCCCCAGCCGCTTCCCTATCTGCTCCGCGCTCAGCTTGCCAAAGGGGCGGTCATACTGGGCAGCCATGGTCCCCCTTTCCCGAAGGAGGGGTATATAGCTTACATGACCGCCAGGTACATCCAGGTTACCCGTTATCGCCGGCAGGAGAGAGATAGCTCGGTGGGCTTGAAAGGCATTGGTGTTATGGGTTACCCCTCCGGCCCCCGAGCCGATGCAGGCAGGCCTATTCTGCGCATAGAGGCGAGCCGCCTGCCTTATGCTTGCTTCCGGGACCCAGGTGATTTCAGCCACCCTCTGCGGGGGATATTGCTGGACGTGCTGCCGCAATCTATCAAAGCCAAAGGTCCACTTTTCCACGAACTCCCGGTCATATAGGCCTTCATTGATGATCACGTTGAGCATTCCCAGGGCCAGGGCGCAGTCGGTCCCCGGCCTCACCTGTAGCCATTCATCTGCCTTTGCTGCCAATGGGGTCTGCCTGGGGTCGATCACGATCAGCTTCGCTCCACCACGCACCGCTTCCTGAATATCGGCGTGATAAAGCCCGCGCCAGGCGACATCCATATCTGCTCCCCATATCATTATGCACCTGGAGTTCCTGAAGTCCACACCAGATAAGAGGGAGAATCCGCAGGTATATATCCCCGCCACATGGGCTGGCATGGCACAGATATGCAAGACCACAAATCGATTGGGCGAACCGAACAAATGCAAGAACCGGCCTATATCGGGGTCAAGCCCCGAAAGAACCCCCACAAATCCGATATTGAGGACGAACGACTCCGCACCGTACTTCGCCTTGACCTCGGAGAGCCTGCCCGCTATTTCGTCTATGGCTTCATCCCAGGAGATCCGCTTCCACTTGCCTTCCCCCTTATTGCCTGCCCTTCTCAAAGGATAGCGCAAACGCTCGGGGTGTGACCTGATCTCCTCGGTGGCCGAGCCTCTGGGACAAATATATCCTCGAGTAAGGCGGTGCTCTGGGTCACCCTTCATCTTCACAATCCTGTTGTCTTCAACCTCGCAAATAACCCCGCAGCTTGAAATGCATCCCAGGCAAGTGCTCTTCACGATCTTGGTCACCACTTTCAGAAAACCTCCTTTACTAACTGCTAAGGCTGACCGCTAACCTCCTTTACTAACTGCTAAGGCTGACCGCTAACCCCGCCTACATTTTCGGGGCCCCGAGCCCGATAGTCAAGCCAGGATTCCCCCTGATAGATTGTTCTCTTGCATCTAGGCTTCAGCCATAGAGAGTATCGAGATAAGCATCCAGCGAGAATATAAAAGATGTATCTCCCTCAAAATCGCATCCTTTGCCCAGTCCTTTTCCCATCCTTATAGCCCCTCCCCAGGATGGCTACAGGATAAATTAGGATGAGGGGAATGGCAATTTTTTCAAATAGAATTTGCCCTTTTGGCCCCTTATTATAGCGCATAAACACGTCTTTTCCCAAACAAAATCAAGGCTACCTTCCGCAATGGCATAGGATACTTCATATCTGAATGTATGTCGTTCCCTTTTTCGCTTAATCTTCAGCGGTAGAAATGGAGAAATAGGGTTTATTATCTCTTTCCCTATGCACAGTTGCAATTGAGTTACTTTTAAAGGTGGAGTTGTAACAACTAGGTCTAACTCAATTGCTAGTCCATAATAACCTTCCCTTTCTGCCAAGAAGGTACTAGTTTTAGGGTTTTCCATATTTAGCTCATTGGCAAATAGCTCTATTGAACTTATTTTCATCGCTATCCGTTCTGGGATTACAATCAACAATTTTCTTGTTGGGCAACCAAGCACCCTATCACGATAACGATATATGAGTCCCAAAATGCAGACTGCGATTAGGAACCAACCGAATGGAAGCAAATATTCAAAGTAAGAAGTAATCACAATGCCTGCCCCCAAAAGGCCAATGGATGCGTAATTGTTGCCTAATACCTTCAATATCCTTGCCATAAATACCCTCCGTGTCGAAGTGTATCACTGATAAGTTATAATACCCCTCAATGCAATAGAACCGATAGATTCGATTTATTGACATTGATGTTCAGAGTATGGTATAATAATTAATTGAACAATTTAATAGATTAAAAGGCTGAGAACGAGACTAGTAGCCCTCCAGCGAGGCTCAGAGAGCCGGGGGCAGGTGGAAGCCCGGTGCTGGCGCAGAGGGTGAATGGACTCGGGAGCTGCAAACCCAAAGGCCGTCCCAGACTTGGCCAGAGGGCGCGCCGAGTAGGCTTTGACGGAGGGGCACCGTTAGCAGAGCCTAGGGTATCGAGCAAGGCATCTTGTCTCCGTACCTGAGAAGAGTGGATTGCCCTGTTTTATACCTGTAGCAATCAATAAGGGTGGCACCGCGGAATCGACCCCGTCCCTTAAGGGACGGGGTTTCTGTTTATGTGGGCGGTAAACTGGGGTGTATATACCGGATCTGGAAAGCTTTAAACGGCTCCGAGGGCCAGGGGCGATGGTGCCCGTGTATCGGGAGCTCTCCGCCGACCTGGAGACACCGGTATCGGTGTTCCTCAAGCTCCAGGGGGGGTCACCTGCCTTCCTGCTGGAGAGCGTGGAGCGGGGGGAACAGCTCGGCCGCTACTCCTTCATCGGCACCCGCCCCTTTTCGCTCCTGGAGTCCTCCTCCGGACAGGCCACCATCCTCAATCAGAGCGGTGGCTTAGAGCGAATATCCCTCGGGCCGGGGCAAGACCCGCTTCACCTCGTGCGACAGATGCTCGGCCAACACAGCGTAGTCCGAACCCCGGGGCTGCCCCGATTCTTCGGCGGCGCTGTGGGCTACCTGGCCTACGATATGGTGCGCTACTTCGAGGAGTTGCCTGACCCTCCCCCCGATGAGCTGGGCCTGCCCGACTGCTGCTTCCTCTTCAGCGATACCGTGGTCATCTTCGACCATGTCCAGCAAAGGATGAAGGTGGTAACCCTGGCCCCAGCCCAGGGCGATGATGAGAGCACTTACGCCGCGGCTGTGGACAGGATAGAGGAAATCATATCCGCTCTGGATAGACCCCTGCCCACAGAGCCCCCAGACCAGCCAACGTCCCTCCCCGGGGAAGCCTCGGCCCTGGAGTCCAACTTCACCAAGAAGGAGTTCTGCCGGGCGGTGGCCCGGGCCAAGGAATACATCCTGGCCGGCGACGCCTTCCAGGTCGTGCTCTCCCAGAGGCTGCGCCGCAACACATCGGCCCAGCCCTTCGCCATCTACCGGGCGCTGCGCGCCCTGAACCCCTCACCCTATATGTTCTACCTGGAGTTCGGCCCCCTCCAGCTCATCGGCTCCTCCCCGGAGATGCTGGTCAAGCTGGAGGAGGGCAAGGCTGAGACTAGGCCCATCGCCGGCACCCGGCCCCGCGGCAGCAGTGAGGAAGACGATAAAAGGCTCGCCGCCAATCTGCTGGCTGATCCCAAGGAACGGGCCGAGCATGTGATGCTGGTGGATTTGGGCCGCAACGATTTAGGGCGGGTGTGTCGCTTCGGCACAGTCAAGGTGCCCCTTTATATGGACATCGAGAAATATTCCCACGTCATTCATATCGTCTCCTCGGTGGAGGGGGAGCTCAAAGAGGGCCGGGATGCCTTCGACCTGCTCCGCTCCGCCTTCCCGGCGGGGACGGTGAGCGGGGCGCCTAAGATTCGGGCCATGCAAATCATCGACGAGCTAGAGGGCGTAAAGCGGGGGCCCTATGCCGGGGCGGTGGGCTACTTCAGCTATACTGGCAATATGGACACCTGCATCACCATCCGCACCATTGTGATGAAGGACAACTCCGTTTATCTTCAGGGGGGTGCCGGCATCGTGGCCGATTCCGTGCCGGAACGGGAATATGCGGAGAGCCTGAAGAAGATCGAGGTCCTGGAGAAGGCGGTGCTGGCCGCCGAGCAGGCCCGACCCAGAGCGACTTCAGGGAGGTAGCCATGATCCGAGAGGCCATAGCCAAATTAGTGGCCTATGAGAACCTCGCCCAGGCGGAGGCCGAGGCGGTAATGGGGGAGATAATGCGGGGGGAGGCCACGCCCAGCCAGATAAGCGCCTTCGTCACCGCCCTGCGCATGAAGGGGGAGACGGCTGAGGAGATAGCCGGCTGCGCCCGGGCGATGAGGGCCAGTGCTATACCGGTCACACCCAGCCGAAAGGAGGAACTCCTGGATACCTGCGGCACCGGTGGCGACGGCAGCGGCACTTTCAACGTCTCCACCATAGCTGCCCTGGTGGTGGCCGCCGCTGGGGTGCCGGTGGCCAAGCATGGCAATCGCTCCGTGTCCAGCCGCTGCGGCAGTGCCGATCTCCTGGCAGCTTTGGGGGTGGCTATAGACCTGGGGCCGCGGGGGGTGGCCCGGTGCCTCGACGAGCTGGGCATCGGCTTCCTGTTCGCCCCCCGTTTCCACCCGGCTATGAAGCATGCCGCGCCCGTCCGCCAAGAGATAGGGATGCGCACCATCTTCAACATCCTGGGGCCCCTTACCAACCCGGCCTCGGCCTCGGTGCAATTGTTGGGCGTCTATGAGCCCCGCCTGGCTCAGACCCTGGCCCGGGTGCTGGGGTTGTTGGGCACCAGGCACGCCCTGGTGGTGCACGGGGCTGACGGGCTCGATGAGCTTTCCACCACCGGCCCCAACCTGGTTGCAGAGATGGACGGTGGGCAACTGAAAAGCTACGAGCTGGACCCGGTGCAGCTAGGGCTGCCCCGGGCCAGCCTCGACCAGCTCAGGGGTGGTTCCGTGGAGCACAACGCCGATATAACCATGAGGCTGCTCCAGGGGGAAAAGGGACCCCAGCGGGACATAGTGGTGCTCAACGCCGCCGCCGCCCTGGCGGCGGCGGGCAAGGCCGAAGACCTGGAAAGCGGCCTAACCCTGGCCGCCCAGGCCATTGACACCGGCGCTGCCTCCCAGAAATTGAGGCAGCTGGTGGAACTGAGTCAGAGCCTGAGGGGCGAAGAGGGATGATCCTGGATGAGATAGTGGCCTCCACCCGCCGCCGCCTGGCAGTTTGCCAGAGGCAGACACCCCTGAAAGGGCTGAGGCTCAGGGCCGAAGCGGCGCCGCCACCCAGGGATTTTGAGTCAGCTATAACAAATGGCGGTCTTCACCTCATCGCCGAACTCAAAAGGGCCTCCCCCTCTCTGGGGGACATCAAAGCTGACCTGGATGTTGCCTCCCTGGCCCAGGCCTATGCCCGGGGTGGGGCCAGCGCCCTCTCCGTGCTCACTGAGCCCGACTACTTCAAGGGGAGCTTGGACGACCTGGCCCTGGCCCGACAGGTTACAGGGCTGCCCGTGCTGCGCAAGGACTTCACCCTCGATGCCTATCAGGTATACGAGGCCCGGGCCTATGGGGCCGATGCCGTGCTCCTCATCGCCGCCATCCTCGCCGATGACGAGCTGAGGGCATTGGAACAGCTAAGCCGAGAGCTGGGCATGGCAGCGCTGGTGGAGGTGCACAGCGAGGCAGAGGTCAAGAGGGCGCTGGCCGCCGGTGCCCGGCTCATCGGCATCAACAATCGGGATCTGGCCGATTTCACCGTCTCTTTGGCCACCACGCTCAGGTTGCGCCCCCTCCTCCCCCAGGAAACCATTGTGGTCAGCGAGAGCGGCATATCCACCCCAGAAGATGTGCAGGCCCTGAGGTCAGCCCACGTCCATGCCATCCTGGTGGGCGAGGCCCTGGTGAGAAGCCCAGACCCCGAGGCCAAGGTGAGGGAGCTAGTAGAGGCATGGTAAGGGTCAAAATCTGCGGCCTAACCAATCTGGAGGATGCCCTGGCGGCGGCGGAGCTGGGCGCCGATGCCCTGGGATTCGTCTTTGCCCCCAGCCCCAGGCGGGTGACCCCGGAACAGGTCCGCCAAATTGTGGCCCAGCTACCCCCTTTCCTGGTCAAGGTGGGGGTCTTCAGGGACAGCGAACTGGACAGGGTCCAAGATATTATGTCAAGTTGTCACCTGGACCTGGCCCAGCTTCATGGCTCGGAGACGCCGGAATACTGCCAGGCCCTATGGCCCAAGGTCATCAAAGCCTTTCGAGTAGAGGATGCCTCCTTTTTGAGCCAGATGCCCCACTACCGGGTCGCCGCCTATCTGTTAGACGGCCCCAAACCGGGCTCAGGACAGGGCTTCGACTGGGGGCTGGCCCGCCAGGCCGCCCGCCAGGGGCGAGTCATCCTCTCTGGGGGCTTAACCCCAGACAATGTGCGTCAGGCAATAGAGACGGTCCGGCCCTACGGAGTGGATGTCTCCAGCGGGGTGGAGTCACGGCCGGGTCGCAAGGATCACCACAAGCTTGGTGCCTTTATCCGGGCGGCGAAGGGGGGATGATGGCAGGTATGGAGCTACCTGACCAGCGAGGCTATTTCGGGGAGTTCGGGGGCCGCTACGTCCCCGAGGTCCTTATGGGCGCCCTCGAGGAGCTGAGCCGGGCCTATGAGACAGCCGCCGCCGACCCGGCCTTTTGGGCAGAATTCGAGAGGCTGTGTCGGGACTATATCGGCCGCCCCACCCCCCTCTATCCCGCCCAAAAGCTCTCGGCTCAATTGGGCGGGGCCAGGATACTGCTCAAACGGGAGGACCTGGCCCACACCGGCGCCCATAAGATAAACAATGCCCTGGGGCAGGGGCTCCTCGCCCTCCATATGGGCAAAAAGAGGGTTGTGGCCGAGACCGGCGCCGGCCAGCACGGGGTGGCCACCGCCGCAGTCTGCGCCAAGCTGGGGCTGAAGGCCATCGTCTATATGGGTGAGGAGGATATGAGACGGCAGTCCCTCAATGTGTTTCGGATGAGGCTCTTGGGGGCAGAGGTGCGCCCGGTCTCGGCGGGCAGCCGCACCCTCAAAGAGGCCATCACCGAGGCCATCCGCGACTGGGTGACCAATGTCGAGGATACCCATTACTTGCTAGGCTCCTGCGTTGGCCCCCACCCCTACCCGAGGATGGTGCGCGACTTCCAGGCCATCGTGGGTAAAGAGAGCCGAGACCAGATGCTGGCCGCCTACGGGCGCCTTCCCGATTATATCATCGCCTGCGTGGGCGGGGGCAGCAACGCCATAGGCATCTTCCACCCCTTCGTCGATGACCCCCAGGTCCAGCTCATCGGGGTGGAGGCAGCCGGAAAGGGGCTGGACACCGGGCAGCACTCCGCCTCCCTGGCCCGGGGGCGTGTGGGGGTGCTCCACGGCACCAAATCATATCTGTTACAGGACGAACAGGGCCAGATCAGCCTCACCCACAGCATCGCCGCCGGGCTCGACTACCCCGGGGTGGGGCCGGAGCACTGCTATTATCGGGAGACCGGCCGGGCCAGCTATGTAGCCGTCACCGACCGAGAGGCCCTGGACGGCTTCCAGCTCCTGTGCGCCACCGAGGGCATCATCCCCGCCCTGGAGCCCGCCCATGCCATCTACCACGCCGCCCAGCTGGCACCCCAGCTCTCCCCGGAGCAATTCATCCTTATCAACCTCTCGGGGCGGGGCGATAAGGACATCAACACCGTGGCCGAGGCCCTGAGGGAGGGGCTATGAGCCGGCTGGCGGCAGCCTTCCGCCGCAAGGCCCTCATCGCCTATGTGACTGTAGGCTACCCCTCGGTGGAGGCCACCCTGGAGATAGTGCCCGCCCTGGAGGGGTGGGGCTGCGATGGGGTGGAGCTGGGCATCCCCTTCTCCGACCCCCTGGCTGATGGCGCCACCATTCAACAGGCCAGTTTCACCGCCCTGGAGAGGGGCATAACCCCCAAGCTGTGCCTGGAGCTGGCCGCGGAATTGCGCTCCCAGATGACCATACCTTTGCTATTTATGACCTACTACAATCCAGTGCTCAGCTTCGGGGTGGACGCCTTCTGCCAAGCATCGGCCCGCTCCGGGGTGGATGGCCTCATCATCCCCGACTTGCCCCCCGAGGAGGGCCAGGAGCTAGAGACGGCCACCCGGAACTATGGGCTGGACCTAGTCTATCTGCTGGCCCCCACCAGCCGTCCGGAGCGCATCCAGCAGGTCGCCCAAAGGTCGCGAGGGTTTATCTATCTGGTATCCCTCACCGGCGTCACTGGGCCCAGAGACCGCCTGCCCCCGGGGCTGGAGGCATTTGTGAGCAGGGTGAGGGCCCAGTCCAGTCTTCCCCTATGCGTTGGCTTCGGCATCGCCGGCCCGGAACAGGCCAAAAGGGTGGCCCAGGTGGCCGACGGCGTCATCGTGGGCAGCCGACTCATTCAGCTGATGGAAACCGGAGACCCCTCCGAGCAACAGGGCTTCATCCAACAGCTTCGCCAGGCCCTCGACTTCCAGGGCAACCAGCTATAGGCCGCTATGAACCCTGCCCAAAGCGCTTATCGATCTCGCGGAGGAATTGCTCGATCTCAGGGGATAGCCTGGGCGTCTGCGGGGCCACCGGCGCCTTGCTGGCCCGGGCATCGTAGTAGTTCTCCAGCTGGCTCACCATTTCCCTAAAACGAGGATCTCGCTCGACGGCCAGGCTTATCTCATTATATTGCCTTTGGGCCTTTTCCCTGACCCGCTCCAGGTCGAGGGAGAACCCATAGAGGGAGCTCAAGAACTCCAGCAGGCATAATTCCCCAGCATGGTCCTCCTCCGACTGGGCATACTGGGGCAGGTGCACTATAGTGGTCATGGTCTCTATGCCCCGCTGCGGCGCCTGTTGAGAGATGAGGATGGCGATGGTAGTGGGGCCCTGGTAACCGCTGGGCTTTATGCCCAGCCTCTCCAAGGCCCGCTGAGCCTCCACCCCAATGGCGCTGCCACTGATCAGAAGCGGCCTGGTATGGGGCACCATATCGTATATGGCACCCAGCAGGCAATACCTCCTCACCCCCAGCCTCTCCATGACCTTCAACACCGACTCCGAATATAATTCCCCCATCATGTGAGGTTCTAATAGATGAAAGAATATGAAGTCGTGGTCCCCCAATCCCTTAGCCCAACCGATAAAGGTATTGGGTATAGATACCTGGCGGCGGCCCTGGGCATAGTACAGGGTGGGGCGATATCGGGTGAAATCGAAGAAATTCCCCGGCCGGGCCAGGCTGCCCAACTCCTGGATGTGGAGATGCTCCGCCAATCGGGCCAGGGCCAAACTGCCCACACTGCCCACATCCACCCAGGGCCGAAGCCTGGCCAAAGCATGGGGCTCCCTGAGCTGGGGCAGGGGCTCCTTTAAATCGAAAGCGCCTATCCTCATACCCGTATGTTAGCAAAAGCAGCGTCCAGAAGCAAACTCCCCCTTGCCCCTATTGCAACTCGCCACTAAATGGAATATCATCCCCACAGACAACCATGCCAATTCGCCTATTTCTGGTAAGACATGGCGAGACCGAGCTGAGCAGTGCCCAGCGTTACTGGGGGCGCACCGATATGGAGTTGAGCCCTTTGGGCATCAGGCAGGCCCAGGACCTCCGCGACCGCCTGGCCGGGGAAAGGCTGGACGCCATCTACACCAGCCATCTGAAGCGGGCCCACCATACCGCACAAATCATCAACTCGGCCCACGGTCTGCCGCTGGCAGTTGCCCCCGAGCTGGGGGAGATCGACTTCGGGGAGCTTGAGGGGCTGACCTTCGAGGAGGTCCGAGAACGCTACCCCCAGGCCAAGCAGCTATCCCTGAGCGCAAGCCTGGGGATGGCCTTCCCCGGGGGCGATGATGTCAATGGCTTCGCCAGACGGGTCATGGGCTTCCTCAGCCGACTGGGCGATCACCCCAATGGGAGGCTGCTGGTGGTGGCCCACAGCGGCTCGCTGCGGGTCATCATCTGTCACCTGCTGGGGCTGGAACGGGCTCAGTGGTGGCGTATCCGCCTGGACCTGGGCTCCCTCTCCCAGATAGAGCTTCACCCCGAAGGGGCGATCCTCCTCTGCCTCAACGATACCTGCCACCTCAGGGAATGACCGCCAGAAGACGGCAGGCCATCCAGTTAGTGGTCAAACCAGGGGTGCAACCCCTCGATGAGCTCAAACATCACGCCGTTGAAGCCCTCCGGATGTACAAAGGCCACCCTGAGATTTTCCAAGTGCCTGGGCGTCTCGTCGATGAGCCTGATATGGTTCCGCTTCATCCAGGCCAGGGCCTCATCCATGTTGGCTACCAGGAAGGCGATATGGCTCATGCCCTCGCCGATCTTGGCGATGGAGCGGGCGATGACCCCATCCTCAGTTATAGAGGCCATAAGCTCGATATCGATATCCCCGATGCGGTTCATGGTGATCAACATATCATACATATCGATGGTTATCACCGGGGTGGGCTTGGTGCCAAAAACCCGGGTGATAAGGCTGGTGGCGGCCTCCAGGTCTAGCACGTTCACCCCCACCTCCAGAACCCGCTCCATCCGCACCCGACCGGGGATGTCCCTTGGCTCAGCGGGCTCGGGGATATATTTCAGGTCATATGAGCCCTCTATCAATTTGTACATCACATTATTGAAGGGCTCGGGGTGGATGAAGGCAAACCTGACACCGTCCTCAGCCCTGGGGGCCTCGTCGATCATCCTGACCTGGTTTCGCTTCATCCAGTCTATGGCCTCCTCCACATCGGGCACTTGGAAGCCCACATGGTGCAGGCAATCGCCGCGTCTGGCCACCATCTGAGCCAGGGGGCTGGCCTCGGTGGCCGGCTCCATGAGCCGGAAGTCCGTGCTGCCGATGCGGCACACCCTGGCCCGATTGCCATACTGGTCCACGGGCATGATCTCCGAGGCTGTGGCCCCCAATACCTGAGTGTATAGTCTGGTGGTGGCCTCCAGGTTCCGCACCGCCACCCCAACTTCCGAAATTCGCTCCATCTTCACGGTGCCGACCTCCTAGCCTGGTTAAGCCCCCAGCAGGTCATCATACAAAATTGACCAGATACTGACAAGCGGGCAATCAAACCACGGCCAATTTGGAACAGGGTGACTTGTCCCCAGGGGGAATCAATGATAAGATACAGCCGCTATGCCCTTTGAGCTGGCGCAAAATCGTCACCCCGGTAAGCCATGCTCAGAAGGACTGCTTCCAGGCTGTGGGCTGGCCAGAGGTTTGTAAGGGGCTAAACCACAGTGGCCAAGGGAGGACGCGGTTGACAACCCGAGAGCGTTTTCTGAGGATCGCCCGCTTCGAGCTGCCCAATGCCCTCTATCTATCGCCCTACACCCATCCCGTCTGGTACAAGACCATGGAGCGCTGGGTGGCAGAAGGGGCGCCTGCGGAGATCTTGACCAATAACGTAGCTCGCTACAAGTACTTTGGCCTGGACCGCATCGGCATGGTACATGTGGAGGCATCGGTCCTCGGCCTGGGCCCCTCCGATGGCCCGCCAATCATCCCCCCGGTCCGCCCCAGGTTCGAATCCAGGGTGCTCGAGGAGGACCACAGAAGCAGGGTCCGCATCAACGAGGCAGGGGTCACCATCCGAGAATTCAAGGACAACCCCCAGAAGATGCCCCAGTGGCTGGACTACCCGGTCAAGACCAGACAGGACTGGGACCAATACAAAAAGCGACTCGACCCCCACCACCCGGAGAGGTGGCTGGTCAAGGACTGGGACGCCTATGCCCAAAAGCTGAGCAACCGCGACTACCCTGTGGGTATGGAGGTGGGCAGCTTCTTCGGCCTGCTCCGGGAGTGGATGGGGCCGGAGCGGCTTCTCTATATGTTCTACGACGACCCCAAGCTCGTCGAGGACATGATGGCCCATATGGAATACTTCTCCACCGAGATCATCCACCGGGCCCTCAAGGACATCCAGATAGAATTCGGCGTCTTTTGGGAGGATATGGCCTGGAAGGGCGGACCCATGATCTCCCCCCAGATGTTCCGGGAGTTCCTCATGCCCCACTATAAAAAGGTCACCGACCTCCTCCGCAGCCACGGCGTGGACATCGTCTTCGTGGACTCCGATGGCGATATCACCGAGCTCATCCCGTTATGGATAGAATGCGGTGTCAACGGCATGTACCCCCTGGAGGTCCAGGCCGGGATGGACGCCGTGGAGGTCAGAAAGAAGTTCGGCCACCAGTGTATCCTCTGGGGGAACATCGATAAACGAGCCCTGGCCAAGGATAAGGAGGCCATCAAGGAGGAGATCGACAAGAAGGTGCCCTTCCTCATCTCCCAGGGGGGCTATTTCCCGGGGATTGACCACCTCATCCCGGAGAATGTGCCCCTGGAGAATTTCCAGTTCTATCTCGACTACCTGCGCAGCCTTGAAAAGCGATAGCCCCTCTAGCCTTATCGAGTGCCTGAAGGCGGCCCGGGTACTGGTAGCCGATGGTGCCACAGGGACGAATTACCAGCTCATGGGGCTGGAGCCCGGCCGTCGCCCTGAGGACTGGGTATTTGCCCAGCCCCATAAGGTGAAGACCCTGCACCACCGCTTCATAGAGGCTGGCGCCCAGATCATCCTGACCAATAGCTTCGGCGGCAGCCCCCTGCGGCTGAAGGACAGCCCCTACGGGGCAGCCGAGCTTAACCGTCGAGCTGCCCAACTGGCCCTGGAGGCTGTGGCCGAATCGGGCAAAAGGGTGCTGGTGGCCGGCTCCATGGGGCCCATCGGGCAGCTCCTGCACCCCCTGGGCCCCCTCTCCCCCGAGGAGGCCACCAACGGCTTCGCCGAGCAGGCCGCAGCCTTGGCCGAGGGGGGTGTGGACTTCCTCCTCGCCGAGACCATGTTCGACCTCAGGGAGGCTCAGGCTGCTATCGAAGGGGCCAGGCGGGCAACCGCCCTGCCTATAGTATGCAGCTTCAGCTTCGACCAGGGCACCCGCACCCTGATGGGCCTTCGCCCCAGGGATGTTATCCAAGGGCTGGACGGGGCGGGGCTGGCGGCCATTGGCCTCAATTGCGGCCACTCTCTGGAAGAGTCGGCAGAGGTGGTCAAGGAGATGGCCCAAGCCCTTCAGGGCCGCCTGCCCCTGTGGTGCAAGCCCAATGCCGGCCTCCCCAGCTTTGAGACGGGCGCCGCCACTTATCGGGTCACCCCCCAGCAAATGGCCCGGTGGACGCTCGAGTCCTTGAGACTGGGTGCCAGGATTGTAGGGGGATGCTGTGGCACCACGCCCGAACATGTCGCCGCCATCGCCAGAGCCGTCGCCAGCTACAGGGCGGGGGAGATGCCAGCCGATGACAGGCTATAGCTAAACCTGTGACTCCACCGGCTCCACTTGCACGCCCTGAGCGATGGCCCAGTCAATCCCCCGCTGGATGTCCGCCTCCGTCCCCTCCAGCTCCAGGACCACCCAGCCGAATTCCTTAGTGACCTTAGCGCCGAAGATATTGGTTACCACCCCGAACTGCTTCCCCAGGTTGTAGATAACGGGCTCGGTAATGAGGTGGGGCGGGAAGGTAAACTTTACACGCCGCTTGGCCATGGCTGTCCCCCTCCGGCGATAGCTGCCTGACTGGCCAAACTTTAGTTCAAACGAACAGGATTGTCAATTCTGTGCCAGCTAGCGATTCGCCTTGAGCCCGGTGGCTGCCCCAGGCTTGACCGGGGGCTGGATTATGGGTTAGAATAGAACCATCGGAGATATAGCTGGTGTCCCAACGGCGCCACACGGCGTATATTACCATCGACAGTGAGAGGTGCAAGGGCTGCGGCCTTTGCATCTTTTTCTGCCCCCAGAAGGTCATTGGCCAAGCAGAGCGCTTCAACCAGAAGGGATACACCCCGGCAACCGTTATCGAGGAAAAGGCTGGGGAGTGCACCGGGTGCACGGCCTGTGCCCTGATGTGTCCCGACATAGCCATCGGCGTATACCGTCATGCCAAGGTGGCACCCTAGCCACCGGGAGTTGATTTTATGGCAAAAAGGGTTCTGATGTCCGGCAATATCGCCGCCGCCGAAGGAGCTATCCTGGCCGGGTGTCATGCCTTCTTCGGCTACCCCATCACCCCCCAAAATGACCTCCTGGAGCATATGTCCAGGCGGCTGCCCCCATTGGGGCGGATATTTGTGCAGACGGAAAGCGAGCTCAGCGCCATAAACATGGTGCTGGGGGCTTCCGCTGCCGGATTCAGGGCCATGACCTCCACCTCCGGCCCCGGATTCAGCCTCCAGCAGGAGGGCATATCCTACATGGCTGGAATGGAGTTGCCCGCAGTCATAGTAGATGTGATGCGGGCCGGCCCCGGCCTGGGCAGCATCGGCGGAGCCCAGGGCGACTACTTTCAGGCTACCAAGGGCGGCGGCCACGGCGATTATCGGGTGCTCACCCTGGCCCCAGCCTCAGCCCAGGAAATGATGGACCTCACCATGCTGGCCTTCGAGCTGGCCGACAAGTACCGCAACCCCGTGGTGGTCCTGGCCGATGGCTTCCTGGGTCAGGCGATGGAGCCCGTGGCCATGAGGGAGCCGGTGGCCGAGCTACCCGGCAAACCCTGGGCCATCACCGGGGCCCGAGGCCGTCCCAAAAATGTGCTCAACTCCCTGGAGCTGGAGCCCGCCGACCTGGAGCCCCGGATGCAGGCCTTAGTCCAAAAGTTCGAGATGATGCGCCAGAATGAAGTGCGCTACGAGAGCCTCGACCTGGACGATGCCTCTATGGCGATAGTGGCCTACGGCAGCGCCAGCCGTTCCGCCATGACCGCGGTGCACATGGCCCGCCAGGAGGGGCTGCGGGTGGGGCTGTTGCGGCCCATCAGCCTCTTCCCCTTCCCCTACCAGGCTTTATCAGACCTGGCTCAAAGGGTAGACGACTTCCTGGTGGCGGAGCTCAGCTTCGGCCAGCTTGTGGAGGATGTGAGGTGGGCTGTGGGCCCAAACCACCGGGTGGAGCTGGTCAACCGCCTGGCCGGCGTGCGCTTGAGCGCGGAGGAGATCCTGGAAGCCATCCGGAAGATGGCAAGATAGCCCATTGGCCGGTGACATGGCTCAGACAAAGGCTGCAAAATCAGACACCATCCTGTTCGCCGCCCCCCAATCCTTAGAGGATGTCCCTTTACATTATTGTCCCGGCTGCGGTCATGGCATCGTCCACCGACTCATCGCCGAGGTGGTGGACAAGCTGGGAATAGCCGACAGAACGGTATGCGTCGCCTCCGTGGGCTGCTCTGCCATTAACTACCTTTACTTCAAGTTCGATGGCTTGGAGTCTTCCCACGGCCGTGCCCCGGCCTCGGCCAGCGGCATCAAGCGGTGTCGTCCCGACCTCATCCCCTTCACCTATCAAGGGGATGGCGACCTGGCCGCCATCGGCACTGCCGAGATAGTCCATGCCTGCGCCCGGGGCGAGAATATCACCGTGTTCTTCATCAACAATGCCATTTATGGCATGACGGGGGGGCAGATGGCCCCCACTACCTTGGTGGGGATGCATTCCACCTCCACCCCCGGCGGCCGCAACCCGGCCCTGGCCGGCTATCCCATCAAGGTCTGCGAGATGCTATCCACCCTGGAGGGGCCAGCCTACATAGCCCGGGTGTCCATCTATAACCCGGCCCAGGTGCGCAGGGCGAAACAGGCCATTGAACTCGCCTTCAGGACCCAATTGGCCGGGTTGGGGCTGGCCCTGGTGGAGGTGCTCTCCCCCTGCCCCGTGGGTTGGGGGGTGGAGCCAGTGCAGGCAATGGACTGGCTGGTGGAGCACATGCTTCCCCAGTATCCCCTGGGCGAATATAAGGTCACCGAGGCAGTTCAAGCGCTGAAAGAGGTAAAGGGCCATGCATGAGGAGATTGCCATCGCCGGTACCGGTGGACAGGGGGTGCTCTTTGCTGGCAGGCTCCTGGCCGAGGCTGCCCTGCTCGAGGACCGGGAGGTGGTGTGGATGCCCTCCTACGGGGCGGAGAAGCGGGGGGGCAGCGTCTATTGCAATATCATCATCTCCGACGAAAGGATAGGCGCTATGGTGGTGGTCAGGCCCCACGCCGCCATCGCCATGAACCTGGCCTGGACGGAGAGATTCGAGCCCGCCATCAAGCCCGGCGGCCTGCTCATCGTCAACAAGTCCCTGGTCCCCCGGCAACTGAAGCGAGACGATATCCAGGTTATCTACCTGCCGGCCAATGACCTGGCCGCCGAGCTGGGCGACGATTCCGCAGCCAACCTGATAGCTTTGGGCACCCTGATAAGTTGCCGCCCAGTAGTCTCCCCATCCAGCATCTATGCGGCGATGGATAACATGCTGGCCAAAAACCGGAAACGCCTCGAATTCAACAAGCGGGCACTAAATAAGGGCCTGGAGATGGCCCCCGCTAAAATTTCCCCCACCACCTCCTCATCTGCCCGGCCACATCCTCGGGCAACGTCTCTATAACCGGTTCGTCCTGTAACCTCTCCATAGGCCCGGTATCGCTGCTGTAAAGTCCCCGGGGGGAGGGTCGGGAAATGATCCTGGCATGGAAGCAATAATATGCCAGTTTCTCCCCAATGGGGCCGGAAAAGGTGATCAGGTTGAAGCTGCCCACGCCCATCCGCCGGTAGCAACCCAGGACCTGACGGATACAGAAGGCGAAGGCATCCACCCCCCCACCGCCCATCTCCAGGAAGCTGCTGATGTCTTTGAAGATAATCTGGACCTCTCGGAAGCCCCGTGGGGCAAAGCTGGCCACCACGGCCACCGGTTCATCCTCATAGATGAACCGGTGGCCCAGCCTCCTCTCTTCCCTTATCAGGTCCGCCCAGTAATTGGTGCCGTGCTCTTCATAATACTCTCGACCCCTTTGCAGCACCAGGCTCTGCCCCCGGGTAGGCCGACCCCTGGCCAATACCTGAACATGGGGATGGACAATGCTGGCAGCAGCCGGGGGCATATGATTCCATAAATATATGGGATACCTGGCTTCCCTGTCCTCCCTGTAGACAGCCCGGAGCCACTGGCCGCAGACCAGGAGGTTATCCCTGATCATCTCCTGGCCGAATTCATCCAAGTCCAAGTAATGTCTATCGTCGAAGGTGGCTATGGCGTGGTGTTTGGCGAAGGGGAACAGGTTGGGGAAGACCAGGGCCTGGCCCCGCTCCAGTCTGCCCGTCTCGGAAATGGCAGAGGGAAACTTGGGCGTGCCTTGCTTCAGGTTGCCCGGGCAGAAGGGGCAGTTTCGCCGGGACTCCTGGATGTAATCCGAGAGGTCAAAGGATACCTCCTCAACCTGCTTCACCCTGCGGGCCCTCCGAATATTGATGATGCAGGTCCAGCCGGTCAAGGGGTCTTCCCGATACTCCACCTCCTGGGACTCGGGCCTAAAATGGGGTGGGGTGAGCAGCCTCGCCGTTTCCCGGAAACTCCTGAACTCCATTCAGGCGCCCCCCCTCCCCACGAACCTGGCCATCTGAGACAGGGCCAAACCCACCGTGGTCAGGCCACAAGCCAGATACATAACGGGATGAAAGCCCCAGAGCTGGGAGACAGCACCGCCCAGAAAGGGCCCGATGCCCATAGCCAGGCTTTGGGCAGAAAAGAGGATGCCGGCCGCGGTGGCCCTCTCCGCATTCCTCCTTAATAGTAAAACCAAGGCCCCCACATAGGCACAAGACCAGGCCACCGCCAGCAGGGCCTGGATCGGGATGAGGTAAATATGACTCCCTGCCAGGGTATAGGCAAGGCACACCAGCGCCGAGAGGAGGAGTCCCACCCGGAACAGACCGAAGGCATTAAATCTCTCCATAAACTGCATGGCCAGGAACTGGCCGCCAAAGTTGATGGCGAACAAAATAGATATCCAGGTCTTGCTCCCCCCCAACCCCTTGATGAACAGGGGGAAGATTATCCAGATGCTGTGGGCGCTCAGGTGTCTCAACAGAAAGGGTATGTAGACCCCCCAGTTCCGGACGAAGACCGCCCCGGTGACCGGAGGCAAAGCCTGACGCCAGGGCCGGTGCTCTCTCAGGGTAAGCGCCAGAACAAAGGCCACGCCGAAGGCTAGGGCACTTACCAGAAACAGGTCATGGTAGGAGTGGACAAAGGCGGTGACTATACAGCCACAGAGCAGTCCCAGCGAGCCGAAGGAGACAAACCGACCCACCCGCCCCGCCATTTCATAGACATAGGCCATGAGCGCCGCCAGGCAAATACCCAGACAGCCTCCCACCCCGGCCCGGATCAGCATCAGGCTCACTGGCCCATTGGCCAGGCATTGTCCAAAAAAGGCGGCGCTGCCCAGAGCCAGCCCCAGCCCGATAAACTTGACCCGGCCGTGGATATCCGCTTGTCGGCCAAAGATCAGAGAGCAAGCGAAGTAGCTGATTCCATAAGCGGCGCCCACCAGCCCCAGCTCCAGGTTGGAGGCCCCCAGGTCCCGGGCAAAAAGGGGAATGAAGATATAGGAGACCATCATGGCAAAATAGAAAAGAAAGCTGATAAAAAGCAGGCGGATGCCAAGCCATCTATCCTGTGGTTCAGAGCGATCGCGCATTGCCCGCAAGACAAGCCCCGGTCACGCCGCAGCGGTCTTTCTGTTCACGGTGACCTCTGTGCCCGACTTTACGCCCTTGAGAACTGTGGCATCGCCCACCACCTTGCCGAAGACGGTGACGGCGCTGGCCGGCCGGATCTCACGGCCCCGGCTCAGGAGCGTGGGGCCGAAAAAGATGCAGAAGGCGCAGCCACTGGGCCAGTAACCCAAATCCCCCACCTCCACCAGCTCTTGACCCCTCTCCAGCCCCAGCCTTACCGGGATGGCGAAATAGACCTCGTCGCCCCAGGTATTGAGGCGACTGGTGAAGGGCAGGGCCTCCCAGATGGCTGTGGCCGTGTCGGTATCGTTGAGACGCGCCTCCAGCTCCACCTCGCCCGCTTTAATCCGGATGGTCCTTTCCATCATCTTCCCCCAACCATCGACAACGAATTCAGCCTTACAGATTATAGCAGAAAGCTCAAATATTGACTCCTTGATAGAGGTCTTATAGAATTGTCTCCAATCATCTGAGTCAACAGAGGCAAAGTATGAGCCAAGGCGATACCAAGGTGGTGGCTACTACCTGCATCCACGACTGTGGGGGCAGATGTCGCCTCAAGGTACATGTCAAGGATGGGGTGGTCACCCGGATCGAGAACTGGGGGGATGAGGAGGAGCCCTGGTACCGGGGGTGTCTGCGGGGGCGGGCCTTCCGGCAGTGGCTTTATAGCCCCGATCGTCTCAGGTATCCGATGAAACGGGTGGGCGAGCGGGGCCAGGGCAAATTTGAGCGCATCTCCTGGGACGAGGCCCTGGATACCACGGCCCGCGAGCTGAGACGGATCATAGATACCTATGGCAATTCGGCCATCCTCTTCTTCGGCCTTGGGGGCGGCAGCAATGGCGCCCTCCACGGCCGAAGAAGTGCCTATAGGCTGCTGAACATGCTGGGGGGCTGTACCACCACCTGGGGAATGATCTCCAACCAGGGGGCCATAGTGTCTTCCCTGGTAACCTATGGAGACATGAACACCGGAAACTCCCGGGAGGACCACCTTAACTCGCGTCTCATCATCCTCTGGGGCTGGAACCCTGCTGACAGTATCTGGGACAGCGGCACCAGCCTCCACCTGGCATTGGCCAGGGAGGCCGGGGCCAGGGTGGTCTGCGTTGACCCCAGGTTCTCCAATACCGCAGCCGCCCTGTCCCAGCAATGGATCCCCATCAGGCCCGGCACCGACACCGCCATGCTCATCGCCATGGCCTATGTCATCCTCAAGAATGGGCTGGAGGATAGGAAGTTCATCAACACCTACAGCCTGGGCTTTGAGCGCTATGAGGACTATGTCCTGGGCAGGGAGGATGGCATAGAGAAGACGCCCGCCTGGGCCGAGGCCATAACCGGTGTCCCCGCCACCACCATAGAGGGCCTGGCCAGGGAATACGCCACCTCCAAACCGGCAGCCCTGCTCACGGGCTGGGCGCCGGGCCGCACCGCTTATGGGGAGCAGTTTCATCGGGCGGCCGCTGCCCTGGCCACCATGACCGGCAATGTGGGCATCCACGGCGGCAATGCCACCGGCTGGGAGGGGGTTATCCCAGCCTGTGGCTGGAGCGGCGGCTCCCCACCGGCAAGAACCCTGTGGACCTGGCTGTCCCACCCCGGCCCAAGACCCTCAAGATAAGGGGCGGCCAGAGTGACTCCAGCGCCAGGATACTTTCTTACAAAATATGGGAGGCCATCATCCAAGGCAAGGCCGGGGGCCATCCCGCCGATATCAAGATGATGTGGGTCCTGGGCAGTAACCCCGTCAACCAGATGCCCGATACCAATAAATGCCACCAGGCCTTCAAGAAGCTGGAGTTCGTCCTAGTTCATGAGCAGTATATGTCGGCCACGGCCAAGTTCGCCGATATCCTGCTGCCGGTGAATACCTGGATGGAAAGGGAGGACTACGCAGCCCCCTGGCTGGGCGCCCCTTACTATGCCTATGCCAATAAGGCCATCGATCCCCTCGGCGAGTCCCGCTCCGACCTGGAGATATGCACTGAACTGGCCGCCAGACTGGGCATCCAGGGCTTTAACGATAAGACCGAGGAGGAATGGCTGCGCCATCTGATAGCGGAGATGCCTGACATCCCCGACTACGATGAGTTCAAGAGGAAGGGCATCCACAAGGTACAGCTCGCCGAGCCCTTCGTCGCCTTCAAGGCTCAAATCGAGGACCCGGAGAACAATCCCTTTGCCACCCCCAGCGGGAAGATAGAGATCTACTCCCAGACCCTGGCAGATATGAATGACCCCAAGATACCCCCTATCCCCAAATACTTCGATGCTGAGGAGAACTGGAACCAGCCCCTGGCCCGGAGATACCCCCTCCAGTTCATCAGCACCCACTTCCGACGCCGGGTTCATGCTCAGTATGATAATCTCCCCTGGCTAAGGCGAGTGGAGCCCCAGGCGCTATGGATCAACCCTGTCGACGCCCAGCCCAGGGGCATCAAGGATGGCGATTTGGTGAAGGTGTTCAATGACCGGGGCGTGGTGATGACCCCCGCCTGGGTCACAGAGCGCATCATGCCCGGGGTGGTTCATCTGGCCGAGGGCGGCAACTACCATCCCGATGAGCAGGGCATAGATAGGGGTGGCAACCCCAATGTCCTCACCAGCTCTGAGCCATCCCCCCTCGGCAGCAATGTCGACAATTCCTGCCTGGTTGAAGTACAGAGAGCCTAGGACAAGAACAATGCAGATGGGATTCTATTTCGACCAGACCCGCTGCCACGGCTGTCATACCTGCGCGGTTGCTTGCAAGGACTGGCACGACATCCAGGACGAGGGGGTGGACTGGATAAGGGTGAGCACCATGGAGGATGGCAAATACCCCGATGTCCGCGTCTTCTTCTTGGTCGTGCCCTGCGCCCACTGTGTAGAGCCCGCCTGCGCCGAAGTCTGTCCCGCCTCCGCTATCACCAAACGGGCCGAGGATGGGGTAGTGGTGGTGGACCAGGAGAGTTGCTTGGGCATAGACAAATGCAATCTATGCAAACAGGCCTGTCTCTACGATGCGCCCCAGTTCGGCGCCGCGCCCAACGCCAAAATGCAGAAATGCAATTTCTGCCTCGACCGCCTGGCCGAGGGCAGAAAGCCCGCTTGCGTCGATGCCTGCCCTATGGTGGCCCTGGACGCTGGCCCCCTCGACGAGCTGGAGAGGCGGTACAGGAGCACGAGGGAGGTCACCAGCTTCACCCGCTCGGCGAAGGCCAAGCCGTGCCTGATCTTTAAGCCCAAAATGAGCTGAGAACAGGTTGGGCTCTGGCCACGAGGTGGGCCAGCCACGTTACTGAAGTACCCTTGACAATTCGCCAAATCGCCTGCTATAATGGTTCCACTTATAATAACAGACCGAAAGGGCAAAACCGCCGAAAGGCGGCGACGCAAAGCTGCGGGTCTAAAGCCCTCTGGGCCAAGATAGCCGGGCTGCCGAAGCCGACTTTGAGCTGATGCCTTTGGGCGAATTTGCCCAAAGGCAACTTTGTTTCAGGCGGGGTTTTGGGAAGTCTATGCGGAGAGGGAACCCCACTATGGCGCCGAAACCAGGAGCAATGGCCAACCACCGGCATGCCCTCGATGTCAATGGCCTCAACCCGATGGACCTGATGCAGAACTCCCTACAAGCCGGTGAGGTCATTCAGTCCATTCCCAAGATCTTGGTGGGGATTTTGGGGGCCAATGTCGCTTCCCTTTATCTGCTGGACAGGGCCGGAGGAACCTTCAGGCTGGAGGCGGTGGCCTCCCCTCACGGGGGCAGATTTCTAGACAGGGCACAAAGGGCGCTCGGCGGCAAACTCATGGGCTGCACGGTTCCCGCCAGCAAGGGTCAGTCCCGGGCTATGGACGCCGTGCTGGACGGTCGGGTATGGGTGGGCCATGATCCCCGGGAATTCATGGGGGGACTCGTCCCGGAGCGGACAGCCCTAGCCAGGGTGATAGGGGGCAGGACTATTATAGCCCTGCCCCTGCTGGGTGGTGCGGGGGTATTGGGCGCTATGCACGTCGCCCTGGAAAGTGATGGGGTATCCCAGAGCAGCTAGCCCTTTGCCAGGCCCTGGCTCGCTGGGCAGGGGCAGCAGTGGACAACGCCAGACTTCATCAGGAAACCGCACAAGCCCAGGCGGAGTGGGAAGAGAGCTTCAACGGGATAGCCTTAGGCGTCTGCATCATGGATACGGGCGGAACGCTGCTCCGGGCGAACAATACCCTCCGCCAGTGGCTCGGCGACCGGCCCCTGGTGGGCAGCAAGTGCTACGAGGCCTTTCAGGGCCAGAGCCACTTCTGCGATGGCTGCACCTGGCAGCAAAGCGTGGTCACAGGAAAACCCACCGAATTCGAGGGACCCAATCCCGTGGTGGGCGGCAGGTTCCGTTGCTGGCTCCATCCCGTCGTGGAGGACGGGAAGGTTAGCAGAATGATAAATTATATGGAGGACGTGACCGAGCGCAGGCAAGCGGAGGAGGCACTGCGACAGAGCGAGGAGAGATACCGCACCCTTTTTCAGGAGTCCAGAGACGCCATCTATATCACCACCCGAGAGGGCAAGTTTGTCGACGTCAACCAATCTGCGCTGGACCTCTTTGGCTATACCAGACAGGAGATGGTGGGGCTGGACGCTTGCCAGATATATGCCAATCCCGCTGACCGGGCCAGGTTTCAACAGGAGATAGAGCAAAAGGGATCTGTTAGGGACTACGAGGTAAAGCTCCGCAAGAAAGATGGGACAGAGAGGGACTGCCTGCTCACGGCCACTGTGCGGCGGGCCAATGACGGGAGCATCCTGGGATACCAGGGCATCATCCGGGATATCACCGAGCGCAAGCGGGCGGGGGAAGCGCTGCGGAAGAGCGAGGAGGAATTCAGACTGGCTTTCGAGAATGCAAATGATTCCATCTTCTGGGCAGACCCCAATACAGGTCTTATCACTAACTGCAATAAAGCGGCGGAAGCCCTCCTGGAGAAAAGAAGGGGAGAGATCATAGGACACCCTCAAACAATGCTCCATCCGCCGGAAAAGGCGGAATACTATGCCGAGCTGTTCAAGAAACATGTGGAACTGAAAGGGGCTATTGATGAGGAGGCAGAGGTGATAACCGGGTCGGGGAAGATAAAACCCGTCCACATAATCTCCTCGGTGGCCTTGGTCGGAGGAAAGCCGATAATCCAGGAAATATTCCGAGACGCCAGCGAGCGCCGGCAGGCACAACAGCAGCTAAAGGAATCCGAGGAGCGCTATCGGGCCCTGGTGGAGGCCGGTGGGCATATGGGGGAGGCCATTGTCCTATTACAGGACACCGACGATGTCGAAACAGCCCACCTCTTCGTCAACGAGGAATGGACCAGGATAACTGGCTACACCAGGGAGGAGCTTAAGGGAATATCTTACCTCGACCTCATCCACCCCCGCTACCGCGATGCCGTGGCCGACAGGGTGCGACGGCGGCTCCGGGGGGAGGATGTTCCCGGCCGCTTCCAAATCTCCATCGTGGCCAAAGATGGCGGGGAGGTGCCCGTCGAGGCCACGGGCACCCCCATCTCCTACCAGGGCAAGCCAGCCATAGTCGGTTACATTCGAGACACCTCTGAGCGCAAGCGAACCGAGGAGCAACTCAAAGAATCCGAGGAGCGCTACCGCGCCATGGTGGAGCTGGGCGCCCAGGTAGGTGAGGCCATCATCCTGGCCCAGGACAACGAGGAGGGACTGCCGATTCATATCTTCGTCAATGAGGAATGGTGCCGCATTACCGGCTACGCCAGGGAGGAGCTCATCGGCATGCCCTTCCATGACCTCGTCCACCCCAGGGACCGCGATGCCTCCAGGCAGAGACACAGGAGGAAGATGCGGGGGGAAAGCGTCCCAGGGCTTTACGAGATGACCATTGTGAGAAAGGACGGCACCGAGGTCCTCGTGGAGCTTACCGGCGCCTACACCATCTACCAGGGAAAACCGGCCGAAGCCGCCTACATCAGGGACATCACCGAGCGCAAGCGGGCCGAGGCGGAGATGCAGCAGCTCAACGAGGCACTTCGGCGCAGCCTGACCCAGACCGTAGAGGCCCTGGCGGCGGCTGTGGACGCCAAAGACCCCTATACCCACGGTCACTCCCGGAAGGTTACCGATTATGCTGTGGCCATAGGCCAGGAAATGGGACTGGCCCCCCAGGAGCTGGAGGAACTCCGCCTCGCCGGCATCCTCCACGATGTGGGCAAGATCGCCGTGCCAGTAGAGGTCCTGGCCCGACCCCGCCGGCTCACGCCCCAGGAATACGGATTGGTCAAGACCCATGTGGAGGCCAGCTCCCGAATCCTAGAGGGGGTGGACTTGCCCCAGGCAGTGAAACAGGCCGTGGTCCAGCATCACGAAAGATACGACGGCACCGGTTACCCTGCCGGGCTCAGCGGCCAGCAGATAAGCCTGGGTGGCCGGATACTGGCAGTGGCCGATGCCCTGGAGGCCATGGGCGCAGACAGGCCCTATCGCAAGGCTCTAGGGCTGTTTCCCATCCTGAGAGAGCTGAGCAGTTGCTCCGGCTCCCAGTTCGACCCCGAGGTTGCCGCCGCCGCCATCCGGGTTCTGAGGAGAGGCAGCCCAGAGGGGGAGCACCGGGAAAAGGAGCCAGAACCGAAATGGAGGAACAGAGCTACCGACGACTGGGCTTAAGTGACCTCCCGCCCTTGCCCTGGGGAAGCCATATCGCTTACCTCTATGAGAGCCGGGAAGACCTCCTCGAGGTGCTCGTCCCGTACTTCAAGGCGGGCCTGGAGGACGGGGAGGGCTGCCTCTGGGTGGCCACACCTGCCCTGACCGTCGAGGAGACCCGAGAGGCACTGGCCCGGGCCATACCCAACCTGGCCCAGCCCCTGGCCAAGGGGCAACTCTCCATCCTCGACCACAGGGACTTGTACCTCAAGGGGGGGCGATTCGGCTGGGAGGGGGTTCTCCACCACTGGCTGGAGAGGGAGGCCCAGGCGCTGAGCCAGGGGTATCGAGGGCTGCGGGTAAGCGGCAGCCCGGGCTGGCTGGAAAGGGGCGATTGGGCATCCTGGATAGCCTATGAGAGGGCTAAGGATGAGGGTCTGGCCCAGCACCGGGTCATCGCCCTGTGCACTTATAGCCTGAGGCAATTCTCGCCCGATGAGATCGCCCAGGCAGTCAATAGCCACCGCTATACCCTGGTCAGGAAAGACAATAGGTGGCAGCTAACCGAACCCATCCTCACCATCCAGGCGGCCAGGGCGCTGGTGGGCAGGGCCCAGCAACTTGAAGCGATGAAGAACCTCGTCGATGCCATAGGCAAGTCCTTGTCCACAGAGGCGGTGGCCGAGCAGGCCCTGGAACAAACCCTCGATCTGATGGGAGGGGACTGCGGGGCGGTGCTCATGCCCAACTACCGGGGACAAAGGCCAAAGTTTGTCGCCGTCTCCGGTCTACCGCCTCACCTCATCCGGCAAATAGAGCAATCCAACCAATTCAAAATACATCTGCCCCGGTTGGCGCAGTTGCAGGATATATGGGCCGTCGACGATGTGGACCTGGCGTCCCTTTTGGGGGATGAGGAGCGCTCGGCAATCCGTCAGGAGAATATCAACAGCTTTGTGGTGGTGCCTCTGCTCTCCCGGGGCAAGTCGCTGGGCATCATGGCAATCGGCTTCCGCACCAGGCATACTTTCACCCCGGAAGAACAGACCCTGCTGAGCATGATCGGCTCCCAGGTCACCATCGCCCTGGAGCGGGCCAGGGAGCATGAGCAGCTTCGCCGCCAGGTCATCAGGGACCCCCTCACTGGCCTGTTCAATCGAAGATACTTCAATGAGGTCTTGAAACGGGAGGTGGGTCGGGCCAAGCGCTATCAGCGGCCGCTGTCCCTGGCCCTGCTGGATATAAATAATTTCAAGCGCTACAACGACCGCCACGGGCACCTAGAAGGTGACCTGGCCCTCCAGAGCCTGGCCCGGCGGCTGAGGGCTGCCATCCGCTCCACAGACATCCCCTGTCGATACGGCGGCGATGAGCTGATAGTGGTGCTCCCCGAGACCGCTAAACCGGAGGCCACAGCCGTGGCCAAACGCATTCAAAAGGCCATAGCCTCCAAGCCCTTCCGCAAGGGCAAGCTCACCATCAGCTTTGGGGTGGCCACCTGCCCCGAGGATAGCTCCGAACCCAGGAGGCTAATGGGCGCTGCCGACCGCGCCTTGTATCGGGCCGGGCAGCCTTTACCCTAAATTGGCCAGGCGCCGGATGATGCCAGGTATGGCATAGCCGGCCACGTCCCGACCGCTCCCCCCGCAGAGCACCACCAGCAATCTACCCTGACACACCTCCTCGGCCACGCTCTGGAGCCTTTCAGCCATCTGCTCATGGCACCGGGGGCTTAAGCCCATGTCCCCGTACTCCCACCGCGTATTATCATAGCCCCAGTTCCAGAAGATGAGCTGGGGGCAGAAGGCTCGGGCCCGGGGGCCGAATTCCCCCTCCAACCGGGACAGGTACTCCTCGTCCGAGGTCTGTCCGGGGATAGAGACGTTGAGCTTATTGTTATGCTCCCTGTTGCCGCCGCTGCAAAAGCACACATACAACACCTCAGGGTCGTCCTGAAAGATGTCCCAGGTGCCATCCCCATGATGGGCATCGGTATCGACAATGGCGAACCGCCTGGCCCCGAAGCTGCCCCTGAGATGGGCGATGGCCAGGGCGGCTCCATTCAGGTAGCAGCCACCGCCGAAGAAGTCCCTGCCCGCGTGGTGGTCGCCCACCCCGGTGAAGACGAAGGCATTATCTATCTCGCCCCGCCATATAAGCTCCGCCGCCTGAACCGTTCCCCCCGCCGAGTAGAGGGCCGTCTCATAATAGGGGCTCCGCGCCACCTGATCTAACATCCTGGGCGTATGCACCCGCGACAGCAAATCGGAGGGGGCTGCCTCCAGGTCATAGTCCGACCTCGGTTTCAGGGGATAGATAGCATCGTAAAGGAAAACGTTGGGCTTATCCAGGATGCCTTCCAGCAACCGAGGGAAATCCCGCAACCTCTCCCCCTGCTGGTAGTGATAGAAGATGCCGGTCTTCCTCAAATCGAACCCTTCAGGCCAGTCCCTGGACAAAAGCCTTCACATTCTGGCCCAGGACAGCGTGATTGTAGCCCCCCTCCAGCACGGCAAAGCGTCTGCCCTGGCACACCCTGGCCGCTGCCTCCTTGACCAGCCTGCCTATGGTCTGATAGTCCTCGGTGTGGAGCATCCGACCCCAGTCCTGTTCATGCCGGTCGAAGCCGGCGGAGACGGCTATGATATCGTAGCCGCCCTCGGCGGCCAGGCGCCTCTCTATGATGTCCACAAACTCTTCACGGCGGTGGGCCTGGGGATGGAAATAGGCGAATCGGGGGCCACTCAGGATATCGGCAGTGCCATCGCCGTAATGGAGGTCGAAGTCCAAAACGAAGGCCCGCCGGATGCGCCCAGCGGCCTGGAGCCTGGCCAAGGCTATGGCGATATTGTTGAAAAAACAGAAGCCCCAACAACTATCACTGCTGGCATGATGACCGGGCGGACGAATCAGGCCAAAGGCTGGAGACCCGGCCATGGCCAACTCGGAGGCTCGGATAGCCCCTCCCACCGCCAAGGCAGCTACCTCATAGAGGCGAGCATCCCTCTTGATGGAGTCTATGTGCCCCTGGCTGTGGACCAATCGTAGGTCGTCCACCTGAGCTGGCTCAGGCTGGATGAAATCGAAGCCGCGGAGCTCCTCGACAATGGCCTCCATCCTGCCCGGCATGGCCGCCGGGTCCGAGGCATACACCTCGGCCAGGCGAGGATGATAAACCACCTTCATCTGCCGGCTAGGGCCAGGTTATCCTGAACTCCGGGGTATGCACCACCCGTCCGGTGAAGCTCTTGGCATCCTGGAGGGCCAGGAAGATGGCTGGCGGCCCCACCACCTCCGGCTTCTGCCACCCCGTCCAGTCGTCGGTGAACTGGAGCAAGACGGCAGCCTCGGTCTTGATCAGGCCCGGGGCCAAGGCATTGACGGCGATATTGTAGTCCCTGACCTCCTCGGCCAGGTTTATGGTGAAGCGCTCCAGGGCGGCCTTAGTGGTGGCATAGGGCACTATCCCTGGCTTCCGATTGCTGGCCTCTATAGAGGTCATATTGATGATGCTGCCCGACCGCTGCTCCATCATATGAGGCAGCACCGCCTTGGAACAGAGGAAAGGGCCGGTGAGATTGACATTGAGTATCAGGCTCCATCGCCGCAGGGGAGTATCCACAATATTGGAGATGAACAATATGCCGGCGTTGTTGAACAAAACATCGATGCGCCCGAACTCCTCCATGGTCTTGTTGACCATGGCCTGCACCTCCTCCTCATTGGTGACGTCGCACCTGACGGCGATAGCCTGGCCGCCTGAGGCCCTGATCTCCTCTACCGTCTTATGGATAGTCCCTGGCAGTTTGCCACCCTCGGCCTCGGTGCGAGCCGCCACCACCACCTTAGCCCCCTCTTTGGCGTAGGCGAGGGCAATGGCCTTGCCTATGCCCCGACTGCTCCCGGTAACGATGGTCACCTTATCCTTCAGCTTCAAGATACACCTCCCTAGCAGGAACTCGATTTTGTCCAAGGCCTCCTCAGCACCTGGAAATGAGGCACTGGTAGACCGGTATGTCCTGGCCACCCAGGTCATATTTATAGGCTTCGCCGCCGCGCAGGAAATCGAAGCGCCTTTTGCCCGCCCGAATGCAATCCTTAATACATAACGCCTTCAGCAGCAGCCCAACGCTGAGCCGGGAATATCCCGGATCATAGCCACTATTATACAGGTACAGGGTGTCATTATAGTCAAAGCCCAGGGAAGCGGCCACCCTCACCCCCCCAAGCTCCAGGAAATACAGCCTCAGGTAACCATCGGCGCCCAGGACCTGGGCCATCTCCGAGAAGAAGCTGGCCCGCTGGGGCGTCATGAATTCGGCCTTCCCCTCCTGGCTCAGCCGGAACAGCCTGAAGAAGTCCTCCATATCCTGCTGGAGATTCGCCATCTCCCCAACGAAATAATACTCGATAGCCGGCTCCTCAAAGAGCCGCCTCAGCTTCCGCTTCAGCTCATGGCGGTTCTTTGGGGTCAGCCCCGCCACATAATCCTCCCAGGTGGGAGGAAGGCCAAGTTGGGGACAAACATCCTCCTCCCTCACCTGAACCACCAGGCTCCGCTCTCTGGCCCGGGACACCAGGTGAGTCAGGACGGGCGAGCTGGCGGGAAGCGAAAATAGGTGGAAGGTTTGCCAGCCCAGGGAGTTGATAAAGTCCAGGATGGCCTGGGATACGACATCCTCATAGCCAGAGGAGGCTATAATATCAAGATAGTCGCAGAGGTCGCTGCCGCCGAGAAGGGCCAGATGCTCCCCCCTCATGCGCAGCGGGGCGAGGCCCACTAGCTCGCCGTCATGGCGCACCGCCAGCAGTAGCAACTCCCAGCCCTGGCCAAAGTGGTGCCACCATACCCTATGCCACTGGGGGGTGAGGAAAATGGAATTGGTGGAGCAGTGCCGCAGGAGTCGCAGCCAGGGGTCACGCAGTCGGTCGAAATCCTCGACCTCAACCCGATAGGACATGGTCAGAAGATTTTAACACGATTGAATATGATGGGGCAAGCCAGCTAGGTACTCTGAACGCGGGGGCAAGCGAATTTGTGCTGGGCCTCTGCCAGGGCAGCCTCCGCTTCTATTACAATGCGCTGCACCAATTCCTCACAGGTGGGCACATCGGTCACCCGACCCACCACCTGTCCGCCGGGAAGGAAGCCCATCGCATCGTCGCCCTCGATAACCCCCCGATAAAGCCTCATGATTGCGGCGGGGAGATTGCCCAACTGGGTTAGCGATACCTCCCTCTCCCGTTTGGTCTTGACAGCGCCCAGGAGCAGCCTCCACACGGGCACCCGGTAGGTGCGGCTCATGTGGCGGAGGCTGGTCAACCTGTGCCACAGCGACGACCTCCATCCCCCGCTCTCCACCAGCTCCAAGAATTCATTTCGCATCGCCCGACAGCGCACACCGGTAACCCGGGGGGTGACCACCGTCTGCTCCTCGCTAAAACCGAGATAGCGCCGCTTGACATTGTCGGGGAGGGGACTCTCCTGGGTCAGGGCAAACCTGGTGCCCATGGCGATGCCATCGGCACCCAGGGCCAGGGCCGCTGCCAGCCCTCGACCATCGCAAAACCCCCCGGCTGCCGCCACCGGTATCTTCACCTGGCTGGTGACCAGGGGCAACAATACCATGCTGGCTACATAGCCGGTGTGACCACCCCCCTCCAGCCCCTGGACGATCAGGGCCTCAGCGCCATCCCGCTCCGCCCGTATGGCGTGTTTCAGGGCGCCCACGGTGGGGATGTTGATGGCGCCATATTCCCTGGTGGCCCTGATCAGCCAGTCGGGGTTGCCCCGGCCGTGGGCGATTATGGGCACCCTCTCCTTTATGACCACCTCGGCCAGCTCCTCGGCCCCCGGCCAGCCCTCCAGGATATTTACAGCAAAGGGCTTGTCGGTGAGAGACCTCACCAACCTGATGCCTTCCCTCAATTCTCGAGGCGAAAGTCCCCCGGCGGCCATGATGCCCAGGCCGCCCGCGTTGGAGACAGCCGCCGTGAGACGGGCATCGGATACCAGGGTCATGCCTGACAGAATAATGGGATACTTGATCCCTAAAAGCTCGGTCAACCTTGTCTTCACGCCCCTACCTCGACCAGCATTTTAACTGGAGAGGGGCAAGGCGTCAATAAGGCATTTCTAGGCCACCAGCTTGACAGGTCACCCGCCATCGGCTACTATGCCACCAGATATCAGCCGGGGGTTCTCATAACATGGCTGTAGCCATAGTGAAATATGAGCCGGGCCTCGACTCCATGAGGCGAGCCATCCAGCTGTGTCAGGGTTTTGCCAAGCTGAAGCCCACTCACAAGGTGTTCATCAAGGCCAACATGGCCTGGGGCCTGCCCGGCGATACCAGCCCTGCCAGGGGATTTGTCATCTCCCCTGAGATAGTAGAGGGGCTGGTCCTGCTCCTGCGGGAGTATGGCTGCACTGACATCACCGTGGGCGAAGGCTCCATCTCCTGCAAAGAGCTGGGGGTGAATACCGCCTCCGCCGCTGCCTGGGCCGGGGTGGATAGGCTGGCGGAGCGGATGGGCTTCAGGTTCGTCGACCTCAACCAGGGCAAATACGAGTCTTTCGATTTCGATGGCATCGAGATAGAGATCTCCAAGACGGCCCTGGAGGCCGAATACTTCATCAACCTGTGTCTGCTTCGCGCCCACCTGGCCACCCGGCTCTCGGCGGCCCTGAAGAACCTCAAGGGCACCCTGAGCATGGAATCCAAGAAGGCTTTCCACCGCACCGGCAACCTGGAGCGCTTCATCGCCCTCCTGGCCACCAAGATCAGGTGCGATCTGGTTTTGGTGGATGCCCTGTGGTGCCAGCAGCAAGCGCCCAACAGCCGCCGCATCAATGAGATGGGGTTGCTCCTGGCTGCCGACGACATCCTGGAGTGCGACATCGTGGGCTCGCATCTCCTGGGCCTTGACCCCTATGAGGTGGAGCACCTCAGGGAATATGCCCGCATCCAGGGGCGCTCCCTGGAGCTGAAGGATGTGGAGGTGAGGGGGGAGGACATCGAGGCGGTGAAGAAGCCCATGCCCTGGTACTGGGACTGGCCCACTGACCTGACCACGAGGTATCAGACCAGGGGACTGCACATCGACCACCCCGGCAAGGGGATATGCTCCGCTTGCTACACCACGGTCCTCATCGGCATCAACAGCTTCCTCAGGGATAACCGCGGCTCCACCTTCGACGATATTCAGTTCTGCGTCGGCCCTGAGCCCCGGGCCAGGCCCGAGCCCAAGAGGGTCATTCTCATGGGGAAATGCGCCATCGAGGCCAACCAGGGAGGGCGTGAGGACGCCATCAAGATCAAGGGCTGCCCCCCGGGGGGCAAGCGGCTGCGCGCCGCAATGGATAGGTATATCACGAAGGTGAGCAGCTAGAGCCCCGGCTCGAACAGGGCAGCTGACTAAAGCCTTTGGGCGACCAGGAAGCCCGATTCGGTGGCCTTGGCTATGCGCCCCACCTGGACACAGTCGCCCACAGTATAGACCTCCGCCACCTTCCCCTGAAGCTCCTCGGCCAGGGCGTTGTTGGGCTTCATCCCCACCGCCAGCACCACCCAGTCCCCTTCTACGAACTTCTCCCCCTCTTCGCCCACCGCCCGAACCCCGTTATCGGTTATCGCCACCACCTGGGCCTTGGTCTCCAGCTTGACCCCGGCTTGCCTCAGGCGCTGCACTATAACCCAGCGGTTGATGGGTATGATGTCGGCGCCTATATGAGGCAGCATCTCCACGATGGTCACCTCCCGGCCTTGATGGGCCAAGAACTCGGCCGTCTCGCACCCCACCATACCACCCCCCACTATGACCACCCTGCGACCGACCTGCCTCTTCCCCGACAACACATCCACGGCGGTGACCACATTGGGGTTATCCCAGCCCGGTATATCCAGAGGGGTGGGGCTGGCGCCGATGGCTACCACCACGGCGTCGGGCTTGGCTTCGAGAATAGCTGTGGGGGTGGCCGGGCTGTCAAGCTTTATATCCACCCCGCTCGCCTCCACTTGCCTCGCCTGATAGCGGGCGAAGTCGGCAACCCCTTCCTTGTGGGGTGGAACCCCGGCTGCCAGGAGCTGACCTCCCAGGCTATGACCCCTCTCCAAGAGGGTCACCTGGTGGCCCCGCCGGGATGCTATCTCGGCAGCTACCATCCCGGCGGGGCCACCCCCCACTACCACCACCCTCTTGGGGGTGGGCACCCTCTCAAGACCATATTCGGCCTCCCGCCCCACCCAGGGGTTAACGCTGCAAAACAGGGGGCTGTCCCTGAGCACCGCATCGATACATTCACAACAGCCGGTGCAAGGGCGGATGTCATCCAACCGGCCCTCCCGGGCCTTATTGGCAAATTCGGGGTCGGCGATCAATGCCCGGGCCAGGCCTATCAAGTCGGCTTTGCCCTCGGCCAGGATGTTCTCGGCCACCAAGGGGTCGGTGATGCGATAGGCAGCCACCACCGGTATATTGACCTCTTTCTTGATGGCCTGGGCCAGATGGGCATAGCCCCCTTGAGGCACCGAGGCCTGCACCAGGGGCACCGGGCTATCGTACCAGCCAGCCTGCACATTGAGGGCGCTTACACCCAGGCCCTCTAAGGTGCGGCTTATCACCGTGGTTTGCTCCAGGGTGTTGCCCCCGGGCAGGTACTCCTCGGCGGAGATACGGCAGATAATGGGGAAATCGCTGCCGGCCTGCCCCTGCACCTCGTGCAGCACCTCCACCAGGAACCGCATCCGGTTCTCCACAGCGCCCCCATACTCGTCGGTTCGCCGGTTGGTATACGGAGATAAGAACTGGCAGATAAGAAAGCCCATCCCGGCGTGGATCTCCACGGCGTCAAAGCCGGCTTCCCTGACCCTCCGGCCCGCCACCCCGAATTGATGGGCCAGGTGGTGGATCTCCTCCCCGGTGAGGGGACGGGGTTGGGGCCTGCCCCGCCCCCTGGGGATATGGGAGGGCCCAACTATGTGAGGCTCGGCGTCCTCGCTGGTGGCATACCTGTCCACGATGAGAAGCTGGGCAGCCAGCTTGGCACCATGGCCATGCACCCGCCGGGCCAAATCCCGTAGCTCGGGGATGAACTTATCGTCATAAATGCCAGGCATGACCAGGCCAGCGCCGGGCACGGGCAGGGTGGGGGTAACGATGAGGCCGGCACCGCCCCTGGCCCTGGCCTCCAGAAAGGCCTTGAGACGCTCCCCAACCCAGCCCCTCTCAGTATAGCAGGTTTCACAGGCCAGCATGTATATCCGGTTGCGCAGCTCCAGGCCACCCACCTGGATGGGCTCGAAAAGTCGCCTCAACCCCGGCACAGGATTAGACCCCAAAATCTAGGACCTCCGCTTCATCAGATGGCTGGCCTCCGCCTCAACTATAACCTCCCCCCTCTGGTTGAGACAGCGGCTGATATGGGTGACCAGGCCGGCATCGGGCCTTTTGGTCTCCCGCAGGGCCACCACCTCCATCTCCACCCTGATGGTATCGCCCGCCCTCAAGGGGGCCTTGAAGCGAACCTTATCAATGCCCACCAGGGCGATGAGGCCCTCCTCATAGATGCCGGTCTGCTCCTCCAGGCCGCCCATGAGGAAGAGCGTCAGTCGCCCCGGGGCAATGCGGCCCTGGAAAGGGGTGGTGCGGGCGTACTCCTCATCGTTGAATAGGGGTGCCACAAAGCCACCCAGCCCCACCATCAGGGTTATCATGGCCTCAGTAACCGTTTTGCCCGGGGTGGTGAACTTGTCCCCCACCTTAAAGTCCTCGTAATACATGGGCTTCCTTTCCGGCTAGAGGGCGGCTACCCGCTCACAGCTGCCCCACTTGCGGGCGGCGTCTATATAGCCGTGGATGAGTTCAGGCCTGGAGTCAGCTGGGATGTCGCACCCGCTGCTGAGCAGGAAGGCGCCGCCCTTGGCTGCGGTATCGATACACCCCTTGACCGCCGCCTCCATCTCCTCCTGGGTCCCCTGGGAGAAGAGCCTGGTGGGCACATTGCCCATGATCACCACCCTCTTCTGGGAAAGTTCTACCATCTTGGCCAAGGAGGTGGGGGCATCGATGCTGAGCATACCGATCCCCGTATCCAGGACATCTTCTATAATGGGGTCGATGTAACCGCAGATGTGGAGGCTGATATAGACCTTCCGCTCCTGGAAGTAGCTGTTCAGGTCTATGTGGTAGGGCTTGACGAAATCCCGATATATCTTAGGGGATATGATGTAGCAGGAAGCCACGGCCTCGCCCACGCCGATACCCACCCCCACCTCCCGGACAGCCGTGGCCCACATCTTCTCCACCTCGGTGGTGAACCTGACCAGCTCATGGACAAAAGGCGGGTCCTCCACCGTATCCATTATCAACTGCTCGATGCCCCTCAGGGTAGCTGCCAGGGTCCATGGCCCGGCCACAGCGCCGGCCACCGGGGCCTCCGATACCGCCCCCTGGACCCTTTCCAGGACCTCCAAATACCAGCTCATAATGGGGCTCTGCTTGGGGTCAGGGATTTGAAGCCTGGCCAGATTCCTCTTGTCCTCCAGGGGGCGCCTGATCACCTTGGAGGTGCCGTCCTCCAGGTACTCCACCTCCGTGCCCAGGGCCATAGCCTCCTTGAAGATGGGGCCGCCCACCCCCAGGGTATCGGGGTGAAACATCTCATAGGTATCCACATGGCACTGGGCATGCCTGGCAGCGTCGTGCAGGAACTCCTCCATGGGGATGCCCATCAGCCGTGGCGGGGCATAGCCAAACATGACGGTGGCCGGGACGCAGTCGACACAGCCCCGCTTCAAGGCGGCGATCACTCGCTCTTTAGCCGTTGCCATCTCTCCTCCTCGGAAGTTTGAGGGCAATCATATCACCATCGTGGCCGGCATTTCAAACTTTTAGGGCAGGTGGCGGGCTATGACCATGCGCTGCACCTCCGAGGTGCCCTCGCCGATGGTGAGGAGCTTGGCATCGCGGTAGAACCTGGACAGGGGACACTCGCTCATATAACCATAGCCACCGTGGATCTGCACCCCCTCCTCGGCCGCCCGCACCGCCACCTCGGAGGCGAACACCTTGGCCATAGCCGCCTCCTTGGTATATGGCTTCCCCTCCTGGCACAGGACTGCCGCTTTGTAGGTTATGAGCCGGGCCAGCTCCACATTTATAGCTATATCCGCCAACTTGAACTGGATGACCTGAAAGTCGAAAAGGGGCTTGCCGAACTGCTTACGCTCCCGGGCATATTGCAAAGACAGCTCCAGACAGGCCTGGGACAACCCGACCCCGAGGGCAGCGATCCCGAACCGGCCCTCGTCCAGGACAGCCAGGGCCTGTCTGTAGCCAGCGCCCCGCTCGCCCAGCAGGTTCTCCCGGGGCACCCGACAATCGGTAAAGGACAGGTCCCGGGTATCGGAGCTATGTAACCCCAGCTTTTGCCGGGGCTCAGATACCTCATACCCCGGCGTGCCCCGGGGCACGATGATGATGCTGTATTCCTTCCGCCCATCCTCCCTCTGGCCTGTCACGGTGAGGACATTGACCAGGCCGTGGCTGCCGGCGCCGGCGTTGGTGATGAAGCACTTGTTACCATTGATAACCCACTCGTCCCCATCGAGAGCGGCGGTAGTGGAGATACCGCCCAGATCCGACCCCGCCTCCGGCTCGGTGAGGCCGATGGAGCCCATCATCCTGCCTTGGGCCAGGGGGATTAGCCAGCGCCGCTTCTGCTCCGGGGTTCCCCAGCGGTTGAGGGGGGAGCCACCCAGGCTGATGTGGGCCTCTACACTCAGGCCCAGGCCACAATCGACCCTGGCCAACTCCTCGAGCAGGATGGCATAAGATAGCTCATCCGCCCCCCCGCCACCGTACTCCTCGGGGAAGGGCAAGCCCAGCAAGCCCAGCTCCCCCAGCTTGGTGACCACCCCCTCCGGAAACTGGCCACTGGCGTCCACCTCAGCGGCTATGGGGGCTACCTCCTTTTCGGCAAAGTCCCGCACCAGGCGACGCAGGGCGATATGCTCTTCGCCAAGTTCAAAGTTCAAGGCCTGCCTCCTTCCTAACCGCCCAGGTATTTCTGGGCCAGCCTGACGAGAAACTGCGCCGTAAGCCTCAGGCTCTCAATATCCACGCGTTCGTTTTTGCCGTGGACGGTCTTTTTCAGCTCCCGGTCGTAGTCGGCCCTGGCCACAGCCAGTCCATAGCAGGGCACGCCTGCCCCCCTCAGGAATCGGGAATCGGTGCCGCCGGCGGAGATCGAGGGCAGGCACAGGACATCCCCCACCACCTCCCTCAATGTCTCCGATAGCAACCCATAAGGCTGGCCCTGGCTGGGCGAAAAGGTGGGAGGGCTATGGCTCGTGAGCTTTATGTCCACACCCTGGCCCACCACCCTCGTCAGCTCAGCCAGGACATACCCCTCATCCTGCCCAGGCAGGTACCTCACATCCACCTCTGCCTCACAACTATCGGGCACTATATTGGCCTTGACGCCGCCCTTGATGACATTGGGGGATACCGTCATCCGGGTCACCGACCTGAGATAGGCGGCAAAGGCCTCATCCTCAAAGCCATCGATTATGCTATCCACATTGTTCTCAGCCACCCTCCGCCCCAGCCCCTTCAGCTCAGCCAGGGCCTGAATCAAGCCCCTGACCTCCGGGGTCAACACCACCGGCGGCGAGTATTCCCCCAGTTTGGCCACAGCCGAAGCCATCTTGGTCACCGCATTGTCACCCAGGCTGGGCAGCGAGCCGTGGCAGGATACCCCTTTCGTCCCCAGCCGGCTCCAGGCGATCCCCTTCTCGCCCACCTGGATGAAATAGACCAACCGGCCACCGATGCGGAGCGGCTCCTCGCCACCCTCGTTGATGGCGAAGTCCGCCTGTAGCTTCTCGGGGCAGTGCTCCAGCAGATACCTCACCCCCCAGTTAGCGCCCGTCTCCTCGTCGGCGGTGGCGGCCAAGATAAGCCTGCCCTTGAGGTCCGCATTCTGGGCCAGATAGAGGAAGGCATAGGCCTCCGCCGCCACCAGCCCCTTGCAATCCAGGGCCCCCCGGCCCCGAACCAGCCCGTCCCCGATCTCCCCAGAGAAGGGGGCGAAGTCCCAGCCCTCGCCGGCGGGAACGACATCGGTATGGGATAGGAAAAGGAGGCAGCGCTCACCCTGGCCCAGCTGAGCGATGAAATTGGCCCGGCCCGGCTCAGGCTCGATGACCTGGCTGGAGACCCCAAACCGGTGGAAGAGTCCCTGAAGATACCGGGCTACCTCTATCTCTCGACCGGGGGGATTTTCCGACCTGAGCTTTATGAGATCAGAGAGCATAACCTCTACCGGAGGTAGCATCTCACCCTCCCCAGCGGCAATCGGTCTCAAACCTTGTCGACTTAATAATAAGGCCAGAGGCGGGCAAGAGCAAGCCCGTTGACAGCGCCCAAGCACAGATTTACAATAGCCATGATCCTATAAACCGTCCTTAAATCCCGGGCAGAAGGCGCAGCGAAAAGGAGGTAGGGATGTCCGGGCCGCTGGAAGGCATCAGGGTTATAGACTGGACCATCCATCAGCAGGGGCCTATCTGTGGGGCGTTATTGGGGAGCCTGGGCGCTGAGGTCATCAAGCTGGAGAATCGGGCCGGGGGCGATCCTGGAAGGGCCGAGTATGAGCAAAATGTGGTGCCCACCACCGTAGAGGTCCCCACCGAGAAGAATTTCTATTGGGAGGGCCATAACTACAACAAGAAGGGCATCGCCATAGACCTGAAGAAGCAAAAGGGCAGGGAGATCGTCTACCGCCTGGTGGCCAAGTCCGACGTCTTCCTCACCAACTTCCGCCGGGATGTGCCCAAGAGGCTGGGGGTGGACTATGAGACCCTGTGCCGCTACAATCCCAGGATAATCTTCGGCTTGGGCTCCGGCTTTGGACCCAAGGGGCCCGACGCTAACTCCCCCTGTTTCGACTTCACCGGGATGGGACGCTGCGGCATCATGTGGGCGGTGGGCGAGCCGGATATGCCCCCCAGCGTGCCTGAGATAGGGTTGGCCGACCAGATGGCAGGCACCATGCTCGCCCTGGCCATAATTGCCGCCCTGGTAGCCCGAGACCGCCTCGGCATCGGCCAGGAGGTGGAGGCCTCGCAATTGGGCAGCATGATGTGGCTCCAGGGCCACGATGTCAATTGCTGTTTTGTGACCGGGATGGAGTTCCCCAGGAAGGACCGCCGTAAAGCCAAGATCCCCCTGTGGAACCACTACCAATGCGGCGACGGCGAGTGGCTCATCCTGGGCATGCTCCAGTCGGATAGATACTGGTCCCGCTTCTGCCGCATCATGGGCATCCCGGAGCTGGAGAACGACCCCCGGTTCCACAGCCATGCCCGGCGACAGGAGAACTGCCAGGAGTTGATCCAGATCCTGGATAAAATCTTCCTCACCAAGCCCCGGGAGGAGTGGCTGAGGCTCCTCCGCCAGGAGCCCGACTTCATCGTCTCCATCATCAATCGAATCAGCGACCTGCCCCACGACCCCCAGGTGGTGGCCAATGAGTATATCACCGAGCTGAACCACCCCAGGCTGGGGCCCACCAAGTTTCTGGGGGTGCCCGTCCACTTCAGCAAGACCCCGGGCGCGGTAAGGCTGCCGGCGCCAGAGTTCGGTCAGCATACCGATGAGGTGCTCCGGGACATCTGTGGCTATAGCCCGGAGGAGATCGAGGAGCTGAGGCGAGAGGAGGTCATCGCCTGAAAAACCTCGTTCAGAGGTGTCTTGACAAAGTTGGTGACATTATTTACACTAGGCATTGGACGGTCATCGTTTTATATCCGCGGGGAGGGCACATGCCAGGTGGTGGGTATCACCATCTGAAGAAATAAATCTACGGTCAAGGAGGTGAGGCTATAGGGTTCGAATCAGGAGCATAGAGGTATCCGGTAAACTGCTGGAGGAGGTGTAATCAAATATGCCAAAAGGCAAATGGCGAATCCTAGCAGGTGTTGGTTTGGTGGTAGCCCTTGTTCTCTCCCTGTTCGCTACGGGGTGTGTCAAGACCGTGACCACCACGGAAACCGCTACCGTCACCACCACAGCGGCTGCCGAGGTGCGCACCGTCACGGTTACGGCCACGCCCGCCCCCACCCCGGCACCCACTTATAGCTATAAGTGCCGCATGAACTTCAACCACCCCGGCGATAGCCCCGAAGGGCGGCATGCTTACGCCTTCTGCGATGTGGTCAGGGATATGACCGATGGTCGTATCGACATCACCCTTTACCCCGATAACACCCTCGCCGACTGGATCGAGGCCAATGAGCTGGTGATGAGGGGGGATGTGGAGTTCTCCCTGTGCCCCCTGTCCGACAAGTATGAGCCCAAGCTGAACCTCTCCTACTATATCCCGTACGTGGGGAGAACCATCGAGGAGCTCAAGCCGGCCTATGAGAAGGGCGGCCCCGTCTATGAGGTCACCCAGGAATTGTGCGAGGGGATCGGGATAAAGGCCCTGTCGGTATATGGCATGGGCATGGCTGGCTGCACCCTGAAGGAGGTGCCCCCCAGCCCCGGCGACCCCGATGTGCCCAAGGGCATGAAGATCCGAGTTATGCCCCTCAGGCTCTGCGAGGCCACCTATGAGGCCCTGGGCTACATCCCGGTGGGCATCCCCTATGCTGAGGTGTACAGCGCCATCCAGACCGGGGTGGTCGATGGCGAGATGGGTGGCCCACCCTTCCAGGGCTACCAGTTCCGGGACATCCAGGGTTGCTGGATCCAGTACAACGACTACATCGAGACCCACTGGTACTTCATGAACCTGGACTTCTTCAACAAGCTGGCCCCAGTGGACCAGAAGATCCTGGAGGATGTGGCCTCGTGGCTGGGCACCCTGCGCTGGCTGGAGGTCGCGGCGGAGGACGAAGAGTACCGCCAGAAGATGCGGGACTACGGCATGGAGATCATCATGCTCACCGATGAGGAGCTGACGAAGTGCGCCGAGAAGGTCCGCCGCGAGGTGTGGCCCATCGCCGAGGAGCTTGTGGGCAAGGAGCTCATGAACATTCTCTATGAGGCAGTGGGCGTAAAACGCTAAGCGCTCTACGCCCCAATCGAGCGTCATAGGGGGAGGAGAGGGGCTCGTGCCCAGAGCCCCTCTCCTCAGATTGAGTTGAAGGACGGAGATGAACGGCAGCTTTCCTCCCCCCTGGGTCAAAAGGGTTGCACTGGCCATCTGGAATGGCATGGCCAATGCCCAGAGGGCTATCCTCATCGCCTGCGCCGCCTTCGTTACCGCCCTGGTGTTCAGCGAGGTGTGGATGCGCTATATCTTTCACTATCCCGGAATGGAGGTGGAAGAGGTAGCTGCCCTGGCCGCCTTTTGGCTTTACTTCGTGGGCGCCATCTATGGCAGTTATGAGCGCAGCCACATCAAGGCCGAGCTCGTCCACCTGGTGATCAGGAAACCCAGGGGCTATGCTATGGTCAGGGTCATAACCAGCCTCATCACCCTCGGCCTGGCCGTGACCATGTGCTACTGGGGCTGTGACTACTTCATCTGGGGCATCACCCAGTGGGAGGTGTCCCGTGTCCTGCGCTGGCCCATGGTCTATACCCAGGCCAGCATCTTTATAGGTGCCCTCTTTATGTCCTTTTACTTTCTGGTGGAGCTGGTGATCTATGTGCGCCAGGTCCTGGGCAAGGCACCCATCGTCATGCCCTACCAGGAGAGGTGAGGATTGAATATAGTCCTGGACCTGATAATCCTGATCGGCCTGCTGGTGGTGGGGGTGCCGGTGCCCTTCTGCTTCATGGCCGCCGTTTTGTTTCTGCTGATTACGGGCGACTATAGCTATACGTTCATGCTGCCCATCGCCTTCTACAAGATGAACTCCTTGACCCTGCTGGCCGTCCCCTTCTTCATCATGGCCGGAGGGCTCATGCAGTCCACAGGGGTGGCCGAGCGGCTGGTGGGGGTGGCCAACGCCCTGATAGGCAGCATCCGCGGCGGCCTGGGGGCGGCCACCACCGTGGCCTGTGCCATCTTCGGGGCCGTGGCCGGCACCTGCTCGGCGGCGGTGGCCGCCATCGGCGCCATCATGATCCCCCGCATGGTGGAGGACGGCTACCCCAGGGGGCACGCCACCGCCCTGGTAGCTTGCGCCTCGGTGCTGGGCCAGCTCATCCCGCCCAGCGTGCCCATGATCCTCTACGGCTGGGTGACCTGGACACCGGTGGCCGCCTGTTTCCTGTCCACAGTGGGTCCGGGTGTCGTCCTGATAATAGTGTACAGCATTCTCAACTGGTGGATGTGCCGCCGCTTCCCCGACCTCAAGACGCCACCCCGCCTCCCCCCGCTGCAGCAGGCCAGGGAGGTGGGTAGGGCCGCCTGGCGGGGTGCGTTTGCCCTCATAGCGCCCCTCATCATCCTGGGCGGCATCTACGGCGGCGTCTTCTACCCCACCGAGTCGGCCACAGTGGCAGTGGTCTATGTGGTGTTCCTGGGCTTCGTCATCTACCGGAGTCTGACCCCCAGGGAGCTGGGGCGCACCCTGTTCCAAACCGCCACCACCACCGGGGTGATCATGGTCATGCTCTTCTTCGTGCTCATGTTGGCCCGTCTCTACACCATGGAGAATGTGCCCCAGCGCCTCATCGCCCTGATGCAAGGCATCTCGGAGAACAGATACGTGCTGCTGCTGCTGATGAGCCTGTTCCTGATCGTCATCGGCATGCTCATGGACGATTTCAGCGGCACGCTCCTGGCCGCACCCCTCCTGTTCCCGATCATAAGGGAAATCGGGGTCCACCCCATCCACTTCGCCGCCATTCTGGGTACCAACCTGGGGCTGGGCAATGTGACCCCACCCTGCGCCCCCATCCTCTACCTGGCGGGGCGGATAGGCGATTGCTCCTTCGACCGAATGATCAAGCCGGCGCTGACCTTCATGCTCTGTGGCACCCTGCCCATAGTGATACTCACCACCTATGTGCCGCAATTGTCCCTGTGGTTGCCCCACCTGATGTATCCCAAGATCGTTGCCTCCATAGGATGGGTATAAGCTGGAGGATACGGCCCCCCATCCACCGGAGGCCCCCCGCCCACACCCGAGATGATTCCCTATTGACTTCGGCTGTCAATTAGGATATAAGTTTAGAGGGAATTTTACAGATTTTTGTAGATTTCCTGGGGCTAAATGCAAACCCATTCCAACCTAAACCTGAGGACACCGTCGTAAAGCCCGTGCCTAAGAACAGAGCCCCTAACCGGCGATCATGCCTCAGCATAGGTGAGGCCAGCCATGTGCTCGGGGTGAGCGAGGCAACCTTGCGCCGCTGGACCGACCAGGGCAGGATACCAGCCTTCTTAACCCCCGGTGGCCACCGGCGCTACCATAAGACAACGCTCCAGGACTTCATAGGCAGGCGACAGCACGTGCGCGGCGTCAAGGACCTCATTGCCAAAATAGAGGAGACCACCCCCCTCCACCGCCAGATAGCGCGGACATATCTCCATACCGCCTCTTGGTATACCAAGCTCGACACGGAGTCCCAGAGGCGCCTGGCAGAATCCGGCAGGCGGCTTCTTCGGCTAGTCATCAGATATGTGACCACGCCTCTTGAGCGAGAGGAGATCACCGCGCTGGCCCGGGGGGTCGGCCACGAGTTTGGCGACGAGCTGGCCAGGCTGGGGCTTTCCCTCACCGATTCCCTGGAGGCTTTCCTATCGCATCGGAACCTGGTAGTGAATGCCGCTACCGACCTCATAAAAAGGGGGGAGGTGCTAAACGAACGCGCTGTGCAGGCCATACCCCTGGTGACACAGATTATGGACCAGGCCCTGGTCTCCCTGGTAGCGGCACACCAAAGCTATCGAAACACCGCCCGTAGCCCGAGCTGCAAAGGGGTAGCCAGGTGATATCCATTTCCAGATTGCTGTGCGACCGCATCGGGCCTGGCGATGCCCTCCGTTACCACGCCCAGGACCCGAGCCCCTTTGGATCGCCACAAGGTGGCCCACGACCTATCGTCGTCTGGAACTGTACCCGGCGCTGCAACCTCAGTTGCCTCCATTGCTACGCCAATGCCAACAATAGCCGGAGCCTCCCGGAAACCATGAATACCGAGGCGGCAAAGGCCTTCATCAGCGACCTGGCCCGATTCCGCGTCCCGGTGCTCCTGTTCTCAGGGGGCGAGCCTTTGCTCAGGGGGGATATCTTTGAGCTGGCAGGCTTTGCCCGAGGAAAGGGGATAAGGATTGTGCTTTCCACCAACGGTACCCTCATTACCGAGGCGGTGGCCGAAAAAATCCGCCAGGTCGGCTTCGCCGAGGTGGGGATTAGCCTGGACGGCATCGCCGAGAACAATGACCGGTTTCGCGGCCAGGCGGGCGCTTACCAGGCAGCCCTCCGGGGCATCCGCCACTGCGTAGCCAGGGGGCAAAGGGTCTCCTTGCGGCTGACCATGACCCGCCACAACTATCGGGAAATCCCCGCCATTTTCCGATTGGCGGAACAGGAAAATATCGACCGGGTCTGCTTTTATCACCTGGTCTATGTGGGCCGAGCAGATAGCCTGAGGCGGGCAGACCTCAGCCACAGGGAAATTAGGGCAGTGTTGGACACCATCTGCCAGCACACCCTGGACCTCTACCGACGCGGTTTCCCCAAGGAGATCCTCACCGTGGATAACCATGCCGACGGCGTTTACCTCTATCTTAAGCTGAAGGGGCAAGACCCGGAACGGGCCCACCGAGTGCTCAGCCTACTCACCATGAATGGCGGCAATAGCTCGGGCATCCGCATCGCAGCGGTGGATGACCAGGGCAATGTCCACCCCGACCAGTTCTGGTGGCATTACTCCCTGGGCAACGTGCTGGAGCGCCCCTTCGGCGAGATCTGGACAGACGCCTCGGAGCCGCTGCTGCGGGGGCTTAGGCAGCGAAAAAAGCTGCTCAAGGGTCGCTGTGCCCGGTGTAGGTATCTCGACCTGTGCAACGGCAACCTGCGGGTGCGGGCCGAGGCGGTCTTCGGCGACATCTGGGCAGAGGACCCCGCCTGCTATCTTACCGATGAGGAGATTGGACTGGCCTGATGCGAGGCGAACCGCCTAGGGAAAGCCACCCCGGCCCAGGGGACAACCTCACACCCAGGTTGCATGTGGTGGCCTGGGAGATGACCAAGGGCTGCAACCTGAATTGCGCCCACTGCCGGGCCTCGGCGGGGTATGGCCCCTATCCTGGCGAACTTTCCACCGAGGAGTGCCTCCACCTCATCGACCAGTTCCTGGAGGTAGGCAGGCCCACGCTCATCCTCACCGGGGGTGAGCCGCTGCTGCGGCAGGACCTCTTCCAGGTTGGCAAGTATGCCGCCGAGCGGGGTCTGCGGGTGGTCATGGGCAGCAATGGGACGCTCATCACCCAAGAGATGGCCGCCAGGTTGAAGGAGATCCCCGTGTCCCGACTGGGGGTCAGCCTCGACTTCCCCACCCCCGAGCTTCAAGACAATTTCCGAGGTAAGGCGGGTGCCTTTGAGGCGGCGCTCTCGGGCATAGCCCAGGCCCGCCGCGCCGGGATCGAGGTCCAGATCAATAGCACTATTACCAAGCTGAATGCCCCTTATCTCAACGACCTGCTGGCCCTGGCAGTGAGGGTGGGGGCGGTGGCCTTCCATCCCTTCCTGCTGGTGCCCACAGGACGGGGCAAGGGGCTGGAGGCGGTGGCGCTGGCCCCCGAGGAATACGAGGCAGTCTTGAACTGGATCTATGATAAGCAGATGGAGCTGGGCGATAGGATGTTCTTCAAGCCCACCGATGCCCCCCACTATTGGCGGGTGGTCAGACAAAGGGAGAGGGCCAGCCAAGAGGCGGGCGCCTCGCCAATGGGACGGGGCAAGGCGGGGCAGGGGGCCATGAACTCCCTCACCCGGGGCTGCCTGGCCGGGGTGGGCTTTTGCTTCATCTCCCACCGGGGCAGGGTGCAGGGGTGCGGCTATCTGGATATAGAGGCGGGCAACGTGAGAGAGCAGGCTTTCAGCCACATCTGGGCCCGCTCGCCCCTGTTTGTACAACTGAGAGACCTGGCCAATCTCAAGGGCAAGTGCGGCCTCTGCGAATATAAACGAATCTGTGGCGGCTGCCGGGCCCGGGCCTATGAAGCCGCCGGCGACTACCTGGGGCCGGAGCCGTACTGCATCTATGAGCCGATGGCGCTGTCAAAAGGCACGGCCAGGACAGGGCGGTGACGATGCCTCTCGACGAGCTCGATAAGAAGCTGCTCAACACCGCGCAAGGGGATTTTCCCCTGGGCCGGGAGCCCTTCTCGGCCATAGGGCTACAGCTAGGAGTGGGCGGCGACGAGGTCCTTCGCCGCCTTGAGAGGCTAAAGGGGGAGGGCATCATCCGCCACATAGGACCCATCCTCGACGCCCGAAGGCTCGGCTACCAGAGCACCCTGGTGGCCATGCAGCTCCCGGAGAGCCGACTCGACCAGGCGGCTCAGGTCATTAACCAGCATCCCGGGGTGAGCCACAACTACGCCCGCGATCATAGGTTTAACCTCTGGTTCACCCTGGCCCTTCCCCGAGATGCTGACCTGCAAGGGGAGCTCCAGAAATTGGGCCATCTCGTCGCGGCTGAGGCTGTCTTGAATCTGCCGGCGTTGCGGGTCTTCAAGATAGGGAGCTATTTCGATGTGGCCGGGGAAGGCCGAATCATTGCCGGGGACAGCGCCGATGACAGCGGGGCCCTCCCTGAGAAGATGGAGCTATCGCCCGCCGAGAGGGCCATTATCAACGAACTCCAGCAGGACCTCCCCCTCATCCCCAGGCCCTTCGACCTGATGGCCCAGCGCCTGGGGATGGATACAGCCGAGTTCCTAGAGCTATGCCGCTCTTTGCTGCACCGGGGCATTATGCGGCGCTTTGGCGCCTCCATCAAGCATGACAGGGTCGGGTTCCTGGCCAATGCCATGGCCTGCTGGACAGCCCCTATGGCGCTGGTGAATCTGGCAGGCAGACGGCTGGCAGCCCTCCTGGAAGTGAGCCACTGTTACGAGCGGCAGACTAGCCCCCTCTGGCCTTATAACCTGTTCGCCATGATCCACGGCCACTCCCCGGGGGCTTGCCGGGAGGTGGCAGATAAGGTATCCCGAGAGACCGGCCTCGATGAATGCCAACTATTGTTCAGCGTGAAAGAGTTCAAAAAGGCCAGAGTCAGGTACATGGTATGAAAAGGCGAGCTCAGATGCCCCCCCATTATCCCATTTTCCTGAACATCCAGGGCAAAAGGTGCCTGGTTGTGGGCGGTGGCCAGGTGGCGTGGCGAAAGGCGAGGACGCTTCTGGAGCACGGCGCCAGGGTGAAGGTGGTCAGCCCCGAGCTGGGCCCAGAGCTCAGTGAGCTGGCCCGGAGCAAGGCGATACAAGTGGCCCACAGACACTATGAGCCGAGAGACCTCCGGGGGGTCTTCCTGGCCATCGCCGCCACCGACGATGCCAACATAAATAGAAAGGTGGCTGAGGAGGCCAGGGGGAGGCGAGTGCTGACGAACGTGGCGGATGACCCAGAAGGTTCCGACTTTATCGTGCCCTCGTATCTGCGTCGCGGCGACGTGGCCATCGCCATCTCCACGGGGGGCAGGAGCCCGGCCCTGGCCCGGAAAATCCGAACCAAACTGGAGGCACAGTTTGGAGCCGAGTATGCCTCCCTGGCTCTCCTCCTCGACCAGGTTCGCTCTGAGCTGAAGGGGCGAGGGGTCATGGTAGACGGCGATACCTGGCAGGAAGCCCTGGATTTGGAGCCGCTGCTGGCACTGCTCCGGGCGGGGCGGAGCGAGGAGGCCAAAGCCAGGCTGCTGGAGCATTTAGATACGACATCCCGACCGAGGCGGGGGTGAGGGCTATGCGAGTTTGCGTGGTAGGCGTAAACCACAGCACAACGCCCATCGCCATTCGAGAGAGGCTGGCCATCAGCGTCAATCAGCTTCCCGAGGCCCTGCTTTCCCTTCAGGAGCACATATCTCAAGGTATCTTGCTCTCCACCTGCAATCGAACCGAGGTCTACAGTATGGATCAGGCCACCGGCTCCGGCCAAAATGCAGCGGTCGATTTCTTGAGCACCCGGGCCAAAATCTCTGACGCCGAGCTAAGGCCCTACCTTTACGTCCACAGGGATGAGGCAGCGGTAAGACACCTGTTCTGCGTCGCCTCCGGGTTGGACTCTATGGTCGTGGGCGAGCACGAGATCCTGGGCCAGGTGAGGCACGCCCTAGAGGAGGCGGAGAAAACCCGCCGCATAGACCCGCCCCTGCTGAACCTGTTCCGCCACGCCCTCCGGGTGGGCCGACGTGTCCGCCAAGAAACGGGGATCGGCAGACACGCCCTTTCCGTCAGCTCCGTGGCAGTGGACCTGGCCACCAGGGTGGTCGGCGACCTCGCCAACTGCCAAATCCTGGTGGTCGGCGCTGGCGAGGCGGGGAGTCAGGTGGCCAAGGCAGCCCGAAAGAAGGGCGCCTCCCAGATAATCGTTACCAGCCGGTCTCAGGAGAGGGCCTCAGCCCTGGCCAGGGCCTTGGGCGGCACCTCCGTGGCCCTGAGCGACCTCGGGGAGGCATTACGCACCGCCGATATAGTCATTAGTTGCACGGGGGCACCCCACACCATATTAAACCGACGGCTCATAGAGGAAGCGATGAGCGCCCGGCCTCAGCGCCCCCTGGTAGTGATCGACATCGCCCTCCCCCGGGACGTGGAGCCGGGGGTGAGGCAGATGGAGAACGTCCATCTCTTTGACATGGATGACCTCACCCAGATATCCCAGTTGCACCAGCAGCGCCGGCGGGGCGAGATCCAGCGGGCTATGCAGATTGTAGACGCCGAGGTGGCTAAGTGCTTGGCCTGGTGGCAGACCCTGGAGGTCGAGCCCACGGTCAGCGCCCTGGTGCGAAAGGCCGAGGCCATCCGCCAAGCCCAGCTTGACATGACCCTGAAGAAGCTGCGGGGCCTCTCCAATGAAGAGCGAGAAAGCCTGGAGGCCATGACCCGGGCCATCGTGAAGAAGATACTCCATGACCCCATTCGGTGCCTCAAGGAAAATGGCCACAGCAACGAGATCTACGCTCGAGTGGTCAAGGAGCTTTTCCAGCTCGACAGGGAGGCACCCCGATGAGACGCATAGTGGTCGGTTCCCGGGGCAGTCGCTTGGCCCTGATTCAAGCGGAGTGGGTGCTGGCCAAACTCAAGGAGGCCCACCCCTCCCTCCCGCTCAGCCTCACCAAGATAACCACCACAGGCGACCGGGATAGTCGCCTTTTCCCAAAAGGGGGCACAGGGGAGAGGATATTCGTCAAGGAGCTGGAGGAGGCCCTACTCGATGGTCGGATCGATGTGGCGGTGCACAGCCTCAAGGATTTGCCCACCCAGATCCCCCAAGGCCTTTCCCTGGCCGCAGTCCCCGCCAGGCTCGATCCCAGGGATGTGCTCGTCTCCAGAGGGGGCAAGCTGAGCGAGCTGGCGCCGGGGGCCCGAATAGGTACAGGGAGCCCCAGACGCGCCGTCCAGTTGCTGGCCCATCGCCCCGACCTGGAGGTGGCCGGGGTGAGGGGAAATGTGGACACCCGCCTGCGCAAGCTATACTCTGATGAACTAGATGGCGTTATCCTGGCCGCGGCCGCTCTGACGCGCCTGGGCTGGGAGGACAGGATAACCGAATACCTGCCCCTGGAGCACTTCCTGCCGGCGGTGGGGCAGGGGGCGCTGGGAATAGAGATAAGGGGGGATGATGCGGAGACGGCAGCACTCCTCTCCCCCCTGAATCACCAGCCCACCTGGTCGAGCATGGTCGCCGAGCGCACCTTCCTGCGGGAGGTGGGTGGCGGCTGTCGCGCCCCCATAGCCGCTCTGGGAACGGTGATAGAGGACAGGCTACGGCTTGAGGGCATGGTGGCCAGCCCCAGCCAGCGGGTGGTCTTGCGCGCCTCAGAGGAGGGCAACCCCCTGGCCCCGGATGAGGTGGGCGCCCGGCTGGCCAGGAGGCTGCTGGAGATGGGGGCGTTGGAGATCATAGCGGAGGCAAGGCTTCGATGGGAATAGGGAAGGTCTACCTGGTAGGGGCCGGACCGGGAGACCCTGGCCTGATTACGGTTAGGGGGCTGGACTGCCTCAAGCGGGCAGATGTAATCGTTTATGACCATCTCCTGGATAGGAGGCTCCTGGATTGGGCCCGCCCCCAGGCAGAGAGGATATATGTGGGCAAGACCGGGAAGCGCCATTCTATGAAGCAGGCCGAGATAAACCGCTTGCTGATAAAGAAAGCCCAGGCAGGCAAAGGGGTGGTGCGACTTAAGGGGGGCGACCCCTTCGTCCTGGGGAGGGGTGGTGAGGAGGCGGAGGCCCTGGCACAGCGTGGCATCCCCTTCGAGATCGTGCCCGGGGTTTCCTCAGCGGTGGCCGTCCCCGCCTATGCGGGCATTCCAGTCACCCACCGCCGCCTGGCATCCTCCTTCTGTGTGGTCACCGGGCACGAGGATCCCAGCAAAGGGGCATCCAGCATCGCCTGGGACAAGCTGGCCCCGGGGACAGAAACCCTGATCTTTCTTATGGGTGTGGGCAATCTGGCGCCCATCGTGGAGGAATTGGTGGCCGGGGGCAGGTCCCCCTCCACCCCCATCGCCCTCATCCGCCGGGGCACCACCCCTGAGCAACGGACTCTGGTGGGTAGTCTGGGGGACATCGTGGCCCAGGCTGAAAGGAATGACTTCCAGCCACCGGCGGTGATAGTAGTCGGGGAGGTGGTCAGGCTCCGGGAAAGGCTCCGCTGGTTTGATAGCCAGCCCCTCTTCGGCCAGCGGGTACTGGTCACCAGGACCAGACATCAGGCCAGCACCCTGAGCCAGCTTCTCTCAGGGCGCGGCGCCTGGCCCATAGAGATGCCCGTCACCGAGATCGGGGCTGCCTCCGACACCAAGGAGCTTGATCAGGCTATCTCCGATTTGGGGAGTTATCACTGGGTTGTGTTTACCAGTGCCAATGGGGTGAAGGCATTCTGCCATCGGCTAAGGGCCCTCGGCCTGGATGCCCGCCATTTCGGGGACATCCGTATTGGCGCCATCGGCCAGGCCACCGCTCAGGCCCTGGAAGGGCAGGGGCTTCGCCCCGACTATGTCCCCCAGCAATACAGCAGCCAAGGCTTTGTGGCCGGGTTGAGAGGCCGAGGGGTCAGTGGCCTTCGCTTCTTGCTGCCCCGGGCCGATATAACCAGCCCGGAGCTGGCAGAGGGGCTCCTCAGGCTGGGAGCAAAAGTGCACGAGGTAACAGCCTACAGGACCAGCCTCGCCACAGAGGCCGCGTCTACAGGCAAGGAAATGCTTCTGGGCGGGGAGATCGACATCGTCACCTTCACCAGCTCCTCCGCAGTGACTAACCTTATGGCTCTGCTAGGCTCGGAATGGCCGGCCATAAATGGGGCCAAGGTGGCTTGCATCGGCCCCGTCACCGCCGCCACCGCCGCCAAGGCCGGCTTGAGGGTGGACATCGTAGCCCAGCAACACACCATCGCCGGCCTGGTGGAGGCAATGGAACAGTACCTGAAAAACGAGGAAAAGGAGGACGAGTGAGCGCCTTTCCCCAGCTACGCCTGCGCCGCCTGCGCCGCAGCCAAGCCCTGCGCTCCCTGGTTCGAGAGACCCAAGTGGAGGGGGCAGACTTGGTCTATCCCTTGTTCATTGTAGAGGGCAATGGGATAAGGCAAGAAATAGCCTCGATGCCGGGCGCCTTTCGCTACTCCCCCGACCTCCTGCCCCAGGCAGCCGAGAAGGTGGCCGAGCTGGGGATTCCAGCAGTGCTCCTCTTCGGCGTGCCCGACTACAAGGATGAGGTCGGCTCCTCCGCCTATCACCCCCAAGGCATTGTCCAGCGAGGGATACGCGCCCTGAAGAGTTCGGTGCCGGAGCTGGTGGTGATGACCGATGTCTGTCTCTGCGAGTACACCAGTCACGGACATTGCGGGGTGGTGGTGGGGGGCCATGTGGACAACGATAAGACCTTGGAGCTTCTGGCCAGGACTGCCCTTTCCCAGGCTGAAGCCGGGGCCGACGTGGTAGCGCCCTCGGACATGATGGACGGCAGGGTCAGGGCCATTCGGCAGGCCCTGGACGAGGGCGGATTCCAGCATATTCCCATCCTCGCCTATGCAGCCAAATACGCCTCCGCCTTCTACGGCCCCTTCCGGGAGGCCGCCGAGTCCGCGCCCCAGTTCGGGGACCGCCGCTCCTATCAAATGGACCCGGCCAACTGGCGGGAAGCCCTGAGGGAAGTGGAGCAAGATATCGCCGAGGGAGCGGACATGGTCATGGTCAAGCCCGCCTTGGCCTACCTGGATGTTATCCGCAAGGTGCGCGATACCTTCCACCACCCCCTGGCAGCCTACAATGTCAGCGGCGAGTATGCTATGGTCAAAGCGGCAGGCCAGCGGGGCTGGCTG
>MTNP01000034.1 GCA_002011475.1 Dehalococcoides sp. JdFR-54
AGGAGGATCAGGATGCCACCCGCCATATATTCGCCGAGGAAATCCTGGGCGGTGCCCCCGATGACCAGCACCGGCTTCTTGTCCTGGTACTCCTTCATGTGGATGCCAGCCCTATAGCCCACATCCTCCCGGACAAAGATCTTTCCCCCCCGGGCTGACAGGCCGATAATATCCCCGGCGTGGCCATGAACGATTATTTCGCCGTTGTTCATCGTGTTTCCACAGCCATCCTGGGCATTGCCATGAACGATGATCCGGGGCCCATCCATGAACGCCCCCAGGTCGTTGCCGGGGGTGCCAAATATCTCGATCTCGACCGGCCTATCTAAGTCCGTGCCGATGTATCTCTGCCCATAGACATTTCGAAGCTCGATCCTCCGGGTTCCATTCCAAACCGCCTCCCTCAGCCTGGCGTTGAGCTCCCGATAGAAAAGGCCCTTGGCATCTATTCTGGCCACTGGCTCAGCCTTTCTCGCTTGGATGTCCTTTGCCATCTCAGTTTCCTGCCATCTCCACTCCCAGGATTTCGAGCTCGGTATCAGTAAGCCCAACGCCCCTCAAGTGCAGGCGGTTGCCTCGCAGGCTCTCCAGGGCGTTGATGCCCATGCCGCCCAGTATATCCTTGAGCTCCAGGCTCCAGCCGCGGAGCAAATTAGCCAGCCGCCTGGTCCCGATGTCAGGGTTGACCCTCTTGGTCAAAGCCAGGTCGGTGGTACAGATACCCCAGGCACATTTCCCCGTATGGCATTGCTGACAGAGGGTGCACCCAAGGGCGACCAGGGCCGCGGTCCCGATATAAACAGCGTCAGCGCCCAGGGCGATCGCCTTGGCCACATCGCCGCTATTCCTGATTCCCCCCGAGATCACCACCGAGGCCTGGCTGCGGATGCCCTCCTGTCTCAGGCGGGTGTCCACCGAGGCCAGGGCCATCTCGATGGGGATGCCCACATTGTCACGGATGATCTTGGGCGCAGCGCCGGTGGCCCCCCGCAGCCCATCGAGGACTATGATGTCCGCCCCTGCCCGCACCATGCCGCTGGCAATGGCCGCCGAGTTGTGGACAGCGGCTATCTTGACCGCCACCGGCTTGGTATAGTTGGTGGCCTCTTTCAGGGCGTAGACCAGTTGAGCCAGGTCCTCAATCGAGTAAATATCGTGCTGGGGTGCCGGGGACAGGGCATCTGTCCCCTTAGGAATCATCCGGGTCATGGATACCTCGGCACTCACCTTCTCACCGGGAAGGTGTCCCCCGATGCCGGGCTTGGCCCCTTGACCGATCTTGATCTCGATCACCCTGGCCACATCGAGGTACTCGGGGTGGACGCCAAACCGCCCCGATGCCACCTGGACAATGGTATTGTCCCCGTATTTATAGAGCTTGGGGTGAAGCCCCCCCTCACCAGTGTTCCACAAGGTTCCCGCCTCGGCGGCAGCCCTGGCCAGGGACTCGTGTACATTGATGCTCACCGCGCCGTAGGACATGGCGGCGAACATCACCGGCACCTCGATCTTGACCTGAGGAGCCAGCTCCGTTTTCAGGCTAGGGGAACCCTGTTCCACCTCCACCCTGTCCGGCTTTCGACCCAAATAAGTGGTGAGCTCCATCGGTTCACGCAGCGGGTCAATGGAGGGGTTGGTCACCTGACTGGCATTGAGCACCAGGTGATCCCAGTAGATGCGGTAACCCTTGTCATTGCCCATCCCGGTGAGGAGGACGCCGCCAGTCTCGGCCTGCTTGATGATGTCCTCGATCACCTCGGGGCGCCAGTTATAGTTCTCTCTGTAGTCCAGGGGGTTTCTCCTTATGGTCAAGGCGTGAGTGGGGCAGAAGAGCACACAGCGGTGGCAGCCAACGCAGTTCTCCTCGTGACTCCTCACCTCGTCGTCCTCGGCGTCATAGCGATGGGCATCAAAGGTGCACTGGTTGACACACACCCGGCACTGAATGCACCGGTTCGGGTCTCTATCTACGAAGAACTTTGGCGGCAGGTAGGTCTTCATCCCATCCCCTTCTTTGGCGGCTACCTTCTTACCGGAATCCCTCTCTCCGCCAGGTAGTCCTTCGCCTCGCGGATCGAATAAATTCGGTAGTGAAAGATACTGGCGGCAAGAACGGCATCGGCCTTGCCAGTGACCAGCGCCTGATAGAGATGCTCCAGACTGCCTGCGCCACCGCTGGCAATGACCGGCACCGTCACCGCCTCGCTGATGGCCCGGGTCAGCTCCAGGTCATATCCGGCCCGATGGCCATCGGCATCCCAACTGGTGAGGAGTAGCTCCCCAGCGCCGAGGGCGACAGCCTGTTTTGCCCACTGGATGGCATCAAGTCCCGTCGGCTTTCGCCCCCCGTGGGTACACACCTCCCATTTGGGCACATCGACACCCCTCACTCGCTTGGCATCAATGGCGATAACGATGCACTGAGAGCCAAACCTTTTTGCCCCTTCGCTGATGAGCTCGGGGTTGAGCACGGCGGCGGTGTTAACGGCCACTTTGTCAGCCCCTGCCTCGAGCATGCGTCGCATATCGCCGCTGTTGCGCAGCCCCCCGCCCACGGTGAGCGGAATGAAAATCTGCTCGGAGACGCGCTCGACCACATCGACCATAGTGTCACGACCCTCAGGGGTGGCCCCAATATCCAGAAAGACCAGCTCATCGGCACCCTGCTCGTAGTAGAATGCAGCAAGCTCCACAGGGTCGCCAGCGTCGCGGAGATCGGCGAAGCTCGTGCCCTTAACTACCCGCCCCTGAGTCACGTCGAGGCAGGGGATAATCCTCTTAGTCAGCATCGGATGCTGTCCCTCCTGCGATGGCCATCTCTCGAGGCACAAGGGGTCTGTGCAGGCTTCCCACTATGGGCTCACCCCCCATCGGAATCCACGCCCGCTCCAGGTCGGGGCAGACCAGGCGAATGGCTGACTCCTCGGACGAAAGATAGAGTACCGGCCCCTTTACCCCCACGGTGAGGGGGCGGAGCCTTATTCTGTCGGTAAACCCGATCATCTCACCATGGTGGGCGATGATCACCGTGAAAGGCCCGTTCAGCAGCAAGCTGCCATACACCTGCCTCAAAGCCAGAAGCAACGCTTGCTCACTCGGGGGGCGACGCTCTATATCGCTCCAGAAGGGGGGGGCCAGTATCTTGGCCACTATCTCTATGGGAAGGCCATGCTTTCGCATCAGGAGGTCGATGGCATAGGCCACCACCTCAGTGTCGGTCTGCATGGTGCAATGGTAACCGAATTGCTCCAGATAGCGCCGGTTTATCCCGTAGGAGGAGATCTCGCCGTTGTGAACCACCGTCCAGTCCAGGATGTTGAAGGGGTGCGCCCCACCCCACCAGCCAGGGGTATTGGTGGGGAACCTGCCGTGGGCTGTCCACAGGTAACCCTCATATTGCTCCAGGCAAAAGTACTCAGCTATCTCCTCGGGGTAGCCCACCCCCTTGAACACCGCCATGTTCTTGCCGCTGGAGAAGACAAACGCGTCCTTGACCCCGGTGTTGATCTCCATGACCCTGTCTACCACATAGTCGTCCTGTGATTGCCCATCACACTCCTGGGAGTCTACTTCGAGGAAGTAGCGCCACACCAAGGGCGGGTATACGATGGCCGGTATCGGCCGGGTGGGCACCTCTTCGGCGTGAAGCAGACGAAATCTCCGCTTGAGGAAAGCCTCCACCTCTGACTTCCCCTCCTGGCTCAGGTACATTATGTGGAAGGCATAGTGGTCAGCATACTGCGGGTATAACCCGTAGATGGCAAACCCGCCGCCCAGCCCATTGCCCCGAACATGCATGTTGGCAATGGCCCTAACCACCTCCTTGCCCGAAAACCGCCTCCCTGTCGTATCCATCACCCCAAAGAGGGAGCAGGCATCGAGCACCTTGTCGTCGGAGTAAGGGTTGTTCATCCTGCCCAGGTCTTTCATTCCTAGCTCCGCAACTACTCACCGGCAAAGTCTTCCACGGCCTCCGCAGGCATAGCCGGTTGGGGAACCAATCTCGAGGGCGATGTTTCCAGCCGCTCCTGCCACAGCTCGCGGGGTAGGGATACCAGGCCGAAATCATCGGCCAGAAGCGCCTGCTTGAAGCTGCCCACATTCACCCGGTCCTTCATCAGGCTGAAGATCATGCCCGACCTCTCAATATCCCTCACAAAGACCATTCCCATCACAAGGTCATCCCTCAGCACCACCTTCTGGTAGATGCCATTATTTTGCCTGCTGAGCACTTCGCAGCCGTCCTCATCCGGCGGGGCCGCCATACCCGCCGCAACGATGTCGAGTCCGAAGTAGTTGAGCGAATTCATGGCAGTGCCGCCGGGATATTCGGCCTTGATACCGGCCATGTTGAGGCCGGCGATCCTGCCCCCCACGTAGGCATTGGGCCAGATGGGGGTGAGACGGTTTACACCATAGACGAAATCATAGGCCTCGGCTGCATCCCCACAGGAGTAAACATCGGGATGGTTCGTAGCCATGTAACGATCTACCACTATGCCCCGGTTTACCTTTATCCCAGCACCCAGCGCAAGCTCAATGCGCGGCGCAACCCCGATAGCCACCACTACTAGGTCACAGGGGATTCCCCTTCCATCGTCTAGCGTCACCCCCCTAACCACCCCCCCACCGCTGATCTCAGCCACCGTATGGCAGGTGACGATGCTGACCCCAGCTTGCCTGAGGGCCTCCTCAGCCATCAGGGATGCCTGCTCGTCAAGTATGGTATTGAGGATCGTCTCCTTCATTTCGACGATGGTGACTTCAATCCCCCGCTTCACCAAAGCCTCGGTCACGCTTATCCCGATAAGTCCGCCGCCGATAACCAGGGCTTTGCTCGCATTATCCAAGAAACCGTCGATCGCCTTGGCATCGTCGAGGTTGGTGAAGGTGAAAACCCCCCTTTCGCCGATGCCCTTTATTCTGGGGACTATGGGCATCCCTCCCGGGGCGAGCAGAAGCTTCTCCCAGACGATCCTCTCCCCGCCGTCGAGTTCAGCGGTGTGAGATTCCAGCCCTAAGCCCTCAACCTTCTTGCCCAGCAGAGAAACGATATTGTTTTGGCTGTAGAACTCGGCGGGGCGAAACAGCATCCCCTCAAGGGTGCGCTCACCAGTTAGGTACTTGGAGATAAGGGGGCGGGAATAGGCCGGGTATGGCTCATCGGAGACGATGGTGAGAGAGCCCGATTTATCCACCTCGCGTATCGCTTCGGCTGCCCCGATACCCCCAGCCGAGTTCCCTATAATCAGGTATTTGCTTCTCATCGGTTTCGTTGTTCCCAACTTCAGCCTGCCTTCTGTCCAGCCATCTTCAGAAAGTTGGCGTACATCCTCAAGCCGTGGTCGCCGCTCTTTTCGGGGTGAAACTGGGTCGCCACTAGGCTACCCCTGATCAGGACGCTGCAAATGGACACGCCGTAGTCTGTGGTGCCCGCCACCACAGACTTATCATCTGGATCGACATAGTAGCTGTGAACGAAGTAGAAGTTGGCTTCGTCCGGTATGGCGTCAAAAATGGGGTGCGCCACCCTCTGCTTTACCTGGTTCCAGCCCATATGGGGGATCTTGAGCCCCAAGGGCAGCTTCCTCACAGCTCCGGGGATCATCCCCAGGCATTCCTGCCAGCCCCCCTCCTCACTCCCCGAGAACAATACCTGCATTCCCACACAGACAGCGAAAAGGGGTCGCTGCTCAGAGATCGCCTGGCGGATGACTTCGGACATGCCCGATTCTGCCAGACTGTGCATGGTGTCAGCAGCGGCGCCAACGCCAGGCAAGATGACCGCAGCCGCGCCGAGCACATCATCGGGGTCGCTTGTCACCTTTGACTGGCAACCCAACCTCGCCATGGCATTGGCAACGCTACGCAAATTCCCGGCACCGTAGTCGATTATGGCGATCATTTCGCTTCAACCTCACTCAATACCAGCGCCTCATTCGGGCAATTGGCCACACAAACCGGCATAGCCTGTCCGGGGCAGAGATCGCATTTGGCGACGATGCGGTTGGCTGTATCCCTGGTCAAGGCCCCATAGGGGCAGGCCATTAGGCAGGTCCAGCACGCGATGCAGCTTTCAGCGGCAACAATAACCCTACCACTTGCCGGATCCTTGCGCATGGCCCCAGTAAGGCAGGAATAGACGCACCAGGGCTCGGCACAGTGGCGGCATTGAACCGCGAAACAAACCTCCCCCCTTCTCTCCACGCGGATACGAGGCAAGAGGCGAGGAATTTCCCTCTTGAATGCCTTGATTATATCCTTCGATCGAGAATGCTCCGTGTGACAGTAGACCTGGCAGAGGCCACAGCCAATACAGACCTCTTCTCTGACATAGACCTTCTTCAATCCCGATCTCCAGGCCAGTTTGGTAGCGGCAACCGCTTGCCGCTTACCAAAGCCTAGCACACTTTTTTCCCGTTGTCAAGACCCCGCCCCCGTGTTTTTTCCATATCCTGGCGCCAACCTTCAATGCAGATGTCTTGGCAAAAGGGGTGAGGATTGACAATCGGAAAGGCGGCAGCTTAGACTTGAAATAAGGAGGTCGGCTATGCAGCCAGACAAGCGGATGAGCGATTTTATTCGGCAGCGAAGGTCGGAAAGGGAAGCCAAGAATTTGCCCCTTAAGGATATTCGCGTTATCGACCTATCCACGGTGGTGGCAGCCCCCCTTGCGGCGACACTCCTGGGTGACTTTGGGGCTGAGGTTATCAAGGTCGAGAATCCGGAACTGCCCGATGCCATTCGAGGGTGGGGTGTTCTCGAAGGGGGGATCCAGCCTTGGTGGTCTGTGATAAGTCGCAATAAGCTTCCTATAACCCTCAATCTGAAAACTCCCGAGGGGGGAAGGATCTTCGCGGAATTGGTGGCGAAATCGGACGTCCTCATCGAGAATATGCGCCCCGGAGCCCTTGACAGGTTGGGTTTCTCCGCGGAACGACTTTTTGAGCTGAACAGGGGTCTGATTGTTGGGCGGATTACAGGTTATGGCCAAACGGGACCCTATGCTTCAAGGCCTGGCTTTGGCACCTTGGCGGAGGGGTTCAGCGGTTTTACCTATCTAAATGCCCAGCCGGGCGGCGAGCCTATGAGCCCGCCCTTTCCGCTGGCCGATATGGTTGCGGGGCTACATCTGGCTTTCGGGATCATGGTTGCGTTGAGGGGGGCGAAGAGGGGGAAATACGGCGGCCAGGAAATCGATGTCTCGCTTTACGAGCCCTTGCTCGGGCTGCTAGGCGCCAATTTCCTCGACTACTGGCTAACTGGCCAAATCCCTCAACCCTGGGGCAGCGAGATCAGCTATACTGCCCCCCGAAACAATTATCGGACTAAGGACGGCCGCTGGGTCGTGCTTTCCGCCTCTGCCCAAGTCCCCTTCGAAAGGCTGATGGATGCGATAGGCAAACCCGAGTTAAAGACCGACCCTCGTTTCAAGACGAACGAACAAAGAATCAAGGAAGACAATAGGAGAGAACTCAACCGCCTGATTTCGGAGTGGCTTTCAGGAATGAATTTGGATGAAGCTCTGGAGACCTGCGAAAGATTGGGGATAACGGTGGGGCCGGTCATGAATATGCGTGACATTGCCGAAGACCCACATATAGAGGAAAGAAAGACCCTCATCGATGTGCCCGATCCCTCGACAAACAAGAACCTCAGGATGCCCGATGTGCCTATAAGGTTACTGAGCACATCGGGAGAGATAAGGTTCCCCGGCCTACCTCTCGGCGCTGCCAATGAAGTCGTTTATGAAGACCTGCTCGGCTATTCGGCGGAGCAATTAGAGGAGTTCGAGAAGGCAAAGGTTGTGTGACGGCTGTTGGCGAATTATGTCCTAGCCGGCCTTCCCCTATCGCTTTCTCCCCACGGGTATCACGTACAGGGCTTGTTCCTCTTCCGGCGCAGCGACTATCTCCTTGACCTGGGCATCGTAGAATGCCCCTATAACCACCGTGCCCAGCCCCAGGGCCTCAGCTTGCAAATAGACGTTCTGGGCGGCATGCCCCGCCTCCATATAGACATATCTGATGCCCCTCTCTCCATATTTCCGAGTCGTTCTCTCGTAAACGGCGGTGAACACCATATTTACAGCCGCCTCCTTGACCCATACCTGGCCCACGGCGGCCTGGCACAGCTCGGCCCTGCGGTCTTCCCCGGCAACCTTGAATATCTCATGCCGCCGTGGGCTGTACTTGTACACCCCTGGGGGCAGCCCTTCCACATCGCCGACCACCAGGTAGACCTCAAGCGGGTAAAGGGCCCCGGCTGAGGGGGCCGTCCTGAAGCCCCTTGGGTCCGTGATGCCCTGAGCTGCCCATAAGAGCTGCGATACCTCTGCCAGGGTGAGGGGCTCACCGGTATAATCCCTCACGGACCTTCGGCTGAGCAAGGCCTCCTCGACTGACACGTCGCTCCGGTATCGAGGCTCCGCCAGCTTCACCCTTTCCGCCGGCACCTGCGGCGCCGGCGTCACCTCCGCAGGAGCGCAGGCAAAGAGCAAGGCCGCCATCACTAATAGTGACATGGGGCCGACACCGCTCGATCTCAGAATACGCAGCGTTTCTCTCACCGTCAGCCTCCTCCCAGGGCATTTCTGCCCACGCCCCGCTGCAATGGCCGCCAGGCAGTGGGCAGTCCCGCGCTTCTGGCGTAAGTCTACCCCCTGGAGTGGCATGCGTCAAAGCCACCCCGTCAAGTTCCTTTAGGGCGCGCCACCAGGCCATCCGGGCGAAGCTATTGACGAAACCCTGTTCCCCCTAATAGAATTTAGTATGGGTGCATTGGAAAGAGAACGATGAGTGATGCCCCACCTCTTTGACCACCTCGATTCCGTACAAAGGTTCCTGTCTCTTCCCCCCTTGGGGCTGATCTCCGATATCGATGGCACAATAAGCAGGACTGCTCCCACCCCAGCCCAGGCGCAGGTTTCCCCCGTCTGTCAGCATCATCTGGCCCTCCTGGCGAAACGCCTGAAGCTGGTGGCGCTGGTCTCCGGACGTCCCGTGGTTCAGATGAGGCAGATGTTGGAGAGCGAGGCCATAGTCTATATAGGCAATCATGGCTTTGAGCGCTGGGCAGGGGGCCAGGTCGAGCCCCACGGCGACGTGAGACGATATCGGGCCCTGATAGACGCCGCGCTCGAGGATTTGAGGCCCCTTCTCGCCATCGAGGGGATTCTCTTTGATAACAAGGGGGCCACAGCCACTATTCACTACCGCCTTGTTCAGGACCGAGAGGCTGCCAAAGAGCAGATACTGGCTGCCCTGGCAAAATCCCCGGCAGCCAAGGGTTTGCTGGTGAGCCGAGGGAAGATGGCCATCGAGCTTCGCCCCCCGGTGGCAGTGAGCAAGGGTTCAGCTACGCTCGACCTGATAAGGGATTACGACCTGCGGAGAGCCATCTATCTGGGGGATGACCTTACCGATGTCGAAGCCTTCAGGGCAATCCATAGCGGCGAGGCCCCGAATTTCAAAGGGCTGGCTATCGGCGTCATCGATGAGGAAGCGGCACCCGAGGTGGAGGCAGAGGCGGATTTCACCCTAAACGGTGTTGACCAGGTAGAGCAGTTCCTGGGTTGGTTGGCGGAGGCTGTGGGCAGTGCCTGAATATATCCGCCTGATCTTCGGAACAGAGCCAAAGGAGGTTGGGCATGGACACCATAGAGGCCATAAGGTCGCGAAGGAGTATCAGGTCATACAGGTCTGAGACGGTGCCCGATGACATACTGGAGCAAATCCTCGAGGCCGGCAGATGGGCACCTTCAGCCAACAACAGTCAACCGTGGACATTTATAGTGGTGAGGGACCAAAAGGTCAGAAGGGATTTAGCCAACATAGCCACCTATGGTCGCTTTCTGGCCCAGGCCCCCGCGGTCATCGCCGTAGCAATTGACCCCGACGCATCCCCCCACGCCGTGGAGGATGGCGCCGCTGCTACCCAGAACATGCTCCTCGCCGCCCGCGCCCTGGGCTTGGGCAGCTGCTGGATAGGCGCCTACGGCTCCGCCTACGAAGGAATGGCCAAGGATATTTTGGCAATACCCGGGAGGAAGCGGCTTCTATCGCTCATTTCCCTAGGCTATCCGAGCGAATCCCCCATTGAAACAAGAAAAGGCCTGGGCGAAATAGTATTTCATGACAAGTATGGGCAGAAATAGCGTCTTTATTGCGACGGGGGGTATAAACGAATGGAGACGGGGTTGCAAGGCAAAATCGCGCTGGTGACGGGGAGTGGCAGGGGCATTGGCAAGGCCATCGCTCTGGCCTTGGCTGCGGAAGGGGCCGACGTCGTCATAAACGATGTGAACCTCGCCGACGCTGAGGGCACCGCTCAGGAGGTAAGGGCCATAGGGCGAAGGTCGATGGCCATCCGGGCCGATGTGACCAGTGAGACACAGGTCAAGGAAATGGTGGAGCAGGTGACCCGAGAGTGGGGTGGCGTCGACATCCTGGTCAACAATGCCGGGGTGGCGAGTGTATTGATGGTGGAGGATATGGAAAAGGCAGAGTGGGACCGCGTCTTCGATGTTATAGTGGGCGGGACCTTTAACTGCTCCAAGGCTGTGATCGGCACCATGAAGAAGAGGGGAGGAGGCAAGATTGTCAACATTGGCTCCATCGCGGGGATAAGGACAACCCAGTTCGCGGCAGCCAATTATGCTGCGGCCAAAGCCGCTGTCCTCGGATTCACGCGCCAGCTTGCTTACGAGCTAGGGCCCTACAAGATAAATGTGAACGCTGTCAACCCTTTTACCACGGTCACTCCCCTCCTGCTGGCCATATCGCCGCCTGGGATGCTGGAAAAGCTCAAAGACAGGATCCCTTTGCGGGACCTGAACAAGCCAGAGGATATCGCCGATGCGGTCGTTTTCCTATGCTCGGAGAGGGCGAGGATGATTACCGGGACGAGCATAAATGTTGACGGCGGTGTCACCTTAGAAGTGGGTGGTGTAGATTGGGATGCCTATGTTGCCCGAAGAAAACAGGCACTAAAAGAGAGGACAAGGAGCCAGGATCGGTAAGCAATGCCTGGAGTGAAAGTACGGAATGTCGGCTCCACCAGGGACCGGGGCCATCACACCATAGCTATACATTCGATCTCGATAAGCATCTCCGGCAACACCAGGTCGGTTACAATGGTGGAGCGGGCCGGCGGGTCTTTGGGGAAGAAGGTGCGGTAGACCTCGTTCATTTTGGCAAAGTCTTGGGCATTTTTCAGAAATACAGTCACCTTGACCACCTTTTCAAGGGACGAACCAGTGGCTTCCAGGGTGTCCCTGATTACCTCCAGGGTCTCCCTGGTCTGGGCCTCTATCCCCTCGACCAGCGCCTCTGTTTTGCGATCCCTATAACCCGGATAGCCTGAAAGGAAAACAAAGCGTTCGGCCTTGACCGCTGGCGAGAGGGGCAGCGTCATCTTCTTCATCCAGTTGGGTAAGTTAGCGGGGATCACCGCCTCCTTTTCCATGATCAAACCTCCTCATAGTTTGTTGACAATGGCCCCGGCGTAGGGGTTATCGGGCTCTCATCTAGTCCGTGACGGCTATGGCCTCGATCTCTATAAGCAAATCCTCCCTGACCAGGCTCTTGACTATCACGAGGGAGTTGGGCGGATAAACCCCGTCCGGGAAATACCGGGGGAATAGCTCCCTCCGGGCCTCCATGAATCTGGGGGCATCCTCGTAATTCCGCAGAAAGGTGGTAAACTTCACCACATTGCTGAAATCGGCTCCCCCCTCCGCCAATAAGAGCCTGATATTTTCCAGGGTCTGCTCTAGCTGCGCGGCCACGTCCCCGGGGCTGACCAGGTTCCCCGAGGGGTCAATGCCAACCTGCCCCGCCAGAAACAGGACCCTCTTACCCTCCACTTTGAACCCGTGAGAATAGGCCCCTACGGGAGGGTGGACTCCTTGCGGCGCCAGAACGGATTTCTTCATCTGTTTCCTCCCCGAGGCATCAGTCCTCTACCCGGTATATCTTGCACAGCAACACCTCTAGGTTCCAGCTGCCGGATACCTCGCCACAGGAGTCGAAGGTATCGGAGGTCAGCACATTGAAGTTGCTCTCCCATATGCCGAAGAGGGACGGCTCCTCAGCGGGCTTTTCCGGGAACCACCAGCCGAAGTCTGCCGCCACCACCTGAGGGGGCACGTCCGCGGTGACCCTGGCCCTCTGTCTTATCCGGCCCCTCCTGCTCTCGATCCAGACCATGTCCCCCTCGGCGATCCCGTGCCTTTGGGCGGTATCGGGATGGATCCTGACAAAGGGCTCGTTGTGCCGCTGGCGTAAAGATGCCGCCTGTCGAAACTGGGAGTGCATGTAAAACCTGGATTTAGGATTATTGATGAGAATGTAAGGGTATTCTTGGGCCAGGTCAGGGCGACTGACAGGGCTCTCGAAGGGCTCCTCAAAATGGGGCAGGGGGTCATAGCCCTGGGCCTCGAATATGGTTGACCATAGCTCCACTTTCCCGGTGGGGGTGAGGAAACCTCCCCTTTCATAGCTCTTGAATTGAGGGGGTTCCGTGTCCCAGCCCTTCTTCTGGGCAAATTCGTCCAGGGTCATGCCGAAGTTCTTGAGCCTATAGCTATTGGCTTCATCGAGGTCTTTCCACGGCCAATATTTCTCCTGTCCCAATCTTATCCCCAGGCCACGCCAGACATCGTAGTCATCCCGCCGGTCCCACTTGCCGGGCACCGACTTGGGCACCAGCCTCTGGCCCACAATGACCGAATTGGCATGCTCCAGGAAGTTTATGGTGGACCTCTCTGGCCAGAAGGTTATGGGGAGCACATAATCGGCGAGCATGGCTGTTGGGGTCATGAATAGCTCCAGGCTGACATGGAGGTCGATGTGGTGTTTTAGGCCATCATAGCAATTCCTGGCATTGGCAACTGTTGCCAGAGGATTGCACCCCGCTGTGAACACAGCTCTAACTCGATAGGGCTCCCCTGTCCTTATGGAATGCATAAGGGCGGGATAGGAGGCGCCGCGGCTCACAAAGGCACGCTGCGACTTCTTGTCAGGGAGCATTTCCCATCCACGCCACGACATCACCCGGAACTTGTCCGAGCCCAGGCCCTTTCTGTATTGGGCAGCGGGGAGCATCTCATCCATACACATCTCCTTAAAGGAGACCAGTTTGGAGTGGGGCCTGATAAAGTGGTTGCCGCCATCTACATCGATATTGCCGGTGATGGCTCGAAGGGCAATGCGAACCCGTTCCGTCTCGGCGGTGTTTCTGCCCATGTGGCCACAGGCAGTGCCCCAATTGATAGAGGCTGGCTTGGTGGTGGCATAGAGGGTGGCGGCATCGATGATCTTCTGCTTGGGTACCCAGGTGATCTCCTCCACCCTATCCAAGGGAAATTCGTTCACCCGTTCCTTCAGTTGGTCGAAGCCGAAGGTCCACCTCTCCACAACTCCTTGTCATAGAGGTTTTCGTTGATGATAACATTGAGCCAGCCCAGGCCCAAGGCGGTATCAGTGCCGGGTCGGGGCTGGAGCCAGATGGTGGCCTTTCTGGCCTGGGGTGAGCCTGTGGAGTTGACCACAATGATCTTGTCAGCCTTGCTCTCGGCTTTCCATTTTATCCCCGCCGTGGTCCAATGCTCCCCCGACCACATCACGAAACACTTCACCTTGTCGGTGGGAGGGCCGTAACAGGTGATGCCGCCCAGGCAGACGATATTCATGAAGGCCTCGACACCGCTGCAAATGGGGGCATTGATGTTGGCCACATTGGGCGAGCCGAAGTTGTTGAAGAATCTGGCTATATCCCACTGCTCGTTCCAGAATCCGATAATAGCCCCCACTGCCTCGGCCCCGTGCCGGTCTCTGATTTGGCCAATCCTTTCTGCTATCTCGTCTAAGGCCTGTTCCCATTCGATCTGCTCCCATTTGCCCTCGCCCCGGGCCCCTTTCCTCTTCAAGGGATAGTTGAGTCGGCGGGGGTCATACAGAAGTTCCACCATTGCCCTTTGCTTGGGACAGCCCTCGGTAGTCCACAGTGGGGTGAACGGGGACTCAGGGTAGTTGATGGTCTTTATCAGTTTGCCATCCTCCACAATCGCCTTGACATGGCACTGGTCATGGCCACAACCTCTGCACAGCCCTACCTTTATTTCTTGTGCCACCTCAAGCCCTCCCATCCTTGAATGACGAGGCCAGCATATAACCAGACCCTTCTTCTGTCAAGGCCTTCCAGGCATGGCCTTGGAAAGTCCCCAGGTAAATGGTATAATGCCCTGGGCATAACCCTATTATGAGGAAGCACAGGACTTACGCAACACTTATCTATCGGCTCAAGAAATATGTCGCCTACATCACCCTCCACCGCCCCGATTTCGACAACTCCATCAACCAGCAACTGGCCGCCGAACTGGCCGAGGTATGCCAGGACATAAACTTCCGCGATGATATCCGGGCCGTGGTTATCTCCGGGGCTGGGGACAGGGCCTTCTCCTCGGGCACCAGCCCCGAACTCGAAGCTCAACCCCCTCCCCAGGTGGCAGCCTCAGTGGCCAGCCTTTACCCACCGGTTATCGCTGCCATCAACGGCGATGCCCTGGGGCAGGGGCTGGAGCTGGCCCTGGGCTGCGACATCAGGATCAGCGCCGAAACAGCCCACTTCGGCCTCCCCCAGGTGGCCCAGGGGCTCATCCCCATGGATGGCGGCAGCCAGCGCCTGCCCCGCCTTATAGGCCAGGCCCGGGCCCTGGAGCTATTGCTCACTGCCAAGACCATCGATGCCCGGGAGGCCCTTGACCTGGGCCTGGTGGATAAGGTGGTGCCCCAGGACAGGCTCAGGCCCGAGGTGGAGGCCCTGGCCACCAGGCTGGCCGCTAAAAGCCCCATCGCCTTGCGCTATGCCAAGGAGGCGGTAATCAAGGGGATGGACTTGACTTTAGACCAGGGATTGCGGTTGGAGGCCGACCTGTACTTCCTGCTTCACACCACCAGGGACAGGAGTGAGGGGGTCAGGGCCTTCTTGGAGAAGAGACAGGCCCGCTTCAAGGGGAAATAGCCCCCAGGAGACGATTTTTGAGGCTGAAACTCGACTTACATACCCATTGCCAAGAAGCCCTGTTCTATGCCCAGCCCACCCTGGAGACCGCCCAGCGCATCGTGGAGGCAGTGAAGGCCAAGGGGCTGGACGGCATCGCCATCACCGAGCATGAGAACGCCGCCTTCGGCTATAAGATAAAGGAGCTGGTGGAGGAGCATCTGGGCAAGCCAATCATCATCGTCCCCGGCTGCGAGGTGGATGTCGCCCGGGCCCAGATAGTGGAGCTCTACTTCCCGGAGGGCCTGGTCTTCAGGTTTCTGGCCCACCCCGGCTACCCCTGGTCTATCCGCATAGAGGACTACCTAGACCAGATCCAGGGTATCGAGGTAGATAATGGCCTCCATAGGGTGGCCTTAGACCTGGATAAAATCGATGCCCTGGCCCAAAAGTATGACCTCCTCCTTCTGAGTAACAGCGATGCCCACAGCCTCCAAGCCATCGGGGAATACTATAACTATATCGACCTGGAGGAGCTACGGCGGAGGGCTTGTGCCCCCATGGGTAAGGACGCCCATCATTTCTAGACGAGATATGTCCCACTTCGAGACCATCATCTACCGCAAGCAGGCAGCCATAGCCTATGTGATCCTGAACCGTCCCCAGGTCTTGAACGTTTATAATGTCAGGATGCGGGACGAGCTCAGCGAGGCCCTGTCTGCCATTCGAGATGACCCTGAGGTCAAAGCGGTCATCTTCCACGGGGCTGGAGACAGGGCTTTCTGCGCCGGGGCCGACCTCAACGACTTCCTCACCGCCCCGCCCCCGGTTTTCGCCCGGCTCGCCCGATGGCGACGCGATTTATGGGGGCTGTTCTTGAGCCTGCCCCAGCCCCTCATCGCCGCCCTGTATGGCTTCGTCCTGGGCTCCGGGCTGGAGATAGCCCTGTGTTGCGACCTGAGGATAGCCGCCGAGGACGCCCAATTCGGCTTGCCCGAGACGGGCCTGGGCTTCATCCCCGCTGCCGGGGCCACCCAGACCCTGCCCAGGGCCATTGGCAGGGCCCCGGCCCTCCACATGCTGCTCACCGGCGATTTCCTAGATGCCCCCCAGGCCCAGCGCCTGGGCCTGGTGAACCGGGTAGTGCCCAGGGCCCAGCTACTGCCCGCCGCCGAACGACTGGCCCAGCACATCCTCTCCCTCCCCGAGCCCTCGGTGCGCGCCGCCAAGGAGGCGGTCAAAAGGGGGATGGGCCTGAGCCTGGCACAGGCCCTGGATTTGGAAAAGAGGTTGGGGCTTGGCCTTATCATGATGAAGGGCGACATATCGGTTGCAAAGGGCCAGTGAAACCTATATCATATGATTTCGGGCAAGGCCATGGAGATATTTGACAACATCGAGGTGCAGATCGACGCCAAACGGGTGCTCGGCTTACAGGGCTACCGCAACCTCGATAATCCACCTTCCCCCACCGTGGAGAGGCTCCTCCGCCAGGAAATTGAGGAGGGTTACCGACTGGTGCAGCCCCGGGCCTCCTATGACGAGATGGCCGCCCGGCTGACGGGCGCAGGCGCAGTGGCCCTGGAAAATGGGATCATCTTGAACATCGGCAAAGTAGCCAGGGAATGGCGGGGGCTGGAACGGGTGGGGTTCGGCTTAGCCACCATTGGCCCGGCTCTGGAGGAGCGCATCGGTCACCTTTTCGCCCGGGGGGACTATGCGGCGGCAGTGATGCTGGATAGCGTGGGCTCGGCGGCGGTGAGCGACCTGGTCGGTCAGATCGATGCCATGGCCTGTAGGCGGGCCGAGGAGCGGAAAATGGCAGCCGGGCTTCGCCTGGAGCCCGGGGTGGCCGGCTGGAGCCTCACCGACCAGACCGTGCTGTTCACCATGCTCCCCGCTCAGGAGCTGGGCGTCAGGCTCAACGAACAGTGCCTCATGATACCCCGAAAATCGGCGTCCTTCATGATAGGCATGGGCAAGGAGCTATCCCCTCCCAAGGGGCGTCGTCCTTGCCGCTATTGCCGATTGGTCAACTGTCCCTTCCGCGAAGTCAGCGGCACGGTTGCCACATAAGGGGGGCAGCGAATCCGGGTGAACACACTACAGGCCATCTACGAGAACCTGCTAAAAGGCGAGGCCGACCAGGTAAAACAACTGGTGGCCCAGGCCCTGACCGAGGGCAAACCGGCCGCCCAGATCCTCAATGACAGCCTCATCCGGGGCATGATGGCCATAGGTGAGCAGTTCAAGAGGGGGGAGGCTTTCCTCCCCGAGGTGCTCTTCGCGGCGCGGGCCATGAAGGGAGGAATGGAGATCCTGGAACCCATCCTGGCGGGACAGGGCACCGAGCCAGCGGGCAGGGTGGTGATCGGCACCGTTAAAGGCGATATCCACGATATTGGCAAGAACCTGGTGGGCGTTATGCTCAAAGGGGGCGGCTTTGAGGTCATAGACCTGGGGGTGGACACGGCCCCCGAAAGGTTCGTCCAGGCCGCAAAGGAGCACAACCCCCAAATAGTGGGCATGTCCGTGGTGCTGGGCACCTGCCTGGGAGCTGTCAAGGATACCATAGCCGCCCTGGCCAATTCCGGACTCGCCGTCAAGACCCTCATCGGCGGCCCCATGGTCACCCAAGGCTTCGCCAATGAGGTCGGTGCCCATGGTTATGCCCCCGATGCCGCCACCGCCGTGGACAAGGCCAAGGAACTGGTGGGCAAGTAGCCAAGAGGTTCCCGAAATGCCGGCAAAGAGCGAGTGCCGGCCCCCTTCAGGAGCCCTATCGTGCATCGTCTTTGAAGAAATGGATGAATGGGGGAAGAGATGCTCATAATTGGTGAAAGGATCAACTCCACCCGGGAGTCCATTGCCCGGGCCATTGCCGCCAGGGATGCCGGGCATATCCAGAGGGAGGCCCTGGCCCAGATAGAGGCCGGCTCCGATTATGTGGATGTGAATGCTGGCGCCTTCGCCGGCGAGGAGCCGGAACTGCTGGCGTGGCTGGTTAGGGCCGTTCAAGAGGTCACCGACAAGCCGCTGTGCCTGGATACCGCCAATGCCCAGGCCGCAGCGGCTGCCCTCAAGGTGCACAAGGGTAAGGCCCTGATCAACTCCGTCACCGGGCAGAAGGAACGCTACCAGGCCTTCCTGCCCCTGGTTAAGGAGTATGGCTGTGGCATCATAGCCCTGTGCCTGGATGATAGTGGCACCCCCGGGGATGTCCCGGGCCGGCTAGCCATAGCCAGGCGCCTCATCGAAANCCTCNCCGCCCAGGGCATCGCCCCTGCCGATATCTACATCGACCCCCTGGTCCACCCCCTGAGCGTGGAGACGAAGGCAGGGCTGATAGCCATAGACACCATCGCCAGCATTGCCCAAGAGTATCCCCAGGTAGGCACCATCGTGGGGTTGAGCAATATCTCCTTCGGCTTGCCCGCCCGGGCCCGGCTCAACCGCCTCTTCCTAGTACTGGCCCTGGCTCACGGGCTCAAGGCGGCCATCCTCGACCCCACCGATAAGCGAATGATGGCTGACCTGGCCACCGCTGAGACCATCCTGGGCCAGGATGAATACTGCGTGAACTACCTGACTGCCTACAGGGCGGGTAAATTCAACCTATAGTATCGCAGGAGGTAAGGCCTATGAATACCCTCGATTTTCTCAGCATTGCCAGCGCCATTTGCCCCGACCGTCCCGCCGTGATCTTCGAGGGTAAGAGGTTCAGCTTTGCAGAAACGAGCCAGAGGGTGAATCGGCTGGCCAATGCCCTGGCCAAGCTAGGGGTGGTCAAAGGGGACAGGGTGGCCATCCTTCAGGTGAACTGCAACCAGTACCTGGAGACCTACTTCGCCGCTGCCAAGCTGGGCGCGGTCCTAGTCCCCCTGAATTTCAGGGCCAAGCAGGATGAACTCAGCTTCATGCTGGAGAACGCCGAGGCCAATGCCCTGCTGGTAGGGGAGCGGTATCTGGATCTGGCCAGGGCCATGCTGCCCGGTCTGCCCAACATAAAGAATGTCATCTCCATAGATGGCAAGGCGGAGGGGATGCTCTTCTACGAAGACCTCCTGGCCACGGCCTCGGACGAAGAGGTCTTCACCCAGGTCGAAGATGAGGATGTGACCATCCTCATGTATACAGCGGGCACCACCGGCCGACCCAAAGGGGTGCCCCTGACCCATAATAGCTTCGCCACCTATGTCCTGGACAATGTGGAGCCGGCCAGCCCCGATATCGCCGAGGTCACGCTCCTCACGGTGCCCCTGTACCATGTGGCCGGCATCCAGGCCATGATGGCCGCCACCTACGGCGGCCGGTCTCTGGTGATGATGCGTCAGTTCGAGGTCAACGAGTGGCTGGAGACGGTGCAGAGAGAGAAGGTGAGCCGAGCCATGCTGGTGCCCACCATGCTGAAGCGGGTTATCGACCATCCCGAATTCAACAAGTTCGATCTCTCCAGCCTCCGCGTAGTAACCTATGGCGCCGCCCCAATGCCCTTCGAGGTCATCAGAAAGGCCATCGAGCTTATGCCTGAGGTAAGGTTTATCAATGCCTTCGGCCAGACGGAAACCGCCTCCACTATTACCATGCTGGGCCCCGAGGACCACGACCTCAGGGGCCTCTCGGAGGCGGAGAGGGAGAAGAAACTGAGGAGACTGCAATCCTCCATCGGCCGGCCCATGGCCGATGTCGAGGTCAGGATCGCCGACCCGGATACCGGCGCGGTGCTGCCCGCCGGCGAGGTCGGGGAAATACAGGCCAAGGGCCCCCGGGTGATGGGCGGCTACTGGAAGGACCCGGAGAGGACGGCCCAGGCCCTGACCCCCGATGGCTGGCTGCGCACTGGGGACATGGGCTATATGGATGAGGAGGGCTACATCTACCTGGCGGGCCGGGGGGATGACCTCATCATCAGGGGTGGCGAGAACATCTCCCCTGAGGAGGTGGAGAATGTCCTTTACTCCCACCCTGCGGTGGAGGAGGCCGCCGTCATCGGCATCCCCGACCCTGAGTGGGGCCAGGAGCCCCGGGCCATAGTGGTGCTCAAGCCGGGGATGAGCGCCACCCCCGAGGAGCTAATGGAATTCTGTCGGGAGAAGCTTTCCAGCTTCAAGCGCCCCCGCTCGGTCATCTTCACAGATGCCTTGCCCCGCAACCCCATGGGCAAGGTGCTGAAGAGGGTGCTCCGGGAGCAGTACGGCCAGCCCTAAACGGGGTCGCTGAAGGGCCCGCCCCCCTGCGGGGGGCGGGCCCGAACTAGGCTCAAGGAAGGGCTTTGGCCACGAACTCGGCGATGTCCATTATCTTGAGGCGCCCCTCCAGTTCCTTGGTCCTCACCGTGTCCTCGAAGAGGCATAGGCAGTAGGGGCAGGCGGTGGCCACAATGCCGGCCTCGGTCTGCATCGCCTGCTCCAGACGGAACTCGTTGATGCGCCGGCCCACCCGGTCCTCCATCCAGAAACGCCCCCCGCCTCCGCCACAGCAGAAGCTCCGCCGGGCGTGTCGTTCCATCTCCACCATCCTGAGGCCAGGGATGCGCCTCAGCACATCGCGGGGGGACTGGTATATATCGTTGTGCCTCCCCAGGTAGCAGGCATCGTGATAGGCGACCACGCCCTCCACGGGCTGGCTGGGCTGGATCCTGCCCGACCTCAACAAGGCAGCGATGAACTGGGTGTGGTGCGCCACCTGAAAGTTGCCGCCAAAATCGGGATACTCGTTTTTGAAGGTATTGAAGCAATGGGGGCAGGTGGTGACTATCTGATGCACCCCATGGCCCCTGAGGAGCCCGATGACCTGCTCGGCCTGCATCTGGAAGAGGTACTCGTTGCCGATGCGACGCGCCAGCTCCCCGCAACACACCTCCTCCTCGCCCAGGATGGCGAAGTTCACCTCGGCCGCCTTGAGGATTTTGACCACTGCCTGGGGCACCCGCATACTGACCTCCTCCAGGGCCGGGGTGCAGCCCACCCAGTAGAGGACGTCCGCCGACCCGACCTGGGCCAGGGTCCTCACCCCCAGGCCCTCGGCCCAGGTGGTGCGCCCAAGACGGGTGCCCCGCCAGGGGTGGCCGCGATCCTCGATGCTGCGCAGGGCCCTTTCCGCGGTATCGGGCATAGTGGTGCGCTCCAGAACCAGGTGGCGACGCATATCCACGATCTTATCGATGTGCTCTATGGCCACCGGGCACTCCTCTTGGCAGGCGCCACAGGCAGTGCACTGCCAGAGTGTCTCCTCCGTCATCACCTCGGTCACCAGGTCAGGAGACCCCACCTCGGCCTCCGTCTTGCCACAGTTTTTGAGCAACTTGGGGCCCTGGAGGAGCAGGTGCTCCCTGAGCTTGAGGATGACCTCCTTGGGCGATAGGGGTTTGCCGCAGGACCAGGCCGGGCAGCTGACCTGACAACGCCCGCACCGGGTGCAGGCATAAGCATCCAAGAGTTGCTTCCAAGTGAAGTCCCGCACCGAGGCAGCGCCGAAGACCTCAGCCGCCTCCAGGTCCATCTTCCTCAGGGTTCCCCTGGGCCGTGACGACCGGAAAAAGATATTGAAGGGCGAGACAATGATGTGCAAATGCTTGGAGTGGGGGATGTACACCAGGAAAACCAGGATGAGGAGCAGATGAACCCACCACGAGATAATATAGCCTAAACGCTGTGCTTCCAAATTCCAGGGGGTGGCCGCCAATGCTCCGGCAAGCTGACGGCTCAGCAGGGACCACGAGCCTTGAGCCGGGGTGCGGCCATTCAGTTCGAAGGCGGTCAGAAAGAAGTAGCTCGCCATGATGAAGAAGATCAGCCCAAGGCAGATCAAGGCATCCCAGGTTCGCTCCAGACGCTCAGGCCGGAGCAGGTAACGCCTGATGCCAGCCCAGAGGACGGCCACGAGCACCACAGCCCCGGCAATATCGGCGACGGCGAAATAGCCCCGGGCAAAGGCCGTGTCCTGGAAGCTGGCATAGATGCCGAAGCCCTGGCCGATAAAAAGGATGACGACATAGCCCGCCATGAAGACGATGAAGCCCCAGAAGATAAGGGCATGACCCAGGCCAGCGAAGTCCCTCCTGGTTAAGCTCCGCAGCGAGCACACCTGGGCCAATACGATGCCGAGGGTTGTCTTGAGGCGGAGCCAGGGTTTGTCCCAGCGGTTTTCCGCTTTGCCCAGTCGCAGTAGCCGGCCCAGCTTATAGACCCGAAGGCCGAAAAGGAGAACGGCGATAGCCACCGCCGTCCAGAAAAGGGCATATCCCGGAACCAGCCAATAGCTCTCGGCAGTCGGAAACGGCGCCACCTACTGACTTACTCCCTCATTTCCGGGTTAGCGCAGTCGAGACACCGCCACAGCGACCCCCAAGATCAGTGCCAGGATGCCCCAGAGGCTGAAGATATAGTGAATACCCCACGACCAGAGGCATAAACTGACCAGGTAGGCAGCCACCACGGACCCAGCACCGATGGCGGCTAGGCCCGGCCCCCGTTTGCGATTGACGGCCAAGCTAACAACCTCAGCTATGGCCCAGCCAGCGCCCAGGCCCAGCAGGATGCTCAGATAACCGAGGGGCAAGATGACCCTGATGAGGCTCCATAGCAGGCCGCAGGCAATGGCCGCCCCCAGCCCCGCCCCCGTGGCCCTCACATAGTGCGCCCACGAGACCTGATAGGCAGGTATGGGCCGCAGCTGGGCGCACTCCCGACATCGAGCCCCCACCGGCGTCTGCACCATACACCTGGGGCAGATGGGCTTGCCACACTTGCCGCATCTCAAATTGGTGGCTACCTCGGGGTGGGCGGCGCAGCGAAGGGCGGGCTCAGCCATGATAGACAACCTCTCAAAAGGCGATCTTATATGGGGAAGGCGCCGGGGCAGGACCTTTGCCAAGCCATAGCAAATAACCTCTGCACCTGCTCCCAGGGCACCTCTATACCCCCCAGCACGGTATCCACGGAGCTGCCTGGCCCGTGGAAATCGCTGCCGCCGGTGATGATAAGGCGGTTATTTCGGGATAGCTCTGAAAGCCAGGCACTGGTCTCCGCCGGATAACCATCGTAATAGGCCTCCAGGCCCACTAGCCCCACTGCTTTGAGTTGGGAGAGCATGGCCTCGAGCTGAGGGATGCCTGCCGGATGGGCCAGCACCGCTAAGCCTCCCGTCCTGACTATGAGTTGCACCGCCTCCGCCGGGGTCAGCTTCACCCTGTCCACATAGGCTGGGCCGTCCCTGCCTATGTACCTCTCGAAGGCCTCCTTGGCGTTGGAGACATAGCCCGCCTCCACCAAGGCCTGGGCCACATGGGGGCGCCCGATGGCGCCCCCCGCCGCCAGCTCCAGAACCCGCCCCCAGTCCACACGCAGGCCCAGCCCCTGAAGCTTGGCCACCATCCCCCTGGCCCGCCCATAGCGCGAATGGCGCAGGGCTGCCAGTTTATCCCGGAGCTCCTCCCTTCGGTGGTCGATAAAGTAGCCCAGGATATGGACCTCGCCCCGGGGGACGTCAGTGTTTATCTCCACCGCCGGCACCACCCTCAGGGAAGGGTAGAGCCGGGCTGCCTCCAGCGCCGGGTCTACCCCCTCCACCGAGTCGTGATCGGCGATGGAGATGATATCGATGCCGAGCTGGGCAGCCTGCTGCACCAGCTCGGCTGGGGATAGCTTGCCATCTGAGGCAGAGCTATGCAGGTGAAGGTCTACTCTCATCGATGGTCTCGGTGAACTCCTGATCCAGGCGGACAATGCTCACAGCCCTGCCCCCATCATCGACCTCTACCAGAACCGAGTTGAAGATTACCGGGCCCTTGCCCGGCGGCATACGGCCGGGCATCAAGGTCAGGAACCTGTAAAGCACCTCATCGACATCGGCACCGATGATGGAATCCGCGGGCCCCACCATGCCGACGTCAGTGATGAAGGCAGTGCCGCCACGCAGAATGGCGGCGTCTATGGTGCCTACATGGGTATGGGTGCCCACCACCACGCTCACCCGCCCATCCAGATAACGGCCCAGGGCCACCTTCTCCGAGGTGGCCTCAGCATGGAAATCGACGAGGATAACCGGAGGCTTGGGGGAGAGCCTCTCCAGAAGCTCGTCCATCGCCCTAAAGGGGCAATCGAAGTGACCCATGAATACCCGACCCACCAAGTTGACTACCAGGGCATTATCCTTGATCAGATAGCCACGGCCGGGGACAGCCGGGGGATAGTTGAGGGGGCGCAGCACCGGTCGGTCGCCCCCCAGATAGGAAGCCATCTCCTTGTAGTTCCAGACATGATTGCCCGTGGTGAGCACATCAACGCCCTGAAGCAATTCCTCCGCAGTCTCAGGGGTCAGGCCGGCCCCGCCGGCGGCGTTCTCGGCGTTGGCAATCACCAGGTCGAGGTTATATTGCTGACGCAGGCCTGGTAGCAGACTGGCTACCGCCCTCCGCCCAGGCCTGCCCACCACATCGCCTATTATCAGGATCCGCACCGGAAACCATCTCCCGATAGTGCCTTCTCCGGCAAAGCACCCCCTTTCAGCTTCCCCTGCACAAGTCGCTTCGCCCTCTTTCGGCTTCTCAAGGGCAACTATTTAGCATAATCAACGGCCCGGGTCTCCCGGATAACCGTAACCTTTATCTGTCCCGGATAATCCAGGCTTTCCTGAATCCTTTTCACGATGTCCCGAGCCAGCCGCATCGCCGCTACATCATCGATCTCATCAGGCTTGACCAAAATGCGCACCTCGCGACCAGCCTGGATGGCGAAGGACTTGTCCACACCCTTGAAGCTGTTGGCGATGTTCTCCAGGGACTCGAGGCGCTTCAGATATTGCTCCAGGGATTCGCCCCTGGCCCCGGGTCGGGAGCCGCTGATGGCATCGGCGGTGGAGATGATAAACCCCTCCACGCTCATGCTGCCCATCTCCCCGTGGTGCTCGGCGATGGCCTTGACCACTAGGGGCGATCTCTCCCACTGCCTCACCAGGTCAGCCCCGATGGCGGCATGGGGCCCCTCCACCTCGTGGTCTACGGCCTTGCCAATATCGTGGAGCAGCCCCGCTTTCTTGGCCACCTCTATATCGCTGCCGAGCTCGGCGGCCAGCATCCCCGCCAGATGGGCCACCTCCAGGCTATGCAGCAACACATTCTGTCCATAGCTGGTGCGATACTTGAGCCTGCCCAGGAGCTTGACGAGCTCAGGGTGAAGCCCGTGGAGCCCAGCTTTATAGACCGCCTGCTCGCCCTCGTTGCGGACGGTGGCCTCCACATCCGCCTTCACCTTCTCCACCACCTCCTCGATGCGAGCTGGGTGGATCCGACCGTCCAGCATCAGCTTGTGTAGGGCCTGGCGAGCTATCTCGCGTCGCACCGGGTCGAAGCAAGAGAGGGTCACAGCCTCGGGGGTATCGTCGATGATGAGGTCAACGCCAGTAGCTTGCTCCAGGGCTCGGAGATTGCGGCCCTCCCGCCCGATAAGCCGACCCTTCATCTCATCGCTGGGCAGGGGAACCACCGAGACAGTGGTCTCGGAGACCACATCCGTGGCGCAACGCTGGATGACAGCCGCCAGGGTCTGCCTCGCCCTATCCTGGGCCTCCTCCTTGAGCTGGGCCTCCCATTCCCGGAGCCGCCGACAGGCCTCGTCCTTGAGCTCGCCCTCCAGCTCCCGAAGCAGGAGCTGCTTGGCCTCCGTGCTGGAGAGGCCAGAGATGAGCTCCAGCTGCTGGTGCTGCTTCCTCCTGAGCTCCTCCAGGTGCGCCTGGGTCGCCTCCAGCTGCTTCTCCCGGTTGGCCACATTATGCTCCCGGCGCTCCACCCGTTCCAGCTTGCGCTCCAGGTTCTCCTCCTTTTGGGCGAGGCGGCGCTCCTGACGCTGGAGCTCGGAACGGCGCTCCCGGTACTCGGCCTCGGCAGCCCCCTTAATCCTGAGGGCCTCCTCCTTGGCCTCCAGGAGCACCTCCTTATATTTGGTATTGGCCTCCTCTAGGCGGCTCCGAACCTCCTCCTCTACCGCTCGAAGCCTGTGGCCCGCGATCAACCGATGTCCCAGGTAGGTGATAAGGCCACCCACCACCAAACCTGTCAAAGCGATTATGAGCATCAGATATATTTCCATCTCTAAACCTCGCTCTTTGGGGGGATTGCCATGGCTCAGTTGCCATGCCTTTCCCCCTGAGGTGTCAAACTAAGGGCCCTCTCCGCCCAGAGCCGATTCACCGTATTATTGACCAGCTCAAAGCCGAAGCCCCGCCGCCTCAGGTAAGCGCCCAGGCGCCGCCGAAATTCCCGGTATTCCATAGCCGGCCAGGCTCGGATTCGCCGCCGGGCCGCCCTGAGGGCACTAGCCTCCTCGTCGACACCGGCCAATACCTCAGCCACGATCTCCTCAGCCACCCCCTTGCCCCTCAATTCCCGTTTCAGCATTAGCCGGCTCCGGGGGCTAAAGGATTCCCGGTTCTCCAGCCAATAGCGGGCGAAGGACTCGTCATCCACCAGCCCCTGCCCCGCCAGTTTGCTCAATACCCTGTCTATCACCGCGGCACCAAAGCCACGGCGCGACAGCCTGTCCCTCAGTTCCCAGCTGCTCCGCGCCCGATAGCCCAGGTAGCCCAGAGCCGCCATATAGCAGCGCTGCTCCAGATCAGCCCCGGCCAGTGTCTCGACCTGGGAGGGCGATAATCTATCGCCCTCCTTGAGTCCAGCCTTAGCCACCACCTCTGCCCCCAGACTGAAGGCAAAGCTGCCATCGAGGAAGATATTGACCCGGTTGGGCTGATGCTTCTGGGCTCGAATCGCCGTGACTTCCTGCCACACTTGGCCAAGTCTCCCCCATTCCAAAGCGAAAAGGCTGGCCCAAAGGCTGCCAGCCTTTCTCCCCTACGGTGTTGGCCACCACCCCGCCACCAGCCCGCAGATATCAGTCTAATTCGGGTTCCGGTATTTCCTCCCCACCCACTGCTACTCCGGAAAGCGAGGCAGAAGCCTTGATCTGCGACTGTATCTCTTGAGCCAGTTTCGGGTTCTGCTCCAGGAATTCCCGAGCGTTCTCCCGACCCTGCCCTAGTCTTATGTCACCATAGGAGAAAAAGGCACCCGTCTTGTTAATAATCCCTAACTGCACCCCCAGGTCTATGAGGTCGCCCGCCTTGCTGATGCCATGCTTGAACATTATGTCAAATTCTGCCCAGTGGAAGGGCGGGGCAACCTTGTTTTTCACCACCTTGGCCCGAATCCGACTGCCGACCACCTCTGAACCACGCTTGAGCGTCTCCACCCGCCTCAGATCTATGCGCACCGAGCTATAGAACTTGAGAGCCCTGCCCCCGGGCGTGACTTCAGGGTTGCCAAAGACGATACCCACCCTCTCCCGAAGCTGGTTGATGAAGATGACCGCCGTCTTAGAGCGCCCTATAGCCGCAGCCAGCTTGCGCAGCGCCTGAGACATCAGCCGTGCCTGGAGGCCCACATGGGCATCCCCCATCTCCCCCTCCAGCTCCACCCGGGGCACCAGCGCCGCCACGCTGTCGATGACGATGACATCCACCGCCCCGCTCCGCACCAGGGCCTCCGCAATCTCCAGGGCTTGCTCCCCGGTGTCTGGCTGGGAGATCAGCAGGTCATCCACCCTTACCCCGCAGTTAGCGGCATATACCGGATCCAGGGCATGCTCGATATCGATGTACGCTGCCGTGCCCCCTTGGCGCTGGGCCTCGGCGATGACGTGCTGGGCCAGGGTGGTCTTGCCGCTCATCTCCGGGCCAAATATCTCGGTGACCCGCCCCCGGGGGATCCCCCCCACACCGAGGGCCAGGTCCAGGGAAAGGGAGCCGGTGGGGATGGCCTCTGTGGCCAGCCGCACCGAGGCCTCCCCCAAACGCATGATAGAGCCCTTGCCGAATTGCTTCTCAATCTGGCCTATGGCCAGCTCTAAAGCCTTCTGCCGTTCTGTGGTCATCGCCTCGACCTTTATATTGCCATTATAGCACAGAATACCACCCCAAGGCAAGGGCTGGCCTGCCCGCCGCTTGGCCTATAAGCCGCCCCTGTGATATACTTAATCTTGAAGCGAGGCTCCGGTCATGACCGATATGAATAAGGTCAAGGAGAGGATCGAGGAGCTCAGAAAGCTTATCAATTACCACAACTACCGCTATTATGTCCTGGACAGCCCCGAGATCAGCGACGCCGAGTATGATGGGCTGATGCGGGAACTGAAGCGGTTGGAGGAGGAGCATCCGGAACTCATCACCCCGGATTCCCCCACCCAGCGGGTGGGGGCTGCCCCGGTGGAGGCCTTTGGGGTAGTGGAGCACCCCCGGCCCCTCCTCAGCCTGGGCAACGCCTTCGACCTCGAGGAGCTGAGGGCCTGGCACAAGCGTATCTCGGGGATGCTGGGCACCCAGGACTTCGACTTCGTGGCCGAACTCAAGATCGACGGCCTGGCCGTAGCCCTCACCTATGAGGATGGCCTGTTCGTGAGGGGGGCCACCCGGGGCGATGGCCTCCGGGGCGAAGACATCACCCAGAATTTGAGGACCATTAAGAGCATCCCCCTTTCCGTGCTCAAGGAGGCCCCACCCCGCTTCGAGGTGCGGGGCGAGGTCTATCTCTCCAAGGCCGGGTTCAAGAAACTCAACGAAGAGCGGGCCCGGGAGGGGCAATCCCTGTTCGCCAACCCCCGCAATGCCGCCGCCGGCTCAGTAAGGCAGCTCGACCCCCGCATCACCGCCCAGCGCCCCCTGGACATCTTCATCTACATGCTGGGCTATGCCGAGGGCAAGCCCGTGCCCGATACCCACTGGGAGACCTTGGAGTACCTCAAAGCCTTGGGCTTCAAGGTGAACCCGGCCAGTGCCCGCCTGGAAAGCCTCGCTGACGTGGAGGACTACTACCAGACTTGGCTCCACCGGCGAGAGGAGCTGCCCTACGAAACCGATGGGGTGGTGGTCAAGGTCAACCCCATCTCCCTCCACGAACGCCTGGGCAGCGTGGGCCATGAGCCACGGTGGGCTATCGCCTACAAGTTCCCAGCCATTCAGGCCACCACCAAACTGGTGAGGATCGAGGTCAATGTAGGCCGTACCGGCAGCCTCAACCCCTTTGCCATCCTAGAGCCAGTTCAGGTGGGGGGCGTTACCATCAAGCAGGCCGCCCTCCACAACGAGGACGATATCCGGCGCAAGGACATCCGCGAGGGCGACGTGGTGGTGGTGCAGCGGGCCGGCGAGGTTATCCCTGAGGTGGTAGGGCCGGTGGTGAGCCGGCGCACCGGCCAAGAAAGGGTCTTCACCATGCCCAGACACTGCCCGGTGTGTGGCGCTGAGGTGATGAGACCTCAGGGAGAGGTCATGACCTACTGTACCAATGCCGCTTGCCCTGCCCAGATACAAAGGCGCTTCGAACATTTCGTCTCCCGGGGCGGCATGGACATCAGGGGCCTGGGGGAGCGCTGGGTGAATGCCCTGCTCACCAATGGCCTGGTGAAGGATGTGGCCGATATATACTACCTCACCAAAGAGCAAATCCTGGGGCTGGAGCGCATGGCCGAGAAGAGCGCCAGCAACCTGCTGGCCTCCATCGAGGCCAGCAAAGAGCGCCCCTTGCCTCGGGTGCTCTTCGCCCTGGGCATCACCCACATCGGCGAGGAGATGGCAGAGCTTCTGGCCCAACACTTCGGCAGCATAGACAGGCTGGCCCAGGCCACCCAGGAAGAGCTCACCTCCATCCCCACCGTGGGGCCCAAGATCGCCGAGAGCGTCGTCGCTTTCTTCAGGCAGGAGGCAAACCGGCAGCTCATAGATAAGCTGCGCCGGGCCGGGGTGAGGCTGGAGGCAGAGGCGACCGTTCCCACCGCCCTACCCTTGGCCGGGCAGGAGTTCGTCATCACCGGGACCCTGGCCGCCTTCCCCAGGAGCCAGGCCGAGCGCCGCATTAAGGAGCTGGGCGGGGCGGTGGGCTCCAGCGTCACCAAGAAGACCACCTATCTGGTGGTGGGAGCCGACCCCGGCTCCAAGCTGGACAAGGCCCGGAGTCTGGGCACCAAGCTGCTCAGCGAGGCAGAATTCCTCGACCTCCTGGACAAGGCGCAGAGCCAGGGAAAGGCAGCCTAGACCCGGTGGACGCCTCCCAGTTTCGATCCCTGGCTGATCTGCCCCTCAACCAGCCCATCCCTTGGCGCATCACCTACAAGGGCGAGGAGCGCCCTGGCCAGTTGCTGGTGGCTGACCGATGGGATGAAAGATGGAGGCAGGAATTGCCCGAGGCCACCCAGTTTCGCATTATATTTCTCACCCGACCCCAGGAGGTCTCCCCGCAAAGCCTGGCCGATCCTGGGATAGCGGTCTGCCTCCCCGCCTCGGAACGGGCCCTGAAGGAGCCCCAGGCCCCCTATCTGGAGGCCGCAGCCGAAGAGGCCTCTACCTACGCCTCGGGCGCGCTGGTGACCCAGTTGCCCCTGCCGGTGGCCCCCCAGGCGGTCTTTTCCCTCCCCGAGCTGCGCCAGCAAATCGACCTCCTGGCCCGGGCCTTGCTCACCATGAAGGACGTCCATGCCATGAGGACCTATCTGGATGCCGTAGAGCTGCCCGAAGACCAGAAGGAGCTGGCCCTGGATAGGCTGGCCATCCTGGAACAGCTCGACCCCGCCCAACTCCTGGCCAACCCCCATCTGTGGTCGAGCCTGGAAGCCCTTTTCGACTGGTTTAAGTCCCGCTACCGCCCTTTATATTTGGGCCACCACCAGGCCTATCACCGCAGCGCAGCTTCCCTCCATGACCGCCTCCTCCGGGCCAAGCCCCAACTGGAGGCCCTGGGACGGCTCAACTCCATCGCTGAGTTGGGCCCGCCGCTAGCCCAAGGTCTCTTCTCCCAGTATGAGCGCCTCGAACCCGCCCTCCAGCCCTGCCCCCTCTGGGAATCCGATGCCGCCCCCGAACCCCCCTGCCCAGCCTGCGGGCTGAAACTGGGCCATCAGGTCCCTCAACGGGAGGTAGAGCGTTTCCTGGGCCAACTGGAGAAGGCACTGGGCCAACAGCTAGGCCGACTCAGCTCCCAGGCCATCGGGCAGATACTAGCCCGAAGCCACCAGGCCAAGATCGACCAATTCCTCGAGGTAGTCCAGGCCAGCGACCTGGCCTCCCTGGTCAACGTCCTCGACGATGAGCTGGTGGCCTTCCTCCGCCAGCTCCTGGCCGGGTAGCTTTATGAAGCTGGTCATCGGCCTGGGCAACCCAGGCCGCCAGTATGCGCATACCCGTCACAACATAGGCTTCCTCTGCCTCAACCACCTGGCTAAAAGGCTCCACGCCCCCTTCTCCCAGCGTCAGGCCAAGGCCCGCCTGGCCAGGGGAAGGGTGGCCGATGAAGAGGTCATCCTAGCCAAGCCCCAGACCTTCGTCAACCGCAGCGGCGACTCAGTGGCCCAACTGGTCAGGCTATACCAGATCCCCCTGGCTGACCTGCTCATCATCTATGATGATATGGACCTGCCCCTGGGCCGCATCCGCCTCAGGGCCCGGGGGAGTGCCGGGGGGCACAATGGGGTGAAGTCCATCATCGCCGCTCTGGATAGTCAGAGCTTCCCCCGCCTCCGGGTGGGCATCGGCCACCCGGAGGCGGGGGAAGCGGCGGATCATGTATTGGGCGGCTTTCTCCCGGAGGAAAAGGCCGTCCTCTCCGCCCTGTTAGACCATGTAAGCGAAGCGGTGCTCTGCTTCATCCGGGAGGGTATCGTGGCCGCTATGAACAGGTATAACGCCCGAGAGTTAAAGCCTGACCAGCCATAACGAAATAGTAGGCCTGGGCATATCCCCTGGCTAAGTCTTCAGCCCCAGAATCCTTTGGGCGTTCTTGTAGAAGACCTTCTCCAGCACCTCGGGCTTATAGCCCCCTGCCTCCCACTCCTCCAGCAAGCGCTTGGGATGCAGGCCAGGGTAGTCAGAGCCGAACATGAACTTGTCCTGAAGACGGCCGTTGACCTCCCGCCTTATGCTCTCGGGGAAGTACTTGGGCGCCCACCCCGACAACTCGCAGTAGACATTGCCCTTGTGGAACAGCACAGCTATAAGCTCCTCCGTCCACGGCCAGCCCAAATGCCCACAGATAATGGTTAGCTCTGGAAAGTCCGCCGCCAGGTCATCAATAACCGGTATCGGCCGCAGCATGTCCAGTCTCAGCCCCGCCCCGCCAGGCAGCCCGGCGCCCAGGCCGCTGGTGCCAGTATGGATCAGCACCGGCGCCTTCAGCTCCACACATTTCTGCCACAGGGGGTAGAACCGCCGGTCATTGGCGTAGAAGGCCTGAGCCGAGGGCTGAAACTTGAGCCCCAAAAGCCCCAGTTCCTTTATGGCCCGCTCCGCCTCCTGAACCGCCCATTTCCCCTTCCAGGGGTCCACCACCGCCCAGCCATTCACAAAGACCTGGGGGTAATCCCTGACCAGCCTGGCTATATAGTCGTTGCTCACGCCGGGCGCGCCCGAAACCGTCTGGGAATCCCAGGCTATGAGCAGCGCCTTCAAATCCATCTCCACGAACTCCTGCACCATCTCCTCCTCCGTCCTGAGCCTCTCCTCGGAGCGCAGGTAACGGAAAGTGGACTCAGCGATCTCCTTGCCCACCATGTCCTTCATGGAGATGGTGCTGGGATGTACATGGACATCGATAGCCTTCATCCCTGGCCTCCTCTCCCCAAGGCCCCTTAAACGCCCTTCAATGTAGCCAGCTGAGCCAGGGCATCATAGTTGTAATCCGCCGCCGAGCTCACATGGAATGTATCCGGCAGTGTCACCGGTGGCTCCCCCTTGATGGACTTCACCAGGGCAAAGGCCTTCTCCAGGTTGGGCTCATCCCCCTCCAGGGAGAGTACCACTGCCCCCTCAGACCCCCCCACGCCGCCCGAGGCCACATGATAGGCCCTAATGCCAGCCAGGAGGGCGAAGGCCTGGATCTCAGTGACCACCTTGCCCAAAACCACGGGGACCAGCTTGCCCGGTAGCCCGGTGCTGTATTTGAAGTGGTAGAGGCCAGTGTGCTTGGCAGCCTCAATAACTGAAGGGACCATCTTCTCCAGGCCCACCGGCATAATGAGATGACAACCCCGCGCCGTCAGTACGGGCCAGGCCATGCCGATGGTGCCGCTCTTCACCGAGGACACGAAGACGCCGGCATTGCCCTCTCTATCTATGGCATTGGCGCCCTTAATGAAAACATCGTCGGGGCCGAAATTCATTATCTCCACATTGGAGTCAGCACCTTCCACCACCTTCCCCTGTCTGATGACATGCCAGGTGCAGGGGGGTGGGCCCGAATTGGCATTGGTGATCCCCCGGCACACCATGCCCACCGTCTGGCCAGCCTTGGGCTCCACCGAGATGCCGAACAGCTCCTCAGTGACAAAGGCATTGGTGATGCCCCGGGCGATGATGATCATCCCGTGCTTAAAGGCATTCTGCACCTCGGGCAAGGCCACAGTGGCCTTAGCCAGGAGTCGCCTGGACTCGGCGGGGTTAAGGGTCACCAGGGCCGACACCTGTTTTTGGCCCGGCTTCGCCTCCGGAAGCTGCACCTCATAGAACATGGCTCCCTCCTCAAAAAGTTGCCACCATTCTAGCACCTTTTCCATCCCGTTGAAAGGCCCGTCCCTTGACAAAGGCCTGGCGGAAGTTTATGTTTGGCTATAGGTATGACAAAGGTGAAGGCCACGGGGAGGCGAGATGCCATGGAAAACGAGATGGAGCAAAAGATCCAAAAACTGAGAGAGGTCAAGGAGAGGCTAGCCCAGGGGGGCGGGGCCGAGAAGATAGCCCGGCAGCACCAGCAGGGCAAGCTCACCGCCCGGGAGAGGATAGACCGGCTCCTGGACCCGGGCAGCTTTGTGGAACTCAACAGGTTTGTGGGCCATGAAATCGGTGCCCCCGGCGACGGCATCGTCACCGGCTACGGCACCATAGATGGTCGCCAGGTTTGCATCTATTCTCAGGACGCCACAGTGCTGGGAGGCTCGGTGGGGCCCTACCACGGCTATCTGATGTACCGCACCACAGAGCGGGCCCTGGAGATGGGGGTGCCCGCCATCGGCCTCCTCGACTCGCCGGGCGCCCGGGCCATGAAGATGGGGCACCCTGCCGCCTTCGATGCCGCCCGCCACGGCGAGGAGAAATCCGTCCACTCCGTCTATATGCCCATCACCCAGGCCTCCGGAGTGATACCCCAGATCTCGGCCATTTTGGGCTCCTGCGCCGGGGTGTCCGTTTATGCCCCCGCCCTCACCGACTTCATCTTTATGGTGGACGGCATCAGCCATATGTTCATCACCGGCCCCCGGGTGATCGAATCCGTGCTCAGCGAGGAGATATCCAAGGAAGACCTGGGGGGTGCCCGGGTACATACCCAGATCTCCGGGGTGGCCGACTTCAGGGACAAGAGCGAGGATGCCTGCTTCAAAAGGATCAGGAAGCTCCTCAGCTTCCTCCCCTCCAACAACCGAGAGCCACCCCCCGTGGTAGATACCGGCGATGACCCGGAGCGCCTCGACGATACCATAGCCGATATAGTGCCCACCACCCCCTATCTTTCCTACGACATGCACCAGGTGATCGCCCGCCTGGTGGATAACGGGGACTTTTTCGAGGTGAAACGGGAATTCGCCGCGGAGGTAATCGTGGGCTTCGGACGCCTGGAGGGACATACTGTGGGCTTCATCGCCAACCAGCCCATGATCATGGCCGGTGCCCTCACCTATCACAGCTCCGACAAGCAGGCCAGGTTCATTCGCTTCTGCGACTGCTTCAATATCCCCATCGTCATCCTGGTGGATACCCCGGCCTATATGCCCGGCTCAGACCAGGAGCACGCCGGCATCATCCGCCACGGGGCCAAGGTGCTCTACAGTTGGTGCGAGGCGGTGGTGCCCCGAATCGCGGTGCTGCTGCGCAAGGGCTATGGCGGCGGCATGATCGGCATGGGGGTGATGGCCGGCATGGGAACTGACCTGGTATTCGCCTGGCCCAGCGCCGAGATCGGGGTGCTGGGGCCGGAGCAGTCGGTGGACCTGTTCTATGCCGAGGAGATAAGCAAGGCCGAGGACCCAGAGGCATATCGGGCACAGAAGGTGAAGGAGTACCGGGACTTCTACGCCAATCCCATCTCCGTGGCCTCCCAAGCCACCTATATCCACGACATCATCGAGCCCCGGGAGACCCGGCGTCGCCTCATCAGTGCCCTGAGGCTACTGCGCAACAAGCAGGTGAGCAAATACCCCAAGAGGCACGGCAATATCCCGCTTTAGAGATATGTAATCCCTTTCAAATCCAACGATACGGCGGCGCATGGCCTAGCCCACCACAGCCAGGGCTGCCTGGGCCACCTCCATATCCTCCGTATAGGTGCCTCCATTGTATCATGGCCTGCGGCGACAATCGTTGACAGGCTGTTGCCAGCCGTGTAGATTAGGCAAAGCAGGGGATAGACTCAAAATATTTGCCGACGGAGGAACAATCCATGGCTGAGCTTTCCGCCGAGGAGAAGGTGAGGCGGGCCCGGGCCGGGGATGCCACGGTAGCCGCCGCAATGGCTAAGGCCGTAGCCGAAAAGTACGGCGCCGAGGGGCTGGCAGCCCTCAGGGAGGAGCTATTCAACACCTATATGAAGTTTCTTCCCAAGATGGCGGCGCAGCTGGGGATCAGGCCCGGCGAGGGCCATTGCCAGGACTGGGTAAAGCTGGAGTCGGCCATCTCCGATATAGCTGGCGCGGCGTGCACGGTGGTGGAGTCGAGCCCTAAGCGGGCAGTGATGAGGTTCACTAGCTGCGTCTCTGCCGGGGCTTACCGGCGCACATTCCCCCAGATGTGTCGGGAGGTAATCGTCGGGGTGGAGAGGGCAGGGGCCGCCACCGTTAACCCCAAAATGAGGTTCACTGCCACCAAATTCATGCCCGAGGGCGACGAGTATTGTGAGATAATCTGTGAGCTAGAGGAATAGGCGACACCGCCTCTGGGCACTGGCTACAGCTTGGGTGGCAGCTCCGTCCGACCCAGGAAAATGCGGATAAAGGGTATTAGCCCCACGACGAAGACCAGGATGGTGGCGCCGATAATGGCACCTACCAGGTTTATCTGGACAAATTCAAAGCCCGAGGGCCACAGCCACCGGGCTAAGAAGCTGCCCCCCAGCCCGCCCACCCAGCCCACCGCCACCGTTTTCAACCGACTTTTGGGCATCACCACCGGCACCAGCCTCCGGCCCAGCGCTACCACCGCTATTGCCATGCCCAACAACAGAAAGCCGCCAGCTACGCTCATATCCCGTCTTGCCCCTGTTTATAGCTTAAGCCATCTCCCTCAGGGCTGGGCTGCCCCGATGAGCTGGGCTATATCCCCCACCCCCTCCCGCCGCATAAAGGCCTCGATGCCGCCTATTATCTCCAGGGCAACTTTGGGATTGACGAAATTGGCCGTGCCCACCTGCACCGCGCTGGCCCCCGCCATGAGGAACTCCAGGGCGTCCTGGGCCGAGGCGATGCCCCCGCAGCCGATTACCGGCACCTCCACCGCCTGAGCCACCCGATATACCATGTAAAGGGCCACGGGCTTGATGGCCGGGCCGGACAGGCCCCCCACCCCGCTGCCCAGGGCCGGCCTGCGTCGAGCCACATCTATGGCCATGCCCTTTAGGGTGTTTATCACCGTCAGGGCATCGGCGCCGGCCTGGGCTACCGCCCCAGCTATCTCGGCGATGTCAGTGACATTGGGGCTGAGCTTGACCATCACGGGCAGGGAGGTGACCTCCTTGACCGCAGCAGTGACCTCAGCGGCAGTCACCGGGTCGGTGCCGAACTCCATTCCGCCAGCCTCAAGGTTGGGGCAACTGATGTTGACCTCCAGGGCACTTACCCCGGCCACGCCCTCCAGTCGGGCTGCCAGCCGGGCATACTCTTCCACCGTCTCTCCGGCTATATTGACAATGACTGGCACCTGCCAGGTGGCCCACAGGGGGGCCTTGTCCCGGATCAAGGCGTCCACCCCTATGTTGTGGAGCCCTATGGAGTTGAGCAGGCCCGAGGCTGTCTCTATCAAGCGGGGTTGGGGGTGGCCGGGGCGGGGCTTCAGGGTGGTACCCTTGCATACAATGGCCCCCAGGCGCTGAATATCCAGGACCGGCGCCAATTCGTCCCCGTAACCAAAGGTGCCGGCGGCCACCATCACCGGGTTCTTGAGCCAAAGCCCCCTTTTACTCCTGGGGGCAAGCTGCACCGAGAGCCTTAGTTCCGCCATCTGTCCTAAGCGAAAGTAACCACATTGCCGGCATTATTGTAGAAAAAGCCCTCGCCGAACTCCTGGGCCAAGCGAGCGGCTGCGGCCATCCCGGTACAGTGGGAAACCCCAAGCCTCTGCACCCCTAGTCCCTTCAGCTCGGCGATGGTCTCCTCCATCTGGCGCTCCGAGGCATGGAAGAGATGGGCACCCCCCACCACCGCATGCACCATCTCCATGCCGGTGAGCTCCTGGGCGTAGCGCACATGGTTGATGACGCCCCGGTGGGCACAGCCCAGTACGATGACCAGGCCCAGCTCCGTCTTGAGAAACAGGGACTGGTCATCGGCCACGGGATCGGGGCGAAAGCCATCGCCTTCCTTGAGGAAGAGGGTATCGTCGATGGCTTCGTAGTCAGTGATCATCGGGACCTGGCCACTGGCCACGATGTCCTCGCTGAGCCAGGTAGGCCCTGGGGTGAGGGCGAAGCTCGCCCCCAACCCCTCCAGCTCCTCCCGAGGGAAGGGTATGCCCCGGTAACGGTATCGCTCGGCGTCCCGGGGCTTGGCATACTTGGGCCCCCATATCCCGGGGTGGCCGATTATCTCCATCTCCCGGCGCGCTTTGGTCAACACCGAGCGCAGGCCACCGGTATGGTCAACGTGGCCATGGCTGAGCACAACCTTATCCACAGTGGCCAGGTTGACCCCCAGGGCATCGGCATTGTGGGCCACCGAGATGCTCAGACCCGTATCCAGTAAGATATTCTGGCCATCGGCCTCCACCAGGATGCTCAGACCCCACTCGGCCAGCACCCCTAGCCAGGCAGCAGTGTTCTCGCTGAGCGTAGTCAGCCGGAGCTTGGCTGGGTCGATCACGGCTTTTTCTCCCTCCCCCTGCGGAACCTATCATAGAGGCGCCCGATGTCATCCGCCACTTTGGCCAGGTCAACGACGAGGTTGACTATCTCCATAAACAGGGAGCTCTCGTCCCGCTTCTTCGGGGGCGGTAACCCCTCCTTCTTTTTGCGCTTGCGCCCGAACATGCTGCCCTGACCGGATTAAAGCCCCTTATCGACGATCAGGGAGACCAGGTCCACCAGGCGACAGCTATAGCCCCACTCATTGTCATACCAGGCCAGCACCTTGACCATGCTGCCGCCGATGACTATGGTGTTCTCGGCATCCACAATGGCGCTGGCCGGGTTGCCCTTGAAGTCTATACTCACCAGGGGCTCATCGCAGTATTCCAGGATGCCCTTGAGGGGGCCTTGGGCGGCCGCTTTGAAGGCCTGGTTTACCTCCTCGGCGCTGACCTCCTTCTCCAGGTCAGCGACGAAGTCGCACACCGATACCGTGGGCGTGGGCACCCTGAGGGCGATGCCGTGGAGCCTCCCCTTGAGTTCGGGGATGACCTCGGTCACCGCCCGGGCAGCGCCGGTGGTGGTGGGGACGATGCTGAGGGCAGCCGCCCGAGCCCGCCGCAGGTCGCGATGGAACATGTCCAGCAGGCGCTGGTCATTGGTGTAGGCGTGGGCTGTGGTCATCAGGCCCCGGGCCACCCCGAAGTTGTCGTGGAGCACCTTGACCACCGGGGCAATGCAGTTGGTGGTGCAGGAGGCATTGGAGAGGATGCGGTGGGCGGCGGGATCATACATAGCCTCGTTGACGCCGAGGACTATGGTCAGGTCTTCGCCCTTGGCCGGCGCCGAGATGATGACCTTCTTGGCCCCGCCCTGGAGATGGGCCGAGGCCTTGGCGGCATCGGTGAATAGCCCGGTGGACTCAATGACTATCTCCACCCCGTACTCCTGCCACGGGATCTGGGCAGGGTCGCGCTGGGCGATAACCTTTACCCTTTTGCCATCCACGACGATGGCATCCTCGGCGGCCTCCACCGTGCCCGGGTAGCGCCCGTAATTGCTGTCATACTGAAACAGGTGAGCATTGGTCCTGGTATCGGTGAGGTCATTGACCACAGCCACCTCGATGTTATCCGGCTGCTGCTCCATCACCGCTCGAAGCACCTGGCGTCCAATGCGACCAAAGCCATTGATGCCGATCTTGGTTGCCATATGCCTACCTCCTTTAGCGACTGGCCGAAATAGCAAGCCGGCCCCATTCTACAGGATTCAACCCCCCTTGTCACCTGTTCGACTGCGGACACCGCCCAGGGCGACTTAACGGCTCTTTGGGGCGGCCGCACCTTGGGGCCTGGGGCTGCGCCTCAGCAGGTCCAGAAAGGCCTCCAGTCGGGTGCGCAGGTGCTGGCTGAGGGTGAATTCGTCGTTGCCCTCCACGGTGAGCATGGGCAGGTCGATGGCATGGCGAAAGACGATGTCGGCGATGCCCCGGTGGCAGAAGGCCTGGACATAGTGGATAACCCCATCCACCCGCCGGCGCCTTAGCTCTCGCCGGATGTCGGCGATGCGATGGATAAGGGGATAGGGATAGGTATAGTGGGAGTACTGCTCGGCCAGGGATTTGCCGGGGCGGGGCATGGCGAACTGGCGCTGGGTCTCATTGAACACCACCCGCGCCCCATAACGCTCCACAAAGGGATAGAGGTCCCGGGCAAAGACCGCAGGCACCCCGATATAGGCCAGCCGGAGCATATCATCGGGATAGGGCGAGCGCCTTTCGGCCTGGGCCACGACCTGCGCCAGGCCCTGCTCATAGGCCTGAAAATCGCCGTTGAAATCGGAGCTGGAGACCAGCCACAGGTGATTTTCCCAGCCACTCACCCTCCCCTGCCTCCAGGTAAGCTCGTCCAGTCGGTGGGCCAGCCGGCGGCTGTTCTTGAGCCGGGTCCGCATTCCCTCGGCGGAGGCAAGACCCGTGCCCAGCCTTTGGGCCAGGGATTCCAGGCACTGCCTCATTCGCCCCGGATCGGGTTCCTCGGGGAAGGCGAAGGGAACGGTCTCCAGCCCTTTGAGCTTGAGCACCTCCATAAGCATCAGGGTATTGGAGCAGTCGCCGCTGGTGACGCAGAGGACGGTGTCTATGCCCCGCTCCATACATACCGCATAAATGCCCTTGATCCAGGAGCAGCAGTTCTGAGGAAAGCCATCCCTTTCGGCGATGCCCAACAGTCGCTCTGGGTCGGGGTCGTTAATGAACAGGTTATTCAGGTCGAGGGGTTGGTAGCCCGCCGCCAGGAGCACCTCCACAGGCACGGTGGCAGTAATGCCGATGCGGCGCCCCATCTCCAACTAGTCGCGCTCGCTCTCCAGGGCCTCCAGGCGCTCGTCGCTGAGGCCGAAGTGGTGGGCTATCTCGTGACGCACCACCCGGCCCACCTCCGCCTCCATCTCCTCAGGGGTCCTGCACATGGCCTCTATCGGCCCTTGGAAAATGGTTATCTTATCGGGAGGCACCAGATTGTAGCGTATGCCCCGCTCGGTGAGAGGCACCCCCTCGTAGAGGCCCAGGAGCTGCCACCGACTCCTCAGCCCCGCCTGGTTCAATTGTTCCCGACTGGGCCAGTCCTGAACCACCACGTCTATATTCTCCAGGCGACGGCGGAATTTCCAGGGCAGGGCCTCTATAGCCCTGGCCACCAGCGCCTCGAATTTCTCTGTCTCCGTGGCCGGCCTCCTCAGATGTTCAAATGTTGGAAGGCAGCCTTGCCCGCATACTGGCCCTCAGCCCCCAGCTCCTCCTCGATGCGGAGCAAGCGGTTATACTTGCATAGGCGCTCCGAGCGGCAGGGCGCCCCCGCCTTGATGAAGCCGGAGTTGGTGGCCACCGCCAGGTCGGCGATGGTAGTATCCTCCGTCTCCCCGGAGCGATGGCTGATGATGGCCGTCCAGCCGGCGCGCCGGGCCATCTCAATGGCCGCCCGGGTCTCGGTGAGGGTTCCGATCTGATTGGGCTTGATGAGGATGGAATTAGAGCTGCCCTTGGCGATGCCCAGGGCCAGGCGCCGCACATTGGTCACATAGAGGTCATCGCCCACCAGTTGCACCCTTCGCCCTATGGTTTGGGTGAGGGCCTTCCACCCCTCCCAATCGTCTTCGGCCATGCCGTCCTCGATGCTGATAATGGGATACCTGGAAACCAGGTCAGCATAATAGCTCACCATCTCTCGACTGGACAGGCTACGGCCCTCCCGGGCTAAAACATATTTGCCCTGGTCGAAGAACTGGGTGGCAGCAGGGTCGAGAGCCATATAGCAGTCCTCCCCAGGCTTGTAGCCAGCCTGCTCGATGGCAGCCAGCACCAGCTCCAGGGCGGCCTGATTGGAGGGAAGGGAGGGGGCAAAGCCCCCCTCATCGGCCACATTGGTATTCAGCTTCCTAGCCCGAAGCACCTCCTTCAGGGAGTGATAGACCTCGCAGGCCATCTGGAGGGCCTGGGCAAAGCTCCGGGCCCCCAGCGGCAGCACCATAAATTCCTGGAAATCGGTGGAGTCCAGGGCATGTTTGCCCCCGTTCAGTATGTTGAGCATAGGGACGGGCAGGGTTCGGGCCTTGTCCCCGCCCAGGTAGCGGTAGAGGGGCAGGCCCTGGGAGCTGGCGGCGGCATGGGCCACTGCCAAGGATACGCCCAGGATGGCATTGGCCCCCAGGTTGGACTTGTTGGCCGAGCCATCCAGCTCCAGCATCCTGGTATCGATGGCCGACTGCTCCAGGGCTGACATGCCCTTCAAGGCAGGGGCTATCCGCTCCCTGACATTGGCCACGGCGCGGAGCACCCCCTTGCCCCCATAGCGAGAGCTATCGCCGTCCCGGAGCTCCAGGGCCTCGTAGCCACCGGTGCTGGCCCCTGAGGGCACAGAGGCTCGGCCCAGGGTGCCGTCGGCCAGCCTCACCTCCGCCTCCAGGGTAGGGTTGCCCCTGGAATCCAAGACCTCCCTGGCCCAGATATGCTCAATAGCCACTCCCATATTACCTCCCCTGGCCCGACCTCATCAACGCCAGCGCCTTATCCACCGCGTCCACGGCGTCGCGGGCCGGGATCACCTCAGCCCTCTCCTCATCCCGCGACGCTGACCAGGTGCCCAGACCGATGACCGGGATCCCATTTTGCAGGGCGTGGGCGATCTCGCTGAGGGTACCGTAGCTGCCACCGATGGCGATGACCGCTTGGCTGGACATCACCACCATAACATTGCGGGCATAGCCCATCCCGGTGGCTATAGCCACCTGGATATAGGGGTTGGCATCTTCTCTGCGGCTCCCGGGCAGGATGCCGATGGTCCTGCCCCCGGCTTGGATTGCCCCGCGGCAGGCAGCCTCCATCACCCCACCCAGGCCCCCACAGACCAGGGTAATGCCCCGGCGGCCCAGCTCCTTCCCCACCGCCTCGGCGAGTCTCGCCTCCCCAGCAGTGCACTGGCCACCGCCGATTACGGCGATCACCGGCTCCATGGCTGCCTCCAGGATGATGAACAATTATAGAACTTGGCCCGAGCTTTGGCAACCGCCGCTAAAGCACCAGCGAGGCACTGCGACCATGCCTCGCCGGATTTCAAAGGAAACCGCTGCCTACAGAATTACCCCCTCGTCCTTGAACTGCACTATCTCCTCCCAGCCATAGCCCAGCTCCAGGAGGATCTCCTCATTATGCTGGCCCAAGGTCGGGGCTACTCTCCTTATGGAGGCTGGGGTCTGGCTGAACTGAATAGGGCTCATCAGCCACTTGGTCTTGCCCCATCGGGGGTGGTCCACTTCGACGATGTAGTTGTTGGCCACTACCATGGGGTCTTTGACCACCTCGTAGTAGTCCTGGACGGGTGCCCAGAGCACCCCGTATTCGTCAAATAGCCTGCCCCATTCATCTCGGGGCCGGGTGGCCAGGACCTCATCCAGGATCCGGATCATCTCCACGTTGTTCCTGTTTCTCACTTCCATGGTCTCGAACCTGGGGTCATGTTCCAGGTCCGGCCTGTCAATGGCCCGGCACAGGCCAGGCCAGTAGCGGTCGGGCTGGAGGCAGATGAGCTGCAACCATTTGCCATCCCGGCACCGGTAGCTATTGACCAGGGGATTGCCCGCAGTCTTCCTAGATACTCGGGAGACATTGGGGTCGCCGCTGAGCACTGCCTGGGCCTGAAAGGCGCCCTGCCACAAGGCATTGGCCAGCAGGGAATCGGCCACCTTCTGGCCGATGCCGAAGCGCTCCCGGGCCAGCAAGGCAACAGCTATGCCGCCGGCGAACACCAGCCCGCTTATCTGGTCGCCCAGGGCGGCGCGCTGGGGGGGTGGGGGGTCATCAGGCTCCCCCAGGGAGGACATAAGGCCGGAGCGGGCCCAGTAGGCACCATAATCATAGCCTCCCCGCTCCGCCTCGGGACCTTGCTCGCCGTATCCGGAGGCATGGGCATAGATGATCTTGGGGTTTATCTGGGATATTTCCTCATAGGTTATGCCCAGCTTTTTCAGGGCCGTCAGCCGATAATTGGTGAGGAAGACATCGGCGGTCTCCACCAGCTTGTACAAGATGTCCCGGCCCTTTGGCTTCTTCAGGTCAATGGCCAGGCTCCGTTTGTTGCGGTTGTCCAAATCGAAGGGATAGTCTATGGGGGCGAAGCCCAGGACACCGGCAGACATGAGCCCCCGCATGGGGTCACCGCCCTCCACAGGCTCCACATGGATCACGTCGGCGCCCCAATCGCCCAGGACCACCGCTGTACTCGGGGCAAACACCCAGAAGGTCAGATCCAGAACCTTGTATCCCTCCAGGGGAAGCGTCATCTGCCACCTCCTTCAGTATCGCATTGAATCGGATTATCTGGCGTGATGCCCCCATCCCCTTATGCGGCCCCATGCCCAGGAGTCCAGGGTCAGGAACCGGCTACCGGAGAGCAACAGGAGAGAGGCCACCACCATGATCACCACATCCATAACTAGAGCATCCTGGACCCTTATGGTCAGGAGGTCTCCAAAGCAGGGACAAGGGGCATCTAACGGATATTCCCTCCACACATAGGTGCCGTTGGCCACAATAAAGCTGATGATCATGAGCAGGCTGGCCCCGGCACAGACCCGGGGCAAAAGGCCCAGCACCAGACCCAACCCCACCGCCAGCTCCAGCCAGGGGAGCACCGAGCCATAGGCTGAAGCCAGACCCTGGGGCAGCACGCCATAGCCGGTGACCGCATCCACGAACTCCGCCTGCTTGGGCAACTTCCCGGCCGCCGAGAGGAGGAACACACCCCCCAAGAGGAGTCTGAGGCCGAGGATGAGGTAGCGATTCCCCATGGCCTGGCTCAGGGAACTCAGTCGTCTTCTCCAGGTGGTCACTATCCCATCCTATTACATATCACATTGCCGTCGTTGGTTCAAGTATCCCGTCTTGCAGCCTTCGCCACCCTCCATTATAATCTACTGGGAAAGGCGTGGAAATCGCCGCCTGCGGGGGAGAAATGTATGATAAGATATTAGTGCCCCTGGATGGCTCCGAGCTGGCCGAGAACACCGTCTTGCCCTATGTAGAATCGGTGGCTGGAGCCTTCGACTCAGAGATAATCCTGACCAATGTCACCGGGCTTGCCGAAATAGGGCTTGGCCGTCTTTACAATACCTATCTGGACGGTGTGGCCAAGCAACTCGAGGCCAAACTTGAAGCCATGGGCAAGAAGCCCAGAGTGGGCTGGGAGGTCCTCACCGGCAAGCCCGCCGAGGAGATCCTCAAGGCTGCCGACAGGAACAAGGCCAACCTCATCATCCTCTCCAGCGCCGGTGGCTCCGGGCTGGATCGATGGGTTTTGGGGGCGGTGGCCACCAAGCTGGTCCGGGCCTCCAGCGTGCCCATCTTGCTCATCAAACCCAGGGAAAGGGTCGAGGCTGCCAAGCCCTTCCAGAGCATTCTGGTTCCCCTGGACGGCTCCCCAGAGGCCGAGGTGGTGCTCCCCCATGTGGTCAGCCTGGCCACCAAGATGGGTCCCGGGTCACCACCTTCCAGGCGATTGACATCGCCTCCCTGGGGCCCACCGAATTTGCCTCCTATAATGCGGCCGTGGTCAAAGACCTAGAGGCCACGGTCACCAAGTATGTGTGCCACATCCGAGACCAGTTGAAAGGCCAAGGGATAACCGGCGAGTGCACAGCCGAAAAGGCATTGGGTTCAGCGGCGGATGAGATTGTCGATTACGCGGAGAGACACGATATAGATTTGATCGCCATGGCCAGCCACGGCCGCTCCGGCATCAAGCGCTGGGTCTTCGGCAGCGTGGCCGAGAAGGTGCTCCATGCCGCCCATAGCCCTATTTTGCTGGTGAGAGTTCAAAAATAGCCAAACAAGCTAAAGCCACAGAGGTCCAAACACCCGAAAAGAAGACACACCTATTGCCCAGCTACGGGGACACCTTAAGGTGCACCAGTTGCGGGTTGTGCCTATCGGTGTGTCCCACCTATCGGGAGGAGTCCATCGAGACTTCCTCCCCCCGGGGCCGGCTCCACATCCTCAAGGCCTGGACCGAGGGCAAGCTGGAGACCAACCCCAATCTGGGCAAGCAATTGTATCGCTGCCTGGGCTGCCAGGCCTGCTCAACGATCTGCCCCTCCGCCGTGGCCATAGATAGACTGGTGCTGGAGGGCCGAGCCAGACTTGACCAAAGGGGACTCGCCGCCTGGCTGCGCCGTTACCTTATCCAGGGGGCGAAGCTATCCTCTCGCCGTCTTCACCTGGCCGCTTTCCTCATCCGCCTTTACCAGCGCCTGGGCCCTCAGGCCCTGGGCCGGAGCCTGAGCAGGCCCAGGCTCCTGCCCCAGGGCCTGAGGGAGGCAGAAACCCTCCTGCCCCGGGTCCCTGCCCAGCTCCTGGAGGACATCCTGCCGCCCAGGATGCCTGCCCCAGAGGCAGGCCAGTGCAAAGTGGGCTATTTCCTCAATTGCCTCAACAACCTGGCCCTGGAGGAAGTGGGCATGGCCTCGCTAAAGGTCCTCAATGCCTACGGTTGTGACCTGACCATACCCAAAGGCCAGTCCTGCTGTGGCATGCCGGCCCTGGCCTATGGCGAAACCGAAATATTCAGGGAGATGGCCCGCCGCAACATCGACCAGTTCCGAGACGCCGATGTCGAGGTGATTATCACCGATTGTGCCACTTGCGGCCACACCCTGAAGCTCTATGGAGAACTCCTGGCCAACGACCCTGGGTATGCCGAGGCCGCTCGCAACTTCAGCCAAAAGGTGAGGGATATAACGGAGCTCCTAGCCCAGCTCCCCGCCCCCCAGCTCCAGCCCCTGGAGGGCGTGGTCACCTATCACGACCCCTGTCACCTGGGCCGGGGGCAGAGGGTCATGAGCCAGCCCCGACAACTCCTGACCAGCACCGGCCTGAAGCTGGTGGAAATGCCGGAATCCGACTGGTGCTGTGGCAACGCCGGGAGCTATCTGTTCACCCACCCGGGGCTCTCTCTGGCCATCCTCAAGAAAAAAGTGGAGAATGCCCGCAGCACCGGCGCCGATATCATCGCCACTGCCTGTCCCGGCTGCCTGCTTCAGCTTCGCCTAGGTGCCCGGCGGTTTGGGCTCAACGCCCAAGTGCTCCATCCCGTTCAAGTGTTAGCCCAGGCGCTGTCCCCCACTCCCTGGAAAGAGGTGGAACATGCCAAAGCCTAATCTGGTAGCTCAACTGGAAAAGATAGTTGGAAAGGCCAATGTGCTCTCCTCCCCCGAAGACCTGGTAGCCTATAGCACCGATGCCACACCCCTCGAGCAGCGCCCCCTGGCCATAGTGCACCCCACCAGCACCCAGATGGTCTCTGAGGTTATGAAGTTTGCCAGTCGTCAGGGGATAGCGGTGGTGCCCCGGGGCGCAGGGACCAGCCTGGCCGGGGGCGCCATCCCCGAGGAGAAGGGCATCGTGCTCAGCCTCACCCGCATGAACAAGATCCTGGAGATAGACAAGGTTAACATGACGGCCACGGTGGAGGCCGGGGTGGTGACCGGGCAACTTCAGGACAAGGTGGAAAAGCTGGGCCTGTTCTACCCGCCAGACCCGGCCAGCTTCAAGCAGAGCACTATCGGCGGCAACATCCTCACCAATGCCGGCGGCCGCCGGGGCGTCAAATACGGCGTCACCAAGGACTATGTGCTCGGCTTGGAGGTAGTCCTGGCCTCCGGGGATGTCCTTCACACCGGGGGCAAGGTGCTCAAGATGGTTACCGGCTATAACCTGACCCAGCTCTTCGTCGGCTCCGAGGGCACATTGGGTATAGTCACCAAGGCCATCCTGCGCCTCATCCCCCTGCCCAAGTCCCGGGGCAGCGTTATGGCCGCCTTCGCCCAACTGGAGGACGCCGCTCGGGTGGTTACCAATATCCTCTCCTCGGGGATTCTCCCCTTCACCATCGAGATAATGGACCACACCACCATAGAGTGCGTCGAGGCCTATGTCCACATGGGCCTGCCCACCGAGGCCGAGGCCATCATCCTGGTGGGGGTGGACGGCGAGCCCGAGGCCGTGACCAAGGAAGTGGCCGAGATAGCCCAGATATGTAGGGATACCAGAGCCTTCAGGGTAGACCTGGCCACCACGCCCGAGCAGAACGAGGCCCTGTGGCAGGCCCGGGCCTCGGTGGCCGGCGCCTATGGCCGGGTGGCCCCTAACCATATGGTCGAGGATATCTCGGTGCCCCGTGGCGCCATCGTGGACATGGTGCGTATTGTCCACGACATCTCAAAGAGGTATGACGTGCCCATCGCCATCGTGGGACACATCGGCGACGGCAACATCCACCCCGATGTCCTCTACGACAGCACGAACCCCCGGCACGTAGCCGCCCTGCCCCACATCAGCAACGAGGTCTTCACCGCCGCCATCAAGCTGGGAGGTACCCCCTCCGGCGAGCACGGCATGGGGGTGCTCAAGCGCGACTTCCTGGAGATGGCCCAGGAGCCTAAGGCCATAGAGCTGATGCGGGAGATCAAGCGGCTCTTCGACCCCCAGGGCATCCTCAACCCGGGGAAGATATTCCCTCCCCAGTAGGGCAGCCCCCGCCCAAGGGACGGCTTTAGCCCTGCTTTGCCCCTGCCGAGGCCAGCCTCCCCCCGGCGATCAGGGCCGCCCCGAGGGCGGCTATCACCTGGGGCTCCTCGGGCACCAGCAGGCTGATGCCCAATTTCTCCTCCACGCTCCTGACCAGGCCGATGTCCTTGGCCCCACCCCCCACCATGGCACAGTCTGGGGTCAGCCTCATGGCCTCCACCATGCTGGCGATCTTGCTGGCCAAGGCATGGTGGACGCCAGCCAGGATATCCTCCTTGGAGGCACCCTCGGCTATCCTGGTTATGGCCTCCGATTCAGCGAAGACGGCACAGCTTGTGGAGAAATCGGTCCGCCTCTTGGAGCCGAGAGATAGCTCCCCAATATCATCCAGGTTGACCTGGAGCACCCGGGCGATGACCTGTAAGAACCGCCCGCTGCCCGCGGCACACTTCTCATTGATCATAAAGCTCAGGGCCCGCCCCGCCTCATCCATTTTTATCACCCGGGAGGCCTGGCCGCCGACATCGATGACCGTCCTCGCCGAGGGGAATAGGCGATGGACACCGGTGCTGATGCAGGAGGTCTCAGTGGCCCTTTCATTGGGGAAGGGCACCCGTCCCGCCGCCAGGCCTGTGGTCACCACCCCGGCCAGGCAATCCCGCTCCAGCTTGGCCTTGCTCAGCGCCCCCTCTAGGGCGCTGATGGCAGCCTGAGCATAGTTGCTGGTGGACAGGACAACTTGGCTGGCCAGTACGGCATCATCCCCCAGGATCACCGCCTTGGTAAAGGCAGCGCCAGCGTCGATGCCAGCAACGTAAACCACGGAATTCACTCCTGTGCGGTGGTCGGCATTAAACCGACATAGCCCTATTCAAAGAATCTGGCCGCTTCCAGGGGACGCCTTTCCTTCTTCAGGGGCTGCCCTTGCTCAATAGCCTTCAGGACCAGCTCTTTGGCCAGCAAGGCAGCACCTATAGCCCCGGTGAGCAGGGGCTCCGGGGGCAGCAATACCTGGTAGCCCAGCTTTCTCTCCATGGCCTTTCTGATGCCGATATTCTTGGCCACACCCCCGGTAAGCACCACATCCGGCTCGAGCTTGATCCGCTCCGCCATGGAATATACCCGGCTGGCCAGGGAGTCGTGGAGCCCGGCCAAGACATCCTCGAGGCGGCGCCCATCGGCGATATGCCCCACCACCTCCTGCTCGGCGAAGACAGTGCAGATGCTGCTGATCTTGATCGCGGTGTCCCCTTTGAGAGACAGTTCCCCCAGTTCTTCCAGCTTGAGCCCCAGCGACTCCGCGATCACCTCCAGAAATCGGCCTGAGCCGGCGGCGCACTTGTCGTTCATCACGAAGTTGATCACCCTGCCTTGCTCATTGAGCTTGATGGCCTTGCTGTCCTGGCCCCCGATATCGATGACCGTCCGAGCCGTGGGGAGCAGGCTACGCACCCCCCGGGCGTGACAGGATATCTCCGTTATCTGCTGGTCGGCGAAGGGGACGCTCATCCGGCCATAGCCGGTGGCCACCACATAGGCCAGGTCATCGAAGCCCAGACTGGCCTGGTTCAGGGCATCCTCCACCACCTTATGGGCCAAGGTTCGGTATTCGGCGCCGGTGGGCCCTATAAAGGTGGACATGGTTCTCCCGTTGCGGATCACCACCTTGGTCATGGTGGACCCGATATCTACACCGGCGACGATCAGTTCCTCCACCGGCTTACCTGGCTCCTTTCCATACTCGGCCATTTGAAGAATAGCGCCCCGAGCGCCCCGTGTCAAAAGAGGCCATTATTTGAGCGATTCGCAGGGATCGGCCGGGCTATCCCCTGCCGCCCCTTTTTGCCCGAGAGGCGTCAATCATCTCCAGAAACTCGCGGAACTGGGCCTTTATCTGGGCATCGGACCAGGCCCTGGGGTCGGTCATATCGCTTTCAAAGATAAGGGTAGGGATGCCTATCTGGGCCAGGACGTTCCTAAAATGGACCTCGCCCAGGCTGCTGGCCCGGCAAGAGCGAAGGCGATGGCAGATGGCCCCATCCAGCTTGTACTCCTCGATCCAGCGGGCCACCAGTTTACTACCCACCAGGGCGCTGAAGCGGCCCGGGTTGACCACCTCGGGCAGCACCTCCGTGCTCTCCTTTTGCCTCTCCACCGCCTCCTGCCAGATCCAATCCACCAGGGCCTCCACCGGGTCAGTGAAGTCCAACTCAGGGGGCTTCTTCACGTAATAGGAGGACTCCACGCAGACAATGGCCCCCAGGCTCTCCAGCCAGTTGAACAGGCCCAGGTTAAACCAGGGGGGGATGCCAAACCAGGAGAAACGATACTTCTCATGGGCGATAACCCCCTGGCCCCCATCCACCCGGGCCTTTATCTCATTATAGAGGGCCTGGTAAAAGTCTACCGCCTCCTGCGTTCCCAGCAGGTATAGCTGGGGGATGATGGCGGTATAATAGTCCTCAGAGCCCATGGGGCAGGGCACCGCCTTCCGCAGCTCCAGCGTCTCATGCCAAAATTTCATGGCCTGGTGAGATCTCTGCATAATAATGCGGAAGTGATCCAAGTCCAGTCCCCTGCCGGCTATATCCTCCAAGAAGGTGACCTGGGCCTTCAGGGTGGCCCGAAGCTGTGTCTTGTAGTGCTCAGCGATGCGGGGGTCTTCCAGGTCCGTGTCCCAGGCCGGGCTCACCGGGTCATCATTGAACACCGGCACATCCATATAATGGGTGGCAATGGCCTGGAACCACTTGTAGCGGGGCTCACACACCCAACCCGAGCCCAGGAGCAGGTGGACGTTGCCCATGCCACCCAGGGGGGCCTCGGGGGGCACACCACCCACCTCCCGGCAACGGCGCAAATAGCCCATGGTATTCCTGACATAGGAACACATGTCGTTGGCATAGCCCTCAGCCTCAGCCTCCTCACAGAATCCGGTAGCTATCAACTGGGCAGCGCACAGAGTGCCATAATTCTCCGGCCACTCCCCCACCATATCGAAGGCCACCAGGAGCTCGGGGGGGACCCCCACCATTGTCCACACCAACTTTTTGCCTTCCTGCTCCCGCAGTTTAGTACGGGCATAAAAGGTGGGGGCATACTTCTTGATGTTCCTCACCGTGTCCGTGGATTTTACGGCGCGGGCCATTTCACTATAGGGTTCGGACATAATGGCAACCCCTTCCTGGGCAGATTGTTCCAGCCCTCAGCGGAGCATCTCGGCAAAGGCCTGAACCCGGGTCCGGATGGCTGCCAGGTTGGTCATCGTATAATCGTCATCGATGATGAGCACCGGCAATCCCGCCTGCTCCAAGTAGCGCCGGACATCCGGGGCATCGAACTTGTGGGGGTCGCAGAAGGCATAGATGTACATTATCACCCCGTTGGCATTATACTCCCTGGCCAAGTCCAATATATACTGGAAGCGGTCAATGTCTGTCCCCCGATCGGTCCTGGGGCACATGAAGTCGTCAAAATAAGTGTCCACCAGCCCATCGAGGGGGTCTGCCGTCTCCGGCACATCGTGCCGGAAGCTGCGGGTGCCGATGCAGGTGTCGTCGGTGACCACGTTGGCGCCGCTCCCCTCCACCAGCCTGACAAAAGTGGTATCGTCGCAGACGCTGCCATAAACCAGGAGCCGCGCTGCCCTCCTCTCCGGCCCCCCGTCTCGGGCCTTGACCTCCTCGATCACCTCCCCCAGCAAGTCAATGAACTCCTCTACCGGGATGCCCATCCCCGCCACCAGCACCTCCAGAACCTCGGTGCCGCTGATGAGGGGCGGGTCCAACTTTCTCAGCTCGTAGAGTTCCCTGATGAGGGCTCGGCTCCGGTTGTAGAGCCGGATAGACTCCTTGAGCTTGATCTCGGCGACCTGATTTCCGGCGAACTGCTCCATCTTCTCCCTGAAGAAGCCCAGCTCCCGCTTATAGAACTCCCGGGACCAGGGGACCAGGGTATGGGGCACGTTGACAAAATATTGGAAGGGGGGCTTATTATTATAGGTCCAGATGCCGTAGACGCGTTGCACCATATCGCAGCTATGGGACATCACTATCCCGTCCAAGAAGGCGTTCCTGCCCTTGAGGTCCTGGTCGAAGAGATTGCGCACATAGGGACAGCCCAAGGGCTCCACGTAGGTGTGGGCGCTGGTGATGGGCTCCCTGGGGTCCCCCCGGAGCCGGTAGGGCAGCACGCCGGCGGCATGCATTATCTCCGGGGGGGCGAACAGGCACACATAGCCCAGGACCTTCCTGCCCTCGACCCTCAGCTCCTTGGCCCGCTGGCCCCTCTCCTCATACAGTTCCTTGGCCCTGGCCAGTCCTTTGCCGGCGACCCTCATATGACCTCCTCGTCCTTGAGCTGGACGATGTCCTCCCAGCTATAGCCCAGCTCCAGCAAGATCTCCTCGGTGTTCTCGCCGAATTCGGGCGCGGAGCGGAAAATGCCGGCCGGGGTCTTGCTGAAGGCCACCGGGCAGTTCAGCATCTTCACCGGGCCCAGGGCCGGATGGTCGAAATCGACGATATACTTATTGGCGATGACCTGGGGGTCATGTTCCAGATCCTCCAGGTCCTGGACGGCCTGGTATACAAAATCGCCCCCCTCCGTTAGGGCCTTCTCCCACTCCGCCCTGGTTCTGGTGGCGAAGGCCCTGTCCAAGATCTTTATGAGCTCGACGCAGTTCTGTCGTCTTGGTTCAGCGTCATTGAAGCGGGGGTCGTCGATGAGTTCCTCCAGGCCCATCACCCGGCACAGGTCTGCCCAGTATCTCTGCGATTGCACCATGCACAAGATTAGCCACTTGCCATCCTTGCATTGGTACCAGTTCCATAAGGGGTTGCCGGCATGAGTCCTGTCATAACGGGGCCATCCCTTTCTGAGGAGGAGGTGGCTGCCGATGGAGAGGCCGATGAGCCACATGGTGGCGCTGAGGTGGCAGACATCTATCAATTGCCCTTCACCCGTCCTCTCTCGGGCAACAAGGGCCGCCAGCACCCCATAGGCCAGCATGGTAGCGCCCATCTGGTCGGAGNCCCCTGCCGTGCCGGGTAGAGGGGGGTCGCCGGGCTGGCCGAATATCCACATCAGGCCGGAGCGGGCCTGGCCACTGAAGTCAAAGGCCGGCTTGTGGGCCTCGGGCCCGGCAAGGCCGTAGCCCGAGCCACAGGCGTAGATAAGGCGGGGATTGATCTTGGAGAGGGTCTCATAGTCTATGCCCAGCCTCTCCGCCACCCCCTTGCGAAAGTTCTGGAGAAAGACATCCGACCTCTCCACCAGCTTGTAGATTATCTCCCGGCCCTTTTGCTTCTTCAGGTCAACGGTGAGGCTTCTCTTATTTCGGTTGTTGGTCTCAAAATACCAGTTGCGCCCGGCGGGCAGGCGCACCTCCAGATAGTCCAGCAGCCGCACCATGCCCCGCGCCGGGTCGCCACCCACCCTCTCCTCGATCTTTATGACATCGGCGCCCAAGTCACCCAGCATGGCCCCGGCCACCGGACCAAACTGCCACATCGTCCAGTCCAGAACTCGAATCCCTTCTAGCGGCCCAGCCATTTTCGCCAATGCCCTCCTGAGAATTCCGACTAATTTCCCCTAAGAGGACTGGCCGATATTATCACGCCGTTTCGCCGGGTGTCAAGCAATGGCCACCCTCTCCCAATAATAGGCAAGCTTGGCCAGGGCCCGCGCCGCTCGCTCCGGACTGGGGAACAGGGCCACCCCCCCTCGGTCTTCAAAGTAGGATACCGCCTCTGGCTGGCGGCGGCCATAGCACCAACAAACCACCGGCTTATCCGGGTGCTGAGCCGCCACCTCGGCCAGGACCTCGGTGGGGTCAGGGGCATCTTGGGGTGGGAAGAGGGTTCCGATAAAGAACAGGGCATCGACCCCCGGGTCCGCCGCCACGGCGCTCAGACAGGTGCGCAACACTTGGATAAGGGGGAGCGGGGCGGTTATCATCGCCTGCCACATATCGAAGGGGTTGCCCACCTCCAGCCACGAAGGGGATAGCCGGGCCAGCTTTTCGAGCGTCTCCTCCGATAGTTGGGCCATCTTCAGCCCGTGGCGGGAACAGGCGTCGGTAGCGATGATGCCCGCGCCGCCAGTGAAGGTGCACACACCTACCCTTCTCCCCCTTAAGGGGGGCAGGTGCAAAAAGGCCGTAACCAGGTCGCTCATCTCATCCATGTCCTCAACCCGGAGCAGGCCCCACTGTCTCAGAGCACCATCCCAGACCTCATCCCTGCCTGCCAGGGCGCCGCTATGGGACTGGACGGCGCGCCGTCCTTCCTCGGTGCGCCCTGTCTTCAAGATCAGGACTGGCTTCTTGGTCGCCACTCGGCGGGCCGCCTCCAGAAATCGCTTGCCCTGAGGCACCCCCTCTATATGGATTGCCACCACCCGGGTCTCGGGGTCGGCCTCGAAATACTCCAGGGCCTCCTCAAAGCCTATATCGCTGGCATTCCCCAGGTCTATCCCCTTCCCCACCAGGGGGGCCTGGGGCGGGCTATGCAGAAAGAAAACCCCGCTCTGGCTGAGGACGCCCACCGGCAATTTTCGAAACACAACCCTGACGAAGGTGGTGGTCAGATGGTTGAAGGAATTGACCACGCCAAAGGTATTGGGGCCCAGTATCCGGGCGCCACCTTGCCGGGCCAGGGCCACAATCTCCCGTTGCAGGGCCTTGCCCTCCTCGTCGGCATCGGCAAAGCCCTGCCCTATCACCACCAGGGCCTTTATCCCCTTCTCCACACATTCCCTCACCAGGCCTGGCACTGTGTGGCGCCCGGTGGCGATAACCGCCATATCCACCTCGCCGGGTATGGCCTTGACGCTGGGATAGGCCCTCCTCCCCAGGAGCTGGGTGACCTTGGGGTTGATGGGGTAGATCTCCCCCGAGTAGCCGGACTCCAGCAGCACCTCCAGCACATTGAAGCTGCCGGGACCGGTATCCCGGGATGCCCCCACTATGGCCACCGATTTCGGCTCCAGGAAGCGTTTCATTATGTCAAGACTACTCATGAACACCCCTCTGCGAAGTCGCCAATTACAATCTAGTCGTCATAGGATACCATGCCGAGCCTGGGAAGGGAACACCCTTTTCGGGGTCAGCTTGACTTCCCACCGATTTAGAGCTAAGCTGTCTGCCGGCCATTGCGCCCGAAGGGCACCCAGAAGCTAGGCCTATATCGGTCAACACCACACCCAGAAGGAGGCGATTTATGGAGCTAGTAGAGGCCATCAAGGCTCGGAAAAGCATCAGAGGCTATAAGCCCGACCCTGTGCCCAAGGAGGTGCTCAACCAGATCCTGGACATCGCCCGCCACTCCCCCTCCGGCGTCAACAACCAGCCCTGGGAGTTCGTGGTTTTGACGGGGGATGCCCTGGAGAGGGCCAAGGGGGTAAACGCCCAGTTGTTCACCTCCGGGGCCGAGATCAGCCCCGATATCCCCGAGCCCAGGTTCACGGGACCCTATCGAGAGCGACAGATTGCCCTGGCCAAGCACATCTTCGCCCTAATGGATATAGCCCGGGAGAATAAAGAGAAAAGGCAGGAGTGGGGGGCTAAGGGGATGCGCTTCTATGATGCCCCGGCGGCCATCCTCATCTGCATAGAGGAAGAGGCCTTCAGCCATCAGCTGTGCCTCATCGATATCGGCATCGTGGTCCAGACCATAGCCCTGGCCGCCCTGGAGTTTGGCCTGGGGACCTGCATCCAGCACCAGGTGGTTCTCTACCCGGAGGCCCTGAAAAGGGCCCTGGGCCTCCCCGAATCCAAGCGCCTGGCCATCGGCCTGGCCATAGGCTACCCCGACTGGGACTTTCCCGCCAACAAAATCCCCAAGGAGCGCGAACCCCTGGACAACCTGGTGACCTGGAAAGGATGAGGCCGCCTCAGTCCTCGATGGCCTCGATGCGGTAGCCTATTTTGCCCCCGGGGGCGCTGACCTCCACCTCCTCCCCCTGGCCCTTCCCCAGCAGGGTCTGTCCCAGGGGCGAGGCTATGGAAATCTTGCTGTGGAGGGGGCTGGCCTCCTTAGGGTAGACAAGGGTGTATTGGACCTGCTCCCCCGAGTCGAGGTCGGTGAGGGTGACCCTCTTGCCCGGGGCCACCCTCTGCCCCACCTGGGCCTCCCCCCCGGCGACCACCGCCGTCTTGAGGATGGACTCCAGCTCCCGGATGCGGGCCT
>MTNP01000004.1 GCA_002011475.1 Dehalococcoides sp. JdFR-54
AGAATCGGCCTGGTCAACAGGGTGGTTCCCGCCGATAGGCTGGAAGAGGTGGCCCTGGAGATGGCCCAGACGATCGTGGCTGCCTCCCAGCCCTCCATCAGGAAGATAAAGGCCATGATCAACCAGGGCATGAAGGTAGACCTGGGCACCGGGCTATTAATCGAGCAAGTGGAATATTCACGCTACCGGGCACAGCATAAACCCGAAGCGGTGGAGGCAGCACGCCGTCAGGTCATGGAGCGCAGCCGCAGCCTGGCCCGCGAGCTGGAGGGGAAGCCGGAGGGTTAGCTGCCCTTTTGCTAGGGGTCAGTTAGGGGGAAGTTCTGCCAATGCCTATCAGCCGAAGGGAATTTGAAAGCGGTGAACTCGACCCAGGCCTTTTGCTTATAGAGTTTTTACGTTCTAATTCCGATTATGCTTATACCTTAGATGAGCTAGTTCGAGAGCTGGGATCTAAGGGGATACATATGACGGGAGAAGACCTACGCAACATTCTTAGATCACTAGAGCATCGGGGAAGGATCGAATCAAAGATAAAGTATGGTGTGGTATACTATATTTATCGCAAGACTATAGGGTTTAGACCTTCTTAGGAGGGCATCATGCCAATCACTCGGAAACAGTTCGAACTGGAAATAGATAGGGAAATCGAAGAGTGGATGAAAAAAATCCATGACTTCCTTGCCAAACGCAAGGAGGAAGCTTTTTCTGCTGAAGAGCTCTATCGAACGTTTACCGGGAGAAGACTCCGCATTCCACCAACAGAAGATGAAGAGGGCGGTTATTATGAGAAGGAAGGAATTGATTTTGATGCTGCTCTCGAAAAGCTGGTGGAGATAGCAGCGGTAGAGAAAAGAATAATCCGGGCCGAAGATTATTATTGTTGGCTCGGCCCGTTAATACTTTAATCTGTCGGGCCTGTTATGGCTAAAGGCAAGGTGGTTCAGGTTATGGGAACGGTAGTGGACATCGAGTTCCCCCCCGATGCCCTGCCGGCACTGTTCAATGCCATCGAGATACCCATGAGGGACCACAAGCTGGTGCTGGAGGCGCAGCAGCACGTGGGCAACAACTGGGTGCGCTGCCTGGCCCTCAGCCCCACCGATGGCCTGGAGCGGGGGGTGGAGGCCATCGATACCGGCTTGCCCATCACTGTCCCGGTGGGCCGGGCCACCCTGGGTAGGCTGTTCAACGTCCTCGGCGAGCCCCTGGATAATCTGGGCGAGGTGAAAGCCCAGGAAAGGTGGCCCATCCACCGCCCAGCACCCCCCCTGGAGGAGCAGGAGACCACCACCCAGATGTTGGAGACCGGGCTCAAGGTCATGGATTTGATCACCCCCTTTACCCGGGGCGGCAAGATCGGCGCCTACGGCGGCGCCGGCGTGGGCAAGACGGTTATCATCATGGAGCTCATCCGCAACATCGCCGCCGAGCACGGGGGATTCTCCGTGTTCGCCGGCGTGGGCGAGCGCTCCCGAGAAGGCAATGACCTGTGGCTCGGGATGAAGGCCTCCGGGGTCATCGACAAGACGGTGATGGTCTTCGGGCAGATGAATGAGCCCCCTGGGGTCAGGTTCAGGGTGGGCCTGGCCGGGCTCACCATGGCCGAGTTCTTCCGCGACATAGAGGGGCAGGATGTCCTCCTGTTTATCGATAACATCTACCGCTACATCCTGGCCGGCATGGAGGTCTCGGCACTCCTGGGGCGAATGCCCTCGGCAGTGGGCTATCAGCCCACCATGGCCACCGAGATGGGGGAGCTGGAGGAGCGCATCACCTCCACCAAGAAGGGCTCCATCACTTCCTTTCAGGCCATCTATGTGCCCGCCGATGACTACACCGACCCAGGGGTTACCACCACCTTCGGCCACCTGGACGCCGTTATCGCCCTGGAGCGCTCCATCGCCGAGCAGGGCCTCTACCCGGCTGTGGACCCCCTGGCCTCCACCTCCCGCATCCTGGACCCTCGGGTGGTGGGCCAGGAGCACTATGATGTGGCCCGGGGGGTGCAGCGGGTGCTACAGCGCTATAAAGACCTCCAGGATATCATCGCCATCCTGGGCATTGAAGAGCTCAGCGACGAGGATAAGCTGATCGTGGCCCGGGCCCGCCGCATCCAGCGCTTCCTGTCCCAGCCTATGTTCGTAGCTGAGGCCTTCACCGGCACCGAGGGCAGGTATGTGCCCGTCAAGGAGACGGTGCGCGGCTTCAAGGAGATCCTAGAGGGCAAGCATGACGACCTCCCCGAACAGGCCTTCTACATGGTGGGTACCATCGACGAGGCGGTGGACAAGGCCAAAAGGCTAAGGATTTAGGGGGATAAGTGGCCCAGATCAAGCTGGAAATCGTCACCGCAGAACGCCTCGTCTATTCTGACGAGGTGGACGTGGTGGTGGCCCCGGGCATCGAGGGCCAACTGGGCATACTTCCCCACCATGCCCCGCTGGTGACCATGCTCCAGCCCGGGGAGGTCCTGTTCCGAAAGGGTGGCGAGGAGACGGTCCTGGCCGTCTCCGGCGGCTTTATGGAGGTGCGCCCCGATAGGGTGCTCATCCTGGCCGATGCCGCGGAGAGGGGCGAGGAGATAGACATAGAGCGCGCCGAAGCAGCCAAGCGCCGGGCTGAGGAGCAACTGGCAGCCCGCCCCGCCGACCTGGACGTCTCCCGGGCTCAAGCGGCGCTACAGCGCTCTATAGCTCGACTCAAAGTGGCGGAGCGCGTCAGGCGGCGACGGACGCCCAAGCCCCAATGAAAACCAAGCCCCCCAGCTCAGGCCTGGGTATCGCCCAGTTTCAAGTGGTAGGTCAGGGTCTGGAGGGCCAGGGTGGGGTCCACATCCCGCAGCCATACCCCCTTGGGTAGCCGGGCAGTGATGGGAACATAATTGAGGATGGCCTTCACCCCGGAGGCTACGAGCGTGTTGATGACCTGCTGGGCCTGGGAGGGGGGCACAGCCACAATGGCAATGGCGATGCCCTGTTCAGCCACGGTCTTATTTAGCTCGGCTACATCCTGGATGGTGAGCTTGCCATACCTCTTGCCGATCTTGGCCGGGTCGCTATCGAAGGCAGCCACAATCTGAAACCCCTCGGTGGCGAAGCCCCGGTAGCTGAGGATGGCCCGGCCCAGTTGCCCCACCCCGATCAGGGCCATAGGCCAGGAGCGGTCCAGCCCCAGGATGCCCTTAAGCTCGGCCAGGAGGTGCTTGACATCATAGCCCCGGCCCTGTTTGCCAAAGCGACCGAAGTAGCTCAAATCCTTCCTGATCTGGGCCGGGGTGAACTGGAGATGATTGCCTAGCTCTCGCGAGCTGACCACCTCGATATTCTTCTCCGCCAGTCGGCTCAAGGTCCGGAGGTATAAAGGCAAGCGCAATATCACCACTTCTGGAATCGGCTGTGCCATATCCCCCCCATCACGCTGAATTGTGGCCTCCCGACATCGCCCATGAGCTCAACTCGAATAGACCAGCAATGGGCTCGATTATCAGCCGGCCGGCCTCCGGCTCCACCGCCTTGACCACATCCTCGATGGCCGGGATCAGGACCTCCCCCCGAGGGCCCCGCACCACATACACATCGTTGCTGCCGGTGCTGAGCACCGAGCTCACCTCGCCCAAGAACTGGCCCCCTGTTGTCCATACCCCGAGCCCGATCACCTGGTAGTGGTAATAATGGTCAGGGGGTAAGGGCGGCGCCTCTCCCCGGGGCACCTCCAGATAGCAGCCCTGAAGGGCTTTTGCCTCACCCCTGGTGTCCAGATTATGGAACTTGATTAATAAGCACCCCTTGTGCCAGCGGCTCCTCTTGATGGAAAGGGGCTGGCCGCGGATGAAGACCTGACCCCCCTCTCCCAAACGCGCCGGGAAATCGGTGAGCGGTTCCACCCTTACCTCCCCCTGGTTCCCCCAGGGGGAGAGGACCCGTCCCACCACAATGAAATCGGTGGAGGCTGCCCCCTCACTCCCCTTCCCAGCCATAGCCGCGATCCGGTTTGCTTACACTATCTCCAAGACGGCCCGCCGCCCCTCTTTGGCAGCTAGCACCCTGATCAGGGTGCGCATGGCCTGGGCCACCCGGCCTTGCTTGCCAATAACCCGACCCTTATCGTCAGGGGCCACCTGAAGCTTGAGGATGAGCCCATCCTCCCCCTCTTCCTCGGTGACCTGAACCTGTGTCGGCTCATTCACAATGGCTTTGGCGATGAATTCGACGAGCTCCTTCATTTTGTCTCCTTAGAGGCGAGATTAGGTTGTCCTGTGGCCGGAGTTGGCCCTGAATTTGTCCAAAATCCCCAGTTTAGCCAGTAGGCTAGCCGCCGTCTCCGTGGGCTGAGCGCCGCGTCGTAGCCAATAGAGGGCGCGCTCCTGGTCGATGACAATGGTGGCTGGGTCGGTCAGGGGATTGTAGTGCCCTATGATCTCGATAAAGGCACCATCCCGAGGCGCCCGGGCATCAGCCACCACCACCCGGTAGCTCGGCCTCTTCTTCGCCCCCGTCCGACGCAATCGAATCTTTACCATGCTCTTTCCCCGTATCTGACACCAAGGATGTTCATCAATTCACATATTATCGGTTATTATGCGCCAAGAGAGGCCATATGTCAATATTGCACATAGGGAACTACCCGACATCTTCCGCCACAACCCTTACGCCCGTCAGCTCATGGATAAATTGAGGAAGCGAAGATTATAGCTGAAAGGAAGAATGAGGTTGCTAGTGCTTAGGCTCCGTTTAAGAGTTGGGCTGATGTAGTGAAGGGAGAGAAACAGGTAACTATGAGAAGATATAGTGGCTTCATGGCTAACAAGATAGAAGGGAACTACATTCCAACGATCTTAATTTCTATATCAAATGTAATGGGCATTAATTCGCCTTCCTGTGTTTTAGTTATGTACCCTATTATTTCGTTCCTTTCGCTTGGTAAATACTCAAAAATAGTTCTTTCGACCTTCTCGCCTTTAATTCTAATCTTAGTTCCAAACGGTAAAAGATTCCATTTTCGAGACATAATAACACCTCCATTCTCTTTTCAGTAAGGAAATTATATCACACATACAGAAGGGAGCTTGTTGCGAACTCCCCATAATAAATCTTTGTATTCAACCCGTCGGTTGTTCTATCATGATGTTACCTTTAAAGGAGGTGCATCATGGCCAAGTGCTCAGAGTGTGGGTTTTTAACAATGCGAGACAAGACAAACGGTTTGTTGGTAGAAGCTATTGATGATTACAGGATATCTGGTAACGTTCCTACGTATTTAGAGGACTACGAAAGGTATTATAATTATCCAATTTGCTTCACTATGGCATATGACCTTTTACCAGAAGTCGAGGAGGCAGCAAGGAAGCAATTTTTTGACAAGAGTGAAGATTGGGGCAAATATGTTTTGGGTGTTATCACTAAAGAAAGGGAATGCCCCCCTAAGGGCAAGGCACTTGGGTTTACTAAATATCAACAAGGTTTTACACCTAAGGAGCACAGAGAGATGTTAGATAGGGAAGAATGGCGTGATTGGCAAGAACGCCAGCGGAAGGCAGACAGGCATTGGCGTATTATTGAGATTGTCCTACTGGCGATCATTTCTGGTGGTTTTGTTGTCTTGGGCGCACTTATAGGGCGAGGCTATATACCATAAACTTAGGTTAGGTTTAGTCAACACAAATGCAACAGAACCATCCCGCAACATTCACAAAATGACGCACCATATGGAGAGGGTACTGGAGGCAAAGGGGCTTTGCCTGGCAGCGGACATGCCAGTAATGCAAGTCAAGAGTTAGCCAAATTGGCGGAGGGCAGGCCCCATATTGACAAAATTGCTACGACTAAGAGGACATTTATCTAAAAACATTTGAGGCCGGATATGAAAGACCCAAGTGAGGAATCCTCAGCATCCTCCGCTGTCAGCCTCCGCTAACAAGCCAAAGAAAGGATACCCGTCAAACCGACTAATGAACGCGAATGCCTGTATGCTATAATCACTGTTGGGAGTGAGCGATGACAAAACATGTGTGGAAATCCATAAAATTTGACCATTTCGAAGAAGAGCGGTTACCGTCGGGTACAACCCTAATCCATTGCTTTTTCAAGGACAATTTCGGAAACACATACAGGTGGACACCCCGTTGGAAGGAAATTGAGGAGATACTATTCAAATCGTCGGCAGTCGAGGGGAAGAACGAACCTGAAGGCATTTGGGACGAAGAGTTGAAGAGGTTGGCTGACAGGATTCTGTATAAGCAGCACGACATAGAAGTATTTGAGAAGTCTGACTCCATTATGAGCGAGAAGGAGCTCAGAGCCCTTCTATACCGTTTAGACGCTGGAGGCCGCTACCACGACTCCGAGAGTTTGAAACTAGCCGAGTTTCTACACTTCTTCAACTACGAGAGCAACCAGTATATATCGAGTAAGCTGCGGGACTTGGCTGACAAGATGTGCAATGCCTTAGGCGAGCTTGGCAAGTTCATGTGGGCCTCTGATGCCTTCTTTGACATTGGAAAGGGCGGGATGAACAAGTTATATCCAGCGTTTGAGATTATTGAACGGCGAGGGCTGAGCGAAGAAAAATATCGCAAACAGTTCAAAGAGTATCAGGATGAATTACAGAAACTCGTAGAAACCGCTTCGCAAGCCTACAGAGATTACCGTGTTCATGTTAGAGAAACACTGTTTCGCTAGGCCCAAAAGATGGGAAACCCCGTCAAGTGGAGGCCCTCCACCGGGGGATTCTCACAGCGAAGAAAAGGGGTAGGATGAAAATCGAAGTCTTGGAGCGCTTAGCGGGGAATCTGATGTAGAGCAGAGAGGTTCTCTTGTCGTTGTTGAGAAATTTGCAGAATGAAGCGCTGAGGGAAAAGGAAGAGAAGGTTTAGGGTGGCAGACCTCGACTTGGATAAGATTGGAGTTACCAGCTAATTAAGGGAGGAGGTTATCTTGGCGATTAGAAGCCCGCAATCACAATCAGCGCATGATAAAGCAGTTGCGGACATTGCGGGAAGCATTCGCTACTTTGCAAAGCTCGGGCGTGTCGGCACGAATCCAGGGAGCGAGAAAAAACTACCCCGTTGACGGCCAGTATCCTAATATTGTCGTTCTGGAGTACGGCACCAGCAGGGTCATGGAAATCGGTGAAGCATGTGCAAAATGTAATATGGCGCCAAAAGGGGGTTGTGTCAGCGAGGAGTCATCTCTTCGCCGCCAGTGCCCCCACCGGGCATACCTGGGCACAGGCCTCGCAACCCTCGCAGCCCACCTCGGCCAAAGGCATATCGCCAAAGGTGCCTATCCTCCGCTCAAAGCCCCGGTTGATATAGCCCAGCGCCCCTATCCCCCGCTGCCGGCACGTCCAGATACACCTGTGGCACAGGATGCATTTGTTGGGGTCGAGGAGGATGGCGGGGTGGGAATCATCGATGGGGAACTCCCGCACCAACTGGCGGAAACGGCGCGACTTTAGCTTGATGCCTAGAAATCTGGCCAACCTTTGCAGCTCACAGCCGCCGCTGCGGAGGCAGTGGGCACAGTCTACGGGATGGCTGGCCAGCAGCAGCTCGAAGACGGTGGCCACTATCCGTTTTACCCGCTCAGTGGAGGTATGCACCACCATCCCCCCGACCGCGGGCTCGGTGCAGGCGGTGACCAGCCCATCCCGACCCTCAATCTCCACGAAGCAGAGGCGACAGCCGGCATGGGGTTCCTCGGCCCCCCTTATGGCGCAGAGGTGGGGTATGTAGATGCCGTTGTCCAGGGCGGCCCAGAGCACCTTTTCGCCCTGGCGGGCCTGGACTTCCTTGCCATCTATGGTTAGCCTCACCATCGTGCTCACCTCTCCGCCGGCACCAGCGACGGCGGCGACACCCTGACCACCGCCGAATACTGGGGTGGGCAGGACTGGAGGCAGGTGCCACACTTGACGCACTTGGCCTGGTCGATGACCTTTATCCGTTTCCTATTGGGGGAGATGGCCTCCACGGCGCAGGAGCCCACGCAGGCATCGCAGGAGCGCTCGCAGCGCTCGGGCAGGATATAGTAGGCGATGAGGTCGTGGCACATCAGCGCCGGGCAGCGGCCCTCGGTGACATGGGCTATATACTCGTCCTCGAAATAGCGCAGGGTGGTCAACACCGGGTTGGGGGCGGTCTTGCCCAGGCCGCATAGGGAGGCCGCTCTCACAACCTCGGCCAGTTCCTTGAGCAGCGCCAGGTCTGCCAACGTCCCCCGGCCTCGGGTGATGTCTTCCAGAATGGCCAGCATCTGTTTGGTTCCCAGGCGGCAGGGGGTGCATTTGCCGCAGGACTCGCGCTGAGTGAAGTCGAGGAAATATCGGGCCACCTCCACCATACAATCGTCCTCATCCAAGACCACCATACCCCCGGAGCCCATCATGGCCCCGGACTGGCTGAGGCGGTCGAAATCGATGGGCAAGTCCAGGCAGCCCTCGGGCAGGCACCCCCCCGAGGGCCCCCCTATCTGGACGGCCTTGAAACGCTTGCCTTTGGCTATACCGCCCCCCACCTCGAAGATGAGCTGGCGCAGGGTGGTCCCCATAGGCACCTCCACCAGGCCGGTATTGACCACCTTGCCAGCCAGGGCGAAAACGGCGGTGCCCGGGCTGGCGGGGGTGCCCAGGGAGGCGTGCCACTGGGCACTGCGGCGCAGGATGTGAGGTACCAGGGCCAGGGTCTTCACATTGTTGATGAGGGTCGGCTTCGACCATAGCCCCCTGGTGGCGGGGAAGGGAGGGCGATGGTGGGGCATGCCGGGCCTGCCCTCCATGGAGGAGATGAGGGCGGTCTCCTCGCCGCAGACGAAGGCCCCGGAGCCGCAAAAGACCTCGATATCAAAGCTGAAGCCGCTGCCCAAGATATTTTCCCCCAGCAGTCCTGCCTCGCGGGCCTGGCGGATAGCGGTCTCGGCCCGGGCCACGGCCAGGGGGTACTCGGCGCGCACATAGAGATAGCCCCGCTCGGCGCCGATGACATAGCCGGCGATGGCCATGCCCTCCAGCACCGAGTGGGGGGTGCTCTCCAGGATGGCCCGATCCATAAAGGCGCCGGGGTCGCCCTCATCGGCGTTGCCGATGACATACTTTGGGGTTTCCGGGGCAGCCAGGCAGATCTGCCACTTGCGGCCAGTGGGGAAGCCGGCCCCACCCCGCCCCCGCAACCCCGACCTGCTTATCTCCTCCACGATCTGCTGCGGGCTGAGCCCCAGGGCCTTGGTCAGGGCCTCATAGCCCCCATTGGCGATGTAATGGTTCAGGTTTTCAGGGTCTATGGAGCCGCAGTGGTGCAGCAGGACGCGGGTCTCGTATTTGAAGCGGGGCTGGTCTAGGATGCTGGGGATAAGCTCATTTTCCTCCATAGCGCCCAGGGCGAACTCCAGACAGGGGTCATCGGCGAGGAGGAAGTCCTTGACCAGTCGCTCCGCCACCCCAGGGGTTACATATCCATAGCCTATGGGTGGGCGACCCGGCTTGGCTATGACCACCAGGGGCTCGGCATAACAATAGCCCATGCACCCCACCTCGGTCAGGATGGCATCAATATCCCCTTCGGCCAGGAGCTTGCGGAAGGTGTCCCGGACCTCCAGGGCGCCGGCGGCCCGGCCACAGGTGGCCGTGCCCACAAAAATCTGGGGCTTAGGGCTATCCTTCAGGGCCTGCCACTCTTTTCGGGCCTGGACCCGTAGCTTGTGGAAAGCCCTGGCTATGTCGGCAGAGGCCTTAGCCGTCACCGGTCTCCCCTTTGGGTACCTCCCGCTCCCTCTCCAGCCCGAAGCCCAGCAGTATGCCGTCCACCCGGGTGGGGGACACCCTGCCCTCCACAGCCCCGTCGACCACGCTCACCGGGGCCATGGCACAGCAGCCGACACAGGCCACCCGGTCCAGGCTGAACTGGCGGTCCTGAGTGGTCTCGCCCACCCTGATGCCCAGCCGCCTTTGCCACGCCTCCAGGATTATCTGCCCTCCTTTCATATGGCAGGCGGTGCCCAGGCAGACCTTAATTCGATGCTTGCCGGGTGGGGAAAGCCGGAACTGATTGTAGAAGGTGGCCACACTGTAGACATCGATGGGGGGGATGTGGAGGCAATGCGCCACCTGGGCCATGGCGGACCGGGGCAGGTAGCCCAGTCCCTCCTGAATCCTTTGCAGTATGGGTATGAGATTGCCTCTATGTTGGGGAACCTGTTGAAGGACGCGCTGGGTCGTCTCAGCGATGTCCTTCTCCTCCCCGAGGGTGGTCTCCATCTCGGCCATATCGCTTACGGGGCCGGTGAACTCCCCGCGCGCCAGCTCCATGCCCACTCGCTTGAAGTCGTCCTTGAGGCCTCTCGTCTTATTTGACCATGACTTCCGCAAAAGCCCGCAATCCGCGAGGTCATTATAGCGGCTCAGATAGGGTTGAGTCAAAGGGGCTTGGGCCGGTTAGCTCACTTTCAACCAGCCGTGCTTCAGGGCCAGGAATACGGCATGGGCGCGGTCGTTGGCAGCCAGCTTGCGCAGGATGCCTGAGACGTAGTTCTTGATGCTTTGCTCTTTGAGCCCTAACCTCAAGGCAATGCGCTTATTAGTGTTGCCCTGGGCCACATATTGGAGGATCTCCACCTCCCGCGGGTTCAGGGGCACGATCAAATCACCCAGGCCCTGTCCCGCCGTCAGGGCGAAGCTCTGAAACTGGTCCAGGATCCGGGAGGCAACCCGGGGCCTGGTGCTCATGACCTCGTTTATGGGATACTCCCCGCGGTAGGCTTTATGCACCGTAGCTATAAGCTCCTCAGCGGCAATGCTCTTTCGGAGGTGGGCAGCACAGCCAGCACGGATGGCATTATACAACTCCTCGTCATCGTCCCGAGAGGTCAGGGTGATGGTGAAAATAACGGGGAAGTACTTCCGTATTCGGGCCGCCAATGCCAGACCGCCGGGGGGCGGCAGGTCGGCATCGATGATGACCCCATGGGGTGGTAGGTCCTTCACCTTGGAGAAGGCCTCCTCGGCCGTGCTGCTCTCCTCCCCCTGGAACCCTCCCTGCTCGGAGAGAACCTGCCTCAGACCCCGGCGCAAAAATAGGTTATCGCTGACCAACAGGATGGAAATCTTTTCCATAGCCATCAGTTCGGCACGCAGGATTTGTCCCCGTGCCGTGGCAAGACTCGGGTTTGCGGTTATTAAAGGTTTCCACTTCCCATATGTATTCGTCACAATTCTAGCGATGGGCACTGGTGGGGGCAAGAGTACTTATGAACAAAAAACTTGTGCCAAAAGTACTGCGGTGGGAAACACCTTGGGGGCTGAAATCGGCACTAGCCGCCCAGGGCCTCGATGATGGCGGCATTGAACTGGGGCAGGTCGGCGGGGCGGCGCGAGGTGATCAGATTGCCATCCCTGACCACCGGCTCATCCACCCAGTGGGCACCAGCATTTTTGAGGTCTATGGCCACAGAGGCCCAAGAGGTGAGGCGGCGTCCCCGAACGATGTCCGCGGAGATGAGGAGCTGAGGCCCGTGGCACACCGCTGCCACCACCTTGCCCTGGCGGTGAACCTCCCTGACCAGGTCTATCATGGGCTGGTGGAGGCGCATCCTATCCGGGGCATAGCCCCCGGGCACGATTATGGCATCGAAATCCGCAGCCTTAACCTTATCGGCGCTGGTGTCCACCCGAATGGTGGTGCGACGCCTCTTGCCCCGGTAGTAGCCCTTGGTGCCGCTCCCCACCGTGATTACCTGAGCCCCGGCCGCCCTGAGGGCGGCCAGGGGCTCAGTCAGCTCCGGGTCCTCGAAATCGTCCTCCACCAGGATGGCGATTCTCTTGCCCTGGAGGCTCACGGGTTAGACCTCCCCCACCAGCCCCCGCTACGAGGGTTGCCTGGCAGGCCGCAGGCGGCCAGGCTCAGAAGGGCAGTTGCCCCCTTTCAGTCAGCTGTCGCTCGTAGGCCTCTTTGGTGAGGTAAAACTTGCCGTCGACTTGGTCGATAGCTCGGGCGCTCATCAGCCCTTGCAACGCCAAATGCCGGTAGTCTCTCAACAAGGTGACGCCGCCTTTGCGCACTAGTCCCAATTCTTCCAGGGTCTTGGCCTTCTCAGGCCCTACGGCACCGTTCTGAATAAAGGCATCTATCACCTGCCTGGTGGCCCTCCTAAAGCGCCAGCGCATGAGCCAGAAGGCAAAAACCACCAACAGCAGCAGACAAATTATGAATAGAGCCGTCGAAGTTTCCACCATAAACTCCGAAGCAGGCCATATTTATGATAACATATACTATCATAAACTGGCCGGACTGTTCAACCCTTGCCGGCCGAAGGAGGCCCGTGCTTCAGCCCATCGTCCTGGTGCCCATGGGCGGGGTAGCCGCCACCTTCCTCGCCGATTTGGGCTCAGGGCTCCAGAGGTGCCTGGGGGTCGAGGTTCGCCTGGGGCTGCCCCTGGAGGTCCCCCAGGCTGCCTATTGGCCGGAGCGTGGCCAGTATTTGGCCCAGCCCCTGCTTTCGGCACTAAAGGGCTGTCCTGCTGAGGCTGCCCACAAGGTCCTGGGCATAGCCGATGTAGACCTGTATGCGCCCGGTCTCAATTTCGTCTTCGGGATGGCAGCCCCGCCCCAGGGGATGGCGGTGATATCCCTGGCCCGCCTCCGCCCCGAATGGTATGGGCGAGCCCCCGATAGCAAACTCCTGCTCAATAGGGCCCTGAAGGAAGCGGTGCACGAGCTGGGACACCTCTATGGGCTGGGGCACTGCCCGAACCCCAAGTGCGTGATGCACTTTTCCAACAGCCTGACCGATACCGATGTCAAGGGCGCTGCCTTTTGTCCGCGATGCCATTCCTCAGTTCGACCCCCCGGGCTGGACACAGGGGCAAATGGCGATGTATGATGCTAATACTATCTAACGCCATAAAGGAGGGAAGGCATGCCCATAAGGGCCGAGCCAGATTTCGAGATGATGGTCTACGAGGATATGGTGGTGGGCGAGGAATTGCCCGAGCTGGAGGTCACTTTCGATGAGCACCTTCAGGGACGCTTCCTGGTCGCCCTGAAGGAGGAGAACCCCTGGTACTATAGCCGCTCCCCCTGGGGAGGCCCCATAACCCATCATGCCCTCTTGGATGACGCCCCCATGGTGGCCGCCATGTGCCGCTATCAGTATCCCTTTGGTTTTGTCCACGCCCGGCAGGAGACCGAATTCATCAACCCCCTCCCCCTGGGCAAGCCCGCCCGCATCACCTCCAGGATAGTCGATAAGTACATCAAACGAAACAGGGGCTATATAGTCATCGAGTCGCTGGTGGTGGACGAGGACGGTGTGGAGATCCTGCGCTCCCGAAACCATGCCATGATCGACGATGACAGGCTGAGGGAGGCTGCCAAAACCGGGCTCCTCCATGTCCCACCCTCCATCCACCCCCAGTACAAAATAAGGGACAAGAGGAGGGGTCAGTCATGACCGTGGCCACCAGGAACATGGAGGTGGGACAGGAGCTGCCTCCCCTGCGCAAGGAGATAACCCTGGACAGCATCCGCCTGTTCAGCATGTGGGCCAATCTCAATATCCATACCGACTGGGAGGTGGCCCGAAAGGCGGGGCTGCCGGCACCCATCGCCCAGGGTTTGCAGTCCCATGCCTATGTCTCGGAGATGCTGACCAATTTCTTCGGCAAGAACTGGCTACAAGGGGGTAAGCTCTCCCTCACCTTCATCAACTACACTATGCCCGGGGACATCATCACCGTTAGGGGCACCCTCAAGGAGAAGATAGCCGAGGGCCCGGTCCTCAGATTCAACTGCGAGGTGTGGTGCGAGAACCAGGCAGGGCAGAAGACCGTGGTGGGCACGGCCAGCGCCCCGGTGGATTAAACCTAGGAGGCAACCATGGAAAAGACGGAACTTTCGCCCCAGGAACGCCATTATATGGCCAACAGGCTCCTCAACGGCCTGGTCATCCGCCTGATCAAGGCCATGGAGGAGAGGTTTGGCCAGGAGGCCCGGGGGGTGGCCAACGGCGTCATCTATGAGATGGGCCAGGAGGTGGCCCGACAGATTAGACAGACGCTGGGCATCTGGGGTGGCGAGCCTTTAGACTATGCCCGGATTCACTACTATATGGACACCAACTACTGGGCCATTACCGAGAAACTGATACCGAAGGGGCCCGACGAGGTGCTGCTCAGGGCCACGGCCTGCCCCGCCCAGGGCGTATTCTCGGCCAAGGATTGCGCTATCTATCTCCCCTTCGTGCGGGGAATGATGGACACTATAAACCCCGAGCTGCAATGGGTGGTGGGGGGCAAGGTATTGACCAAGGGCGACGACTGCTGTGAGTTCACCGTAACCAAGGGAGCGTCTTCCCATGCAGGCCATGGTCTTGAGGGAGCCCCGCCCCATTGAGGAACAGCCTCTGGTAAAGACAGAGGTGACTGACCCTGTGCCCGGCCCCGGGGAGATTCGGCTTCGGGTTTTGGCTTGCGGGGTGTGTCACACCGACCTGCACTCCGTGGAGGGCGAGCTTCCACCCCATCGACTCCCCCTCATACCCGGACACGAGATCGTGGGGATTGTGGACAGGGTGGGGCTGGGCGTGAGCCGATATGGGGAAGGCGACCGGGTGGGGGTGGCCTGGCTCCACTCCGCCTGCGGGCAGTGCCGCTACTGCGAGCGGGGCAACGAAAATCTGTGCCCCCAGGCCCGCTTTACCGGCTATGATGTGGACGGCGGCTATGCCCAGTACGCCATCGTGCCCCAGGATTTTGCCCACCCCCTACCCCAGGGCTTCTCCCCAGTGGGGGCGGCGCCCCTGCTCTGTGCTGGCATCATCGGCTTCCGGGCGCTGCGCCTCTCCGAGATACGGCCAGGGGGGCGACTGGGCCTTTTCGGATTTGGGGCCTCGGCCCATATCGCCATTCAGGTGGCCATCTATTGGGGCTGCCAGGTCCTGGTGTTCACCCGGAGCCAGGAGCACCGAAGGTTGGCCCGGGAGCTGGGGGCGGCCTGGGCGGGGGGCGCCGAGGACGAGCCCCCGGCCCGGCTAGATAGCGCCATCATCTTCGCCCCCGCCGGCAGACTGGTCCTGGATGCCCTGAGGGTTCTGGACAAGGGGGGCACTCTGGCCCTGGCCGGCATCTACATGACCCCTATTCCAGAGATGGACTATACCCAGTATCTGTATCACGAGAGGACGGTGAGGAGCGTGGCCAATAGCACCCGGCAGGATGCCCAGGAACTGCTACGCCTGGCAGCGGAGATCCCCCTCCGGACAGAGGTCCAGGTATTCCCCCTGGACGAGGCCAATGAAGCCCTGCGCCTCCTCAAGCAGGGCAAAATCCAGGGCGCTGCCGTGTTACATATCTCTGAGTGAGGGAGGGCAATGGCTATAGACCCGGTTTGCCATATGGAGGTGGACGAGAAAAAGGCCCCGGCCAAGTCGGAGTACAAGGGCGAGACCTATTACTTCTGTGCCCAGGGCTGCAAGGTGGCCTTCGATAAGGACCCCGAGAAGTATCTGAAGGGGAAGCCCGGCACCCAAGGCTAGGGGGCATCTGGGGGGTGGTGGCGCAGGGCGAAGATGGCCTTGCCCCTGGCGATGGCTTCTTGGCTCAGGGTGGTGACCTTGCCCAAGCTCAAAGCCCACAAGTAGGCCTGGGCGGTCTTCTCCAGGAGCTGGCAGGCGGCTATGGCTTCCTTCAGATTCAAGCCCAGGACCACCGCCCCGTGATTGGCCATGAGGGCTGCGTTTCTCCCCTCCAGGGCGGCCAGCACCTGCTGGCTCAAATCTTCAGTGCCCGGAGGGGGGGAGGGGGCCAATTTGATCTCACCGCCCAGGTAGATAACCTGGTCCTCCAGGATGGGCGGTATCTCCAGGCCGATGACGGCCAGGGTGCTGGCGAAGGGGGAGTGGCTATGGATAACGGCGTTGATCTCCGGCCGTCGGCGGTAGACCTCGATGTGGAGCAGCGATTCCACGGAGGGGGGCAGCTCCCCAGCCACGGGCTCGGCCTCGAAGTCGATGACCACGATATCCTCGGGGCCGAGCTCATCGTAGAAACGCTGGCTGGGGGTGATGGCCAGGAGCCCCCCGCAGGCCAGGCGCATGCTCACATTGCCCGAGACCCCCACTACCAGCCCCTTGGCCAGCAACTGCTGGGCGGCCTCCAGCACCATACGCCTCTCTTCCTGCCACCGACTCACTGAAGCCATCCGACTGGCACTATGCTAAGACCCGGTTATCGCCCAGTCAAGGCATAGCCAGGTCTGGATAGCCATGTTACAATAACGCTATGGAACGGCAAGAACCCCCCTCCATATCCAATCATAGGCACTGCCCGATCTGCGGCAGGTCTATTCCGCCCCATGCCCGGTTCTGCTCCATCCAGTGTGAACAGTCGATGGCTGCCAGAAGCCGCTCCCAGCGCCGAACCACCTTGATCCTGGTCGGCCTCATGGCCCTGATCATAATCCTGTGGCTCTACTTTTCCTTGAGGGGTGGGGGCTAAACGGGGTCGCCCAGGACATCGGTGACCTCGAAGCTGAGGGGGCCTATGCCCTGAACTATAAAGCCGATGCCAATGCGGTGTGCCCCGGGGCTCAGGGTCTGTCCCTTCACTAGCAGGGTGGTATCCCTGTTCAAGGCCAGGGTAAAGGGATTTTCCGGGCTGACCTGGGTGAAGCGGGTCTCCTTGCCCTCCACCACGAAGGAGCAGTTCTCTTTGGGTATCTCCTGGCCGTCCAGGGTCAGGGGCAACATCTCCCTGGCATAGCCCGAGCCCAGGGAGTTCCTGAGCTGAAGTTGAAAGCCATCATCATTATTGCGCAGGCTCCCCTTCACGTAAAGCCTCTTGAGCAAAAAGGACGGCACGATCATGTCTCCTCCTCAGCAGATACCCTAAGTTGGCATTCCATCCTCACAGGAGTTCCCGGCTCAATTCGCTCAGCCTTTGCCAGGCGGCGAGCCACCGCTGATAATGGTCCGGGTAGTCGGCACTGTTGGTCGGGTCAGGGCTGACCAACTTGGGGCGGGGGGCCATGGCCTCCGAGGCTGCCTCCAGGCTGGGGAAGAGGCCAGCCCCCACGGCGGCGCATAAGGCCGCCCCCAGCCCCGTAGTATTGGATGTGGCAGCTACGGATACGGGCTCGCCCAAGACATCGGCCAACATCTGGGCCAGACACTGGCTCCGGGACAGGCCGCCGCCCAGGCTGATGCCCTTGGGTTTCGCGCCGGTGACCTCCTCCAATTGCCCCAAACAGGCTTTGAGGGCAAAGCACAGGTTTTCCAGGGCGGCCCTCACCAGATGGGCCTTATCCCTGTGACCAGCGCTTAAGGGGATGGGCATGAGGAAGCCCCCCAGCTTGAGGCCCACCTGACCCATATCCATGGGGTAGGGACCGAGGAAGGCCAGTGCCCCCTCCGCCCCGGGGGAAACCCCCTGGGCTAACTCATCCATCGCGGCAAAGGCATCATCCCCTTGATGGGGGAACAGGACATCCCTGAGCCGAGAGTAGGCCCCCCCAGCCTCCCCGGCGCAGCTTTCCACGATCCAGCGCTGGGGGGCGACATGGCAACTGGACCAGGTTCGGGTTTTGGCATCGAGCATCGGCTGGGCGGTGGCCATCTGGGCTGAGGCGCTCCACCCCGCCATGACCCCCACCTCACCCTCCTCCACCACCCCCATCCCCAGCAGCCCGCACTGGGTATCGGCGCCGGCTAAGGACACCGCCATGCCCTGGGGCAGGCCAGTTTGGGCCGCGGCCAGGGGCGAAACCTGGCCAACCCGGCTGCCCGCCTGGCCCAGGGGAGGGTAGATAGCAGCGGGCAGGTCGAGCAGCTCCACCAGCCGTCGTGACCAATCCAGCCGACGAAAGTCCAGGAGGCCGATCTCGGCAGCGGCGGATAGCTCACAGGCCCTCTCCCCGGATAACTTGTAGGTGAGCCAGTCGCTTAAGGGGAGCACCGTGGCTATCCTCTCATATATTTCGGGGCGATTGACCTGGAACCAGCGGAGCTTGGCCGGGGCGAACATGAAGCTGGGGGTGTGGCCGGTGATGCCGTAGACCTCAGCGCCGAACTGGCTGTCGAGGCTCACGCCCTCGAAGAAGGCCCGTAGGTCGGTGTTGGGGCCGAGATAAAGCTCCCTGCCCTCCCTATCCAATAGGGCCAGCCCCTCCCGCTGGCTGGCGCAGCTCACCCCCACCAGGTCACTGGCAGCTATGTCGCCCCTCCCCATGGCCTCCCCGATGAGCTGGCATACCATTTGCCACAGCTCCCGGGGATCAAACTCTTTGCCCAGGGGGGTGATTTCCGGGGGGGCATGATAAGGGCAGGGATGCTCGGCCAGGGCCTGGATATGGCCCTGGAGGTCTATTATCAGGCAGCGCAGCCGGCTGGTGCCAATATCCAGGCTCATCACATATTTGTCAGGCATCTGGCCAGACCTCGGGGTTGAGCAGGTTGTGGGGGCGCTCCCGGCGCAAGAAGCGCTCAATATCCTCGACAAGCCTGTGGGAATAGCGGTCTATGGTATCCGCGGTGGCCCCCCCGATGTGAGGAGTGAGTATCACATTGTCCAGACCCAGAAAGGGGCTATGCGGCGGGATGGGGTGGGAGGGGTGGACATCCAGGGCGGCCCCGGCCAGTCTCCCCTGGGCCAGGGCTTGGGCCAGGGCTGACTCATCCACCAGCTCGGCCCCAGCGGTGTTGACCAAGTAAGCGGTGGGCTTCATCAGGCTGATTTTAGGGGCGTCTATCAGCCCCGCGGTCTCCGGCGAAACGGGGCAGTGGAGGCTGACGAAATCGGCCTCGGCGAGCAGGGTCTCCAGGGGGGCAGGCTGGGCGCCTTGGGCAACTATGGCCTCGGGGGGAAGGTGCGGATCATAGGCCAATATTTTCATGTGGAAGGCCCTGAGCCGATAGGCCACCTCCCTGCCGATAGCCCCCAGGCCGATGAGGCCCACCGCTTTGCCCCCCAGCTCGATGCCGCGCAACTCAGTGTAGGGGGATATGGGATCACTCCACCTTCCCGTGGACACCATTCCGTGGGCCCTGGGGATGTGGCGGGCCAGGGCCAACATCAGGCCGATGGTGAGCTCGGCCACGGCCACGGCATTGCGGGCCGGGGTATTGACCACCAGGACGCCGTGCCGGGTGGCGGCCTCCACATCCACATTGGTCACCGTCCCCCGGCATACCCCCAAAAACTTGAGGTCTCCGGCTCCGGCGAAAACCTCGTCGAAGATGAAGTCGGCCTCCACAATCAAGATGGTCACGCCCTGAAGCCGCTGGACGAGCTCCTTGGGGGAGAGGAGCCGCCGACTGTCCAGCCAGCTCTCATAGGTGACCTCCACCTGGCTTCTCAACCTTTCCAAGGCGGAGGGACTGAAGGGTGCCAGGAGCAGCGCCTTCATTTCGGCTCTGGGGCTATGGAGAGGAGGTGGATGGCACGCAGTGCCTGGTCAACATCGACCTCGGTGTCGACACAGCCGTCCCTGAGCAAGGGCACGGTGACAATGGCCGGCGGGTCGCTGTTGCCCCGGGACATCTCCGCCACCGCAGCCACCCCTTCCTCCAGCTCCTTAGGGCAGGCGATAGCTACAATGCCTTTGGGACGTCGCTCCTTGACGAAGCGGACTGCCATAGCACCCCCGGCGGCGATACATACCCCATTATAACCCAATTCTAAAGCGATTCCACGCAGACGGCCAATGACGCACTCCTGGGTGCAATCCTGGGGGCAGTTCAGGCCCTCCCGGCTGAACTTGCCGGGGCAGGTTTGGCTGGGGCGCAGGCACTGGGAGACCAGAAGCACCCTCTCCTTGGGCTCTGTGGCCGCAAACCTGGCTTCACTGACTATTTCGGTCATGCCCTTGTCTCCCGCGAACCCCTGACCATAGCTCTATAGCGTCCCAGGGCCATTAAGGGGAAGTACTTGGGGTACCAGTGATACCTGAGATAGAAGGCCCGGGGGAAGCCGCCGCCGGTGAAGTATTCCTCCACCCAGGAGCCATCCGCTTGCTGAGTTCTGAGCAGATATTCGACCCCCTTGCGCACTGAGGGGCTGGCAGCCTCGCCGGCGGCCAGGAGCCCCATCAGGGCCCAGGCGGTCTGGGAGGCGGTGCTGGCGCCCTGACCCCGGGTGGCAGGGTCTTCGTAAGTGTAGCAGCTCTCCCCCCAGCCCCCGTCCGGGTTCTGGTGGGACCGCAGCCAGCCGACAGCCCTCTGTATATATTCAGCTTGCATATCCTCCCCGGCGGCCCTGAGCGCTGGCAGCACCAGGCCGGTGCCGTAGATATAGTTGACCCCCCAGCGCCCATACCAGGCGCCATCCGCCTCCTGGGTCCGTTTCAGGTAGGCAATGGCCCGGCGCAAGGGTGGGTGGTCTGGGTTATAGCCCAGATGGCCCAGGAGTTCTACCACATGGGCGGTGACATCGGGGCAGGTGGGGTCGAGGGGGGGCATGAACTCGGCAAAGGGTATCTGGGCGATGGGCTGGAAGTCGTTATCTCGGTCGAAGGCGGCCCAGCCCCCATCCCGGGACTGCATGGCCAAAGCCCAGCCCAGGCCCCGGGAGATGGCCTGGGCCTTGGTCTCCTCGTCGGGAAGGCTTATCCGGCTCAGGGCCTGGCACACCACCGGGGTATCATCCAGGTCTGGATAGAAATTGTTGTGGAACTCGTAGGCCCAGCCCCCGGGCTGAGCTTTGGGGTTGCATATCTGCCAGTCGCCGGGCACCAGTATCTGCTTGCCCAAAAGCCACTGGGCGGCCTTGACCAAGGAGCGATGGTCTGGCGGTAGACCGGAGTCGAGCAGGGCGATGAGGCTCAGGGCGGTGTCCCAGACCACCGACACCGCAGGCTGGAGGCGAAAGGTGGTCTCATCCTCGACCACGAAACTCTCCAGGCCGGCCACACCCCTGGCCAGGGCAGGATGGTCCGGGGGAAAGCCCAGGCACTTAAGGGCCACCAGGGAGTACACCCAGGGGAGCATAATGCCTCCCCAACTGCCATCGGCCTCCTGATGCTCCAGGATCCACTCCTGGGCCCGGCGCAAGGCCAGGGCCCGCCCCGGCTTGAAGGGCAGCCTCTCGTACAGCTTGAGCACGGAGTCTGCCCAGAGGAAGAGGCGTCCCCAGCTAAACAGCCTTGTGGCCTGGGGCAGGGAGTAAGCCAGCTTGCCCTTGGGCTCCACATATAGCTCGCCGATATCGGCGCTGGGCGGCACGGGATAAACCGGTTTTTTGGCCAGGACCACGGTGAGGGCCACTATGGTGGCCCGGGCCCAGCTGGCAAAGTCGTAGATATTGAAGGGGAAATGGCGGGGCAGGAACATTATCTCCGGGGGCAGGCTGGGGGTATCCCTCCAATCGTGCTGGCCGAAGATGGCCAGGAAGACCTTGGTGAAGGTGTTGGCCCGGTTGACACCACCCTGCGACCGGATTAGCTCCCTGGCCCGCTTCATGAAGGGTTCCTGGGGGGAGACCCCGGCCAGCTTCAAGGCGAAATAGACCTGAATGCTGACATTGAGGTCGCCGCGGCTCCCGTAGTAAAGGGGCCAGCCGCCATCGGGGCCCTGCTTGCTGAGGAGGAAGTCCACTATCCTGCGCAGCCTCGGGGCAGGTATGGGGGCGAAGAGGCGCATTACCGGGATATAACCGGCGGTGACGCTGGCGTCGGCCTCCAGCTCGGCCACCCAGTATCCCTCTGCGGCCTGGCGCTCCAGGATGTAGCCCTGAGCCCTTCGGATCGCCTCATCAAGCTTATTGAGGTCAATGGCTTGACTTCTGCTATCCTTTAACGTAGCCATTGTCCGTGAACCACCTCACAGCCCGCTCCAGGGCCTGTTCCACAGGGGTCTGGGGCAGGCCCAGCTCCCTGACAGCCCTGGAGGAGTCGAAGAACATGAACTTGCGGGCCATCTTCACCGAGGCCACAGGGATGCGGGGTGGCCTCCGCAATAGACCGCCCTCGATGAGCTCATCTATGTAAGCGACGCCGGTAGCCAGCCACACCGGGATTTTGGCCCTGGGCGCCGGTATCCCTGATATCTGCTCCAGGATGAAGAAGACCTCCTTAAGGGTCAGGTTCTGGTTGCCCAGGAGATACCTCTGCCCCGGCCTGCCCCTCTCCAGGGCCAGGATATGCCCTTTGGCTACATCCTCCACAGCCACTATGTTCAGGCCGGTCTCTACATAGGCGAACATCCTTCGGTTGAGGTAGTCTACAATCATCTTGCCGGTGGGGGTGGGCTTGATGTCATAGGCGCCCACCGGGGTGGTGGGATTGACCACCACCAGGGGCAGGCCCAGGTGGTAAAACTTCCAGGCGACGGATTCGGCCAGGTACTTGGATTTCTTATAATGGCCTACCAGATCATCGGGGTTGAGCTCGGTCTCCTCATTGCTGGGGAGGCCATTTGTGGAGATGCCAATGGTGGAGCAGGTGCTGGTGTAGACTGCCCGTTTAATGCCCTTCTTCATGGCGGCGCTCAGGATGTTTTCGGTGCCCTTCACATTGATTTCATACATGAGCCTGGGCTGGGGTAGCCAGAAGGTATAGCAGGCGGCGGCGTGAAAGAGCACATCGCAGCCTGCCACCGCCCCCTCCAGCGACCGGGGGTCGCGGAGGTCGCCATAGGCCATCTCCAGCTTGAGGCCGTCGAGATTGCGGGTATCGCTGCCCTTGCGGAGCAGGGCCCTCACCTCATAGCCGTGACGCAGTAGCTCCCGCACCAGGTTGCTACCGATAAACCCGCTGGCTCCAGTGACCAGGGCCTTCATCGTCGTCTATTGCCAAGCCCCTATCAATGATTTCAGGAATCGGGTGAGCTGGCGGCGGGCGCGGCGCACATTTCGGGAATAGCCCACCGCCTTGGGCACCTGCCAGGGGCGAACCAGAAAATAGAGGGCCGCCTGCCCCTTGTTCCAGGTGCCGTCGATTTTGGCAAATCTGAGCATAGGGGACAGATCCTGCTCCAGGGTATCGGAGATGGCCCGGGCGACGAGGCAGGGGATGCCCGCCTGCAAAGCTACCTGGGCAATCCAATAGCTCTCCATATCCACGGCCTGGGCCGAGGACAGTTGCCCCAGCCACCTTTTGGTGGCCGGGTCAGGGGCTACCCTGGTGGCGGTGATGCCAGCGCCGCAGCTGAAGGCCATGCCCGCCTGGGAAAGGATGGCCATAGCCAGGGAGACCAAATGCTGCTGGGGGGATAGGGCCGGGGACAGGGTTGCCTCCGGCCGGGGCAGCTCCCCGGTGATGCCGTAGATGCTGGAATAGATGAAGATGTTTCCCGCCCCCAGGCAGCCGTCCAGGGCGCCGGCATAGCCAGTGGAAAGTATAAGAGCCGGCTGGAATCGGGCGACCACCAGCTCCGCCGCCTCAGTGGCCCTGCGGCGCCCCATGCCGGTCTGGACCAGGAGCAGTTCCTTGCCCAGATAGGTGCCCTCGTGGAGAAGGTAATCCCCCTCCCCACGGCTTTGCCCCACGGTCATCGCCCGCTTCAAGCCTTGCAATTCCTCCCTCATAGCTGCCATGACCACGATCATCAGGGCATCTCAAGATAGGAAGTTCCAGCGCACCGTTTCCCAGAGCAGGGCCGGGTTTTTGCCCAGGGCCGCGATGGCGCTGGCCTCGAAGCCGCAGTGCACCATACAGTTGGCGCAGCGGGGGTCCTTGCCCACGCCATACTTGAACCATGGGGTCTCCCTCATCAGCTCGGCGAAGCTCTGGTAGTGGCCATCGGTGATGAGATAGCACGGGCTTTTCCAGCCCTTAGGGTTCCGGGTGGGGTTGGACCAGGGGGTGCACTGAAGCTCCAGCTCCCCGGCCAGGAACCTGAGATAGCCAGGGGTGTTGTAGAACTTGACCCGGTCCCGAAGCTGGCGGATGGCCCGGAAGAGGCCATTACACTGCTCCCTGGAGAGGAAAACATCGTCGGCCACCCCCTCATAGCTGAAGCCGGGCGACACCATGATGCCATCGACGCCAATTTGGGTGAGGAGCTGGAAGAGGGCCTCGATTTCCAGGGGGTCAGTACCCTTATAGATGGTGGTGTTGGTACGCACCTGGAATCCAGCCCTCTTGGCTGCCTTTATCGCCGCGATGGCAATGTCAAAGGTGCCCTCCCGACCGGTGATCCGATCATGGGTTTGGGCCAGGCCATCCAGGTGGACAACGAAGCTCAAATATGGAACGGGCTGGAAATTGGGCAGCGACTCCTCCATGGCCAGGCCGTTGGTGCATAAATAGACAAAGCGCCTCTTGGCTACTATTCCGTCCACTATCCTATCGATATCCGGGTGGATGAGGGGCTCGCCGCCGGTGAGGGATACCACCGGGGCCCCGCATTCGTCCACGGACTCCAGGCACTCCTCTACGCTGAGCATCTTGTCTAAGATATCCCCGTATTCACGGATGCGCCCGCAGCCGGCGCAGGCCAGGTTGCAGCGCAACAAAGGCTCCAGCATCAATACCAGAGGGAACTGCCTATTCCCCTTGAGCCTTTGCCGGAGAAGGTATCTCGTAAGACCCAGGGTCAGCTGCCAGGGAAAGACCATGCTACATTTTCTCCTTGACCTTGAGGTGGGGAGAATCCTTGAGCTCTGTCAAGGTGGCAGCCCCGATGCAGAACATGGCGATGCGGAGCGCCTCAATGACCTCCTGGATGGCCTGGATGACTGCCTGGGGCGAGATGGTAGCTGGTTTGAGCAAAGGGGCAGCTATGCCCACCACATCGGCGCCCAGGGCGATGGCCTTGGCGGCGTCCACCCCGGTGCGGATGCCGCCGCTGGCGATGAGAGACAGCCCCGGTGCCCCCCGGCGGGCCATGAGCAAAGACCGGGCAGTGGGTATTCCCCAGTCGGCAAAGGCTGCCGCAATATGCCCACCGGCCTGCCTATCGGCTCGGCGCCTCTCCACCTCGCTCCAGGAGGTGCCCCCGGCGCCGGCCACATCAAGGCCAGCGACACCGGCCGAGGCCAGCCTCCGGGCCACCGCCTCCGATATCCCCCACCCCACCTCCTTAACAATGACCGGGGCGCTGATCTCCCGACAGACCCTTCCTATCTTGTCTAAAAGCGAGGCGAAGTTGGTATTGCCGTCGGGCTGCAAGGCCTCCTGAAGGGGATTGAGGTGGAGGATGAGCCCGTCGGCCTCTATCATGTCCACCGCTTGCTGACACTGGCTGGCCCCCCAGCCGTAGTTAAGCTGGATGGCCCCCAGGTTGGCCAGGAGGAGGATGTCCGGGGCCACCCCCCGCACCTGATAGGTCACCGCCACCCCCGGGTCCTCGATGGCGGCCCGCTGGGAGCCTACGGCCATGGCGATGCCCGTGGCCTGGGCCGCCCGGGCCAGGTTCAGGTTAATGAGCCGAGCCTCCTCGATGCCCCCGGTCATGGGCGAGATGAGCAGGGGGGCACGGAGGGGCTTGCCCAGGAAGGTAGTAGAGGGGTCTACATCTGCCAGGTCGAGCTCGGGCAGGGCCTGGTGCACAAAGTGATAATCCTCAAACCCGGAGGTCAGGCCCTTGAACTGGATGTCCTCCTCCAGGTTAATGCGCAGCTGCTCCTGCTTCCTGAGGCTATTGCTGTTCTGGGTCTGGGCTAGGGTGTGGGCCGACTTTTCCGCCAATGTCGTCTCCTAATAGCTGCGCTGGGTGAGAAAATGGGCCAGCTCCACCAGCTCCTCCCTGGCCTGGGGCTTAAGCTCTATCCCCTCCAGCTCATCAAGGGCCTGCTGGCAGAAAGCCTCGGCTTGGGCCTGGGCTGTTTTTGCCTCTAGCTTGTTTAGTACCAGGGCGACCTCCGCCTCGGTCAGGCTCGGTTTGCGGTAGATCCTGAGGAGCTCCCTGTCCTGGCTGGCCAGGGCGTAAACCACCGGCAACGACTTCTTCTTGCGCCGGATATCGGAGGCCAGGGGCTTGCCGGTGATGGTCTCATCCCCCCAGATACCCAGGATATCGTCCCTGATCTGGAAGGCCAGCCCCAGGCGGTGGCCGAAACGCCGCAGATGCTCTATCAAAAGCTCGTCATCCGTGCCTAATAGCGCCCCCATCCCCGTGGCACAGCCGATGAGAGCGGCCGTTTTCAGGGAGACCATTTCCAGGTAGTCGTCCACCGAGACATCCAGGCGGCTCTCGTAGCTGAGGTCCAGATACTGCCCCTCGATCATGGCCAAGCAGCCTTCGGTGAGGAGGCGCAGGGCTTGTACCTGCTTTGGGGCGGCGACCCCCTTTTCTTTGAGACGGCACAGGGCCAGGTTGGCCAGGGCATGCATGCTATCGCCGGCGTTCAGGGCCTGATTCTTGCCCCACAAATACCATACGGTGGGGCGGTGGCGGCGCTCCCTATCGCCATCCTGGATATCGTCATGGATGAGCGAGAAGTTATGGATTAGCTCCAGAGCGGCGGCGGCCGGCAGGGCCTTCTGGTAGTGGCCGCCGGCAGCCTCACAGGCCAGGAGGCAAAGGGTGGGGCGCAGGGCCTTGCCGGCGTCCTGAGCCAGGGGATTTCCCCGCTCATCCACCCATCCCAGGTGGTAGCGCAGCATGTGGTAGAGGGGGGAATCCCGCCCGGAGAGGACGGCCCTCAGCTCAGCGTCGATATCGGCGCGGTAGCGTTGGAAGACGCTGGGCAAATTATCAGTTCTGGCTTTCATGGGCCATACCCGTTTGAAGGACAGCCTCCCCAAGCAGGCTCCTCACGCCTCGGCCAATGCCCGAGGCGTCCAGCCCAAACTGGGAGCGGAACAGCTGCTGAGGACCGTGCTCAATGAACTGGTCGGGGAGGCCTAGATGGTGCACCCTCACCCCTTCCAGTCCAGACCCGGTCAATAGTTCCAGGACAGCGCTGCCCAACCCCCCTGCCTGGACATTCTCCTCCACGGTGAGGAGCCTCTTGGTCTGGCTGGCCATCCTCAGGATGAGTTGGGCATCCAGGGGTTTAACATAGCGGGCATTGACCACGGCGCACTCGATACCTTCCTGGGAGAGGAGTTGTGCCGCCTCCAGGGCCGGGTAGACGGTGACGCCGCTGGCTATAATGGCCGCGTCCTGCCCCTGCCTCAGCAACTCCCCTTGGCCTATGGGCAGCTCCTGGAGCTGGGGCTGAAGGGGCACCCCCCATCCGCTGCCCCTGGGGTAGCGGATGGCCATAGGACATCCCGCCCGGGTGGCAGTAAACAGCAGATGTCTCAGCTCATCCTCGTCCTTGGGCGCTGCCACCACCATGTTAGGGATACAGCGCAGATAGGAGAGGTCAAAAGCGCCCTGGTGGGTCTTGCCATCGTCGCCCACGATGCCGGCCCGGTCCAGGGCAAAGACCACGGGCAGGTTTTGCAGGCAGACATCGTGGATGATCTGGTCGTAGGCGCGCTGGAGGAAGGTGGAGTAGATGGCCACAATGGGCACCAGCCCCCGGGTGGCCATGCCCGCGGCCAGGGTGACAGCATGTTGCTCACAGATGCCCACATCGAAAACCCGGTGGGGAAATTCCTGGGCTGCTTTGGTGAGCCCGGTGCCCTCCAGCATAGCCGCGGTGATGACCACCACCCTGGGGTCTTCGCGGAGCAGGCGGAGCGCGGTCTCCCCGAAGACCGTGCTATAGGAGGGGGCTTTAGCCACCGCGCCGCTGTTGGGGGGCACCCCATGAAAGCCCACAGCATCGGCCTCGGCAGGGGGGTATCCCTTCCCCTTTCGGGTGAGGACATGGAGCAGCACTGGCCCAGGCTTGCCCTGGGCGCCCCTCAGGGCTGCCTCCAACTCCTCGATGTTGTGCCCATCCACCGGCCCTATATAGTCGAATCCCAGCTCCTCCCAGATAGAGGCGGGCACCAGGGCATACTTCAAACTGTCCTTGAAGCGTTTGCTCAGGGCCCACACAGGCCCCCCCAGGGGCAGCTTAAAGATGGCCCTCTTGGCATCTTCCTTGGCCCGCTGGTACCTGGGGTCGAGCTTGACCCGATTAAGGAGCCGAGCCAGGGCCCCGGTGCTGGGGGATATGGCCATGCCGTTATCGTTGAGGATCACCAGGAGCCTGGTGCCCAAGTGCCCGGCGTGGTTTAGGGCCTCGAAGGCCATGCCCCCGCCTATGGCGCCATCACCGATGATAGCCACCACATGATAGCTCTCCTGGGCCAGGTCCCGGGCCAGGGCCATCCCCAGAGCGGCGGAGATGGAGGTGCTGGCATGACCGGCGCCGAAGACATCGTGAGGGCTCTCCTTTGGTTCAGCGAAGCCACACAAGCCCCGATATTGGCGCAGGCTGGCCAAATCCCTCTTGCGGCCGGTGAGCATCTTATGAACATAGCTCTGGTGGCTCACATCCCATATCAGCTTGTCTCGGGGGCTATCGAAGACGCGGTGCAGGGCGATGGTAAGCTCCACCACGCCCAAATTGGAAGCCAGGTGGCCGCCGTTAACGGTCACCGTGGCGATGAGCTGGCTACGGATCTCGGCAGCAAGCTGATATAGCTCGTGAATGCTCAGACCCTTCAGGTCGCGGGGCTGATCCACCCGATCCAAAACCATATAGGAATACCTCGCAGCTCAATGACATCGGGCCGCAATTACATCGGTATACGATGCTACCACTCCCCAAAGGCCTTGTCAAGGGGATTTGGGGCGTTGACGCGGTGAATGCGGAATGATATAGTTTACTGGTTTGGATTGCCCCTGTTATCGTTTTCGGGAAGGAGGCTCTTTCCATGCCGGGAAAGGTGGCTATCGTGGGGGTGGAGCAGACCACACACGCTGAGAGGTTGGATAAGAGCGTGCGGGAGCTGGTCTATGAAGTGACCCGGGGGCTGCTGGACAAGCTGGGCCTGCGCGCCGATGAGGTGCAGACCGTCATCACCTCTTCCTCCGACTACTGGCAAGGCATCAGTTGCTCCAATGCCTATTATTTCGAGGCAGCCGCCTCTAACCGGAAGGACGCCAGCAAGGCGGAGGAGGACTCAGCCTTAGGGTTTATATATGCCTGCATGCGGGTGCTGTCGGGCCATTTCCATACCGCCCTGGTGGTCGGCGTCACCAAGGGCTCCGAGATCCCCAGCCTGTCCACATTGACCAACCTGAGCGGCGACCCCTTCTATCAGCGTCCGCTGGGGGTGGACGACATCTCGGCGGCGGCCCTTCAGGCTCAGCTATATATGCAACGCTATGGCATAACCGAGGAGCAGATGGCCCAGGTGGCGGTGAAAAACCTGGGGAACGCCCTCCGCAACCCCTTCGCCCACAGGAAGGGCAAGCTTACCGTGGACGAGGTGCTCCAGTCCCGGGTCTTGGCCTATCCCCTGCGGGAACTGGAATGCTGTCTGGCTTCAGACGGTGCCTGTGCCCTGCTGGTGGCCTCGGAGGAGCGGGCCAGGGGGCTGGCCGCCAGGCCGGCCTGGGTCCAGGGGATGGGCTGGGGCACCGCTCACTATTATCTGGGCGACCGGGACCTGTTGGGTGGTGCCCTGCGCCCGGCCGCGGAGAGGGCCTACCGCATGGCGGGCATCAGCTCCCCCAGCCAGCAGATCGATGTTGCCGAGCTCTGCGAGCCCTTCTCCTATCAGGAGCTTCTGTGGTGTGAGCAATTGGGCCTGTGCCCAGAGGGCGAGGGCGGCCGATTCCTGGAGAGCGGGGCCACAGCCATGGGCGGCAGGCTGCCCATCAATCCCTCGGGCGGGGTGCTTTCCGCCAATCCCTATGTGGCCCGGGGGCTGATCCGCATCGCTGAGGCAGCCTCGCAGGTGATGGGGCAGGCCGGAGAGCATCAGGTGCCCGGGGCCAAAACGGCCCTGGCCCACAATATGCACGGCTGGGCCGGGCAATTGCACTCGGTGGTCATCCTGGGCAGCTAGGAAGGAGGATGCCTTGAGAAGAGTGGCCGTAGTTGGCTCAGGCCAGACCAAACATGGCCGACGGGACGATGTGAGCTACCCCGAGCTGGTGCATGAGGCGGTGGCGGCTGCCCTGGAGGATACCGGCCTGACCCTAAAGGATATCGAGGCTATAGTCACGGGCTCCATGCCCTCTCCCATGGAGGGGGTGAACGCCACCCACCTCTATTGGTCGGACGGCATAGGTGCCTTCTCCAAGCCCGTGCTCCGGGTGGCCACCTGTGGCTCTACGGGGATGTCCGTGGCCCACTCCGCCTTCTACCATGTGGCTTCAGGCCTGTTCGACGTGGTCCTGGCCCTGGGGGCCGAGAAAATGTACGAGGGCGACCCCCAAGGCACCATGAATACTGTGGCCGAGCCCTTCTTCCAAAGGGTTTTCATTGGCGGGGCGCCCACCGTCTTCGCCCTCCAGTGTAATGCCTATATCCATCGCTACGGTATCCCCGAGGAGAGGATCCGGGAGGCGGCGGCCAGGATCTCGGTGGCCCATCACAACAATGCCCTGGACAACCCCTATGCCCACATCAAGGTCAAGATAACCGTCGATGACGTGCTGAAATCGCGGATCATCTCCTACCCGCTACGGTTGCTGGACACCTGCCCCAGCTCCGATGGCGCCTGTGCTGTGATCATGGCCTCCGAGGAGGCAGCCCGGAAAATCGCCAAGACCCCGGCCTGGATAAAGGACGTAGGCTACTGCGGGGATGAGCACTGGTTTGGGGATGCCGACAAGGTGAGGTGGGAGTCCGCCATCTTTGCCGCCCAGAGAGCCTATAAGATGGCCAAGATATTCGACCCGGCCAGGGAGCTGGACTATGCCGAGATTTACAACCCCTTCACCTTCCAAGAGCTCCTCTACTACGAATGCTTCGGCTTCTGCGGCGAGGGCGAGGCCTGTAGCCTGGTGGAGAGGGGCGTGATCTTCAAGGAAGGGAACCTGCCATGTGACCTATCTGGAGGCGTCCTGGCCACCAATCCTATAGGAGCTAGCGGTCTCATTCGCGTTGCCGAGTCGGCCTTGCAGATAATGGGCAAGGCCGGTGCCCACCAGGCTCCTAGGGCGATAAACACTGCGCTGGCCCATGCCATGGGCGGTGTGGACCAGTTCAACGGCATCATGATCCTGGGAAGGGAACCGTAAGGAGGCGGCCATGAGAGTACTGGAGACCGAGGTATGCCTGCCCTATAAGTTTGCCTATGGCTCAGTGAACAGTCGATTCTTCGAGGAGATGGAAAAGAACCGGCGGATCATGGGGACCAGGTGCCCCCAGTGTCATCGGGTACTGGTGCCGGCCCGCAAGTTTTGTCCCAGATGCTTTGTCGACCCCGAGGAATGGGTCCAGGTGAGCGACCAGGGCAAGGTACGGACCTGGTCGCTGGTGAATTACAGCTTTGCCGGGGAGCCCAAGCCACCACCCTATGTGGTGGCCATCATCGACCTGGATGGGGCAGATGTGGGGTTTCTCCATTTCATCGGGGACATAGACCTCTCCGATGTGGAGAGGGTCAAGGAGGAGGTCAAAATAGGCTTAGCGGTCAGGGCGGTATGGAGTGAGCAACGCAGCGGCACCATCATGGATATCAAACACTTTGCACCGCTGAAATAGGCATCTCCACGAGAATGGTAAAGGCCCGAGTCGGCCCCCAGGCTTGACATATAAGGTGCAAATTGTTAGACTGCCATTAGGTTGTGGCCCCGTGGTGTAGCGGACTAACATGCCACCCTGTCACGGTGGAGATCGTGGGTTCGAATCCCATCGGGGTCGCATCTGCAATACGCTGTGTGACAGCCCATCGTACTTCAAGTCAAAGAAGGGCTTGAACTCAGGTCTTGGCGTTACAGCCAAGACGCTATTGGACCGTTGGCTCTCCTTTCCATGGGCTCTCCGTCTTGCCAAAGTTCATCCCCACCAGCACTAGGTCGAAGATGTCCACCAAGCCGTCAGCATTGATATCGGCGCTAGCTTCAGTCATGCCAAAGACCGCTGCCATTGCTACCAGGTCGTAGATATCGATAACGCCATTTTGGTCAAAATCGCCTGCCAGCAAAATGACATCGGGCACAGGTATTATCTTTCCACCTATCACCTCCACATCGGCTTTTTCAGCCGGCAGGTGGCCAGGCATGCTAGCGGTGACATTATATGTACCCTCTGGTAACTGCTCAAAGGAATAGGACCCATTGATACCAGTCTGGGTCTGGCTTCCATTGACCTGGACGCTAGCGCCGCTGTGGTCCGGGCGGCCCTGGAGATAAAGCGTGCCCGTAATTGAACCCCACCCAGCGGAAAGGACGCTTGTGGTGGGATCATCGACCTCCGGGGTATCGGGGTCATCAGTCTTCAGCAGGCCTAATACCATCCCCTGGTTGCTCACCTCCGCACCCTGCTGGAGCGCAGGGTCAAGCTGCACACGGAATGCAATAACCCGTGTTGCGTTCCCCGGGATGGCGCCGTTCCACACCACCCGATTTGCCTCGGCCTCGTAACCCGTCCCGTCAGCGATATCATCATCGTTGGGGACGCCATCCACAGTGATGGACTCGGGAACGTAAGAGGTGCCCTGCGGGAGGGGGTCCTCAAGCTCATTCAGCACGGTGTCCGGGACAGTAACATCGCTGTTGTTGGCGATTTGCACGGCGTATTCCAACAGGTCGCCTGGCAGCAGCGCGCCCCCGTCTACATCTGCGTCCCGCTTGGTCGCTTCCAGGTCCACAGGTGGGGCCTCAAAGCCACAGCCGAACTCCGAGGTATTAAAAACCCTGTCGGTCGCCGTGCAGGTAAACTTCCTTCCTGGGGAAGGCGGACGGCCAACCGAGGCGGTAAAACTCCCGTTTGCGTCAGTGTAGCCCCAAATCCAGAGCACTTGGCCTTGATGGTCAGGGTCAGAAAAGATCTCCACTAGGCACTCGCCGCAGGTAGTACCCACTAGCTTCCCTAATACCAGGCTGCCCTCCGGTGGTGGCAGCTCTTCGTTGCCGCCGTTCATGTTCTCAATCCCCTTGCCCTGGTTGGCGTGAATGGAGTTCCGTGTAATCCAGTTGCTGACCGCATTTGGGCCGTCTACACGGACGCCGTCACGGCCATTAAACCAGATGCAGTTGCTACCGATTTCGTTGTCGGACGCTGAATCGGCGATGTGGACCCCATCAAGGGCGTTGGGGAGGGACAATTCCGTTAGCGTGTTGGTTATATGACAACCGTTTGTGCCGATGGCATTCTTAAACAAAGTGGTAAGCGTAGCATCACCCCGTAGGAGGATACCATGGGCATGGTTACCCCCGATAATGTTGTCGCAGATGTCCGTTTCAATACCGCCTGTGACCTCAATCCCTGCCCCCAGGTTCCCCAGGTTGGGCTCCGTTGTCGTGCCTTCCCGGTCGGTGCCGATCCGGTTAGCCTCCACCACATTGAGTTCCCCACCACGGATCAGGATCCCCGCCCCCTGGTTGCCCGAGATGATATTTCCTCCTGTACGGAGCCCAATTCTGTTTTCAGTTGAGTTTAGCACCTCCACGCCAGGCCCGCCGTTGGGAACGGCCCGGGCAACGCCTGCCCTGCGTTCAGGTGAGGGCACTGCAATCCCTATGCTGTTGCCCCAAAGCTCATTGTTTCCGCCTTCACTGATGCGGACGCCGGCCGCCCCGTTGCCAGAGATGAAGTTCTCCTCGATCGTTGTCAAGATTGTCCCCATGAGGTGGACGCCATTGCCCTGGTTGGGGATGGCGGCATCCCCATGTTGATTCAGGCCAATGAAGTTTTCCAGGATCTTGTTCTCTTCACCTCCAATGACCACGATTCCATCAAAGTTCCCGGAGATCACGTTGTTTGCCCTCATCACACTGCCCACAGGTGGAGGGCCGCCAACCTCGTTCCGGTTGCCATCTGCTATCAGGACGCCGCTGCCCAAGTTGCCCAAGTCCCCCCTGGTGCCATCGGTCCCGATGAAGTTCCCCTGGATGATGTTGTTGTTGCCCTGAGTTACCTCAACCCCATGCCAGGCGTTGCCGCCAATGGTGTTTTTGAGAACATAGTTGTTGCTGGCACTGAGCACCACGCCGCTGCCGAGGTTGGACAACCTTTTTTCGTGGTTCAGGTCTGTCCCGATGGTATTGAACAGTATGATGTTCTCCTCTCCCTCGCTTATCACAACCCCGTGGGCTCCGTTCCCCGAGATGACGTTGGCCTGGTCTGGCTCATCGGTAAGGGCGCTCGTCTCGCACTTCCCCTGAAGGAATTCACGGAGGGTGCCGATGCAGTTGCGGTTTCCCCGGACGAGCACACCGTTGTGGAGGTTGCCCAGGCCTTTCACCCCGTTGACGTCGGTCCCGATGCGGTTCCTGTACAGGTCGTTCTCATCGCCGACGATAACCACGCCATTGCCCAGACCCGAAATCGGTCCGACCCCTGTGCTGGCGCTGACCACGTTGCCCCGGACGTTATTACCATTAGCCTCCACCTTAATGCCACCGCCGTTGCCTATCCCCTGTGTGCCCGTGACGTCGACGCCGATGAAGTTGCCCTGCACCGTGTTCCCCGTGGCACTCACACGATCGGCTTCGATGAGCACGCCATAGGCGCCGCTGCCGGCGATCACGTTGCAGGCCCCGGTGCACGGCCCGCCCAGTTTCGTCCCGGCCATGCCCCCAATGGTGTTACCCGATGAATCGACAATCCATACGCCTGAGAACCCAGCGCCGAGACCAAGGGTGCCGGTCACGTCGGTGCCCATGTAGTTGCCGAGAACCTCGTTTCCCGTGGTGTCAAGGAACCGAACGTGGTTCCACCAGCTCCCCGAGATGATGTTCCGTTCCCCTGGCGTGGTGCCTCCAATGGTGTTGCCCGTTGCACCTGCTCCAACAATGACCACCCCGACGGCGTTACCCAGTTCGTCGCCACTATCGGCTATCCCATCGGGATCGGTGACCGTCCCGGTTATGTCGGTGCCCATGAAGTTGCCCAGGACTCGGTTCCCCGATGCGACCCTGTCGATCAGAATGCCTTGCGTGGCGTTGGCCGAGATGAGGTTGCAGTCCCGGTTGCACACCCCAGGGTCATGGTCCGTTCCCCCGATGACGTTGTTGGAGCCAGTCACAACAATCCCACCCAGTCCACCAAAGGGATGCTGCCGGCCGTTGCCGAGGGCAATGGCGCCCGTGACGTCGGTGCCGATGTAGTTGCCTACAACGCGGTTGTTCGAGCCTATCCAGAGACCAGAGTCGAAGCCATTGATTACCAGCCCTTTCACCGTGCTGTCACTGCCGATGCGCAGACCGGCTGCGGCAAGCCCCGCCTTGCTGCCTTCCAGCTCGATAATCGGGCTGCCGGCGAAGCCCGGCTGGGTGGTGCCGTCAATGATCCCCGGGCCCCTCAACCCAGGCAGCTCGCGGGCCGGGCTGATCGTCTGCACCCCCGAGCCTATGCTGAAGTGAATGCTGTCCAGCCCTGGGTGGACCACTGAACCAAAGTGGCCCACGGAAGCGATGTATCAAGCTTCAGCAAAATTAGTTCGATACCTCTGCCAGAAATATGACATAGCTATGGACAGAAGCCATATAGTCGGTCATGATGAGATTTATTCTGGGCCTGATCCTGGCCCGTACTGGGATTGGGACAAATATATGCAATTAGTGAACCGCCCGCCCACAGCCCCGACGGTAGACGTAACTCCAGACAGCCCCTTGACCACTGACGACCTAGTATGTACCATCACCATCCCGAGCACAGACCCAGACGGCGATCCTGTTAGCTACTCCTATGCCTGGTACAAGAACGGGGCGTTGCAATCAGCGCTGACCACCAACATCGTTTCTGCCTCAGAGACAGCCAAAGGCGAGACCTGGAGGTGTGTGGTCACCCCAAACGATGGCACGATGGACGGGCCTTCAGCTCAGGATGAGGTCACTATCGTGCCACGGGTATGGCATGTCGATGACGACAAGCAGGACTACCCTGATGCCGACTTCACCAAGATTCAAGATGCGGTGGATGCTGCCAGTGCGGGAGACACCATTTTTGTTTATGAAGGAACCTACCACGAGAATATAGTCATACATAAATCGCTAAGTCTGATTGGCAAAGACAGAAACACCACAGTTATTGATGCAAATGGTGTCAAGAAAGGCATTCTCGTTGACAATGTTTGGGACAGTATAAGATGCTCAATCGAAGGATTCACGATAAGGAATTCAGGGGAAGGATATAGTGGTGGCATAGGGAATGCCGGGATAGTCCTACATACTTGGGGAAAGGGCATCTTCGAAATTACAAATAACATACTAATAGACAATCCAGGTATGGCAGGAGGGATTCTTACAGATAGCAAAGGAACTATTTCGGGCAATATGATTTCAGCAAGCCCCCACGGCATATTCGTAACTCAGGGGTGCAACAACACAATTATAATAGGCAATTCAATAACGAATTGCGGGGTGGGGGTGTACGTCCATTGGCAGTCAAACGCAATACAAATAATAAATAATACCATCGCAGCCAACCAGTCTGGGGTCTTCCTTGGTCCTCCGGGCAACCTGACCTACCTCAATAACTTCATAGACAACCAAGATAATGTTTCGTCTAATTCATTAAACACTTGGCACTCCCCAGAGGAAATAACCTACACCTACAACGGCAAAACCTACACAAACTACCTCGGCAACTACTGGAGCGACTACCCTGGAGGTGACGCCAATGGAGATGGGATTGGGGATACCCCCTACAGCATAGATGGGGACAAGGATAGCTATCCACTGATAGGGGTATGGAAAGACGGCGTTATCATCCCACCCCCTAACTACGGGGTAGATCTATCCTGGGGAGAACCCGAAAAACGGATAGGGCCAGGAGAGACCGCAAGCTATACTTTGACGGTCAAAAACACCGGTAACCGACAGGATACATTTGACTTAACCTGTTCTGACCCTCCATCCGGCTGGATAGCAATTTTGGATGAAAACTCGGTGATCCTGGATCCGGAAGCTTCAACCGATATTACCTTAAGAATTACTGCGCCGTATGATGCTCAAGATGGTGACAAGGCTACCATAACTGTTATAGCAACATCTCAAGGGGACTCGTCTAAGAGAGATTCAATCATTATTACCACGACTATCGGAAAAAATTGGCTTACCGGATGGAAATATCGCGAAAAATTATCGATAGACCATACTAAAATAGACGCTGATTTAACTGATTTTCCAGTCGCAGTATTCTTAAATTCCAGTAACTTTGATTTCTCAAAAGCAAGAAGTGATGGCTTCGATATCAGATTTACAAGTTCTGACGGTGTAACCCTCCTGAAGTATGAGAGAGAAAGGCACGATGCTATAAATCAGAAAGCAGTATATCACGTAAAAATTCCTTTTGTTTCTTCCACAACTGATACCGAATTCTACCTCTACTATGGCAATCCTAACGCTAGTAACGGAGTCGATCCAGCCAGTGTTTGGGATAGCAATTTCAAAGGAGTTTGGCACTTGAATCAGGATCCTTCAGAGGTAGCCCCTCAAATCTTGGATAGCACAGCAAATAACAACAACGGAACCTGTCAAGGTTCAATGGCCCTGGATGATTTGGTTGAAGGTAAAATTGGACAATGTCTAGAGTTTGATGGCTCAGATAACTATATTAATTTGCCCACATCCTTCTTGCAAACGGGAGCCAACCCTTGGACAATAGAGGGGTGGTGCTATGCAACCGATAGCGATGAAAGATATATTTGGAACGCTGGGCCTTGGAAAGGTGGACAAGTAATTTATCTGGGGCAGCATGGAAAATATCTAGTTGGCTGGTATAGCGGAGGATTTGGAGATGATGCTTTAGTTACAAATACTTGGAAATATCTGACTGCCACCTATGATGGAACTACCGTCAGGCTTTATGTTGATGGAGTGAGTTCTTGGAGTGAAGATGCTACCTTAAATTTACAACAACAAGATTGTTGGATAGGAGCCAGGAATTCAGATGGGGGTGCTGTTTTCAAATGGTCGGGAAAGATAGATGAAATAAGATATTCAAGGGTTTGCCGTTCTGACGCTTGGCTTAAAGCCTCCTACCATTCTGGAAATAATACTTTGTTGACCTATGAAGGAGATGGGCCTGGCGTTGTAACTGGCATTGTCCGCCTGCAGGGCCGCAATGACCACAGCGGGGCCACAATTTCCATTCCTGGCTACGAGCCAGTCGTCACCGACGCAGCGGGCAACTTCAGCCTGACAGTAGACCCAGGCACTTATGAAATTCAAGCTACCATGCTCGGTTATCTAAAGGCGGTCAAGTCAGATGTCGTAGTAGAGTCGGGGAGCACAACGACACTGCCAGATGTGACCCTTTTGGGCGGAGATGTCAATGGTGACCTGGTGATTGACATATCAGACTTAGCGACAATAGCATCGCAATTCAATATCGTGGTGTCGGGCGAGACGGTGGACGTTACCGCCAATGGCATGGTGGACGTCTATGACCTGGTGCTCGTGGGGATGAACTTCTACAGAACCCGAAGCCCCTGGGCCCCGCCCGGGAAGATCGCTTTCGTGTCTGAGCGGGATGGCAATCCCGAGATCTATGTCATGAATGCGGATGGCTCAAACCAAACGCGCTTGACCAATAATCCGGAACGGGATCGGTGCCCTGCGTGGTCGCCGGATGGCGGCCGAATGAGCTTCACAAGAGGATATACGGGGATCTACGTTATGGACTCCAGTGGCCAAAATGAGGAAAAACTCATCAGCCGACATGCTGGCTGGGCAGCGGTATGGTCTCCCGATGGTAGCCGTATCGCCTTCGACTCCGGCGTGTGTGGACAGCGCGAAATCTATGTGATGGACGCTGATGGCGCAAACCTGACACGCCTAACCAATAATTCGGCAAACGATTCACATCCCGCATGGTCACCTGACGGAAGCCAAATCGTCTTCCAATCCGACCGCGACGGAAGGGATTCAATCTACGTGATGAATAGCGATGGCAGCGATCAAAGACCCCTCACGGACAACCTGGGAAACGATGGACAGCCCGCGTGGTCTCCTGACGGGAGATTCATCGCCTTCCAGTCCGACCGGGGCGGCGCCCGCAATATCTGGATCATGGATGCTGACGGCGGCAATCTGAGGATGGTTACCAATTTTGGATATGGCTGGTACCCCAGGGATGCAACCTGGCCCAGCTGGTCACCCGACGGTAGCCAGATCGCCTTCTATGCCTGGGTTACACAGGGCAACACCGAAATCTACGTCATAGATGCCGACGGCACAAACCTGATGCGTCTGACGCGCAACTCGGCACCAGATTGGGGTCCGACATGGTGGTCTCGCCCCTCTAAAGCGGCTCCAATACTGAGCTCCCCTTCCCACGTAGCTGGCGACCCATCCACTGATGGGAAAATGGTAGAACTATCGGGGCAGACATACCTTACAGGTAGCGCGCCGAGACTCCTGATTGACGGTAAAGGCGGTGTTAACATTGCTGGTAATATTGCTTCACTTCAGAAAGGGTTTTACCGCTTGACGGGGGTTTACGACTATGACACCAATACCCTGGACGTATATGAGTCGGTCAAAGAGGAAGTAAAGTATCTGGCGATAAAGGCAGGCAAGGAACTTGACATCAACTTGGTGCCGGTCGCAGTGAAAGGGTTAATTGCCACACCGCCCAGGGAAGTTGCAAATACTCTGACTTCCTATCTCTCAATCCCGAACTCCCCAAAGGATGTGCCTATCTACCCTTATGTCGTTTATGCACAAGATGGATTCTATTTGGCGCTCTCTGATACTTTGGTCCACCTTCCTGCGGAAGTCACCCTCTTTCACGAGGGTGAAGAGTATAGCTTTACCTTCTCCGCTGGCCAAGTGAAAGGAACTCTCCTCAAGACCCCGCTTGAGGAAATAGAACTCGGTTCCAAGTGGCAGCCTGATGAGTTCGGCGGGGTGATCATTGCCGAGAACATACAGGCATCTAAACCAACGAATGCTACGGTTCAACAGATTTCTAATGACCCGGCTTCCTTTGCCTTTAAGAGAGTGCGTATCCATGGCACTTATGTAGTAGCTACGGCAACGGTAGATTACTCCGAACTGAAGATGCCTTTCGGGGTAGGAATTCTCGCTGATAGCCCTATTGAGCTCTTCTTTGAGGAAAAGGGGCCAAGGCTTGAGACCATAGACCCTGAAAGAAAGGTCTGGCAACTAAGGCAGGCAGAGGTCATAGGCACTGTTCTCTACCCCACGGAGGAGGTCCTGAAATACCTGGACTACTCCGCTCCCCTGAGTGGCCAAGAGGTGAAGGCAGGGGTTAAGCCTGCTCTGATTGTGGACACCCTCGTCGATGAAGTAGTAGCTGTAGCCAACATTAGTGAGTTAAACCCTGTAACAGGAAACCCACGCCAATACTGGGGAAAGGTGGTCGAGTTTGACGGCTACGCTCTTGGGGTTAATATTCGTCTCAAGGATGTGGTTGAAGCTATTGCGCAGACGGAAATACCTATCAACGTGAACATGCTAGCCATAGGGATTGCCGACAGCCCAGCGCTTGGGTCACAGCTGGCCATAATAGGGCTCAACAATGAGCTTCTCGATAAAGGCGGAGAGACTATTGTGGGAAGGTTCATGTTCAGGGTAGCGGTTAGTGAAATGCCTATTAAACTGGTTGACATTGAAAGCGCTGACACGGCCTTTTTCCTACTGAGCAGAGAAGAACTGCCGATCAAGATACCCACGGAGCTTTAAAGCCTCAGTGCATCTATTAGGTCCCTCAGGAGCGGATTGGCAATGGTCACCGCCTTGGGCTATGCCTTTGCCTCTGGAGTGGGGACGCTTCAGGCACCACAAACCCCGCAACGGTCATGATGGACTCAGACAAGAGCATTACCGCCCACTTCGCTTCTAGCACCCTTCAATTAATACAGGTGTCCTCGGTCAGTGCTTCTATAGCGGTACAACGAGCTGTCTGGGTTCGTCTTTTTTAAACCCAAGCCCTTCCTTAGCTCATCTCGTGCTCCCTCATCATCGTATGCCCCAAGTTGATCGCGCACGGCATAGGGTCCTGCCCGGAGCGGTCTGGGGTCCGAACCTGACCAGATACAAGATGAGCCAAACTCCCACAATGAGGCTGCCGGTGCTCAAGCGGGCCATTTGAAAAAGGGCAACGGCTTGACAAAACTGTACCTGTAAATATCTCTGAGACAGTCTAAGGCAAAAAAGACCTTACACCGGTGCTAAGACCCTGGGCTTTCTGCCATTCCTCTTTACGCTGCTGAGCAGTTCCTCCCTTCTAGCCAGGATCTCCTCCCCACACCCCTCGTGCCTGTCAATAGGCTTGATGTCTCCAATCCCCTGGTGATACCTCTGGGTGCTGTACCTCTCTGTAGCTGCCCTAATACGCTCACGAGCTTCTTCTGGGTTGCCGTAGTGGTAAAGCCCTATCTCTTCTTCCCTCAAAGTGCGATGGAAGGCTCAATGCGCCTAATGGACTGGGGATGCCCGAAGGGGATACAGCGATGACTTATCCCCAGCTCCCCACACGCTTCCTCGAAGGGTATGGCCTTACCTCCTCTTGGATTACTTCCCTTGGGGTTTGAAGTATTCTATATCGAGGATTGAGCCAGTCCGCTGGGCTTTGGGTTTGAACACCGCTTCCACTGGCATGCCGATCCTCGTCTCCTCAAGTCTCACCTCACCCAGCCTATGGACTATCCCACCACAAACACCATCAATTTGAACCATAGCCACGATTATCGGCTCCGGCAATCTAGCGCCATCCAGGTCAAAGTGAGCGATGGTATAAGTATGCACCTTCCCTCTGCCCCCCACCTCAATCCATGCCTGTAGCTCGTTGAAGCAACGCTCACAATAAATTCGCGGCGGCACATAAGTCAAATTACATCTTTCACACCTCAACCCCATGATCCTGCCATTGTCCTTAATCTCCCTGAAAAACCGCTCCCCCGCAATCCCAAAGGTATATTGTCCATATACCGGGATCTCGCCGTGGAGCGGCTTAGTCTGGCTGACCTGAACAACTTTATCTGCTGGCATCTCCTACCCCTCTATTGGTTTCCAGTATTCGATATCGGTAATCGCCCCTTCCCGCTCCGCCTCCGGTTTCCACACCGCCTTAACCCTCATCCCAATCTTTACCTGTTTGGGGTCAACCTCCCCTAATAGGTGCATGATGGCCACGCCACCGGAGCCATCGATTTCAATCAGGGCGGGAATCTGGGGCTCCTTTATTCGGTTGGCCATGGAATCAGTATAAGCGATTGAGAAGGTATTGACCGTGCCAGTGTCTTTGAGGCGGATCCATTCATCTACTGTCCGAAAACAACACTCGCAGAAGGCCCGGGCTGGGAGCAATACCCGACGGCACTTGTGGCACTTGGTGCCCATAATCCTGCCCCTTTTCAACTCAGCGAAATAACGGCCATAGCCGATACCCGCATCCCAGGCATACTTCAGATTAGGGTGCCACTCCGTGAGCAAAACCCTCTTTTCCGCGATATCAGCCTCTTTTAGGGCTGTTCCTGGCCATTCTTCGATTTTCTCACGCATAACTCCCTCCTCAAACTCCCACTACAATGACGGTTCCCACCTGCATCTCATCGCCCCAGGCCTGGGCAACGCCTTTCTTTGGTTTGCCCGGTACCTGCCTCTTTCCCGCCTCACCGCGCAGTTGCCAGAAAAGTTCAGCCACCTTCATCAGTCCAGCAGCAGCGATGGCATTGCCCACCCCGAGCAGTCCCCCCGAGGGGCAGGTGGGCAGATTGCCGGTTCTCTGGGTCACGCCATCGGCAGTAAGCTTTGCCGCCTCGCCCTTGCCACAGAGAAGAAGCCCCTCCATGTGGTGCAGTTCCTTATAATCAAAGGGGTCGTAAGGCTCAGCGATATTGATCTCTTTGCTCGGTTCCTTAATCCCTGCCATGTCATAGGCCATTCTGGCCGCGTACTCCACATACTTAGGATAGTAAAGGTCACGCTGCCCCACATACATGGTATCCAGACACCAGCCAACCCCCTCAATCCATACCGGCTTATCGGTAACCCTCTTGGCCACATGTTCGGCGGCCAGTATGATAGCCACTGCCCCATCGCTGGTGGGGCTGACATCGAGCCGCTTAACCGGCCAGGCCATTATCTCCGAGTTCATTACATCATCCACGGTGATTTCCGAGGCTAACTGGGCACAGGGATGATCCAGGGCATTCCTCTTATTCTTGACCGCGACGGCGGCGATCTCCCTCTCCGTGATGCCATGGGCATTCATGTAGCGATTCATCTCCCAGGCAAAAAACCAGAGGAGGCTCGTCCCCAGCGGGCTCTCGGTGAACTGGTCCCAGCAGGTAATGAAAGCCCCCTGGGGATGGGGCAGGCAACTGGACATCTTTTCCTCAGCAACCACCAGGCAGGTATCAAAAAGCCCTGAGGCTACATGATACCAGCCCTGACAAGCCACAAAGACGCCCGTGCCACCGCCGACAAAACCCCTCATATAAGGCTTGCGCCAGGCTCCGGCGCCATCGCTGAGATACTCCGCCTTCATATGAACCATGTCAAAGGCATCGGGCGCTGTGCCCATAACCACACAATCTACATCCTTTAGGGTCAGCTCACACGAATCGAGCGCCATTTTAGCTGCCTGCCACGATAGCTCTTTCCCCGTCTCCAACGCCCGGCGCATAAACTTGGTCATCCCGGCACCAATTATGGCGACTTTGCGCACGGTGGCTTTCCTCCTTTCACTCATTGCTCAAGATTATCACGGCACCACTGTTAGTGGGGAGCCCGCGCCAGGATTGAGCTAAGCCGACTTTGACATTGGGTAACTGCCTTTTCCCAGCTTCGCCGCGTAATTGAAGTACTACCTCTAGAACCCGCTGCAAACCGGTGGCCTCCACCAGATGACCCACCCCGAGGCTTCCCCCCGAGACATTGACGGGCAATTCGCCACCCCTTTGGGTAGCCCCCTCCTCTACCAGGGCGCCGGCTTCTCCGCGATGGCACAACTTGAGGGCCTCCAGGTGTTGGAGCTCTTTATAGGAGAAGGTATCGTCTATTTCCACAAAATCGATCTCTTTCCTGGGGTGCTTTATGCCGGCCATTTTGTATGCCATCTCCCCAGCCAATCGAGCGTAGAGGGCTTGACCCCAGTCCCTGGTTTCCAGGCCCGGCGTGTCTGAACACCAGCCAATCCCCCTTATCCAGATAGGCTTATCACTCAGGGCCTTAGTCTTCTCCTCGGCGGCTAAGACCATAACGATCCCACCGTCGGCAGGACAGCTCATGTCCAAACGGCTTAGAGGGTAAAACATCATCTCTGAGCTGAGCACATCATCCACCCCTATCCGCTCACCATAGGCAGCCTGGGGATTGAGCAAGGCATTTAGCCTATTCTTGACTGCAACTAAGGCACAATGCTCCTTCGTCGTCCCTGTCTCATACAGATAGCGGCTCATCTCCATGCCGGCGATGAAATACGGATTAAGGCCAAGCGGCTTATTGTACACCGGGTCTAAGGCATGGGCCAGCAAATAGTTGGGGGTGAGCATGTTAGATGCCTTGCTGTGGGACTCCACGGCCACTATATCCATAAGGCCGGTGCTTATTTGCATATAGCCGGCGATCAAACCATGAATGCCGTCGCCAGGAATAGTGTGGATGGGCTTAAGAACCGCACCTAAATTATCTGGGGTATGAATGTTGAAAATGCTTCTGCCGTGGGCGAAGTCCTCCTCACAAGTTACAAATCCGTCGATATCGTCTTGGGGGCAAACCCCAGCATCCTCATAGGCCTTTGTGGCTGCCTCAAACATCATCTCCTTAAAGGAAACGTCGGGGGTTATCGACCTGAACGGTGTAAAACCTACACCAACAATGGCTACTCGCGGAGACATTCTTACCCCCTTTCTTTATTTTTGCAAAGCGAGGAGGCATGAGGAACCCTAGGCCAGCCTGGAAAGATTAGCATATCCAAAGGGCACCGTCAATAGGTTCGCCAAGCCGCAGGTGTGGCGGCCAGAAGCGGCCCGGCTGGAGTCATGAAACGTGGGAAAGATTTAATAGGGTTGCAACTTTTGACAGGGAACGCGGCGGGGGCTGGCTGATGGACAATGTGGCTGACCGCGTGTATGATGTGGGGGAGCGAAGGAGGAAATGAGAGCTCTATCCACGGTCTTTGTTCTGCTTCTGGACGAAATAATCCTGGCTGCCCTCGTGCTTTTCATCCTGTGGAAGCTGGGGATATATTTACCCTTATGGGCTCTTATCACCCTGGCAGCTATGCTGGTGGTCTGCTCATTTGGGCTCTACAAAGTCATCATGCCTGCGGTCAACGGGGAGCAAGTGAGCGGCCGCCAAGGCATGATCGGTCTCCACGGGAGGGTGGTAACCCCGCTTACCCCGGAAGGCGTCATTAAGGTTCGCGGGGAACTGTGGAAGGCATCATCGATCGACGCCAGCATAAGCCCTGAGGAGGAGATAATAGTTGTGGGCCTGGAGGGGCTCAGGCTCTTTGTAAGGCGCAAAAATGATGCTGAGCGGGGTGAAGAGGCGGGCAAAGGGTGAACAAGGTGAGCGAGGCACTGGGGGAATGAGAGTAGGAATCCCGCGAGCCTTGCTTTACTACCAGTACTACCCTATGTGGCGGACCTTTTTCGAGGGGCTGGGGGCGGAGGTGTTCGTTTCATCTCCAACCACCAAGCTCATGCTCGCATCGGGCTGCTCTCGGCTTATAGCGGAGACCTGCCTCCCGGTAAAGGTTTTCTGTGGCCACGTGCTTTCCCTTGCGAACGGTTGTGACTGCGTCTTTATACCCTCTATTCACAGCGTGGAGCAAAAGGTCTATAGCTGCCCCAAGTTCATTGGCCTGCCTGATATGATGAGGGCAACCGTCCCGGAATGCCCTCCTATTCTCGACCCCGATGTGGACGTCAACACGGGGAAGCGCGATTTTTACCAAGCCATCTATAAACTGGGGCGCCCCTTCACTCGGAGTCCCCTCAAGGTCAGAAAGGCAGCTGAGACAGCCTGGCAGGTTCACCAGACGTTTCAGAGGCGAATGTTGAGCGGGCTGACCCCGCCTGAGGCGATAGAGGGAATGTTTCCCCAATCTGTGGAGGAGCCCGAAGGCAACGGGAGCCACCCCATTTTTACCATTGGTTTGATCGGGCATCCCTACCTCCTCTACGATGAGTATGTCAGTCACCGGCTCGTGCCTCAGTTGCGGGAGATGGGGGTCAAAGTCCTTTCCCCCGAGATGGTGGAGAGGGCGAGACTCCGCGCTTCGATCTGCGAGCTGGTAGAGCGACCATACTGGGCATGCGAGGACGAGGTGATTGGGGCAGGGGCCTACTATCTAGGGAGGGGCGAGGTGGACGGCGTGGTCTCCGTTGTCGCTTTTGGCTGCGGACCCGACTCCCTGATGATAGAGGTGCTCCAGCGCTATGCAAAGCGGCTGGGCAAGCCCTTCATGCAACTCACCCTTGATGAGCATACCGCGGAAACGGGCCTGATGACCCGCCTCGAAGCCTTCCTCGATATGGTTCGGAGGGGAAAAAGACCCCAAGGCATTTCTCCACCTGCCAGTTGGTCACAGAGGGGAGGGAGCAAGAGAGGATCAGCGTCTTGGGTATACCTAGCTTAGGGGACAGGTTTGCCGTATTTGAGACCATGGTGAAGGAGCACAACATCTCTTTGGTCACGCCTCCTGTTACCAAGCACACCCTCTCCCTGGGCGCCAGGTATTCGCCTGAGTTTGCTTGCCTCCCCTTCAAGGGTATACTGGGCACCTTCATCGAGTGTCTGGAGCAAGGGGCAGACACTCTGTTTATGGTAACCAGCTTCAATGCTTGCCGTATGGGCTATTATGCAAAAGTCCAAGAGCAGATTCTCCGTGACCTTGGATATAGATTTAAGTTCCTCAGATTCCATAGCTCAGAGAAGGGCTTGATCGGCGTCCTCAGGGCGATCAAGCGCTTCTCCAACAACGCCTCTTGGCCCACGGTCGTCTCCCTCTTTCGCTTGGCAGTAGCCAAGCTGAGGGCTCTGGACGAACTGGAGCGAGAGGTGCAGAAGATCCGCCCCGTGGAGCTGGAAAAGGGCACTGCTGACCGTCTTTATCGGGAGGCGATCGGGGCTATCGATAGAGCCACCAGCTTTGCTTCCTTAAGGCAGGCGATGCGAGGATACTTCGAGAGGCTGGAGCAAATCCCCAAGGACGCCGAATATGCGCCTCTCAAGGTTGGCATTGTGGGAGAACTATACGTGGTAATGGAGCCCTTCTTCAATATGAACTTGGAGATCGAGCTGGGGAAAATGGGGGTGGAGGCGAGGCGCACGAGGTCCACCTTCTTCTCGGAGTATACTAAATGGGGGACATTCCTCAATGCCCTCAATGATGAGAAGAAAGAACTACAAAAGTTTGCCCACCCCTACCTCAAGCGCGATGTGGGGGGTCATGGCCTGGAATCCGTTGGAGAGAAAGTCCGTCGTGCTGGGGATTACGATGGTATAATCCACCTGGCGCCGTTCACCTGTATGCCCGAGGTTATTGCCCAAAACATTATGCCGTTCACCAAGGAGGGTATCCCGGTGCTCACCATAGCTTGCGATGAGCAGCTGGGGAGGGCGGGGATGTTGACCAGGGTCGAAGCATTTGTTGACCTTCTTGAGCGGCGTCGTATAGGAAATATTCTAAGATAGATGCTGATACCATAGCTACAGTATTGAACAAAATATCCGGCCCTCAGCCTTAGCCCCCGCCGAGCTTAAGCACGAGGGGTTCTTCACCCAGTTGCTCCGCAGCAGTGATCAACCTTTTCCCCGCTCTATCTGCCACTTCCCAGGCCCTGCTTGTCCGCTCCCTGAACCGCGGCTCCCTCAGCAAATGGTGATCATATATGATAATCTCGGCAGAAGTCTGGCGAAGGATGCGACACATGTTCTCGATGCCGCGCTCTAAGTTTACTCGGTTGACTGTATAGCCAAACAAATAAGTGGCGGGTCCATCAGCTATGATAATAGATGGATTCTCGTCGATGACCCATTGCGCGTAGTCCTCTATTGTTGGACCCTGAAGGTCGGATGTGTACAGGACCTTGGCCCCTCCGCACTCCACCACCAAACCTATGACCCAGCCGAGGGGGGTATACTCTAGGCCATGGAAGAGCGGCTTTGTAAATCGGATTCTGGTCGAGCCTGCCTCAATTTCACGACCGTCCACAAAAAGGACCTCATTATCACCGATAGCTGCCTCTTCGACCCAGGGATTGGTTTGCCAAAATTCAACTAATTGACCGAACTTAGCTTTGCCTTTCCTCGAAAGCTCCTCTTTTCTCTGTCGATAGTCCCCGTAGTCTTTCCTCGATGCCAGGGGCAGCTCGTCAAAGGGGTCACCTGCCTCGATCCTTTCAGGCTGCCGACAGATTGACTCCAAAGCCTCCCCCCGGGACATGCAAATCTGCCCAAGGAATATCCTTGCCCTTTGCCACTGGGAGCGGCAGATCCACCGATTCGGGTCCTTTATCCATAACCGCTTGCCCTGATAAAGCTCAGGGGCCTCCTGGGGAAGGGTGTGATGGTCATAGTGATAATGGGAGATGAAAATGGTATCCGCCGTCTTCGCGGCGCCGACAATAGCCTGAAGAGCCTTGTGGCGAAGTCTCCTCTTGTCCGAGTCCGGAAGCGGGTAACTGCCCTGCATTTCGGCGGTCCCAGGGTCAACCAGGATCTTGATGTCAGGAGTTTGAACCAGCACCGAACTGGCCTTCGCGCCCATTGAGTCGAACCAAACCAGCTGTAATGTGATGCTGCCGACCCTGATTTGATGGATGGCCTGGGAGCTCCAGGAGAGCCAAGTTTGCATCTCAACCTCGCACGGCCATCGTTCGCGTCTTCACATAGAACCAGGGCCTCTCTCGGCCGCCTGCTGCTTGCCCTTGCCCCTTGAAGGGGGTATGCTATTGGGGGGCGGGGAGGCCGGGTGAGCCAGCCTCTTCCGAGTTTCTCCGATGAGTTCTTTCATGCCGCAAATTTTATTGTAGCCGAAAAGCAGGCCTGAGTCATGGCCACCGACGAAGAAGAGAAAGCCTTTAGGGAAAGGTGCCGCCTCCTGGAGCAAGGATTCTCCCCGGCCAGCTGTGCCGTCTGGCACCAGGGCAGGAGAGGGCCCGCCTGCCGGGTGACGCTCAAGTGGGAAGGCGGCAAGCCATACCGGCTCATCAAGACGGCCCACCTTTCTCGCCCTGAGCACTATTTCTCCATCTACCAGTCCGGGTGCAACTGGAGCTGCAAGAAGTGTCACTCGTGGGAGTTCACCCAACATGCCACCGGCGCCTGGATGTCTCCCCAGGATATAGCTGGGCTCGCCCGCGAATATGCACACCAGGTAACCTACAAGGAGCCCAAAGAGAGGGCTACCGCTTTCCATGCGCTCGACCTCTGCCGCAGCTGCGGCGTCTGCGTGGAGCTTGCCTACCTGCCCCTGGTCGAGGCGGGGCAGGTGCGGGGAAAGCCCTACCTTGTGCCCACGGGCAGGAGGTCAAACCTCTGCCCAAAGAGACTCCAGCCCGAGCAGATGCTTCTTTCGCCGCAGGGATTGGGCCCGGCCAGGAACATAATCGCCTTCACCGGCGGTGACCTCGCCTGCCAGCCCGAGTTCTACGCCTTATGCGCGGAAAAGATAAAGGGGCTAGACCTGGGACTCTGGGTACTGCTTGAGACCAATGGCTATGGCCTTACCCCTCAGAACCTCGACCTCCTCCAGAGCGCCGGAATAGATGCCTTCTGGCTTGACATCAAGGCCTACGACAGGGAGGTCCACCACAGGCTCACCGGCGCCAGCAATGAGTGGGTGCTTAGGCTGCCCGAGGAGATGCTCAAGAGGGGATTTATCCTTGAGATCCTTTCCCTCTACATCCCCGGTTGGGTGGAGAGGGACCAGATAGAGAGAATCGCGGTTCTGCTGGCCCAGGTGGATAAAAACATACCGTTTACTATCCTGGCCTTCTTTCCGCAGCATGAGATGAGACACGTGCCCCCACCTGAGCTGGAGGAAATGGTTTCGGCCTATGAGGCTGCCCGGGCCGCCGGACTGAGGCAGGTGAGGCTGGGGAACCTGGGTGTCTTTGCCAGGACCGAACAGGACTATAAGCGGTTAGCTGCCCTGGCGCCCGGTGGGTGGTGACCCATGCCATATGTGGCTGATTACAAGGTCGAGAGGTGCCTCGACTGCGGCTCCTGCCGCCAGCTCGTCCCTTGCCCCGGAAGGGAGGAGGGCTGTATCGGATGTGGTGCCTGCGCCCTGGCATGCCCCAATGAGGCTATAGAGATGGTCGAGGAGCCCAGGGAGAAAAAGGTCTGCCTCGACTTGGACGGGCAGGAGGCCCATGTTCCGGAGCGTATCAGCTTGAGAGAGGCGCTGGAACTGCTGGGCTACCCCGTTGCCAGGGGTCCCGGCGAGGAGGGGATTTTTGCGCTCCCGAACCTCCCCGACCTTCGCCCATTGCGCCTTGATCCACTCTTTCGGCATGAGGATGCAATTGGCAAAGTAATCGGCCAGCAGCTCGTTAAACGGGCTTGAGCTTGGGGCGACCTTCTTAAACGTGGGACACACCGTCCGGCATGCGATATGAAACGCCTCATGAAATAGCGTATAGCGCTTTTGCTGGCGTGATTCCTTATCGCTGAGATGAATGACCCACTCATTCCCTACCAGCCAGGTACCCCCAGAGTAGGCCTTCAATGGCAGAGAGCGGACCTCGATGTTACGCTGTGGGTCAAAAACAGCAACCAGCCCCGATGGCACGGGTGGCCCCTGAACCTCCCCCTTTCTGAGGTAGTCCGTGGCCATCATCTCGACCGAGCTTAAGGCATTACAGCACCCCCCGCTCTCAGGGTAACACAGGCTCTCGTTGCGAAGGATACAGCTTTTTAGGGCATTGGGCAGGGCCCCCTTTCGAGTTAAAGGGCAACGAGCCGCCGCATAGCACTGGCAACCGTCCCGGTATGGGCAGTTCCTGCCATCGCCCAGGGCAACGGTGGCGCAGAAGGCTGTTTCTACATCACAGAGATTGCTCACGCCTTCGTCTCCGGCGCTCTATGAGGTCTTCTATCATCGTGATGAGGTCTTCATCCAACTCGTTGGGATACTTCCTCTTCATATACTCACGAAATTCTGGCCATTTAGCGGGGCCCTTATCCGGCAATGGAGGCAGATGGCCGGCAAGGGACAGGACCCGCTCCAGGGGCACTCCGGCATAGACGGCTATTTTGCGGCAGGACCGCGGGCTGGGTATGTCTTTGCCGGATAGCCATCGGCTGACAGTGGCATGGCTCACTTGCAAATCTTGAGCAAATTGGCTCGGTAAACGACCCCGCCGACGCATTACCTCTCGAAGAAACGCACCCAGCGGATAGCGGTTTGCGCTCACGCGCACATGTTATCACCAACCAGCCGCTTTGTCAACTTGCCCTGCTTTTAGAAAGCGGGCTTATTTCCTGGGGGTGTCTTGACTTACCCAATGAGCAGGTCTATAATGTGCGTAAGCGGACACAAGGCGATACTCTGCGTAAGCAAGAGCAAAGGGTGAAGCAGCCATGTCTGACGACAAGAAAGTAGGCGCAGCTTTAGTAATAGGGGGTGGCGTCGGCGGGATGCAGGCCGCGCTGGACCTCGCCGAAGCCGGGATAAAGACATACATCTTGGACGAGAAGACCTCCATCGGTGGGGCAATGGTTCAGCTGGATAAGACCTTTCCCACCAACGACTGCGCCATGTGCACCATCGCCCCCAGGCTAGTCGGCATCGGCAGGCATCTCAACATCGAGGTCATAACAAATGCCGAGATTGATGAGGTCAGGGGCTCGGCAGGCAACTTTGCGGTAAAGGTTAAGAAAAGGGCTAGGTATATTGACCTCAGCAAATGCACCGGCTGCGCCGCATGCGTGGAGAAATGTCCTATTGAGGTTGATAACGACTTCGACCAGGGTCTGATCAAGAGAAATGCCATCTATCGCCGCTATCCTCAGGCAGTGCCCAGCGCCTTTGCCATAGATAAGGACGGCAAGTCACCTTGCCGGATCGCTTGCCCCGCCGGGGTAAACCCCCACGCCTATATCGCCCTATTCAGAACTGGAAGGAAGCGAGAGGCATACGAGCTCATAAAAAGTGCCCTGCCCTTCCCCGGCATCTGTGGCCGTGTCTGCCACCATCCCTGCGAGAAGGAGTGCTACCGCGGCAAATTGCTCGATGAGCCCATCGCTATTTGTGCCCTGAAGAGGTTCATAGCAGATACGGCGGCCGAGGGATGGGCAGAAAGGAAACCCCCTGTTGCCCAGGGGAAGGGCAGGGTAGCGGTCATAGGTGCCGGGCCTGCTGGCTTGACCTGTGCCCGTGACCTAGCCTGGCTGGGGTACGAGGTCACCATCTTCGATTCCCAGCCCTATGCCGGGGGGATGATGCGGCGAGCCATACCCCGCTATCGTCTCTCTGCCGACCTGGTGGACAAGGAGGTCGGCGAAATCTTCACCGATGGAATCGTGTTCCGCCCCAATACAACCGTAGGAAAGGACATAAGCTTTGCCGAGCTACGCAAAGGCTTTGACAGCATATTCATAGCGGTGGGCGCGGGGCTTTCCCGAACCCTCCCCCGGCTTCCCGGGATCGAGCTACAGGGCGTTATGCTGGCCCTCCCCTTCCTCGAGGATATAAACAAGGGCGAGAGGCCAGATATCGGGGACAAGGTTGTGATAGTAGGGGGCGGGAATGTGGCCATGGATGTAGCCCGTTCCGCGCTTCGCGCCGGGGCCAAGGAGGCCAATGTCGTCTGCCTTGAAAGCTGGGAGGAGATGCTTTGCCATCCCTGGGAGAGGGAAGAGGCGGTGGAGGAAGGCGTCAAGATTCACAATTCCCTGGGGCCCAAGCGCGTGATCGGCGAGAATGGCCGGGTCAGACAGATAGAGTTTCTGAGGGTGGAATCGATTTTCGACAAAGAGGGGAGGTTCAATCCCACCTATTTGCCCGGCACGGAAAGCGTCTTTGAGTGCGACACCGTAATAATCGCCATCGGACAGGCTTCTGAACTCGGCTTTCTGGATGGCTCAGTGGAGCTGACACCTGGCGGATGGATAAAGGTTGACCCCCTGACCCTGGAGACAAGCGTTCCGGGGGTCTTCGCCGGAGGAGATGCGGTTAAAGGGCCAACGTCCATTGTGGAAGCGGTGGGAGCGGGGCACAACGCCGCCATTTCCATAGACCGTTTCCTTTCGGGGAAGGACATTGCGGAAGGAAGGGGAGCCGAGGCTGTGGTTGCGCCCGAGCCCGAGACGGAAGGATTGGCACGGCAGAGCCGAGTCCCGACCAAGCGACTGGAACCAGAGCGCCGCAAAGCCAATTTTGAGGAGGTGGTATCGCCCCTCACCGAAGAGGAAGCGCTGGCGGAGGCAGAAAGATGCCTGGCATGCGCTAAGTGCTGTGAATGCCGGGAGTGTGAAAAGGCGTGTGAGGCCAAAGCTATCGACCACGAGGTCGAGAGAGAAGACGTTATTGAGCTTAATGTGGGGGCCATTGTTGTGGCTCCCGGGTTTGAGCTACTAGATCCCTCGATAAAAAAGGAACTGGGTTATGGGCGTTTCCCCAACGTCATCACCAGCCTCCAGTTCGAGAGGATGCTGTCGGCCAACGGCCCATTCTCCGGTCACATAGTGCGCCCCTCCGATAACCGAAAGCCGCAAAAGATAGCCTTTATTCAGTGTGTGGGCTCCCGAGAAATAGATATGAACTATTGCTCAGCGGTGTGCTGCATGTATGCCACTAAAGAGGCCATCATTGCCAAAGAACACCATCCTGAACTCGATATAAAGATTTTCTACATCGACCTTCGGGCTTTCGGCAAAGGCTTCGAAGCTTACTATGAGCGGGCCAAAAGTTTGGGAGTCGAATATATCCGCTGCCGACCTTCAGAAATAAAGGAAGTGCCGGCTACTCGGGAGCTGAAAATCCGGTATTTGAACGGGCAGGGCGAGGTGGCTGTGGAATGCTTCGACATGGTGGTGCTCTGTTGCGGGCTGAGACCGTCGGCCAAAGCTGAAGAATTAGCCCGAAAACTGGGGGTCAGACTGAACTCATGGGGTTTCTGTGAAACTGAGCCCTTCAGCCCTGCGGAGACGTCGCGAGAGGGCATATTCGCTTGTGGCGTCTTCACCGAGCCCAAGGATATCCCCGAGACGGTCACCCAGGGGAGCGCGGCCGCAGCCAAGGTTCTCTCGTTCCTCTCAGCTGAAAAGGGCCAGTTGATCAGGACCAAGACCTACCCCCCAGAAAGGGATGTAAGCGGGCAGGAACCCCGGATCGGGGTGTTTATTTGCCACTGCGGAAACAATATCGCTGGCGTGGTCGATGTGCCAGAACTAGTCAACTATGTTAAGACCTTGCCCGATGTATTCTATGTTGAAAGCAATCTTTATACATGCTCCACAGACACGGGAGAGAAAATCAAGCAGGTAATAAGGGAACAGGGCCTCAATCGCCTCATTGTTGCCTCCTGCACCCCGAGAACCCACGAGCCCCTGTTCCAGGATACCTTAAGGGAAGCCGGGCTCAACCCCTACCTCTTCGAGATGGCGAATATCCGCGACCAGTGCTCCTGGGTGCACATGCACGAGCCGGAGGCGGCCACGAAAAAGGCGAAGGACCTGATAAGGATGGCCGTGGCCAAGGCGAGGCTGCTGGAGCCCCTGTACCCGCAGTTCGTGGACGTCATTCCCAGGGCCCTGGTCATC
>MTNP01000003.1 GCA_002011475.1 Dehalococcoides sp. JdFR-54
GAGGTGGGGCGGGGGGCCCTGGCCGGCCCGGTCACGGCTGCCGCCGTTATCCTGCCCCACCCTTGCCCCTTCCCCTGGGCGGAGCTGGTGCGAGACAGCAAGCTCCTTACCCCCTCCCAGCGCCAGGGGCTGGCCCGACATATCGAAGCCCAGGCTACCGCCGTCAGCGTGGCCATGGTGGAGGCGGATTATATCGACAAGGTGGGGATTGCCCGGGCCAGCCTGGAGGCGATGCAGCGGGCGGTGGCTGGCCTCAACCCCACCCCCCAATACCTGCTCATCGACTACTTGAAACTGCCCCAGATGGGGCTGCCCCAGAAGGGGCTGAGGGACGGCGATAGCCTGTGCTTTTCCATCGCCTGTGCCTCCATCATGGCCAAGGTGGCCCGGGACCAGCGGATGACGGAGTTAGACCGCCTTTATCCGGGATATGGCCTGGCCAGCCACAAGGGCTATGGCACCGCCCAGCACCTGGCCTGTCTCCGTCGGCTGGGGCCCTGTCCCGTCCACCGCCGCTCCTTCGCCCCGGTGAGGGAGGTGCTGACCCCCCTCAAGCTGGGAGCCCATGGGGAGAGACTGGCCACAGAGTATCTGAGGCAGCGCGGCTTCTCCATCCGGGAGACCAATTTCCGCAGCCCCGAGGGGGAGATCGACATCGTCGCCCAAAAGGGCGAACTTGTGGTCTTCGTGGAGGTGCGCACCCGCCAAAGCAAAGCCTTCGGCACCCCCGAGGAGTCCATAACCAGGGCCAAAAAGGCCAGGTTGGTGGCCAGCGCCCAGGCCTATATCCAGAGCCACCCCGACCTCCCCCCCGCCTGCCGCATCGATGTCCTGGCCATAGACATGCGCCGGGGCCGGCCCGCCCGCATCGAGCTCATCGAGAACGCCGTCCAGCTTTAGCCCAATCGGGTTTCTATTTACCGTCCCCTCCCAGCGTGTTACAATTATGTATGGAGCCGGGCCATGCCCATCTACGAATATAGGTGCCGTAAATGCCAGAGCATCTCCAGCCACTTCACCCGAAGGGTTAGCGACCCCCTGGAGCCGAGCTGCCCCGCCTGCGGCAGCCGGGAGATGGAGCGCCTTATTTCCAGGGTTGCATACCATAGGTCCATGAAGGACATCCACGAGGCGTCGGGGGAGCCGGACGAGCCCCATGGCCTCGACTATTACAAGGACCCTCGCAATATCGGCCGTTGGACGGAGAAGAAGTTCGCCCAGATGGGAATAGAGATGCCGGAAGAGGTGCGCACCATGATCGATGCCGCCAGGGAGGGCGAGCTACCCCCAGCGGTGAAGGATATCTGATCATGTCCACCCCCGGGGGGGCTTCACCCCAAGTGCTCCGGGTCATAGATGCCAACCTGAACCGTCTGGGGGAGGCCCTGCGCGTCCTGGAAGACATATCCCGACTGCTCCTCAACGATGCCGCCCTCAGCTCTGCCCTAAAGGGCCTGCGCCACCAGCTTATGGTCGGCGACACCCATTTCCAGAGGCAGCTCCTGGCAGCCCGCCATGCCCTGGGGGATGTATCTGCCTTCGCTGAGGAGCCCACCGAGGCGGAGCGCCCTGACCCGCCCAGCCTGGTGGCCGCCAATGCCCGCCGCGCCCAGGAATCGCTACGGGTACTGGAGGAGTTTGCCAAGCTCCCCCAGCTTTCCCAGACCCTCTCCTGGGCCAGATTCAAGGAGGCGCGATTTAGCCTCTACACCCTGGAGCAGAGATTGATGTCGGCGCTGCTGCGCCAGGATAAAGCCAAACTCCTCAGTGGCCTGTATCTCGTGCTGGATGCCCCGGCCCTGCGCGGGCGTCCCCCCGTGGAGGCGGCCCGCCTGGCCATCAGGGGCGGCGCCAGGGTGATCCAGCTTCGGGACAAGGAGCACATCCTGGAAGACATCTTCCAGGTGGCTCAGGAGCTTCAAGGGCTTTGCTCCCAGGAGGGTGCCCTCTTTATAGTCAATGATCGCCTGGATGTGGCCCTGGCCTCGGGGGCGGGCGGTCTGCACCTGGGCCAGGACGACATGCCCCTGCCACTGGCCCGCCACCTCCTGCCCCAGGATAGGCTTCTCGGCGCCTCGGTGCGCACTGTGGAGCAGGCCCACAAGGCGGCTGCTGAGGGGGCCGACTACCTGGCTATAGGCTCCGTTTACCCCAGTCCCTCCAAGCCCAGTGCCCCGGTGAGGGGGCTAGAGCCCGTGCGCCACATCAAGGCCCAGGTCTCCCTGCCCCTGGTGGCCATCGGCGGCATCAACGAGGCCAATGCCGGCGAGGTGATAGCCGCCGGTGCCGACGGGGTAGCTGTGGTCAGCGCTGTGCTGGGGGCTGACGACATAGAGGCGGCGGCGCGCAGGCTGGCCGCCAGGCTGGAGAAGGGACACGCCCATGGGTAATAAGGCCATTCCCAACTTGGATTCCATCGCCCAGGAGATCAGGGACAGCCTCTCGGCCACCGACGCCGCCCGAGAGACGATGCTGCGCCTGTGTCGGGAGGTCATCCGCAGCTCGAGCGAGGCCATTCGCTCCGTGCACCGACAGGAGTATGAAGCCGCTCAGGCGCTCCTGGCCAGAGCAGCCTCCCATCTCGAGGAAATCGGGTTGCTCCTCAAGGATCACACCGCCCTGCTCAACACCGGCTTCGTCCACGATGCCCAGAAGGAGTTTGCCGAGGGCAGTATCACCCTGGCCCTGGTCTCCGGCCAACCCATCCCCCATCCCCAGGATTTGCAGGTACCCCCTGCCGCTTACCTCAACGGCCTGGGGGAGGCGGTGGGGGAGATGCGGCGACACCTCCTGGACAACCTGCGCCGGGGCCAGATGGAAACCTGTGAGCAAACCCTGTCCCAAATGGATGGATATTTATAGCCTGCTGGTGACCATGGACTTCCCCGACGCCATTACCGGCGGCCTGAGACGTACCACGGATGTGGTGCGCGGCATCTTGGAGAAGACCCGGGGCGACCTCACCCTGAGCCTGCGCCTACAGGATGTGGAGAGGCGCCTCCAAGGCTTCCCCGGTGGGATCGAATGAGTTTTTAAGGGTGCCAAATCCAGAGAGAACGAAGGGAGGGGGTCCAAATGAGGTCCACGGTCATCATCGATCCGGAAACTGTGGAGTGGTCATCGGGGCCGGAGGAGCTGCCGCCAGGGGCCATGCTCAAGGTGTTGAGCGCCGATGAGGAGACCGGGGCGATAGCGGCCATCGTGAAGTTTCCCGCCGGCTATTTTGAGCCCAAGCACGGCCACCCTTGTGGCCACGACATCCTCATCATCCAGGGCAAACTGGTAAACCCTGAAAGTGGCCAGGAGACCTCCAAGGGGATGTACTTCTATGCCCCAAAGGGAGATATACATGGTCCCTTTCAGGTACCCCAAGAAGAGGATTGCATCTTCTTCATTGTGGCGGACGGCCCCCTTTTCCCGTTGGTGAAGCCGTAGTAATTGGCATAGGGTGGTCACTGTATTAGAACCGCACCATTTGGCACATCCCCAAGTTCCCCCAGCTATTGACTTGGGGCGTCTCCCCTGCTAAACTGTGTCCCTGGCAACGCGGCCAATTGCGAGCGCAGTTAGCAAATAGGTTGATGACAACCTATTATATTTTTATGGCCAAATCTGTCTCGGAGGTCATGAGTTGGACCTGATCTACATAGCCCTCATCGTGGGCGCAGTGGGCTTGGCCTTTGCCGGTTTCCTGGTGGTCTATGTGCTCAAACAGAGTCCGGGGAGCCAGGCCATGAGGGAGCTTTCCGGGGCCATCCAGGAGGGGGCCTTAGCCTTCCTGGGGCGGGAGTATCGCATCCTGGTCTTCTTTGTAGTTGCCGTGGCCATCATCCTGGGCTTTATACCTCACCTGGGCTGGTGGGTCTCCCTGGCCTTCATCTTCGGCGCCATCTGTTCCGGCCTGGCCGGCTTCGTGGGCATGAACATCGCTATCCGGGCCAATGCCCGCACCGCCGCCGCCGCCGAGAAGAGCCTCAACAGCGGGCTGAGGGTCTCCTTCCGCGCCGGGGCAGTGATGGGGATATGCGTGGTCAGCATCGGCATCCTGGGGCTGAGCATCCTCTACATCGCCTTCCATAATGCCACCAACCTCGTGGACCTCTACGGCAACCCGGTTCACTTCCTGGGGATGATCCCCGGTTTCGGCGTGGGGGCTTCCTCAATAGCCATCTTCGCCCGGGCCGGCGGCGGCATATACACCAAGGCCGCCGACGCCGCTGCCGACCTGGTGGGCAAGGTGGAGAAGGGCATCCCTGAGGACGACCCCCGCAATGCGGCGGTGGTGGCTGACTTCGTGGGCGACAACGTGGGGGACGTGGCCGGAATGGGCGCCGACCTGTTCGAGTCCTATGTGGACTCCATAATCGCCACCATGGCCCTGTCCATGGTGGCCTTTCTGGGTATCGGCATGACCAACCTGGTCCCCGACGAGGAGACGGCCTGGCTGCTGCCCATGATGGTGGCTGCCGGCGGCATCGTGGCCTCTATCTTGGGCATCTTCATGGTGAGGGTAGGGGAAAAGCCGGCCATGAGCGCCCTGCTGGCAGCCCTGCGCCGGGGCACCTTCACCGCCTCGGCGCTCACCGCCATCTTCAGCTTCCTGGTGGTGTGGCTCATGGGTGCCAGCCTGGGCATACTTTGGGCCATCCTGGCCGGGCTGGTGGCCGGCATCCTCATCGGGGAAAGCACTAACTACTTCACCTCTTACGCCTTCTCCCCCACCAGGCGCATTTCCGAAGCCTCCCAAACCGGACCGGCGACCACCATCATCAGCGGCTTGGCCAACGGCCTGTTCAGCACCCTGCCCCCCATCGTCTTCGTGGCCGTGGCCATCCTGGTCGCCTACCATTTCGCCAGCTACTACGGGGTGGCTATAGCTGGCATCGGGATGCTGTCCACCCTGGGCATCTCCCTGGCCACCGATGCCTACGGCCCGGTGGCCGATAACTCCGGAGGCATCGTGCAGATGGTAGGGCTACCCCCCGAGATCCGGGAGAGGACCGATGCCCTGGACTCGCTGGGCAACACCACCGCCGCCACCGGCAAGGGGTTCGCTATCGGGGCCGCCGGGCTCACCGCCTTGGCCCTGATGTTGGCCTATGCCAAAAGCGTCAACCTCACCACCCTGAGCCTGCTCGATGCCTCCGTCATCGCCGGCCTCCTCATCGGCGTGCTCCTGCCCGCCATCTTCTGCGCCCTGACCCTGAACGCCGTGGGGCGCACTGCCTTCATCATCATCAACGAGGTGCGCCGCCAGTTCCGCGAGATCGCCGGGCTCATGGAGGGGAAGGCCAAACCTGAATATGGAAAGGCGGTGGACATCTGCACCAAACACGCCCTGAAAGAGATGATACCCCCTGGCCTGATGTGTGTGGTGGCCCCGGTCATCATCGGGGTGGTGTTGGGCCCCCTGGCCCTGGGTGGCTTTCTCATAGGGGCCACCGCCTCGGGCTTCCTTATAGCCATCACCTTCGCCAACGCCGGCGGCTCCTGGGACAATGCCAAGAAGTGGATCGAGGCGGGACACTTCGGCGGCAAGGGCTCCGACTCGCACAAGGCGGGGGTGGTGGGCGACACCGTGGGCGACCCCCTCAAGGACACCTCAGGCCCCTCCCTCAACATCATGATCAAGCTGATGTCCATCATTGCCCTGGTGCTGGCCCCGGCCCTGGTGGGCTTCCAGGGCTTGCTCCGCATCGGCTACTCGGCCTGATCAGGCCGAATATACCTAGCGCAACCAGGGATTGGCCCCACGTTCGGCGCCGATGGTGGTCTGAGGGCCGTGTCCCGAGAGAACCACTGTATCGTCAGGCAGAACCATGAGCTTGGTGCGGATGCTGTCCTGGAGCTGCTCATAGCTGCCCCCAGGGAAGTCGGTGCGGCCGATGCCGAAATTGAACAGGGTATCGCCGCTGAAGACCACTCCATGCCCGATGAGGCTGATACCCCCAGGGGTATGCCCCGGGGTGTGCACCACCCGAAAGCTCAATTCGCCCAGCTCGACGACATCGCCCTCATCGAGCCAGAGGTCGGGCTGGGGAGGGGGGTCATAGTAGACTCCGAACATAGAGGCCAGGGAGGAGCCGTGCCCCAGATGAGCCGCCTCTGCCTGGTGCAGGGCGAACCGAGCGCCGGTGGCCTCTTTGAGCTTCCTCACCCCGGAGATGTGGTCGATATGGGCATGGGTAGCCACGATGAGCTTACAGGCCAGCTTCGATTCCTCCACAGCCCTGAGGATCTTGTCGGGCTGGTCCCCTGGGTCGATGACCAGGGCCTCCCCGCTGGTCTCCGTGCCCACGATATAACAGTTGGAGGCGAAGGGCCCCACTACCAGCCTCTTTATAAGCATGGTCCCACCTCGTGTCCTATTCTAACCTGGGGGGAGGGCCTTGTCTAGCTTGGGCAGGCCCCTGCCATTGACAGAGCGCCTCCCTTGGCCCAAAATAGGGATAATTAGTAAAAGGAGACCGACTTCTTGTGCTTCCCCTCTCCGATAGCGACCTCATAACCCGGAGACGCCCCGTCATCAATCTGACCCTGATCGCCCTATGCGCCGCCGTTTTCATCTACGAGCTGATATTGGGCTCAGAGGGGCGCATCGTCTTTTTCTACCGCTTTGGGCTCATCCCTGCTGAGCTGACCCAAGGCATCAGCTATTCATCGCTGATGACGCCTGGCGGCGTGGTGGATATCAGGACGCCCCTCCCGGACTGGGTGACCATGTTCACCTCGGTGTTCATCCATGCCGACTGGCTGCACTTCGTGAGCAACATGCTCTTCCTCTGGGTATTCGGCGACAATGTAGAGGATCGGTTTGGGCATTTCCGTTATCTATTCTTCTACATTGCCGCTGGCCTAGCCGCCTCCTGGCTCCAGATAGCTGTGAATATCGACTCACAAATCCCAACCATAGGGGCCAGCGGGGCCATCGCTGGCGTCCTGGGAGCCTACCTCCTCCTCTTCCCCCGCAGCCGAATCCGGACCTTGATCATGTTTTTCTTCATCACCATCGTGCGCATCCCGGCGGTCTATCTTCTGGGTTTCTGGTTCCTGCTTCAGTTTGTGGGCGGCGTCGGCTCTTTGGGCCCCTCGGCGCAGACCGGCGGCGTGGCCTACTGGGCCCATGTCGGCGGCTTTGTCCTCGGACTCATGGTGGTCATCATCTACAAACTGGCTCGGCGGGAGAGCCTTTGGCCCCGGTCTCCCCGACCCCCCTCGCTACTGGCGGGGCCCAGAGCCATAAGGGTTGCTATTGCTGCCCGGGAGAGGCAGTAGTATAATTGCTTATACCATACATGCGGAACAGCGGAAAGGAGCCACCATGCAGACCAGCGAGATAGCCCGGATGGTTTCCACGGCCAAGGAGTACTACTGGCCGACCTTTGCCAGAGACGCCTCTTTCTTCGACCTCCCCACCTCCATTATAACCTCGGCGGAGGGCTTATTCGTGGTGGATATCCACGGCAACCGCTACTTGGACACGATCTTCGGGAGCGGGGCCATGTACCTCGGCTACAACCACCCCGAGGTCATGGAGGCCATGTTGGGGCAGATGAAGAGAGTGGCCAGTCAGTGCACATTCTTCGTGCCTACGCCACCGGCGATATTGCTCGCCGAGAAGATCGCCTCTCTAACTCCGGGCAGCCTGAAGTATACCATTTTCGGCAGCAACGGCACCGATGCCAACGAGACAGCCATAAAGATAGCCCGACAGTACTGGAAGATAAAGGGCCAGGGGACCAAGTATAAGGTGATCGGCCGCAAGCGAAACTATCACGGCATGGGCCTGGGCACTCTCAGCGCCAGCGGCCATATGTTCCGTCGTGCCCCCTTCGAGCCCCTCATGCCCGGCTTTATCCTCATCAACTCCCCGATTTGCTACCGCTGCCCCTACGACCTCACCTATCCCGAGTGCGGCGTGTTATGCGCTCAGGAGCTGAGGCGGGCTATCGAGTTTGAGCATCCGTCCACGGTGGCTTGCTACATCGGGGAGCAAACCATTGGCGGTGGCGGCGTGGTGCCCCCACCCCCCGAGTATATGAAGATAATCCGCGATATCTGCGATGAGTACGATGTGCTGCTGATCGCTGATGAGGTCATCACCGGGTTTGGCAAGACCGGGTTCTGGTTCGAATGTCAGAAGTATGGGATCGTGCCGGATATAATAACCATGGGCAAAGGCATAGGGGCGGGCTACGGACCCCTATCGGGAACCCATGTTAAGAGCGAGATCGCCGAACTCTTTAAGGGCAAGGACGCTTTTCAACATGGCTATACCTTCGGCGGCCTGGGCTATCTGGCGGCGGCCGGACTGGCGGCCATCGAGTACGTGGAAAGGCACAACCTGCTGGCCAGGGCCACGGAGTTGGGCACCAAGATAAGGCAGGAGCTGGAGGCTATCAAGGAAGGCTCGGCTGTGGTGGGCGATGTTCGCGTCAACGGCGTCATGGCGGCTGTGGAACTGGTTAAGGATAAAGCAACCAAGGCGGAATTCCCCGACCGGGCTGCCGTCGCCCGCCTCGTGGCTGATGTGGGCTTGAAGAACGGGGTGCTCCTTAACTGCCTGACCTGGTACGGGGATATAATACTGCTGTTCCTGCCCCTGAATACCAGCGATGAGGAGCTGGGCATGGTCTTCCATGCCCTGGCCCAGGCGGTGGCGGAGGTGGAAAGACGGTTCCTGTAAACCGCGCCGACCAGAACCCCAGGCCCCCGCTTTGCCCGCGGTAGGGCCCAAAGCCCCGCCCAGCGCCAAGGAATAGCATAGCTGGGGGGTGTTTTTATGCCCTTTGACATGTGCCCTTCAAGCTGCTAAATTGGGTAGCCGGAGGTTCCACTTTGGCCGAAGAGATGACCCCTAAAGTGAATATGGAAACCATCGTCTCCCTGTGCAAGCGGCGGGGCTTTGTCTTCCAGAGCAGCGAGCTTTACGGCGGCCAGGCCAGCTGCTGGGACTATGGCCCCCTGGGGGTGGAGCTCAAGCGCAATATCAGAGATGCCTGGTGGCGCTCCGTGGTTCAGGAGCGGGACGATATGGTGGGCATCGATGCCAGCATCCTGATGCACCCCCAGGTGTGGGAGGCCAGCGGCCACCTCCAGGGCTTCACCGACCCCCTCACCGAGTGCAAGGGCTGCCACCGGCGCTGGCGCGCCGACGAGGCCAAAGACGGCCGCTGCCCCAGCTGCGGCGGCGAGCTCACCGAGCCCCGAATGTTCAACCTGCTGTTTAAGACCTTCATGGGGCCGGTGGAGGACAGCGCCAGCACCGTCTACCTCAGGCCGGAGACGGCCCAGGGCATCTTCGTCAACTTCGAGAATGTGCTGGCCACCTCCCGCAAGAAGCTTCCCTTTGGCATCGCCCAGATCGGTAAGTCCTTCCGCAACGAGATAACCCCGGGCAACTTCATCTTCCGCAGCCGCGAGTTCGAGCAGATGGAGATCGAGTACTTCGTTAAGCCGGGCACCGATGAGCAATGGTTCCGGTACTGGCTGGAGGAGCGCTTCAACTGGTATGTGAACCTGGGCATCAAGAGGCAGAACCTGCGGCTTCGGGAGCACATGCACCATGAGCTGGCCCACTACGCCAAGTGCTGCTACGACATCGAATACCTCTTCCCCATGGGCTGGTCGGAGCTGGAGGGCATCGCCAACCGGGGAGACTACGACCTCTCCCGGCATTCCCAGTTCAGTGGCAGGAGCCTCACCTATTTTGACGAGGAGAGCGGCCAGCACATCACCCCCTATGTCATCGAGCCCTCGGCCGGGGTGGACCGCTCCCTCCTCGCCTTCCTCCTGGATGCATATGATGAGGAGCCCGATAAGGAGGGCATCCGGGTGGTGTTGCGTTTTCACCCCACTCTCGCCCCGGTAAAGGTGGCGGTGCTGCCCTTGAGCCGCAACCCCAGGCTCCAGCCCCTGGCCCGGGAGGTCTACAACCGCCTGCGCCGCTGCTGGCTGGTGCAGTATGATGATGCCCAGAGCATTGGGCGGCGCTACCGTCGCCAGGATGAGATAGGCACCCCCCTGGCGGTGACCATCGACTTCCAGTCGCTGGAAGACAACCAGGTGACCATCCGCGACCGGGACACCATGAAGCAGATCCGGGTGCCCCTGGGGGTGCTGGAGGAGACGCTGGAGAGGAAGCTGGCGGGCGAGCCCCTGGAGGTGCTGCCCCCAGGCGGCAGCTACTGGCTGGGGTGGGGGGAATAGCTCATGGTTTGCAAAATTGAGTTAAAAGCCCCCCAAACCTCGATGTAGCTGCCGAATCCGTCGGTGCGAGAAGTGCTTCGCACCGGCAATGTCGACATCGAGTGGCTGAGGCGACAGGGCGTTTCAGTGCTCCGCCCCTGTTTGCCTAAAAGCCGAGGTTGGTAAGCGTTGCGCCCCCTATGCCTCCTTGACGCTCCTGGGGGATACCTATATAATTGAAGCTTGTATTATGTTGACAGAGCGAAGCGGCGAAATTATAGGCAAGGTCAAGGGCGGTTGTTGTTCAGGTCTAGCCCGAATATCATCACGGGTAGTGCCATGCAGGTGGCTATTCTGGCGGGTGGTCTAGCCACGAGGCTGAGGCCGTTGACGGAGAACATCCCGAAACCGATGGTCAGGGTCTCCGGTAGGCCATTTCTGGAGCATCAATTGAATTTGTTAAAAGAGAATGGAATAAGAGACATCGTCCTGTGTCTGGGCTATTTGGGGAAGAAGGTGGAGAGCTATTTCGGCGATGGAACGAGGTTCGGGGTTAACCTGAAATACAGCTTTGAAGGCAAGCAGCTCCTAGGCACTGCCGGTGCCCTGAAGAATGCCCAGGAGCTGCTGGAGGATGAATTCTTTGTAATGTATTGCGACTCCTATTTGCTCCTAGACTTTGAAGCCGTTGTGTCCTACTTTAAAAAGCATCATAAGTTGGCCCTGATGACTGTGTTTAAGAACCACGACCGTTATGAGCCCAGCAATGTGGTGGTGGAGGGAGATCTGGTTAGGCGATACAGCAAGAGGGAAAAGACGAGGGACATGGTCTACATCGACTACGGGCTGAACATCCTGAGGAAAGAGGCGCTCAACCTGGTCCCGCCACATGAGCCTTACTCGCTGGAGGAACTTTATGCCCAGCTAATAGACCGCCAGGAACTGTTGGCCTATGAGGTGCAAGAACGCTTCTATCAAATAGGGTCTTTTGAAGGCCTAGCTGAATTCGAGGCCTTTATTTCGGGGAGGTCAGCAAGGTGATCATAACTAGGACGCCGATCAGGATTTCCCTGGGCGGTGGGGGGACAGATCTGGCCTCCTATTACTCCAAATATGGCGGGTTTACTGTCGCCGCCACCATAAATAAGCATATCTATGTTACGGTGAACAAACGATTTGAGGATAGCTTGCGGGTTAGCTATTCCAAGACTGAGATCGTGGATAAGGTCAGTGACATTCAACACCCCATCGTCAGAGAGGCCTTGAAGCTGCTGGGGCTCAATAGCGGATTAGAGATCACCACTATCGCCGATGTACCAGCCAGGACGGGGCTGGGCAGCTCCAGCAGCTTCGCCGTGGGGCTGCTCAATGCCCTGCATACCTATAAGAAAGAGACCGTCAGCGCCAGAACCCTGGCTGAAGAGGCATGCCACATCGAGATCGATATCCTCAAGGAGCCTATAGGAAAACAAGACCAATTTGTGGCCAGCATCGGTGGCATACTTTGCCTCAACTTTGGCACCGATGGCCAGGTGACGGTAACACCGCTGCGCATCTCTCCAGATACCCTGGACGAGCTGGAAAGGCGCCTGATGTTTTTCTACACTGGCATCACCAGACCTACCTCAACAGTGCTCTCCGAGCAAAACAAAGCTGGCGAGACCAACGAGAGCAAGGTGATAGAGAGCCTGCACCGAGTTAAAGAGATCGGGTTCGAGGTCAAGGAGGCCCTGGAGGGTGGCAATATCCGCAGGTTCGGTGAGCTTCTGGACCTCCACTGGCAGACAAAGAAAAACCTCTCCAGCCGGGTGAGCAATCCCGATATCGATAGATGGTATGACATCGCCAAGGAGAATGACGCTATAGGGGGTAAGATCATGGGTGCTGGGGGAGGTGGTTTCTTTATTTTCTACGTGGAAGGCAACAAGAACCGGCTGAGAGAGGCGCTAGTTCGGGAGGGGCTGCGAGAGGAACGGTTTAGATTCGAGCCAGAGGGCTCGAAGGTGCTCGTCAATCTCTGAGACCAGGTACCGGATTGGGCAACGAGATTCAGAGCCATATTCAAAACTATTTTTCCACACTAGTCGAGCTAGTAGGGCAAATCCCTAAACAGGACATCGAGAAAACGGTGGAGCTTCTATTCGATGCCTGGAAGAGGGATGCTCAGGTGTTCATCATGGGCAATGGGGGCTCGGCGTCTACAGCCACCCACTTTGCTTGTGACCTCTCCAAGACCACCATCGTTGGCGATGGCAGACGGTTTAAGGTTATGGCCCTGGTGGACAACATCCCCCTGGTTAGTGCCTGGACCAACGACAGCGGCTTTGGCAGCATCTTCGAGGAGCAGCTCAAGCCCTGGCTTCGGGAAGGGGATGTGGTTATCAGCATCTCGGTGCATGGGGGCTCGGGCGAGGGGGAGGCTGGCCCCTGGTCCCAGAACCTGATTCGGGCGGTGAGGTTGGCCCGGGAGAGAAGGGCCCAGGTCATCGCCTTTAGCGGCTTTGGAGGTGGCGCCCTTAAAGAGCTGGCCGATGTCTCGCTGGTCGTCCCTATCGACCGAGAGCCACTGGGGACACCCCTAGTGGAGTCCCTCCATGCAGTGTTGCAGCATCTGGTCTGTTCCGCCCTAAGGCTGAGGATTGGAAGGGAAACCGAGGGTGAAAAAGGCGATTTTCCTGGATCGTGACGGCGTGATCAACGCCATGGTCTATGATCCAGGCCATGGGCTGCTCGATTCGCCATCCAGCTCAGAGCAGTTTCACCTCCTACCCAATGTGGGGGAGGCCATCAAGCTCATCAATGAGATGGGCATATTGGCTCTAGTGGTGTCCAATCAGCCGGGTGTGGCCAAAGGGAGATTTAGCCTCCAGGCGCTGGAGGCAATGGACCAAAAGATGGCCAGGGAACTCGGCTCAAGGGGGGCCCATCTGGATGGGGTCTACTACTGCCTACATCATCCTCAGGGCATAGTGGAGGAGTATCGCCAGAACTGCGGCTGCCGTAAGCCAGAGCCCGGGCTGCTATTGCGGGGCAGCCAAGAATTTAAAATAGCCTTAAACCAATCTTACGTGATTGGGGATGGCTTGACCGATATACTGGCGGGAAAGGCAGTCGGCGCCAAGACCATCCTCTTAGGTCGGCCCAAATGCAATTTGTGTAAACTTATGGATGAGCTGAACGCCACACCCGATTTCATCGCTGCTGACCTATTAGAGGCGGTAGGCTTAATCCAGCAGATGGAAGGGGGGGAGGGGGATGCAGATCTTCATTGACTCGGCAAATGTCTCTGAAATCAAGAAATGGTTGGAGTATGGGCTCATCGACGGCGTGACCACCAACCCCAGCATAATGTTCAACGACGGCGTTTACGATGTTGAGACCGGGGCTAAGGAGATCGCCGCTTTGGTGGAGCCTCGGCCAGTGAGTGTGGAGGTCACCACCAACGACCTGGATGAGATGCTCACCCAGGCGCGGCAGTTCGCCAGCTGGGCGCCCAATATCGTGGTCAAGATACCACAGATTAACCAAGAGGGCACCCCTTGCTACGGGGTGGTACGGAGGCTGGAAAGGGAGGGGATACGGGTAAACGCCACTATAGCCCTGTCCCTGGGCCAGGTGATGCTGGCAGCCAAAGCTGGTGCTACTTATATAAGTATCTTCGCCGGCAGGGTAGCCGATGAAGGGGGAGATGCCCCCCATTTCATCAGGGCCGCTGTGGACTGGCTGGAGCGCTGGAAGTATAAGAGCCAAATCATCGCGGGTAGCATCAGGGGAGTGATAGATATTCAAAATGCCGCCACAGCCGGTGCTCACATCATCACCATCCCACCTCAGTTTCTCAACCGAATGGCAGACCACAAGTATACCCGGGAGACGGTAAGACAATTCGTCACCGATGCCCGAAAGGCCCTGGAGATGATGCAACGGTTAGCCAGTAAATAGGCTAGTGACAGTAGGGGCTCATCAAAGAGGAAGCACCGCTTGGTTCCCGATTTTCAGAATACTCCGGAAGGAGAGCGCGGAATTTGGAATTTGAATTCGGGTTTTTCGTTAAGGAGAAGGGCGTAATTGACGAATAAAACCACTAATACCGTTAAGCACTTCATCACTGGCGGTGCCGGCTTCGTGGGCAGCCATTTGGTAGATAGACTCATCCAGGAGGGTGAGGTCACTGTATATGATAATCTCGCCTCGGGACGCCTGGAGTGGATCCAGCACCATCTCGACAAGGCCAACTTCAAATTCCTCAGGGCAGATATTACGGACTTTGAGAGCCTAAAGCAGGCCATGGCGGGCCATGATATTGTCTGGCACCTGGCAGCCAATACCGACATCAGACGCGGCAACGAGATAGTAGACCTGGACCTGAAACACTGCACCATCGGCACCTTTAATGTGCTGGAGGCTATGAGGCAGAATGGCATCAGCCAGATAGCCTTTACCTCCAGCGCTACCATATATGGGGAGATAGCCACTATGCCCACCCCAGAGGACTGCGGCCCGCTGCTTCCTATCTCCCTCTATGGGGCGGGTAAGCTGGCTGGGGAGGGGCTCATCAGCGCCTATAGTCACCTCTTCGGCTTCAAGGCGTGGATATACCGCTTTGCCAATGTGGTCGGCAATCGGATGAGCCACGGCGTGATATACGATTTTATCCAGAAGCTTCGCCGAAATCCCCAAGAGCTAGAGATCTTGGGCGATGGCACCCAAGAAAAGCCCTTCTTTTTAGCTGAGGACTGCATCGAGGGCATGCTCTGTGCCTTGCAAAACTATGAGAAGGATTGCGATGTCTACAATCTAGGTACCGATTCTGTCACCAGGGTTTCCCGGGTAGCTGAGATCGTGGTCGAGGAGATGGGCTTGAGGGATGTGGAGTTCAAGTATACCGGTGGCAAGAGAGGGTGGCCCGGCGATGTGTCTGTAGTCCGCTTCGATGTTAGTAAGATGCGGTGGCTGGGCTGGGAGGCCAAGCACACCTCGGACGAGGCGGTGAGGATAGCCGCTCGGCGTCTTTTAGGAAAGGAGGGGTGACTGTCTTACCATGGCAAGTGCGGCGACCCAGGTTTGCGTCATCGGCATGTGGCATCTGGGCTCGGTAACCGCGGCCTGCCTGGCCCATCTGGGCTACCAGGTAATCGGCGTCGATAAGGATAGCCAAAGGGTGGCGGACCTAGACCAGGGAAAGCCGCCCCTTTTCGAGCCAGGGCTACCTGAGCTCATCGCTGAAGGCCTCAGCTCTGGGAGGCTCCGCTTCACCACCGAGTTGGGCCAGGCTATAAATGGCTCCCAGTACGTGCTCATATGCTTTGATACCCGTGTGGATGAACAGGATGAGCCGGATTTGAGTGAGATACTTGACACCTGCGCCGAGATCGCCAGGTATCTGGAGGAAGGGGCGACGGTGATTGTGAGCAGTCAGGTGCCGGTGGGCACCTGCGAACGGATAAAGTCCATCATCCAGCAAGGCAACAGCTCGCGAGGGTTTCATATCGCCTGTTGCCCCGAAAACCTCAGACTGGGACAGGCCATAGAGCGATTCCTGCACCCAGATCGGATAGTCATTGGCGCCGATAGCCCCAGGGCGCTAGACAAGGCCGCCAGCCTTTTCCAGGTCATCTCAGCCCCCCAGCTACGGATGAACCTAAAAACCGCTGAAATGGTCAAACATGCCCTGAACGCCTTTATGGCCACCTCCATCAGCTTTATCAATGAGCTGGCAAACCTATGTGATCGGGTGGGGGCTGATGCTGTGGCGGTGGCCCAGGCCCTTGCCTCCGACGAGCGGATTGGGCCTAAACTGCCCCTCAAACCGGGCCTGGGCTTTGCTGGAGGTACCCTAGCTCGGGACCTCAAAGCCTTGCAGGCAGCCGCCGCCAGGGCCGGCTGTAATACCTACCTTATCGACGCGGTACTCAGGATAAACCAGGAACAGATTGGGATAGTGGCTAGGAAACTGGAGGAGGTATACGGCTCGCTGGCCGGCCTGACCGTAGGTTTCCTGGGATTGACCTACAAGCCGGGGACCAGCACCCTGCGCCGTTCCGCTGCGCTCCAGATCATCGGAGACATAGTGAGCAAGGGAGCCAGGGTGAAAGCTTACGACCCGAAGGCGTCACCTGAGGAGGTGGAGCAGTATCGTGGGTTCGAGTTTCATGGCAACCCTTACTCGGTGGCCCAGGATAGCCATGCACTGGTTCTAACCACCGCCTGGCCCGAGTTCATGGAGCTGGATTATGATGCCATCAAAGGGGCTATGAAAACCCCGATCCTTATTGACGCCATAAATATACTGGATAAAGAAAAGATGCTCGGCAAAGGGTTCCGATATCTGGGGGTGGGGAGGGGCTAAGGGGCGAGGTCTTCGGCGCTGATGTTTCTCAAGAAGATGATGTTAAGGGCCTCGTAGATTTTACCCTTCGGGCCTGGAAATAACGGACACCTGAGGCATCAAGTCCTCGCCCCCTGACCTTGCTATTATAATCCTCCTTGCCTCTATCGTGGGGCCGAGCTGGGTCTGTCCCTCCTGATAGACAGCACTGCTTCCTTAGCCAACGAGAAGTCCCTCAAAGCCCGCCGCTTATAGTTTTCATCTATCTCTCGGAACGAGTGAACGTTTCACAGCAGGGTGCAACTTGGGAAACTGTTGACATTGCAGTAGTCGAACATATATGCTTTATACAAAAAGGTTAGAAGGAATATAAAGGCTTAATAAAACTGAGGAAGGGCTGCCATCATCAGCAGGGTTGTTGGAGGAATAGGCGAGGCAAGGCCCTTGCCTTTTTGGGGGCGAACCTGCCCGGAGGAGGATGGGAGAGCATATATCAGAATAGTCTTCCCAGAAGTATAGCCTGCGCTGGGCTGTTAAATGAGGAGGAGAGCCTTCCATGAGGGTAGGATTGGTAGGTGCCGGACTTCAGGGCCAACGCCGGGCCCCAGCATTAATGCAGTTTCCAGGGACTGAGTTAGTCATTGTGGCAGCCGCTCACCAGGAGACAGCCAAGCGCTTGGCTGATAGCGTAGGATGTGAGGCAACAAGCCATTGGGAAGAGGTGGTCGAAAGAGAGGATATAGACGCAGTCATTGTTTGTACCCCTCCCCACCTCCATGCCCGCATAAGTATTGCTGCTATGAAGAAAGGCAAGCATGTCTTATGTGAAAAGCCGCTGGCCAGGACAGTCGAAGAGGCAGAAGAGATGCTGAGGGTGGCTCAACAGAATAGGACCAAGCTAAAATGTGGGTTCAACCACCGTCATCACCCAGGTATACAGAAGGCTCGTCAGTGGCTTGATGAGGGCTCTGTTGGCGAGCTAAACTTCGTTCGCTGTCGATACGGCATCTGTGGTAGGCCGGGCTACGAGAAGGAGTGGAGAGCCAATCCAGAGATAGCTGGCGGTGGTCACCTAATGGAGCAGGGGATACATGCCGTAGACCTATTCCGCTGGTTTTTGGGGGAATTTACTGAGGTTGCCGGCTTCACTGCTACGTGTTTCTGGGATATGGCACCCCTAGAGGATAATGCCTTTGCCCTTTTCCGCACGGCAAAGGGTCAGGTAGCTTCCCTTCATTCTAGCTTAACTCAATGGAAGAACCTTTTCTCCTTTGAAATCTTTGGGCAGGATGGCTACATCGTGGTGGAGGGGCTTGGCGGTAGTTACGGAACTGAAAAGGTAATTCGGGGGAGAAGGGCTCTCTTAGAACCTTTCAGCCAAGAAAGCACCGAATTTCGTGGTGGTGACCAGTCCTGGCATGAGGAATGGAAGGAGTTCGTGGCTGCCATAAGGGAGGATCGGGAGCCGCTAGGGAATGGCTATGACGGCCTTGAAGCGCTGAGATTAGTCCATGCTGTATATGAATCTGCTGCCAAAGGATATGTGGTAAAGATATGACCAAATGTTTGATAACAGGTTGTGGTGGCTTCATTGGTTCCTACCTAGCGGAGTTTCTGCTGACCGAGGGATTGACCGTTTATGGAATAGTTCACCACAGTACTGCAAGGATAGAGCACCTCAGAGACAGGCTGGCAATTATCCATTGTGATCTGCTTGACCGAGAGAGGGTTGGGGAAATTATGACCCAGCTACAGCCAGGTTTTATCTTCCACCTGGCTGCCCAGAGTCTCGTCTCTTCATCCTGGGAGGATCCGGAAACAACGCTCAGGGTCAACATCCTGGGCAGCCTCTACCTACTGGAGGGCGTTCGCAAAGCAGCCATAGAGCCGGTGGTTGTAATGATGGGCTCTAGCTCGGAATATGGCTTCAGCTATGAAGATAAAGTCCCTATAGCCGAGGATAACAGATTCGCACCCTCCAGCCCTTACGGCGTGAGCAAGATAGCTCAAGATATGCTGGCTTTTGCTTATTTCCGAGGCTTGCACATGACAATAGTTCGGGTTCGTCCTTTCTATATTATTGGACCGGGAAAGACCCTTGATGCTTGCTCAGACTTCGCTAGGGGCATAGTTAGAATAGAGCGGGGACAACAAAGGTCGTTAAAAGTAGGCAATCTGGAAGCCGTTCGGGATGTAGTCGACGTCCGCGATGCGGTGAGGGCATTATGGCTTATAGCAGACAAGGGGGTCCCTGGGGAAGCCTATAACCTGTGCTCGGGCAAAGGTTACAAGATTGGCGAAATTCTGGATAAGCTGATCTCATTGTCCGGTGCCAAAGTGATAGTTCAAAGTGATAGTCGGAAAATGCGCCTTGCCGACGAGTCTCTACTGGTGGGGGATAACTCGAAGCTTCGGCGTTTGGGGTGGGAGCCCCGAATTCCGCTGGAGAGGAGCTTGGCTGATATCCTCGACTTCTGGAGAAGGGAACCTATTGACTGCTAATAAAATAACCATCATTATACCCGCCTTAAATGAAGAGGACGGGATAGAGAGGACGATCTCAGCCATCCCCAGGCCGGAACTCGAGGGAATGGGATATAAAGTCCAGATCTTGGTAGTAGATGGGGGCTCGGAGGATTCAACAAGGGAGCGGGCAATAAAAGCTGGGGCTGAGGTCATCATTGAGCCCCGGCGCGGCTATGGGAGAGCTTACAAAACGGGCTTTGCTCATGCCGAGGGAGACATTATCGCTACGGCCGATGCTGACGGCACCTATCCCGTAGAGGACATCCCCAGCCTAGTCAAAACTCTGAAAGAGGAAAATTTGGACTTCCTCACAACTAATCGCTTTGCCTTTATGGAAAAAGGCGCTATGTCGTTCCGCAATAAAATCGGAAATACGATTTTATACCTGGCAATGAGAATCCTTTTCAGGCTTAAGATGAGAGACCCTGAGTCGGGGATGTGGGTCTTTAAGAAAAATATTTTGGGCAAAGCAAAGCTCGGTTCAGACACTTGGCCCCTTTCCCATGAGCTTAAAATAGAAGCCTGTTATTTTAACAAATGTCGTTGGAAGGAAGTGCCCATCCAATATAAACGTCGCTTTGGAAAAACAAAGTTACTAGGAAGCGGCTGGAAGGTTGGTTTTACTGACCTTTTTCATCTGATAAAAAAGAGGATGATTCGATAACGAGAGCTTATAGAGCTGGGGCCATGCCTTGCTAAGCTCTAGCGAGGACAGAGGTTATAAGTGGCCTTTTAGCCGGCCCTTTAGCTCGCTCCTTTCCCGAATTAGCGGGCAGCGTGGTATGTAACTAGAAGGCTTGAGGATTGACTGAAGATGCACCACAGGATATGATGAAGCCATGGGGGTGTCCAGCAAGAAGACGATTAGCGTCATCGGTCTGGGTTATGTTGGGCTGACCACGGCCGTCGGTTTTGGGCTAAAGGGATATAAGATTATCGGTGTAGACCTGGACAAAGAGGTAATAGCCAAGATAAATAGAGGGCTCTCCCCCATATATGAGGAGGGTATGGAGGAGGCCCTGCAAGACGTTGAGGTGACCGCTACCCTGGATTATGGTGAGGTCCTTGGTTCAGATATAAGCTTCCTCTGCGTTCACACCCCGGCCAACTCCGATGGCTCCGTAAACCTGGACTACTTAAGAGGGGCAGTGCTCCAGCTCGTTGACACCCTCCAGGCCAAAGAAGGCCCTCATCTTATGGTAATTAGGAGCACAGTGGTTCCGGGGACAACGGAAGGTGTCCTTCTTCCCCTAATCAAGGATCGACCAAACCTGCAGATTTGTGTCAACCCCGAATTCTTGCGGGAGGGCAAGGCGCTAAACGATTTTATGAACCCCAGCCGGATCATCATTGGGGAAAACAATGCCCAGGCCGGGGATTGGCTGTATGAAATGTACCAAAGCTTTAACTGTCCCATTCTGCGCACCGACCTAAAAACCGCGGAGATGATAAAGTACGCCTCCAATGCCTTTCTCGCCACCAGGATATCCTTCATCAATGAGCTCGGCAATATTTGTAAAAAACTGGGCATCGATATATATAGGGTAGCGGAAGGAATGGGACATGATGAACGTATCGGCAAAAGCTACCTCGCCGCTGGCATCGGTTTCGGCGGTTCTTGCTTGTCTAAAGACCTAGAGGCCCTGATGGCGCAGTCCCGGTCTTTAGGGTATGAGCCCGGAATACTGAGGGAAGTTCACCGCTTGAATCAGGAGCAACCCCGGAGGCTCATAGAACTGCTTAAGAAACACCTTTCCCCCAAAGGCAAAACCGTAGGTATATTAGGATTGGCCTTTAAACCCGGCACCGATGATGTCCGGGAGTCGAGGGCCATTCCCGTTGTGGAGGCCCTATTGCAGGAAGAAGCTAGGATAAAGGCCTATGACCCTAAGGCCATACCCCATTTCAAGCGATTGTTCCCCCGGATAGAGTATGCTACTCTTGAAGAGGTGCTGAAGTCCGATGCCATTATAATATTGACCGAATGGCCTGAATTTGAGAGAGTGGACTATAAAGGCAAGGTCGTTATAGATGGCAGAAGACTATCTAAAGCCAAGGAAGCCAGCGTTTACGAAGGTATCTGTTGGTGAGCTGCCCGGATAATGATATCATTAATATAGGGGAATACCTCAGAGATATAGACCTGGCCGGCAAAACCGTCTTGGTGACCGGGGGTGCTGGTTTTCTGGGCTCCTGGGTGTGTGATGCCCTGATGTATAAGGGGGCCCGGGTGCTATGTGTAGACAACCTCTCCAGCGGCGCTGAGGAGAATATTGCTCACCTTCGGGGTAAAGACGGCTTTCAATTCATCAAGCATGATATAACGCAGCCCCTGCAACCCGATTTGAAACTGGATTTGGTGATCCATATGGCTAGCAGGGCCTCCCCTTTTGAATTCGAAAGGTTCCCCGAGGAGATAATCCAGGCCAATACTCAAGGCACGTTAATCGCGCTGGGGATAGCCCGAGAATTCGGGGCTACCTTTCTATTCGCCTCCAGCAGCGAGGTTTATGGCGACCCATCCCTGGTACCTACCCCGGAGTCCTTTGCCGGTAATATCGACCCCACCAAGATGAGAAGTTGCTATTCAGTATCGAAGCGATGTGGGGAAGCCTATGTCGCCGCCTTCAGGAGGCAGTATGGCCTGGATGCCAGGGTAGCCCGAATCTTCAATACCTATGGGCCTCGGATGAGGGCCGACGGCATTTACGGCCGGGCAGTGCCCCGCTTCATAAGTCAGGCATTGAGGGGAAATGACATAACGGTATTCGGCCAAGGCAGGCAGACCAGGAGCTTCTGCTACGTCACTGACCAGGTAGCGGGACTGTTGAGGCTAGCCACCTCCCCTGGGGCGGAGGGGGAGGTGGTCAATATCGGCAATGACACGGAGATCACCATCCTTGAGACGGCGGAGATGATTAAGCGGCTGACTGGCTCCCAATCCCAGCTGGCCTTCTACCCTTTGCCCGAGGACGATCCCATAAGGCGCTGCCCCGACATAGGCAAGGCCCGGAGACTCCTAGGTTGGGAGCCACGAGTGGGGCTGGAAGAGGGGCTGCGCAAGACCATAGCCTGGTTTGATGGGGCGGTGCAGTGAAGATATTGGTGATTAACGAGCCCTTTGTTAAGGATTTCTGTCGCACTCAGAGATGGGCGGCCCGAACCAGGGGCAGGGTGTTGCGGGCCCCGGACTGGCTGGCCTACGCTACCGCTGTCCTAGAAAAGCACCAATACGATGTCGAGCTATACGATTTTCCGGCTATGAACTGGGGCAAGGACAAGTTGCGGGAGCTGGTGCAGGCAAAACAGCCCGACGTAGTAGTATTAGATTCCACTACCCCCTCCATTTATTCGGACATAGGTTGTGCCCGGGTCATCAAAGAGGCGGCCGGCAGCAAGGTGGTTATGGTGGGTCCGCACGCTACGGCGCTCCCCGAGGAGACACTGCTGGAGGCTAAGGGCGCGGTAGATGTAATATGCAGGGGTGAATACGATTATACAGTCCTCGATGTAGTGCAAAGCTTTGAGAAGGGCAAGGATTTGAGCAGCGTTCTTGGCATATCCTATATGGACAGGGATGGGATTAAGCACAACCCTGATAGACCCTTCATCCAAAATCTAGATGAACTGCCCTTCCCCGCCTGGCACCATTTGGACATTATGAGGTATTTCGATGGTGGCAAGCTATATCCCTATGTGGACATGATAGCAGGCAGGGGTTGTCCCTATCGCTGCGTCTTCTGCCTCTGGCCGCAGGTTATGCATGGACACAAATATCGCCTTCGGTCGCCGAATAGCGTGGTCGACGAGATGGAGTACGACCTTAAGCGCTGGCCAGCTCTAAAGCGGGGCGAGATATTCTTCGAGGATGACACTTTCACCGTGAACCGAAAGCGGGCAGCAGCGATCTGTGACGAGATTATGAGGCGCGGGTTGAAGGTCACCTGGTCAGTGAATTCGCGAGCCGATGTGGTGGATATGGAGCTGTTTAAGAAGATGAAGCGGGCTGGTTGCCGTGAGCTGCTGGTGGGCTTCGAGAGCGGCGACCAAGGGCAGTTGGAACGCATGAATAAGAGGCTCACTATAGAACAGTCCAAGGAGTTTACAAAGGCAGCCCGGGAAGCAGGGCTAGACATAGCTGCCTGCTTTGTTATGGGTCTTCCCGGCGAGACCAAAGAGACCATGGAGAGGACCATCGAGTTTGCCCTGAGCCAGGACTTCACCACCATTCAGTTTTCGGCGGCAGTGCCCTTCCCGGGCACTGCCTACTACAATTTCTGTCGGGAAAGGGGGAGCCTGAAGGCAGAATCGTGGGAGGACTGGCTGGATGCGGGTGAGCAGTCCACAGTCGTTGAGTACCCCGGGCTTTCGAAACAGGATATTGTCTATTATACAGACTTGGGGCTCAAAAAATTTTACTTTAGGCCGGGCTATATGGTGAAATTTCTGCTGAATACCCGCTCTCCATCCGACCTGTATCGAAAGCTGAGGGGTTTCAAGAACTTCATGTCCTACTTGCTAAATAGCCGTAAGTCCAAGTGAATGCTCAGCCCAGAATTTCCGTAATCATACCAGCCCGTAATGCAGAAGCTACTATGGAGGAGTGTCTGGCCTCTCTTGAGCAGTTGGATTATTCCCGGGAAAGGCTAGAGGTGATAATTATCAACGATGGCTCTACAGACAATACCAAAAGTATCATCAATAAATATGTAGCCCGAAATCCCCATTTTATCTGCCTGGATACGGAGGCAGTAGGACCCGGCAAGGCCCGCAACATGGGCATCTCCCGGGCTACAGGGGAGTATGTGGCCTTCGCCGATGCCGATTGCGCCCTAGATTCACGCTGGCTCGAGGAACTCCTCGCCGGTTTCATTAATGGGAGCATAGCTGGGGTAGGAGGCAGCCAGCGTGCTCCTCAAAATGCCACCCCTTTTGAGGAGGAAGTACATGCCTTTTTGACCAGCATCCGCTTTGTCGGCGAATACATCAAGTTGGGGGAGAAACTCAGGCCCGCAGGGCACCTCTCCTCTTGCAATTCTATGTACCGGAAGGCAGTGGTGGATTCAGTGGGGGGCTTCGACGAGGAGCTGTGGCCAGGGGAGGATGTGGACTTGGACTATAGGATCACTCGCCAAGGGTATAAACTGATGTTCAACCCCAGGGCAGCGGTCCGCCACCATCGCCCCAGGGACTTAAGAGGCTTCTTCCGAATGATGGTTCGCTATGGATGCGCCAACATGGACCTCATCAAGAAACACGGCTTTTTCCGGCGGCTGCAGTTGGTCCCGGTACTCGAGGTTTTTCTCCTGGCGGGATGGGCCGTGCTCCTGGCATTCTATCTTTACATCGGCATTGCCCTAGCCTTAGCTATCTTACTGGGCGCTGCGACCGCTTTTGCCTTAAAACACGGGTGGAAAAGGGGCCTTAACAACCTAAAGCTGTTAATCATCACTCTGGTTGCTTTTAGCATAGGTAATGCCCTCTGTCTATTCTCCAGGGGCAGGCGGAGTTGACCCATTCCATCGGTGGTGAGATTGAAAGGGAACTAGTATAGTTATAGAATGCTAGCAGGATAGAAGTGAGTACGGTATCGATAGTCAAGCATGCTGGCGATATGCCCAGCGAAATAAGACAAGCCCTGGAGCTTGCGGGGCTGCTTCAGGGCTTAAACAATAAAAGCGTAATCATTAAGGTGAATGCTTGCACCCCCCGCTGTGTCCCGGGCCAGGTTACCGCCCCCGCATTTTTGAAGGCAACCATCGAGGTATTGCGGGGGTATACCTCGGAGATTACGGTCTGCGAGTCGGATCAACAGCGAAATTCTGCCTGGACAGCCCTAGAGGGCAGCGGGCTCAAGACGGCTGCTGTGGAGGCCGGAGCCAAGGTTATCAATTTATCCGAGGCCAGGAGAATTGCCGTAAAGGTCCCTAACCCCTTCCATTTCCCAACCCTGGAGTTCCCTGAGCCCCTGCTGAATTCGGACATCCTCCTCGATATGTGCGCGATGAAGACGCATAAGCTGACCTCAGTAAGCCTGGGGCTTAAAAACCTCTTTGGCTGCATCCCTGCCTACGACCGGGTGCTGATGCACCGGCATATTGATGCGCTGCTTCCCGATGTAGCCTCGGTACTCAAGCCCGCCATTTCCCTTCTGGACGGCATAGTGGGGATGGAGGGGGATGGGCCTATTGCCGGCATCCCCAAGAGGATGAACCTGATCCTATGCTCCGATAGTGTGGTCGCCCTGGACTATGTGGCTTCCCAGATCATGGGCTTTGACCCGAGGCGCATAAGACATATAGCTAATGCTATGAAGGTACTCCCTATAGAGCCCCTTTCCATCCATGGCAGCCCTGTTGAGGAGGTCAAGGCCAAATTCAGGCCCGCTGCTTACGATCTCATCTCCAAACTGGAGAGGGAGGCCCAGAGGACAGCCTTTCTGGCCAGGTTTGTCTACCTCAACCCCACCATCTTTAAGATGGTTAGGTGGACCGGCTGGAAAATGCGGGACTTGACCGGTTACACGAAACAATACCGGAAAGACCTCCAGCTCTCCGGGGAAAACGTAGACATCTACGACATAATCTGACCGGGACAACGAGCTGCGATGGGAGTGGCCTACATCCTGCCCCAGTATTTGCCCAGCACCAGCGGCGATGTCAGAGATATTCAGGACATCGCTGAGGGGGTGGTGGCTATGGGGAACGAAGCACCGTCCTTACCCCGATGTCGGTCCGGGGACACCATGTTTTCAAATAAGGGAGTGCTCCTCTCCAAGGGAAGAGGGATTGTTGATGGCGTTGATGTAAATAGATTTCTGATACAAGGTAGGCTTTTTGAGGTTCCTTCAGTTTTGATTTCAGGTATAATGGAGCAAAAAGGACCGGAACGGGCGAGGATAGCTCAGAGCCGACTTTTTCAGTGGTCTTCAAGTGTAATTAGCTATGCAAGACATATAAAGAATGGGCTGAGCCAATGAAAATAGGCTACTTTATCGGTTGTTTCCCCTATAAAGACTCCTTGGATGATAGCGGTTACTTTAAGCGCTACATCCATGCCGGGCAGGAGGTTGTTGCCTACTATTTGGCAAGGGGCATGGCTAGAAGGGGCCACCAAATAGATTGCTTCACTACATCCATCGATTCCAAGGACTCCCTTGAAAGCTATGATAACCTGAATATACATCGCTATGGCACACAGTTCAGGATAGCGACCGGAACAATCTCACTCAAATTACTTTTTAAGCCACTCCAGCACGAGGTGGAGATAGTTCATGCCCATTCCCCTAACCCCCACTCCGATTTGGCTGCTTGGTGGTATTCAATCCGCATGAAAAGACCTCTTGTGATTACGTATCACGGGGATCTCCTGGAAGGCTTCGGGGGAAGCCTGCGATGGGCAAGCCTCACTTTCTACAATAAGGTTCTGCTCCCTATATTCCTGTCCCATGCTAAGCTGATTATCTTGCCATCAGAACACTATATAGATGAGTCCAGGTATCTGCGGAAATATCAGCATAAAATCACGGTCATCCCCAATGGGGTTAATATCCAGGATATGGAGATTCCCTGCTCCAAGGGAGAGAGCAGGAAACAACTGGGCTTGCCGGCTGATGCCAGCGTTCTCCTCTTTGTCGGGAAATTAAGCCCTTATAAAGGCCCAGATGTCCTAATAAGGAGCCTCCCGCTTATAATTGAAAGAGTTCCCCATGTTAAGCTTGTCATTGCTGGCAGCGGCTTTATGCAAAAAGACCTTGAAGGGCTTGTCAGCCAACTGGGTATTGAAGAGCACGTCAGACTTGCTGGGTTTGTCGAGGAAAGTGTGAAATTGCTCTACTATAAGGCAGCTGATGTCTTTGTGCTGCCTTCAACTCAGACCTCTGAGGTATTCCCCGTGGTACTTCTTGAGGCCTCGGCAGCCCGTTTACCTATGGTTGTGAGCGACCTGCAAACCTTCAAGTGTATTATTGAGGATGGCTATAACGGGATCGTCACCCAGAGAGGCAATGTGGAGGGGCTCGCTAGAGCCATAAGCAATTTATTGCAGAACCCCGATATCAGATCCAGGATGGCGGAGAACGCCAGGAAACATGTGGAAAGGTTTTCCTGGGATGGCATTGCCGAAGAGTCCGAAAATGTATATCAAAGGATAGTCGGTTACTCCTGAAAAGGGGCAGAGCGAATCTTTCATGGGGAACTGGTTAAGCTATGAGGATATGCTTAATAAGCAACTATTCGGGGATGCTTGGCGAGGGGATGCGCAATATCGCGTTTTATCTGCATAGCGAGCTATCTCAGCGCCATGATGTTCTGCACCTGAGTCTAAAAGACTTATTCACCATAAGCTTCTGGGAAAGGATCAAGCGCTTCCAGCCCCAAATAATTCATTATTTGCCCGGGCCCTCGACTAAAAGCTTTCTGATCGCCCGGGCTGCCAAGATTTTTGGCGGAGGCGCTGCGGCCATAATGTCCACGCCACGCCCTGATTTTTTCGGGCCTATTAGATGGCTCATCTGCTTCTTTAAGCCCGATTTGGTTTTGACTCAGTCCCATGAGACGGAAAGAATACTGGGCAGCTTGGGGTGCAAGACCCGGTTTCTGCCTCACGGTGTCGATACCGAAAAGTTTCAGGCGAGTACGTCTGAGAGCAGGCAGCACCTGAGAAGGAAATATCAACTAAGTGCCCAAAAATTCATAATCCTGCATGTAGGGCCACTAAAGAAAGGGAGGAATTTACAGGTGCTGGCAGACCTACAAAGAGGAAGGGATAATCAGGTAGTGGTAATAGGCAGTTCTATAGAACCTGTGGATCATCGAATTTGTAAAGGTTTGAAGCAGGCGGGATGTCTTGTCTGGAGAAGCTACTTCGCCAACATTGAGGAACTCTATGCCCTCGCCGATTGCTACATCTTTCCTACTTTGAGCAGCAAAGACAGCGTGGAGCTACCCCTCTCGGTGATGGAAGCTATGGCCTGCAATTTACCCGTGTTATCTACCAGGTTCGGGGCCCTCCCCAGGGTATTCTCCGAGGGTGATGGTATGTATTTTGTGGACAAGATAGAGGACTTTGCCCCTATGTTGGACTATGTCAAGAAAACAACCGGGAAAACGAAGACCAGGGAAAAGGTGCTGCCCTATAGCTGGACTAACGTCGTGACGGAACTGGAGGGAATATATAAGAGTATTCTTGGGGAAGGAAGGCTTGCCACAAAATGAAGTGCTTGCTATTAGCCGGTGGGTTTGGCACCAGAATGTACCCTCTAACCCAGCGCATACCCAAGCCATTGCTTAAGATAAATAATAAGCCCGTCATAACCTATCTCGTGAAGAAGGTGCCCCCAGACATTGACATAGTGGTCTCCACAAACAAAAGATACGAAGCCGATTTCCTCGAATGGCAGAAGGGCCTAAGCAGAGGAGTAGACATCTTTATAGAGGATGTTTTTGGCGAGAAGGATAAGCCAGGCGCCATAAGTTCCATAGACCTATTTATCCGTAGCAAGAACGTCAGCGATGACCTCTTGATCATCGCTGGGGATAACTACTTCAATTTCAGCCTCCCGGATTTCATAAAAACCTATAACGGTAGAAATGCCCTGGTCGCCATCCACGACATCGGCGATACAGCCAAGGCGAGGGAGTTTGGTGTAGTAAAGCTAGAGGGGAACAGGATTGTTGAACTCCGTGAGAAACCAGCGCAACCCTCTTCCTCTTTAATAGCCACGGCCTGTTATATCTTCCCCTCCCGCATCTTCGGCCTTCTAGCGGAGTATTGTGCTGACAAGATGCGAGATAATTTGGGGGTTTTTATTTCCTATTTACTGGAGAGGGAGGAGGTACAGGCTTACGTGTTTGATGAAGAATGGTTTGACATAGGAAGCCTCGATCCCCTGGAGAGAAAGAGGTTAAATATATAATGCCCCCTCAGTAATGGAAGCATGTCTTATAACCTGCCCCGTCATCTCCACAAGGTTTGAGGGCCCAGTGAAATTGAAAGGGGAAAGGCTTCATTTATGCTGCGGATGCAGATGATTTCTTAAAGGCATTAAGCAGGATTACAAAGAATATAGGCTTCGGGTTAAGCAGTTTATTACGGGGTCGTGAATAAGAAATGGTGATGAAAAAAAGCCCAAGGGGTTTACTAATAAGCTTTTCTGGTATTGATGGCTCAGGGAAGACCACTCTAGCCAAGGATCTTATTGAGATTATGAAGGGGGAAGGCATCCATTGCAAATATGTCTACGGGAGGCTTGAGCCATTTTTGTTAAAGCCCCTTTTTATAATTGGGAGAAAAACCTTCCTTAGGAAGGAAGATATATCTGCAGACTACCCGAATTATTCCAGTGCCAAAAGAAGGGTCATAAAGCAACATTCATTTCTGTTTTCAATTTATAGAGGCATTCTATCATTCGATTATTCCTTACAGCTCCTGTTGAAGATTAGGCTCCCTTTGCTCTTAGGAACGAATATCATTTGTGACCGTTATGTTTATGATACAGCAATAAGCGACCTCTCAGCGGACGCCGATTATACCTATTCCGAGACAAAGAGGTTAGTCAACCACTTCTTCCATATATTTCCAAAGCCAAATATGGCATTCTTGCTCGACCTTCCAGAGGAAGTTGCTTACCAGCGGAAATCTGATACACCCTCCGTGGAGTACTTAAAGGAGAGGCGTAGCCTTTATCTCGATATCGCTAAAGAGTACGGCATGATAATCCTGGATGGGCTAAGAAGGCCAGAAGATTTGCTGTGCGAGGTGCAAAAGAAGGTATGGCAGAGAATACAACCTTAAGAATCCTGAAGATAATAGGTTCTCCATTTGTAGAAGGACAAGGATCGGATTTGCCTGAAAGCAGGAACGAAGTGATAGATTTGTTCAGATATGCTACCAAAAATAAAATAGGATTACTTTATCTGGAAACGCTAAAGAAGCGAGGAAAACTCGAGAGGTTCGGCCTCGAATCGGAGTACCAGAGGGAATGTGAAAAACACGATGAACATCTGCTTACAGCAAGAAGGGTTTCCAAATTGTTTAACGCCCATAATATTGATTATGCAATCTTCAAAAGTACCATGCCTTACCCAGCGGTCCCAAATGACGTCGACGTGATACACTTCGGCTCGGATAAGGAATTTAAGAAAACCGTTGAGATTATGCTTAATGCCGGCTATGAGAGGATTGAAGATGTTTCATCTCCGGTGGAGTTTGAGGTTCACGATGCTAGACATTCTCATCATATAGGCTCCCACACAAAAGATGTCTACGATATTGACTTTTATAGAAAAGTAGCAGCCAATTATATCCCCTATTTAAACAAGGGAAAGCTGGCGAAATACACTGCAGAAACTAATGTATTGGGTGAGGGGGTTAAGATCCTGCAGCCTGAAGCTGACCTAATAGCCATCATTGCCCATTCCCTAGTAGAGCAGCTTTGTACGCTTTTCGTATATTATGCAACAATTTATTACCTGGCTGAAATGGGCTCAAATGGGGTAAGTAATCTTCTTCGTCTAGCCGGGGACCACAATGTTACCGTGGCCACAAGAGCCCATTGTTCTGTGGTTGCTGCACTCCATCAATCCGCCCACGGCTTTACGCCTGGAGTACTTGAACAAATATTAACCAAGTTGGGGGGGAGCGAGAAAAAGGAAGTGAGGAATCTATTTAAGAGAGATTTCAAAATGCCGCATCGGTATAACTGGCCAACGGTAATCAGGGCCCTTCTGGAGCGAATAAGAGATGGGGAGTTCAGAGCCGGCGCTCTCAGGCTGGCGATGAGCCTGTTAAACCCAAAGTTTCTTAGGTATATCATTTGGCAGCTTGCTTGGCGTCACCGAAGGGAAACATACTAGTAGCAGGTTGGCAGAGAGACTCGTATCTAAGGCTGGCCGGACTGGTAACCTGTGAGCTTGTTGAAAGCGATGAAGAGAGACCTATTTAAAGAATAGTTAGGGTATAAAGAGACGTAGAAATGAGCGCAAGAGGAATAAAACAAGATGAAGGTAGTAATAATTGTTATAGATAAGCACGGAGCAATTTTACAATATACGTCTCAGCTTTCCAGTGCACTTTCAAGAGGTAATCAAGTGACAGTGATTGCTCCGATAGGGGCGGAGAAGGAGCTTTTTAATAACTCCGTAAACTTGACTCTGCTTCCCGTTGGGGATACAAAAAAGAATTTTATAATAAATACCTTACTTATTAACAGAGCGCTTAATTTTCTTAAGGCTATCCAAAAGGAAAAACCAGATATTATTCATCTTCAGCAACCGCACCATCTGTGGAATCTTCTACTTTTCCCCCTGCGTAAAAAGTATCCAATACTTGCTACTGTCCATGATGCTGAGCCGCATATTGGATTTGAAAGGCTGCACAAAATTATTGCTCGCAATTGGAATTTTAAATATCTATCGCGGGCCTTTATCGTTCACGGGCAGGTTGAGAAAGATAGGCTGGAGAAATCATTAGGAAGCTTGGGCATAAAGAAGAAGTGCTATGTTGTATCTCACGGAGACTATTCGTTTTTCACCAAGTATAGCAAAACGGATATTCAAGAAATAAACGCAGTGCTTTTTTTTGGTCAAATCACCCAATACAAGGGACTTGAATATTTACTAAAAGCGAGCCCATTAATTTCAAAGAAAATTCCAGACGCAAAAATAATCATTGCCGGAAAAGGTGACCTCAGGAAGTATGCCAATCTGATGGAAACTATTGATAATATTGAGATACACAATAGATATATACCTAACGAGGAGGTGGCGATGTTCTTTCAAAGAGCTAAGGTGGTAGTTCTCCCTTATGTTCATGCTTCACAAAGTGGAATAATACCAATCGCTTATGCTTTCAAAAAACCGGTCGTAGTAACCAATGTAGGCAGTATTCCAGAAGTAGTGGAAGATGGGAAAACGGGCTTTATTGTTCCTTTAAGAGACAGCGAAAGTTTGGCCGAAGCGATAATTAAGTTATTAAGCAATGACGAGTTGAGGAAAGAGATGGGGAAGAACGCCTACATAAAAATGAAGCGGGAATTATCTTGGGATAAGATCGCTGAGAAAACTCTCGTGGTCTACGGGGAAATCGTTGCAAAAACATAGAAGGTGGGGCAAGGGATTGGGGTTATGGCAATAAGTGATTTAATCCGAATGAACGACTGGGAGTTCGGAAAGTTTCTCAAGGTCATTATCGCCATTCAAGTGGCGATGTTCGCCCTCATGGGTTTGGCTGTCCTAGGTTTAAACATCCCTGGACTAAGGCAAGTTGTTGGCTTTATCTACCTCTCCTTCGTGCCAGGAGTCATCATCCTCCGAATCCTCAAAATACATAGGCTGAGCACCATAGAAACCCTTTTATATTCCGTCGGCCTAAGCATCGTTTTCCTTATGTTCACTGGAGTGCTGATGAATGCCCTTTATCCTCGCATCGGTATCTCGAGGCCGATTTCGACCATTCCTCTGACAATCACCATGGGCATCATCATACTGATAATGTGCGCCCTTGCTTATAGGAGGGATAAGGACTTCTCCCATCCAGCCCCGATAGATTTCAGGGAGATATTATCACCCCCCGCCCTCCTTTTGCTCTTACTTCCCTTTGTGAGCATCTTTGGCACCTACTTGGTTAATTTTCATCAGGACAATCGACTTCTGCTTTCGTTGCTTGTCCTAATTGCGCTAATTGCTGCTTTGATTGCCTTTAGCAGATTCATCCCCAGGAATCTTTATCCGCTGGCGATAGCGACGATCGCTATATCTATCCTATGTCATAGCTCACTTATAACCATGAATCTGAGCGGGGCTGATATTCGTTATGAATACCATCTTCATAAGTTGGTGGAGACGAAGGGATATTGGGATTCAACGGCCCCTGCTACTGCATTTAATGCCATGTTAAGCATCACCATATGGCCGACTATTTACTCCTGTCTGCTGAACATAGAGGGGACATGGATTTTCAAGGTTATCTATCCCCTCCTTTTCTCGCTAGTGCCTTTAGGGTTATATCAGGCATTTCGCCAGCAGACCGGTGAAAAAATCGCCTTCTTAGCGGCATTCTTTTTCGTTTCATTTGGGACGTTTTATGGCGAAATGCTGTGGTTGGGCAAACAACAATTGGCTATGTTGTTCCTTACATTGTTGATACTACTGACGGTGAACAGGGGATTAGACCCATTTAAAAAGAGGGCGTTATTTATAACCTTTCTTGTCGGGGTGGTCCTATCCCATTATGGCACAGCGTATATGTATTTGCTCCTTTGGCTTTCTGCTCTGGCGATATTGGCTATCACGAAGTATAGGAGTGAAGTTTTTACTTATGGCTCAACCCTAATATTTATTACCGTCTGTTTGGCGTGGTATATGTATACTGCTGGCTCAGCCCCGTTTGATAGTATGGTGCGCATCGGTCATCGTATCTATGAAACCTTCTACGTGGATCTTTTTAATCCCCAGGCAGGATACGCAGTGGGAAGAGTGATAGTGGAAACAACCTCCCTATTGCGTGAGGCGAACCGATGGCTGCATATCGTTGTTCAGATTTTTATTGCTATAGGTGTCATTGGGTTGATATTGAGACGCAGAGAGATGAGATTTCATGAGGAGTATATCTCTTTCTCGATCCCGTGCTTTCTCTTACTGGCTGCTTGTACGGTTATTCCCACTTTATCAAATACCATTGGCATATCAAGGCCGTATTTCATCTCTCTCCTTTTCCTGGCACCCTTCTGCATTCTAGGCGGTAAGACCGTTTTCCGGTTGATTTCAAAGGCGCCGGGCTTTGTGAGGCGTAGAGCTTTCGATGAAAGTCGGCGAGGAATTCCTGCTCAAATTTCATCGCCACTATCTCAGTCCGAAGCCCTCCTTAAGGTTATGGCTGTTTTTCTGATAATATTCTTCCTGTTTAGCACTAGGTTTGTTTATGCCATGGCAAACGATTATCCCTTGTCAATGCCATTGGATGGTAGCCGGGACTATTGGCGCTTCAATGATCGGGAGGAAATTAGTGCTAAATGGCTATTAAGCAATAAGGATGATTCTTTGAAAGTTTATGTCGATCTTTATGGAACCGCGTTGTTTTATGCCTATCCTGGGGGTCAATTGGGTGAATCGGTGGAACCATTTAGGCGAGGTGCTGAGCAACCACTAGCCCCAATCCCTGATAAGGCATATATATTTCTGAGAAGCTATAATATCAGGGAGCATACCATACTACCTCATTATACAGCCATAGAGGCACTGGCAAAGGAATATGTGGATGTGGAAAATCTAGCCTTGTTTAATAGGGATAGAATCTACGATAATGGTGGTGCAGGGGTTTACAGATAAGCCAAGCGATTTGAAGTTTTATGAGGGATTAAAATGAAGATAGGCATTCTCACGGACCAAATAGATAATCATGTTGGTGGCATCAGAACGTACACATATAATTTGATAAAGAATCTGAACAAGATAGATAAAAAAAATGAATACTATCTGATCCATCAATCGGCAAAGGAACTAGATATTTATAGATTAAATAAGGAAATACTTATATCTAAATTCGGCATTCCCACTGGTGGAGGATTTATCTGGCGACTTTTCAATCTTCCCCTGAGGCTCAGAAAAACGGACCTCGACCTGGTTCATGATCCGGCTGGTCCTGGTTTACTTTTGTTTGATGTGCCTTTTAAGAGGGTGGAGACTATATATGATTTGACCCCCTTACTTTTTCCAGAAACACACAACAGAGGCTATGTGCTGGCACATAAATTATTATATCCGAGGGTAAAAAATCTGGATAAAGTTATCACCATCAGTGAGAATTCAAAAAGGGACATAATGGAGCATTTAAAGGTTCCGCACGAGAAAATAAGGGTGGTTTACGGGGCGGCAGATGAGCGATTCCAGCCACTGGAAGAGAAGGAGGTGGCTGAGGTCAAGCGAAAATATAGCCTCGATTTCCCATTCGTTCTCAGCGTGGCAGTGCTGGAGCCAAGAAAGAACCTGCCAACATTAATTAAATCATTTCACAAACTAAAAAATCAAGGCCTGCAGCATAGGTTGGTTATCGGAGGGGGAAGAGGGTGGAAGTATAAAAATATCTTTAGAACGGTGGAAGGGCTTGGCCTGGATAAGGAAGTGATCTTCCTGGGCTATGTCCCGGGGGAAGACTTGCCAAAGCTATATAACGCCGCAGATTTATTCGTTTTCCCCTCTATATATGAAGGCTTTGGATTGCCCCCATTGGAGGCTATGGCCTGTGGCTGCCCGGTGATAACCTCAAACGCCTCATCTCTGCCCGAGGTCGTTGGCGATGCCGGGATAATGGTCGATCCTTACGATGTCGATGGGTGGACAGAGGCGATGGGTGAAGTTCTTTCGAACAAAGGTTTGAGGCGGGATATGAGGGAAAGGGGACTGGAAAGGGCGAAGCTGTTTAGCTGGGAGAAAACGGCAAAAGAGACCTTGAGGGTTTATGAGGAAGTGTATGATAGAGATTGACTATATAAAAGGGTTAAAGACTACCGAAGTATTCGGCATAGCCAAATATCAGAGAGAGATACATGAGAGATTAAAGGGGGTCGAACTGAACGTTATTGAATATACCGGTTTAGGGCGACTGTTAGGAAGATGGGGCAGAGCCATTCTTCTGCCGAGGTTCCAAGGGCGTCCCTTGGCTAGCCCTCTAGGATCAGTTGCCAATAATACTTTCATAAATAGGATAAGATGGGGTAGCGATATTATTGACAGGTACCTTAGATACCCTTTCCTAGTTAGGAAAAGAGTGAAAAAAGGCAATATAAGGCATGTAACAAGCCAAGAACTGGCATATCTATTGAGATTAATTAAATTAAAAAAGACCATTGTCACTTGCTATGATCTCATACCCTATATATATTCAAATACCCGCTCGCTCTATTGGAGGCTCAATATAAGCGGGATGAAAAAAGCGGACAGAATTATTACCATCTCAGAGTTCTCTAAAAATGACATCGTCAAGCATGTGGGCTACCCCGAAGCCAAGATCCGTGTAGTATACCCTGGCGTCGACCATGACCTTTTTTATGTAAAAAGGGGAAGGGAAATTTTACAAAAATATGATATCCCAGATGACCAAAAGATTGTATTATATGTTGGCTCTGAACATCCCAGGCAGAACGTTCCCCTGTTGATAAAGGCGTTCGGCAGGTTGAGAGGGATGCTGCCAGAGGTTAAATTATTGAAAGTAGGTAATCCCCAGTGGCGAGGGGCGAGGGAAGAGCTTTTAAGATTAATAGAGGAACTGAATCTACAAAATGATGTTATATTTGTCGGATATGTCGCCGAGGAGGAGTTGCCCAGATGGTATAACTGCGCTGATTTGTTTGTCTACCCTTGTTTGTATACCGGTTTCAGTTTGCCTTGTGTGGAGGCGATGGCCTGTGGCACGCCGGTCATAACATCCAATGTCTCGGTCTTACCGGAGGTTGTCGGTGAGGGAGGGATTACGGTTGACCCTTATGATGTTGAAGGATTGGCGAGAGTGATGTATGAGGTTTTAACTGATCCTAGTTTGAGGGAAGATTTGATTCAAAAGGGGTTACAAAGGGCTAGGATGTTCAGCTGGGATAAAGCAGCAGAGGAGACTTTGAAGGTTTATGAGGAAATCCAATGAAGAAACTGGTATTAGTGAATCCATGGAAAATGATATACCCTCCATTGGGATTGGGTTATATCGCATCCTATTTGGATAAGTATTTAAAGTCTATCAATATTGAAATCATAGACTCGAGCGAAAATTTAAAGGAAAAGATAATCAGAAGTAGACCGGATGTTCTTGGATTTACTTCATCGACGCCCAATTATTTCGAAGTTGTTGATTTGATAAAAGAGGTAAAGAAATGCTTGGATGTCCCAATCATATTGGGAGGACCACACATAACTTCTCTGCCACATAAACTTTCGGAACATGTAGATGTAGGTGTCATCGGTGAGGGTGAGGAAACCATGCTTGAGCTGATGAAGCTTTTTGATGAAAAGGGAGATTTCGCAAATTCAGAACTGCAAAAGATAAAGGGGATCGTATATCACGACAACGGAGAAAATATAATAACACCCCCCAGGGAATTAATTGAACCAATTGATAAGATACCTTTCCCTAACAGATCGTTGTTTGATATGTCAAATTATTTGCGGCCTGCTGACATACTGGTTAACCATGAATATCTGAGAGGGACCTCGATGTTGACTTCCAGAGGTTGTCCCTACCGATGCATATACTGTCAAGTGCCTCAGCAATGGCGGAAATTAAGATTGCATTCCGCAGAGTATGTGGCAAGGGAAATCAAACTACTTGTCGATGAATACAAATTGGAAGGGATTGCCATTGTTGATGATTTATTCATTGTGAATACCGAAAGGATTGAGCGACTCATAGAACTTCTTGAGGAATACGAAATATTAGGGAAGGTAAAATTTTTAGTAGATGGTAGATCAAACCTGATTGACGAAAAATTATTGGCATTACTTAAACGGCTGAATGTTGTTCAAATGGCGCTCGGCATTGAGTCTGGCTCAGAGAGGGTTTTAAACTACTTAAAAAGGGGGTCAGTAACCGCCGAGCAGAATAGAAATGCAGTGCACCTGGCTAAGAAATATGGTATCGGCATCTATGGACAATTTATGATGGGAACACCGACTGAAACAAAAGAGGAGATGCTAGAGACCCTCAAATTCATAAGGGAACAGCCATTAAGGTCAGTGCACTTATCGATCACCACCCCCTTGCCCGGTAGTGAATTGTGGGACTACTGCAAAAAGGAAGGCATCGTAACTGATGACATGGATTGGCGCTTGTTCAATATGGAACCCCAGGACAGTGTGGAAAACAACTTCTATATCGATAAACAGGTGCCATACGAGGAATTCTTAAACATTTTTAGGCAAACTCAACGTCAAATTAAATATAAGCACTTAAGAAATACACCCCTGAAAACTTTATATAAAAACGGGAAGTATGCAATATTGCATCCTATGAGAACATGCAAGTTTGTCTATCGCTTTCTGCGAAAAAGCTATCGCTGAATACCCCCAAAAACATTCCTCCTGGTAGAGGGGGAAATCTCTCACCAGGAGGTATTGGAATATGAAGAGGCACCTGAGAGAATGCGCAACCCTTCAAAGCGAATAGATATCTTCTTAGGATGCAAGACCTCCCTTTGAGTTTGGCCAGGGGCTTTCGGTTCTCCCGAAGTTCAGTCCAACTAGTACCAGGTCGAAGATGTCCACGACCCCATCGTCATTGATGTCGGGTGGCCCAAGGCTGACCGGCGAAGTGTTGAAGCTCGCAGCCACAGCCGCCAAATCGAGTATATCGATCTTGCCATCTCCATTCGAGTCGCCGCCCAAAAGAACAACATCGGGCAAAGTCGTTGCCTGTCCTTTCACGACCATCATCGCTGGGAGATAGCCGGGCATACTGACAGTGACAGCGTGGTAAACGCCACTGGGCACGTCGAGGGAGAAACTGCCTGCCGCGTCGGTGGCGGTTGCCAGTCCACTCACCACTACAGTGGCCCCACTCTTGTCCCCCCGTCCCTGAAGGTCAATGCGGCCGGAGACCGGGGCCAAGGGGACACTCCCCGAAACCGTGGTAGCCTGGACGACCCCCGGCAGTGCCACCCCTATCTCTGTGGCCCCGGCGACCGCGGTTCCCTCGTAGACGAAGCTCTGGCTAATAGAATATGAGCCGGCACTTATGCTTGCTACCTCAACGGTGTACTGGCCCTCGGGATTGGGTATCCGGATATGGGAAGCCTCGGCAGCCAGCCCGGAATAGAAGGCGCCGGGGATTTCATTAACGCTGCTGCTGAGGTCGGGGAGGGTGCCCACACGGCGGCCCTGAGCGTCGGTGACCAACAACACCCCCGGGGAGTGGAGGACTATGTCCATGCTTTGAAATGGCTTGCCATCCTGAGGCGGGTTTGCCACTAAGGTCTCTAGGGCGCCCAGGACCGGGCCAAACAGGCGAACATCCGGGGGGACTGTTCTCTCTGTTTCGGAGCGGATCACCTCGAGCGCCTTTGCAGAGGGCTCAACCCCCAACTCCGTTAGCAGCCCGGCCGGCGCCGTGGCATTGTTCAGGCCCTCCCCGGGATAGATGAACTGGGACCTCATCCCCATATAGCGGTGGCTAATTTGGTTAACCAGTCCGCTCACTGAGCGGGCCTGGGCGCGGCTCCATTCCAGCCACCTCTCGATGATCTGATACGCCTGTTGAGCTTCGGGCTCCTCCCTGTCAGCCAGGGCTTCCTTCAGGCTCTCCCCAGAGATGGCGATGGAATCGAGCTCGATGGTGAGTTCCTGTCCCTGGGGTACCAAGTCGCCATAGAAATTGTCAGCCCAGGGGCCAAAGCGGCGGGCAAACTCTGAGAGACCCCACTCCACCATTTCCAGGGCCCAGGGTTGGGCCCAATCGCTAATGCCGCCAAACTCCGAAAACAACTGCTCCGCCTGGTCCCTGACTTGCTCCAGGCTATCACAGAGCGCGCTCCAGCAGGGGGCGGTAACGGGGTGGCTGGCCGGGTTGCTGGCCAGTTGCTCGATCTCAGCGGACATGGCTTTCCAGTTATAGTTAAACTCCTCTATGGCCTGCCCCCACTCCGGATCCTCGGTCAATGCCTTCCAGGCCTGCTCTGCCTCCTCAGGGGTGAGGTGGCTGAGGTAGTCCTTGATCTCCTCCTGGGACTGGCCCCAGCCCAGGCGATAGCCGATCTGGTAGATGCCGACGGCGGCCTCCTCCAACCGGGAAAGGTAACGGCGGTGGAGGTCAAAGAACCATTCCGACACAGCCTGCTTGAATTTCTCCGTATTTTCTTTGATCGCTGCAAGCTGCGGCTCGATGGCAGCCCAGAAGGCATCAACGGCCTCCTTGATGCGGCCGTATAGTTCATAGACTCTGGCTCCATATCTCTCCTCAATGTCGGCTTTGAAGGCCTGGGTCAATGTGTCCAGGTCCTCATTCGCTGTGTTGAGCTGGGCCACCAGGGCATCCCGGTTCGCCTGGGCTGCCTTCACCCGGCTCACCCAGTTATCGATTCTCATTTGTAGGCCAGCCACATCCGGGATGTCGTCAACCGACTCAGCGGGTTGGGCCGCTGCCTCAATGGTGATGGTCACAGCTGCCATACTGCCCTGGCTCCCCGCCGCTACCAGACTGGCTTCCCCCGGCGGCGCATGGCCGGGAATGGCGACACTCGTGCTGAAGGATCCCGAGTCGTCAGCCGTGGCCGAGCCCAGGCTGAACCTCGTCCCGCCAGCCACCTGGAGATAGATCGCTACCTCTTCCTGAGGGCGAAACCTGGCTCCCTCGAGCTCGATCTCTTGGCGGAGCGCCACTAACTCGTCGCAAAGCAGGTCCACCCGGCGAGGGGGGCCTACCCAGAGGGGGGCGGCGGCATACTGCTCCACCTCCGGGTTCACAGGGTCCGGTCGAGCCAGCGCCATGATGGTGTGCTCCCCCACCGGCGTGTCCCAGGGAATGGTGAGCGTGGTCTTGATGGTCAGGGAGACGCCATACAGCGACTTCAAGCGCACCTCGTCCAGGAAGAGGTCAACCAGTTGCCCAACCTGAAATCCGGTGAGGGTCACCTCTATCTCACTGCCCGGCATGCCATAGTCGGGGTTGAGGGCGATGTCGGGGGGTGCCTCTGGGCCAGTGGGCAGCCCCTCTATGGGGCCGGGGATATAGCCCGGGGGCAGGCTGGGGGGTGGCTCCTGCTTAAAGGCACGAAGCGTCACCGTTGCCGTCGCCTTATTGCTGCCGGAACCGGCCTCGATGGTGATGATACTATCCCCGGCCACCGAGAGGTAAACAGTGGTAGAGGCATAGCCATCAAGGTCGCTGGTGGCACTGGTAGGACTAACGTAGGTGCCGCCAGGAGAGCGCGTCACCCTGAACTTCACCGGCACCCCTGAGGCCGGACCCTGAGCGGTGCCGATCCTGGCCCGGATGGTGTACTGGCCATCGGGCTCAGGGCCAGGCTCGCCGTAGCTCCCCGGCAGCCTCACATGGATAATCTCTTCTGGGGTCACAATTTGGTAAGGGGCGCCTGAGGTCACCGTGAACACGGCCTCGGCCAGTTTCTCATAGCTCCACTGCCCGGTGGATGAGATGTAGTGGGTGCTCGCCACCACTTTGTGAATGCCGGTGGCGGCATCATAGGGAACATAGATGGCGGTGGAGAACTCTCCCCGCTCGTCGGTCCACACCGGCACCAAGCCCCCGGGCCCGACCTGCTCCGGCTCCCCCCAGGAAATGTTTATCAGGGAATGCGAGGCAAAGCCTGTGCCCTCAACCGTGACTCTCTGACCAGGAGGACCCTGGTAGGGAGTCAGGGCCAGGCCACGGCCCACGATGGTGGGGGCCACGGTTCCGTTGGTCAACCTGCGAAGAACGTGGCGACCATATCGTCCCCCTACAATCCAGCCTTCCTCGGCAGAGAGCATAGATATGGAATAGAGGTCAGCATTGATAGGAAAGTCCAGCTGCGACCACTTGCTGCCATCATAGCGGGCTACAAAGCCCTTGGGGTCTAGCGAGTAGAAGCTCCCAACTATCACCCCACCTGCGAGGACACCATGTCGATGGACCTTATTATGCCGGGCTGGGCCAAGTGGACAGGCACTGGTTGCCAGCTCTGGCCATCGTAGTGATACATGGCTGTTCCGGCCGTCGCCACCCATACATCGTTGGCTGAGACCGCGTCCACAGCCATGTGCTCAGCCACGGGCAGTACCTCCTCTATTTCAACCCAGGAGCTACCATTCCAGTGAAGGAGGACATTCTGGCCCACTGCCCAGCCCTCCGTGGCGGAGAGCATGTCAATACTGTACAACTGCTTGCCGGTATACTCAGTATTCCAAGAGCCGTTCTTGTAATGCAGAATGACCTTGCCTACAGCCCATCCCTCGCCGGATGGGAGCATGCATATATCCCGCAGCCTCCAGCCGTCTCCACTCGCAGATAGCCTCCACCCATGCCCGTCATAATGATAGATGGCGTTGGAGGACACTGCCCAGAAGTCTTCCGGTGAGGTCCCGTGCACTGCCCATAGGTTGTAGGAGGTAAACTTGTGCCATACTCTTGTCCAACCCCTGCCATCGTAATACAAGGCAGTGCCAGACTCGCCCACTGCCAACCCCTCCCCTGTTGAGAGCACATGTACATCAAAGAGTACACCATACTCAGGCCTCTTGAAGATGAGGGTTTCCTCAGATTCCTGTTTCACGCTGAAATACCTGCTGCCCAAGTAGGTGGCCGGCATTGTAGCGAAAGACACCGCCTCCACCCGGTACTGACCGAGGGGAACATTGGGCACGATAAAGATGCCGGAGAAATTACCTTGGTTATCAGTGTGGGTGGTGTCAATAGTCTTATAGCCAACTCCTGAGCTACTTGCCCACCTTATGCCAATGCCCACGCCCCCCCGGGCGTAGCCTATGGAGCCGGAGTAGCTCACCTCCGTTCCAGGGGGACCTGAGGTGGGCGAGATGTTCAAGTGAGGCCAGGCTGCCTGAGCCTGGCGCTCGGGCAAGAGGGAGAGGAAAAACGCTACCACAAGGAGAACTGCCATCAATTTGAAAGCGATGAGTGCAACGCGCCGCCTCATCTCGTTAACCTCCGCATTATTCCTGTGGGCTCCCCCAGGAGGGAAAGGCGCTGCTGCCATCGTCGGTAAGCTGCACCTTCCCCGACCCGTCGGCGTTCATCACCCAGATGTCGTAGCTCTCGTGCTCAAAGGTCCAAGGATCCCCTCCCAGGCCCACATGGTACACGATCCGACTGCCATCCGGGGACCAACTCGGATGCTCGGCGTATTCGTTCACACCTGAGCTGGTGAGACACGTCAGACCACTGCCATCGGCATTCATCACATAAATGTCCGAGGAGCCGCTGGTGGGCAGTCCAAACATGCTCCAGTAGATCACATATCGGTTGAAGGCGATGCGGGTGCCGTCGGGGGACCATACCGGGTAGAGGTCCCAGTAGATGCCCTGGGCATATGGATCCATGGGCAGGGAGGTTAGCTGGCTACGGTTCCCGCCCTCGGCGTCGCTCACCCATATCCCCCGCCCCGGCTGCCAGGCGGGGTCGGTCAGGTCAACAGTTATGGCATAGGCGAGGCGGTCAGCAACCGGAGACCAGGCGGGGCAGGCTGCCTGGTAGTAGGCCCCCTCCTCACCGGTGGGGAAGACCAGCCTGGAATCGGTGCCATCGGCGTTTATGATGGCGATGGCCGGCTTCTCCGAGGGCACTACGGCCCCCTGGTAAAGCTCCGGGGTGACCAGGTTGAAAGTGTAGGCCAGCCTAGTGCCGTCTCCGGACCAGGAGGGATGCATCGCCTTGAACATGCGGGCGCTCAATTCGGGGCTCGCCTGGAAAACTTGGTCAGCGACGACGAAGGTCTGCTGGGAGCCCTGAACTACACCCACGCCCGCAGTGTAACCTCCCCGAACCTTTACCCAGCCCTCGCCCTCAGGAACCCCAGCGAGGATGAAAGCACCAGTCGTCTCATCCACCGGCGCGGAGTGTCCCGTGCCTTTGGCATAGACGCGGAAGCTACCCGGGGATATGTGGGAACCGAGATCGGAGTAATCGGGGAATTGCACCTGCCCCTGGATGGTGCCTGTGGCCCCCGGGCGCTGGCCGGGGTCGGCATCCCCGGTTACCAGGCGCACCATGCCGCCGTCCTCGTTGACTACAAAGATATTGTAGTCGATCAGGCTGAACTCCGAACCCAGGTTGGAGGTAAAGGCGATGCGGGTGCCGTCGGGGGAGAAGGCAGGCGTCTCCACATTGTAAATGGCCTTTCCCAGAATGGCAGCGGCGGGGAGAGCGGTCAACTGCCGCTGATTTGTCCCGTCGGGGTTCATCAGCCAAAGGTTAGCTGGGGCGTCGGGGGCGGCGCGGCGCACGAAGGCAATTTGCTCACCGGGGTGGGGTTGAGATGGCCCGGTGGTGAACTGCCAGATGTAGTCCTCCCCCACAGGGATGCCCTGGGCATTCCTCAATATGTCTCCCCGCAAATAGACAGTGTAGGTGGTGTTAGGTGCCAGACGAAAGGCGGGGGTTATGGTGACTGTGGGGCTGCTCCACTGGGCGGGCCAGGAGGGGAAGATAGCGGGGTAACTTTCGAAGCAGGCTTCAAAGGAGTCCCTATCCACTTCCTGGCTGAATGTGATAACAATTTGGGAATCCAAGGGCACATCGGTTGTCCCGTCTGAGGGGTAAACGGAAAGGACATAGCCGGTGGGGAGGGGCTCATAAGAGACCTCCCCTGTCCAGAGGCTCTCCGACTTGCCAAAGTTAAGCCCGACCAGCACCAGGTCATAGATGTCGACAAGCCCATCGGCATTTATGTCAGCGGGCTCGGTGTCGGCGGCTGGGCTGCCGAACTCGCTTCCCAGCAGAGCCAGGTCAAGGGCGTTCACACTGCCACTGGAATCGGCATCGCCAGCCAGAAGCATCACCTCGGGCAGGATAGTTGCCTCCCCCGCCTTCACCGTCACGCTTTCCCTCTGGGCGCTAAGGTAGCCCGGTGCCATGGAGGCCTTGACTTGGTAAGTGCCTGAGGGGACAACCAGCGAGAAGCTTCCATCACTACCTGCGGTGGTTTGGATGGGCTCTCCTTGGGTGGGCACCAAGGTGACATTCGCTCCCTGGTAGTTGCTACGGCCCTGGAGCTTAACAATGCCCCGGAGCTGGCCCGTATCGCCTGAGGCTGCGGCAGTGCTCAGTGGCGATAGCATAAGGGCCAGAAATCCGGCCAAAACTAGCAGCAGGACGAGTAAGGAAGGGCCGACCTTCACCTTCAGGCGTCCCATATTCAAACTCGCCCTCCTCAAAGACAAGAAGTCTATAAAACGTTCTTCAAGCTGTCAAGGGGGTGCTTGGGGGGACGTGCGTTGCAAGCCTTTTGGGCGCGTCGGGAAAATAGAGGAACGTATGGGTAAAAGCCCCAGATCTTGCAGAAGGAGCCGTCGAATAAAGAGCAGCGCAGCAAGGAAATCAAAGCAAGTCCCAGCAGGGTATCTGAGGGTAGGAGTCCAGACCTCCGTGAGCATTCAGGCAGGTGCCCAGCTCAGTTTTCCCGGAGGTCTTTTCTGATATAGAGGAGCTTTATATGATTAGTGGGCATCTGGAAAGACTGGAGATGCCCACACGAAGACGAACCCTTTGTCGGAAATCATGTGCGCTATCAAGGCTGCCCACCTGCATAGGGGCCTAGTTTGGCAGTTAGACCAGGGTAACCTCGATGCCAAGGGCCTGTCCCAGAGCCTTCAGTGCTTGGCTCCAGTCATCATAGACCAGAGCAAAATGGTTTCCCGGAGCATTTTGGATAAATTGCCTGACATCCGCCAGCTCAATGGCGAAAGTGGTGCGGCAGGTGACCGTGTCACGGTATTCCGCGATTCTCCCCCGGGCCAAAGCGATCCGTTCCAGATTTCGATCCACTCGGCCCAGTGTTACCTCCTGCCCTATGTTGTCCAGTTCAACCCAGGAGGTAACCCCCTCGCGTCCGTGATAGTTTCTCAGAATATAGGGTTTGGCCGGTTGATCGAAGCCAGCCATCCTGGCGGGGACGACGCAATGGGAGATGAGCACTTGATTGCTCGCCGGCACCGCGTGGGCGATGTTTCCCATAAAGGCGGGCTTATCTGCCACATAACCGAGGATGAGCATGGAGAGCAGGGCAGGGACATCGCCCTCGCAGGCTGCGGCCACGTTCTCATCGCGAAGGCGGCACAGCGGGTAGCAGGGGGGTGGATAGTGCATGGAGTAGACCATCTCCTGGCAATTCAGAGCCAGGGCATTCGCTCGGGTGCGCTTCAATATCTGGGCAAGGGCCAGGGAAATCCTAGCCGCCTCGCGCAGATCGGCTTCGCCGGGCTCCAAGACCTGTCGCGCCTCCTCCGCCCATTTCTGGCCTGTAGCACGAGCCTCTGCATCGTCGATATGGTGCAAAGTCGCCAGAAATTCCCTCAAGTCCACCGAGGTGAACTCGACGCCCAGTTTTTGTCTGGCCCGCTCGGGGTCGGTGAAGCGGTACCAACGGGAAAACCAGGGCGGCGGGAAGCCGATAAGGGCTATCCTGGTCTCCCGCAGCCTTTTCTGAGCTGCCAACACCCGGCACTGTTCGGCGATGTCCCGAAAATCGAGGGCGATGCTGATATCCTTCCGCTGAGCTTTCTCTTCGGCGAAGGCATCCAGGGCGAGCATGGGGGTGTGCCGGCCACTGAAGCCGATCACGGGCAGTCCCAATTGTAGAATCCCCCGAACCGGCATTACGCCCAGTACATAGCCCAGGAGGGCATCTGCCTCCAAGGTCTCCCCTCTTAGCTGCGCCAGGTCTGCCTCGTGCTGTACCACCCTTTCCGGGAGAAGCTCGACCTGGGCAGACAGCTCTGCCTTGAGTTCCCGCAGGCGTTCCTGCACAATGCTTTGCAGGCGTTCCTCCTGGGTCACGATATCCAGCGTGCCGTTGGGCTGGTGGAGCAAACCGCCGTGCCTACCCACCATGATGACTGGTTTCACCTTCAGGCTCATAAGGCCCCTCCTTCGTCTTGTTCTGACTTGGCTTTGGCCGCCTGCCCTAAGCTGAAGACCACCGACTTATGGACATCTTCCAGGCTGCCAAGCAGCGCTTCCCTGTCCGCATACCTCACATTGAGAAACCTCTTCGAGATCTGCCGAGCTTCGGATTGGAGATAGGGGCATTCCTTGAGGAGCGGCTTGAGGATAAGTCGGTTTCCTCCGAAGAAGATTTGTTCCGGGCGGTGGCTCCTGAACCTCTCATCGATCCGGTGGGCCACCTTTCTCAGGAAGTCCCTCTTCTGCTCCTCCGTCCTTCGGGCAAATCTTGTCTCGCTTCTCCCACCCTTTCGATGTCGTTTGTGGATGTACCCGGTTCCCGTCTTGGATTCCTCGAGCCTATCGCCCTCGAAGACCCCGATGGCATATGAGCCCCAGGTCACCAAGACCAGCCCCAGCGTGCGCTCTTTTTCCAAAAGCTGGTGCAGCGCTGAGGTCTCCGGTCTGCCCCAGAAAACCCTATCTCCAGGGACAGCGAAGGGAGGAAGCACGATGAGCTTGTCCTGACTCTGGCTCCAGAATACCACTGCCCCCGTTCCGTAGCGCTGGGCTTCCCGGGTCACGGCCTTGGTGCTGAGGGCCTCTCTTATCTCCTGGGCGAGGGGACTGAACTCAATTGCCAGTTCAGTGATGTGGCGGGAAAAGGAGGAAGGGCTTGCGTAAAGGGTAACATAATCCGAACCACTGGCCCGAAGCTGGGCGAGAAGAGCGAGTAACCCCCTTTTGCTGAAAGTCGTTTGTTCCACCGCTAAGCCAAGGGCAAGCACTGATATTGTGCGGCACCATGATAAGCTTCCCTGACTGACCTGGCAAGTCTACTCGCATGAAGGTGCACTGGCTTAGCCCATGTTTGACATTACCTAGAGGGTGCCCGCCATTGGCTCGCCGGTTTCGACCGTGATAACCCCCTCGGCCAGCAAATCCGAGACCTCATCGTCCGAGTAACCCAGGATTTCCTTATAGATATACTCATTGTCTTGCCCCAGGCAGGGGGCAGGCTTGACCACTTGACCCGGGTCTTGGATAGCCTGAAAGCCTGACCGTGATAGGGCATGAGCCCGATCACCGGGTGCTCCAGCCACTGAAAGTGGCCTCGGTGCTTGAGCTGCGGATCCTCTAGGAGGTCCTTGGGGTTCTGTACCACCCCCGCGGGCACGCCCGCCGCCTGCATCGCAATCATCACTTCCTCAGGGCTATGGTCCTTGGTCCACTCCTGTATCAGGCTATCCAGTTCGTCCTCATTCTCCTTCCTCGCCATTTGAGTGGCGAATTTGGGGTCTTTGACCCATTCCGGTTTGCCGATGACCTTGCAGAAGGCTTCCCATTCTGCATCGTTGCGCACCGCGATTACACAGTACCGGTCGTCTCCCAAGCAGGGATAGCAACCATGGGGGGCAGCATAACGATCGCGATTGCCAATACGGGATGCTATCCGTTCATTAACAGTGTAGTCCAGGACAGCCGGCCCCAGGTGTATGACCCCAGCTTCAACCTGGCTGTGATCGATGTATATGCCCTTGCCCGTCTTGCGACGGCGGGCCAGGGCAGCGACAATGGCAGTTACCAAATAATAGGGTGAGATGGAATCGGTGTAGGCACAATATATGAAATTCGGGGGGCCATCGGGCCAACCGGTGACCTCATATAAGCCCGCTGAGGCAGTGGCTTGTGGCCCATAGCCCGGCTGCCCGGCATATGGACCATGTTGACCGTGCAGTGTGGTGCTGAAGTAGATGATATCGGGCTTTATCTTCCTCACGCCCTCGTAGTCTAGTCCCCACTTCTTCATTTTCCCTGGGGTCATCGAGTCGGCGACCATGTCGGCCCACTTCACCAGCCTCTTGACAACCTCCAGCCCCTTGGGCTTATTGAGGTCCAGGCTCATGCTGTACTTGTTGGCGTTAACGGAGGCATAGAAAGCGCTTCGGTCTATGCCTGCTATTCCATCCTTGAAGGGCCCTGATACCCGTACGAAGTCCAGTCTCGTGTGGGTTTCTACACGGATCACGGTAGCCCCATGCTGAGCCAGCACCATGGTGGTTAAGGGGCCTACCACGCTCCAGGTGAAATCAGCGACCTTTACCCCTTCGATTGCCTTGCTTCTTTCCATTTGCCTCGCCTTTGCCCCTGATGCTCAAATGACTCTGGCGTGCTTTAGGATGGCTAACTTCTCCTTGGTAAAGCCAAGCTCCTTCCCATAGATCTCGTCATTGTGCTCACCGATAAGTGGGGCGCGTCTCGATATCTGCAAGGGACATTCACTCAGTTTGAGGAAACCGCCGGGGTAGGTTATAGTGTCGCCCAGCTCGGGGTGTTTCAGCTCGATCCAGAATTGCCTGGCGGCAAGCTGTGGGCTTTCCAGGACGTCCTTCACATTGTTAGATGGCAAAAGCAGGATCCCCTTTTCTCGAGCTGCTTCATAAAGCTCCTCTTTGGTCTTGGTCAAAAGGAAGGGGATTATAATGTTCTCAAGACGTTCTCTCTCCTCCTGGGTGATGGTTGACCCATCGTATTTGCTCCAATCATAGTCCTTTAACTCCAGAGCCATCCCCTCGCTGACCGCCCACTTGACGAGCTCTGTACTGGATTTCGCCTGCCCTACGTTGGCTCCGCCCAGAAGGTGCATACACACGTGTCCATCCTTGCAAGGCCATATATACCGTGTTTTGATGGTTCCCATCGGTTGGGGCCTGCCAAATGCCCCGTACTCCTCAGCCCGGGGCATGATCAATCTGAGGAGGTGCCAGATCTCCACAGCAGGAAACCAGCTTGAGATGCAAGCCTGCTGCATGGAGACATCAACATGCTGTCCCTCCCCAGTGACCTCTCGATGATAGTGGGCTAACATAGAGCCGGCGGCGGCATGTAGCCCGCCTAAGATGGAGGCCTGGGGGACGCCCACGCGGACAGGGCGGTCGGCTTTGCCGGTGTACGCCATAGAGCTGCCCATGGCCCAGACCACGATGTCTGAACTTTTGAAATCCCTGTAGGGACCTGTCTGGCCAAAGGGGGTGATCGAGGTCATAATTATTTGTGGGTTGATCTCATTGAGGGCCTCATATCCCAAACCGAGGCTATCCATATACCCCGGCGGAAAGGACTCGATGACGAAGTCAGCGGTCTTGGCCAATCTCTTGAAGATCTCCCGCCCATCAGCCGTCTCGATGTCCAGGGTTATGCCCCGCTTGCTGGTGTTGAAGAACATCCAGTAGAGGCTTTTTTCGGGGTCGATGATATCCTTATAAAAGGGCCCGATATTTCGACCCGGGTCTCCCCCGGGCTTTTCGATCTTGATCACATCTGCCCCGAGGTCTCCGAGGATCTTGCCGCAGAAGTAGCCCTTTTCATCGGTCAGATCCAAAACTCGAGAAGAGGTCCAATGACTCCCTCACATAGGTCTTGCTCAATTCTGTTCCCATAAGACTAACCTCCTACTCTGCTTGCGCTGTTGAAGTTTGTCTCAGCTTCAGGTCCGGACTTCGCTTTGTATCCGTCTACCAGGTCAATTTTGGAAATAGTATGGCACTTCTCGATATACTTTGTCAAAATATTTGAGGGCGTCTGACCCATGAGCAAGCGCGGGATCCTCGTGAAGGTAAGGCGTAAAATCCTCTATGGCCTCTGTGCCGGGGACTTGAGCCGGGAGATAGATACTGCGGCCATGACCATAATGAGCGCTCCGGCCAGGAAGGCCAGGCTGTAGCTGTTGCTGAGGTCGAAGATGAGGCCGGTGAGGTATGGTCCCAGGGCTGCTCCCAGCCCCCAGCCCACTACCAGGCTCCCCATAATCACCCCCACCCGGCGCAGCCCGAAGAGATCGCCGATTAGGGCAACTATGGGGGGGTCTATTCCTCCGTAGCCGATGCCATAGGCTACGGCGAATAGGTGGAACATCCATACTCTGGTGGAGCTGATGAGCCAGAGCAGGGCCAGGGTGTGGAGCAGGGCGCAGACGATACCTGTAACCCTCTTTCCCACTTTATCCGAGATTCTGCCAACGATGAGGCGGGAGGGAATGCTCACGGCACCGATCACGCTCACTATGGCAGCAGCCTGCACAGGTGGGATACCCAGGTCTAGGGCCCGGGGAACCACATGGGTCATGACCAGGTGAAGACAGAAGGAGTAGGCAAACCAGGTGAGGAAGAGAAGCCAGAAGCTGTGCGTCTTCAAGGCTTCGACCAGGGAGAGATATCTGAGTTCGATCCCTGCCGCGGTGTTCTCACTCAGGCCTGCCGGTTCCCTGTCGCCATCGGGGAGGGCCCCGATTTCCGCGGGTTCTTTCTTCAGGAATAGGGCGGCTGGGATCACCAGGGCCCAGGCGATGACGGCCAAGGCGAGGAAGGAAGCGCGCCAATTGTAGGCGGAGATAAGCTGAGCGGCGACGGGGGCCATGATGAGGGTGCCCAATCCGGCTCCGGTGCCGATGATGGCCAGGGCGGTGGCTCGTTGTCGCAGGAACCATCGGGAACCGGTTGACATAACGACAATATAGCTGGCCCCGCTGCCCAGGGCGAGCAGGAGGCTGTAGGCGAGGTACAACTGCCATACATGCTCCACGCGGCCGGTGAGGAACAGGCTGATGCCGGTGACCATCCCCATGATGACTACAACTACCTTGGGTCCATACCGATCGAGGGCCCAGCCGCCAATGATGGCAAAGAGGGATGCCAGAATCATGTGGATGGCGAAGACCCCAGAGGTCATAGCTCGAGTCCAGCCGAATTCCGCCTCGAGGGACTTGAAGAAGACGCCGAAGGAGTAACGAATGCCCCATAGTACTGAGGAGACAAGAAGACAAGACGCTACCACCACCCAGCCGTAGAAAAAGCGCCCCCGGAGCCAAGCTGGGCCTGGAGTCTCGCCACCGCTAACCTCGATGGGATGCGGTTCTCTCATAGAAACTACCGGGCATTATCATGCCTTATGCCCTCAGCCTGGAGATACCATAAATGAAGTCAGGGGCCCGAAGCGGCCTACATTCTCGCCGATTCCACATCCCGTATCCTCTAACCTTTTTCTCAGAGGATACGGGATATAGAACTAGAGTGCAACCATTATCGAGGAGAACCTGTCCCAGTCGCCCCCTTGAAAACCCGGCCCTCTTTGACTAAAATGGGGGCAACGACGCTATGCCCGAAGAACACAAGGCCACTATAGGAGAGACCGCCACCCAGTTCCTGGCCAGCCTCCCCCCGGAGGACAGGGAGGGTAGTCAGCAAGAGGTCTACAGGTTTGCCCGTTGGTGTGGCTGGGACAACCCTATGGCAGAGCTGAGGGCGTCGGCCGTGGCCAGCTATGCCGAACAGGCAGCCAGCTCCGGGGCCGCTGACGCTGTGAAAAGGCTGGAGCCGGTAAGGGCCTTTCTCAGCTATGCCAAGGCCAAGAAGCTGCTCAAGACCGGACTGGTAGCCCACCTCAAGGTGAAAAAGGTTACCGCCCCGGTCAGTGCCGGCAAAGCCCAGCCAACCCATAGTCTCAGCCCTGAGGGCTACGCCCAGATCAAGGCCGAGTTGGAGGCCCTCAAGAGACAGCGCCCCGCTATGGCTGAGGAGCTGCGCCTGGCCCGTGCCGATAAAGACTTCGCCGAGAACGCCCCCCTGGATGCGACCCGGGAGCGCCAGGGGCAGCTCGAGGCCCGCATCCGGGAGCTGGAGTCCATCCTCAAGACGGCGGTGGTCGCCGGGGGGGAGGCCCAGGTGGGGCAGAGG
>MTNP01000026.1 GCA_002011475.1 Dehalococcoides sp. JdFR-54
CCCCGCCAATACCCCTCCAGACGAGAAAATATACCTTATCCGCCTGAAATTCATCCGCTTGGCGGCGGGGGCTCCGCCCATTTATGGACGCTGGCCCATGAGCAAAATAGGAGACAACCTGTGGACGGTGACAGTGCCGTTTGAGAAAGGCCATATCGTGCGATATAGGTATGTGCGCGAGAGGTGCGCCCTAGAAGGGTGGGCATTTCCTGACCAGAGGGAGGCTCGGCCGGACGGACAGCGGGTCATTTATAGGGCACTACTCATCCCGGATTGGGACATGGCCGTGGAGGATGTCGTGGCACGATGGGGGGATAAAGACGCGGTGCCTTTACCACTGGGGGTGATAAGGGGTAGAGTTGTAGATGCTACCTCCGGCAAGGGAGTGGAAGGCGTAGTGGTCTCCGCCGCCGGATGGACCGCAGTTACGGCCTACAATGGCAGCTACGAGATTTACGATGTGCCGTGCGGAAAGCAAACAGTCACCGTTTTCGTCACGCCATCGAACCGGTATAAGTATTCTTCGCAGGTCATTGAGGTGATTGAGGACTCCGTAGCCACGGCAGACTTCACCCTGGAGCCAGCCAAGCAGGTGCGGGTAGTATTCCGCGCCGCCGTGCCCCCTACTACGCCTGAAAGCGCTCAGGTGAGGCTCATCGGGAGCATTCATGGGCTCGGGTCCCAGTGGGGATTTGTTCAATATCCACTCCTGGAGGGGATCGCTGAGGGGCACTATTTTCGGGCTCCACCGATGGAGAAAGTAGACGATGACACTTGGGAATACTCGCTTACGATCGGCGAGGGAACGCACATAGAATACTTCTATACGATCGGCGACGACTGCATGTTCGGCGTGGAGAAGGATCCAGATAAGCAGGAAACAGATTGGTTGAGGCACAATAGATTCCGCAGCCTAATCGTGCCGGGGCAGGACTGGACACAAAGCGACACCGTGGTCGCCTGGAGTGAGGAGGGGCAGGTTGCAGTAACGCTCAACGTCAAGGTGCCTGTGAATACCCCGGCGACCGACCATATTGCGTGGAGGACCAATTGGGGACCCACAGTCATACCGATGACCAGGGTAAGCCCTTACAAGTGGACCTTGACCATCTTTGCCGATCCCGGAATTGAGCCAAGGTATGTTTACGAGCGCCTGGAAGGCGCGGGTGAGCGATGCCACGAGGAATTCACTCCGGATATCGTTGGGCCCACCCCTGAGATCGGCCGAACGCTGAGCGTGCCCGAAAGCGACTTGGTTATCAATGATATGGTGAGCAAATGGAGGTGGTTTCCAGACGCGCCAGAGGAGTCCCCCCCAGCCGGCTCCCCTGTCCAGGTCGGCTTCTGGGTGACGCTCCCCTATAATACGCCCGCCGATGATGTCATATACCTGGCTGGGGAGGCACCAGAACTTGGGAGCATGGAGGATCCCAAGGCGGTGGCGATGACCAGGGTCAATGAGGTCACCTGGTCGGCGAACGTCACACTGAAGGCGGGCGAAGCCATCCGCTACCGCTATACCCGGGGGAGCTGGGAGAGGAGCGAGCTTGCGCTTAGAACCCTGGAGGTAAAGTATGCCAACCAGACCACGTATGATGCGGTCGTCCGCTGGGCCGATCTGCCCCTTCCAATGCCTCCAAGGGTTGAGAACTGGACATTTATGGGAGGGGCGAGAGTACCTGACGCATGGTTACCAGATCATTTGCTCTGGACAGGATCTACAATGGACGCGGCTAAGAAGGACGGACTTGGCTGGATCAAGATAAACGCTGTTTATGACTTTGAGCGGATAGACCCTTTACCCCTGGGGAGGAGCAGGGGCTTCCTAACTTACCCCTCGGAAGACCTTGAGCTTCAGATCAAAGAGATCCGCAGGAAAGGCTTAAAGATCTACTTGGCTCCGCAGGCAATTAATTATCCGCAGCAGTTGCTAACTGATGAGGAGAAGGCACAGAAGTCCAGAGAGTGGTGGGAAGCCCTGATGAGAGAGTACGAGAAGATGACGTTATACTATGCGGACATCGCTGAGGAAACCGGGGTGGAGATGCTAGGGTTATATAGGGTCGTTAGTCCCGGGGACCTCACCACAGTTGTGGATCGAAGCTGGGTTAATCAGAAGATGGATGAGGTAATCTGGCAGGTGAGGCAGCGATATCATGGGTTAGTGGCTTACTCCGGTTACTACATCGGCGGGGAGTTCGGGTTTGCCGAAGAAACCTGGGACTTCTTCCACAACGTGGACGTTCTTGAAAATCAGTGGGGAGGACCCCTATCCGAGACAGACGACCCCTCTATCAGCCAAATGGAGGAGACCGGGGCAAATCTTGTTGATACATACCTCAAGCCAATATACCTCGAATATGGCAAACCAATCGTCAATGCTGTCGGATACATTAGTGCGGACGGTGGTAGTCAGGGATGGGCTAAATACCAGGGTGAACCACCAGGTATTATGCCTAGTTACCCATATGACGAGGAGGTTCCCCTCGACCTGCAGGAGCAGGCTGATGTTTATGAGGGGCTGTTACGGGTTATAGCTGAGAGACCCTGGATGATCGGGGTCTTCGCTCATACTTACCTTTACTTAGACGCCTTGACTAAAGAGGAGAATGTTCGCGGCAAACCCACGGCCAAGGTGATGGAGAAATGGTACCGCCTCCTCAAGCCGCTGCCGGGCGATGTCAATAGAAATGGCTATGTCGACATCTTTGACCTGGTTGAAGTCGCAGCAGCATTCAATACTGTTCCCGGCGACCCTGATTGGAATGGGAACGCTGACCTCAACAGCGATGGCATGATAGATATTTTTGACCTGGTCACAGTCGGGATTCACTACGGACAAGAAACCTCAAATCCCTCAGGTGCTGCTCTTCGGATAATGTAAGCGGGCTGAATTAAAGGGATCGGCTCCCCAAACCTGACATCCAGCGGTGGTGGCGTCTGAGCACCTCAGGAGCAATAGCAGCCGATAGAGGAAAAGATACCTCGTAGTGAATTTGGCCTCGTGTGCCCGTGTATTTACTGACAATTCGGCCAGTTTGAGATCGGCTTCGATTCTGCCACCATCAGCACCAGCTCTAGCATCTCTTCAGGCGTGCTAACCGGTTCCCCTACTGCGTGAACCTTCAGGAGGGCAAGAGCTTCGGCACAGATTGGCGACTCAGGTGACATAGCTGGATATTAAGTGCTAGTCTTAAAATTTGCGCATAGCTCACACCCCTCCCACCTTGGGGAATGTGAGCTATGGCAACCTCAAGGAAGGCCTCGACTTTTTGGTGTGGAAAGATTACGATTGTGGAGCTGAGGGGATTCGAACCCCTTACCTCCTCAATGCCATTGAGGCGCTCTCCCAATTGAGCTACAGCCCCATGTGCTTTCCAGTTTAGCAAAGAACCGCCCGAAATTCAAGAGCCCGGTCAGGCTTTTCCCCTCGGACTCTGGATGCTATAATGGATGAGTTTCACCGAGGCCAGGGAATATGCAAACCCTAATGGCGGCCGCGGCCCGACTGGGTATAGACCTCAGCCCCCAGCAGAGAGACCAGTTCCAGCTTTACTACGAGGGGCTGGTGGCCTGGAACCGGCGCATGAACCTCACTGCCATCACCGACTATGAGGAGGTACAGATAAAGCATTTTCTGGATTCCCTATCGGTGAGCCTGGCCTTCAAGGGGAATTACTGGCCCAACCCCCAGCTCAGCCTGTTGGATGTGGGCACCGGGGCAGGGCTGCCGGGCATACCCCTCAAGATAGCCTTCCCCGAGATCAGGCTGACCCTGCTGGAGTCGGTGGCCAAGAAGACCGCCTTCCTCAATGATATGGTGCGGCGCTTGGGGCTGGGGGCAACCGAGGTCATCGCCGGCCGCGCTGAGGAATTGGCCCATAGCCAGAGCCACCGTGAGCACTTCGATGTAGTCACCTCCAGGGCAGTGGCCGTCTTAGCCACCCTGGTGGAATTGACCCTGCCCTTTTGCAAATTGGGCGGCAGGCTGGTGGCCCAAAAGCAGGGCAACATTGAGCCAGAGCTGGAGCAGGCCCGGAAAGCTATGAACATCATGGGGGGCAAGCTGAGCGAGGTATGTCCGGTGGGGGTGGAGGAATTGGGGGGGCGGCTCCTGGTCATTATAGACAAGGTCGCTCCCACCCCCCAGGGCTATCCCCGTCGCCCCGGGATACCAAGAAAACGCCCCATACTGTAGAGAGGAGTACCTTGGCAGAGCCGGGCAAGCCCCCTGAGCCGCCACAAGAGACTAAGGCAGAAGCACCTCCCATCTCGCTGAAGAAGCGCTTTTTCAACCTGCGCACCCTCATCGTCTTCACCCTGGCCCTAGCTTTTATCGTTTTTATCTTCTTCAGGCTGGATGTAGACCTCGCCACCACCTGGGAAACCATAAGGGGCAGCAATTTCCTGCTCTATGCCCTGGCCTTTGTGGCCTACTATGCTACCTTCCCGCTGCGGGGCTGGCGCTGGAAGATCCTGCTCCGCAACGCTGGGTTCGCCAGGGAACAGCTACCCTGGGTGGGTCGCTTCAGCCAGATGATGCTCATCAATTGGTTCACCAACTGTATCCTCTATGCCCGCCTGGGCGATGCCTACCGCGCCTATATGCTCCGGGAGGAGGTGGCTGAGGCCAGTTTCTCCAAGACCCTGGGCACGGTCCTGGCGGAGCGGGTCATCGATGTCATCAGCGTGGTGGGGCTGCTGCTCGTCGCTGCCCTGGGCTTCGTCCACGGCGAGGTAGCGGGCACGGCGCGACTTATTCTGTGGCTGGGCTTCGGGCTGGTGGCCTTGGTCGGCCTCGCCCTGGGGGCCTGGTGGCTGCTGCATCCTGGCCTAGAGCGGCGGCTGCCCGGGAGGCTCGGCGGCATCTACACCCTGGTCAAAGAGGGCACCTTTGGCAGCTTCCGACAGTTGCCCCTTTTGGCCGCCCTCAGCGTGGTCATCTGGCTGCTGGAGGCGGTGCGTCTCCTGGGGGTGAGCCATGCCCTGGGTTTTTCCCTGGGGTTAGAGGTCATCCTCTTCGTGGCCCTGGCCCATGCCCTCATCACGGCCATCCCCATCACCCCGGGGGGGCTGGGCCTGGCCGAGGCCGGCGTGGCCGGGCTGTTAATGCTGGTGGTGGTGCGGGAGGTGGCCTGGTCTATCACCATCCTGGACCGCAGCATCAGCTACCTGAGCCTGGTGATCTTCGGGCTCTTGGTATTTATGTACCGCCAGATAAGGCTGTCACGCCTGAGATAGAGGAGGTGGATGAGATGTATTTCCGCAGGCGAGGTTGGTGGGGTGGCTTCCGCTTCAGCGTTCCACCTTTTGGCTTCTACTTTGGCCCCCGCCTCTTCCCCAGCCGCCGCAACTACCTCAAGATGCTGGAGGACTACCGCAACGAGCTGAAGGAGGAGCTCCAGGAGGTGGAGAAGGAGATAGAGGAACTCAAGAGGGAGGAATAGGCAGCGCCCTATTTATTTTGGGCAGGTCATCCCCGATGACGCTTGAAGCCTTTCTACTCAACCTCGGTGACCCTGCCTTGGGTCACTATGCAGGTAATAGGCTTGTTCATATGGGAATAAATCCAGTCCAAGGTCAGGTCACAGTCTAGCGGAAATCGCCTTTCCTCCCCCCTCACCTCGATGAGGATGACCGGGCCATCCGTCACCCCCAACAATTTCCCAGCCACTATCTGCTTGCCCACCGATTGCTCCTTTCGCCAGGGATCACCGCGCTGCTTTTTGGGGCGATTATACCACAGTGGCCCACGGTCTTGCTTTCTGAGGACGGGTATTATACTATACTTTGGAGAAAGCCAGAATAATGACCTGATGACTTCATAAGAGGAGGCCAAGAAATGGAATCCAAGCCCGTTTTATGGATGGTTGGCTCCGAGATCGTTCCGGAAAGGGAGCAGGAATTCAATGAATGGTACGACCGGGTTCATGTTCCCATGGTCCTGGAATGCCCGGGGGTGATGAGGGCCAGCCGCTATCAAATAGTGGAGCCCGTGCCCGGTCTCACCAAATACTTGGCTATCTATGAGCTGGCCAACGAGGCCACCATTCGGGCAGTAAATGAGAGCCCCCAATTACTGGCGGCGCGGGAGGATCGCATCAAGCGGTTTGGGGAGACGGACCTGTCTATTAAGTGGCGGGTGTATTATAAGCAGATCACTCCCTAGTCGGGCACGGACTTAACTGCGGGCCAGCGTAGCTCAGGGGCAGAGCAGCGGTTTCGTAAACCGCCGGTCGTCGGTTCGAATCCGACCGCTGGCTGTATCGCCAAGTGGCATTCCCGATGGAACCTGCGTCATCCATCGCGTGCCGAGAATTTGCTACCTATGGCCCCGCAGTGACCCCTCTTTGCCGCGGTAGCAGCCTGGGGGGAACCTGACCTCTCCCGTGGGGCGTGGCTGTTCCGCCCTGGGCCTTCCCCCCCCCAGAGCGTCTTTGAGTCGCTCCAGAACCTGGTTCTGGTCCCGAACCGCCGCCTGCAAATCCCGCGAGCCGGCGGCCAGCCCTTTGACGGCATCAGTATGGCTCTCTAGGTGCTTTGCATACTGGGCCATGGCTGTGGCGAACTGCTCCAGGGCGCTGCTCACCGTCTGCGAGGTCCTCTCCTGCCTCTGCTCCAGCTCCTCGGTGTGGACTATGAACTCGGAGGCCAGGGCGGATGAGACCGCTCGCCTCAGGCTGCGACCCCTCCTCTCGATCTCGCCGCTGAAGCAGTACACGAGGTAGATGATGCCTGCGGCCAATATGAAGGCCAGGCCCTGCTTGCTCTGAAAGAAGAGGATGAGATAGCCCACGTGGGGGATAATGGCCCGAACCTTGCCCTTGATATCCTTGGGGAGGACGGTGAAGGGGTCTTCACCCGTGTTGTCACCCTTGGTGCGGAAGGCGAGGCCGCCCCCTGAGGTGTCTACTTTTATCACCCGGTGGGCGATGGAGGGCGGATAGTTGTACCGCTCCCTGATGGCCCCCGGAACCTCGAAAACGACGATGTCGCCCTCTTTTACCTCGGCGGGCATCACCTCCTCCACCAGGATGAGGTCGCCCAGGGTGAACACGGGCTCCATGGACCTGCTGGCGACGGCGCTAAAGGGGGGCGAAGCCCAGTGGAAATAGAGCACAGCAGCCAGCACCAGGGTGAGCAGCAGGAATGTTGCTGCCCGCCCCAGGCCGACCTTTCGCAGCAGGTTTTTCGAAGTCGTCTTCATGCGCAGCCCCTTACACCCTCACCTCGCAGAAGAATTCGAGCGAAGGTACTGCTGGTGGCTGAGGCTCATCGGGTGTCTGCCCTTTGCCCCTGGGGATATAGACGTCCGCCAAGATATACAGGGTGGTCATATTCAAGACCGAGGGACGCAGCAGGATATCGCCCACTACCTGGGACAGCCTGGCGCTGGCATGCTCTCCGGTGTCTCGTACCAACCACACTTCACCATATTTCACCCGGTCTTCCTCGGGGGTGGCATTCCAGGTAGCCTCGTCCACCGGATAGAAAACTGAGACATGGATATAGGCATTGGGGTTCCTCAGGGCCTTGCCCACATCGTCCAGATTCAGGATCTGGATTCTTATCCGGTGGCTGAACTGAGGATTGCCCAAGTCTATCTGGTAGAGCTTCAGGTTGGCCTGTTTTTTGGCTGCCCCCACGCTGACTGTAAAGACGTCGTACAATGGGGTCACCTCAGCTACCTTGCCGCCGGGCAGCGTGCTCCCCGAGGTGATGTTCGTCCCCGAGGTCGCAGTCGTGGCCGCCCAGCTACAGGTAGCCGCCAGCAAAGCCATGACCAGCAGAATGGCCGTCCGTTTCTTGGTCAATCTCATCCTCGATCCTCCGCCGGGACGGGGCCATCCCCGCCCCGGCGCTTACAGGTTACCCCGACCTTACGCCTGCCTCACGTCGATGTAGAACGCAGGCGACAGCGTCGCTGTGGCATCGATGCAGTAGAAAATGCCTGCATCCAGGGTGACGGCAAAGAACCTGTGGCGATAGTCACCCGTGCCAAGCTCGGTGGGCGAAGTGACCACAAAGGAGACATAGCCGTTGGTGAGCGTCAAGTAGGTGTCATAGGCGCCATTGCTCACGCCGTAAGAGGGGCTGCCGATGGTCTCCCAGGTCAGCTCATCAGGGTCCACCGTGTTGTTAAGGTCGGCGTCGTTCCAGGCCGTCGCCTTGTAGACGCAGATGGCCATGTTGAGGTAGCTATAGGCGGCCGTCAGGTCGACGGGGTTATTCAGGTAGAGGGTGACCAGAACATCGCCGGTATAGGTGGTAAGGTCAACCACATAGAGGTCGCCGGGGGAGTTATCCTGGTCGTCAAGGTAGTCCCCGTCCGAATTTCCATCATAGGGGATCTCCCCGGTGGCATTGGTTGAGGGGTGCCAGATGGGCGTTGTCTGGTACTCGTCGGCAGTAGCATACGGCCCCAGCCCGCTGGTGGCGCCATCTTTGACCTCGCAGAAGACGCCCGCCGGGCCTACGGTCGTGATGCTCGTGGCCGTCGTCCCTGTGGTCGCTGCGAAGCTGATGCCTGAGACCGCAGCCGCCGCCAGCAAAGCCACCACTGTGAAAAGCCTCTTTTTCATTTCCTCCTCCTTTCCGTGTATTTGTTCGCTGTCCTTACAGCTTCACTTCGTATTTTCACACCTTCCATACCTCCCGCAGGCATTGCCCCCTCTCGGTTGGGCATGTGCCCGCTTGCGGTTTTCAGTTTTGCCTCATAATGTTTTCTTGCGCTTGTTGTAGAATACCACTCTCACCCCCTTCGCTCAAGTCAGTCGGGCCCGGACTAGGCCTGCCTGACATCCATATAGTAGGCAGGAGACAGACTGCCCTTGCTGCCGTCCCCAATGCAGAAGTAGGGCCCGGCGATAATGGTGACATCGTACTGCTTGTTGCCGTTCAGACTGAAGGACAGGTAACCGCTGGTTATGGTCATATACCAGGTGCCGAACTTGGCCACCTCGCTCCAGTCGCTCGCGCTATAGCTCGTATAGCTCACTGAGATGTTGTCGGTGCCCAATGGCGGCGCAGTGGCGAAGGTTATGACGCCGGTTCGGTTATCGATGGTGTAATCCGTATCGCGCGTCTGAGATACCCCGTCCACGGTCACCGTCTCGGACTTGGGCATTACCGGCCTGTAGCTCAGGGTAAAGGCGGTGGTGGTTCCATCGCCGCTGAAGGTGTCGGTTCGCGCTGTGCCCGCCCCCAGCTCATAGACCATCACCTGCATGTTGAGGTAGCTGTAGTTGGAGGTGAGCTGAGCCGGGTTATTGAGGTAGAGCGATACCCGGAGGTCTCCCGTGTAGCCCCGGCTGTCGATATAGAACAGGTCGCCCGGGGTGGTTATCTCCCCCGCAGCGTTCACCGAGGGCGACCAGCTGGGCGTGGTATACTGGTCGGTCTGGGTCGTCCCCGTGTAGTTGCCGTACCTCAGGTATGGGTGCTCCCCGGTCAGGGAGGCGACATCAACCACTTCTGCGAACCTGCCCTCGGGGCCAGTGGCGGTGATGGTGGTCCCCGCGGTCCCCGCGGTCTGGGCAAAGGATATGCCGGCAATGGCCGCTGCCACCAAAAGCCCGGTTATGAAAAATAGCTTCCGCTTCATTTTTGCTCCTTTCTAACGACGTCCATCTACAGGGCATCGATTAAGGAATATAGATAATTCCTGAGCGCCTCTTTGCTCTCTGCTAGCCCGGCCACCGGGCCCACCCCCCGCACCGCCCTCACCAGCTCCTCGGGCTCCATATCCCTGCTGAGATAGGCCTCCGGACCGAGGCTCGGTCTATCCTCGACCCCGCTACCAACCAGCACCACGCGTGTCGCCGGAAAGGCCTCTCTCAATTGAGCAAGCACACCCTCGGCATCGGCAGCGTTCATGACCACCGCATCAGCAGGGTAGCTGTTTAAGAGGTCCGGGATCTGTGCGCTGCTGGTGGTCTCGGCCACCACCTCGATATCCCCCTCCGACTCCAGCACACAGTGCATGCCTTCCCGGAGCACCACCCGATTATCCGCCAGTATCACCTTCAGCTTGTTTTCGCTTTCGTTCATTGTGGGAACCCCCTTGCGACCCCGCACCTACATCTGCAGGAGCCTGGCCACTTCCTCCTTAAACCGTTCCTGCTCTTCGGCTGGGGCCCTTTCCAGTGGCTCCAGTCCCCAATTGACCATGAAATCGATGAATGCCCGTTGCAGTTCCTTTATCCGCTTGCGGAACTCCTCGAACTCCTGGCGGCTCACCGACTCGGCTGGAGCCACTGTCTCCCCTTCTGCTGCCCCTGGGGGGGCAAGCTCCTCCCCCTTCTGGAGCAGGGTATCGATGCAGAAGTCGATGAATTCGGCCCGGCTGAGCTGGCCCCGGTTGCGGTCGATCTTCTCCAGCAGCTCGACCGGTACAATGATCATCGCCCTTTGTGCTGTTCCCGCCTCTGAGTTCGCCATGGTTTATTCCCCCCGCACAATCTTTCTCATGTGGCTTAATAGCGCCGCAGGATTGCCTTGACCCTGGCCACCTGCTCCGCCAGACCTTTGGATTTGCTCAGGTAGGCATCGGCTTCCAGCTCAAAGGCCCTCTCCCAGCCTTCCTTGTCATGCCTGGCCCCAAGCAACACAATGGGGAGGGTCTTGTGCTGGCGAAGCTGCCAGCAGGTCGAAGAACTATCTATGAAGGCTTCGTCCACCACCACCAGCCTAACCTCTTTCTTCTCCGTCAGGGCCACAGCTTCATTCAGGCCACCGACCACCCCCACCTTGATGCCCTGCTGCTGGAAAGCAGTGCACAGGTTAGTGGCTTCAGGCCCACTGCCCAGCACCACCACAGAGGGGGAAGGTTCCTCCTCAGGGGCTGAGGCCCTGGCCGCGACTGCAGCCCTCAGCTCGGTTGCCAGCTCAGGGAAGCGCAACGCTGCTGCCAGCGCCAGGCATGCCTTCAAGCGGTATTTGATCTCCTCTTCCATGGCCTGGAGTTCATTCCTAGCGATCATTTTGTGCCTCCCCGGATGATGAACTTTTGCCTTTACACCAGCCAGCATAACAGCCAAATGTTGCGAGACTCGTTGCAAATGTTGCAAAGTCGTGGCAAACTCGTGGCGAATTCGTGGCAAATCGGGGAAAGTATCAGATTGCGGGCGAGGTCAACAGGGGCGGCTGGGACGGGGGCTCACTTGGGTCTGACGAAGCGGTAGCCGCTGCCGTATTCGGTCAGGATGATCTTGGGGGCCTGGGGGTGATCGCCCAGCTTGGTTCTGAGGCGGGCGATGTATGACCTGATGGTCGAGGCGACCTCCACGGCGTTTTCCCCCCAGAGCCTCTCGGCCAGCCTTTCCTGGGAGACCACCCTGCCCTCATTTCGCACCAACTCCGAGAGCAACTTCCACTCGGTAGCGGTGAGGGCGACCGGGTTGCCATCTACGGTTACGCGCCGGGCTGCGAGGTCGATGAACAGGCGATCCCCCGCTATGCGGCCCTGATCGCCTCGAAGCTCCGGCATCTGGGTGCGCCTCAGCACATTTTTCACCCTGGCCAGCAGCACCATGGCATCGAAGGGCTTGGTGACATAATCATCAGCCCCCCACTCCAGCCCCCGGACGATGGCGCTTTCCTCGGTTCGCCCGGTGAGGATGATCACGGGCACATCTGAGAACTGCCTGATCTCTCGCAGCACATCCATCCCGTCGACATCGGGAAGGCCTAAGTCGAGGACCACCACGTCGGGCGACTCCTTCTCCACCAGCTCGGCGCCTTCAGCCCCCTTAGCTGTGGACACCAGTGTCGCCTCGGGCCAACGAAATTCAAAGGCCAGGGCCACCATCTCTACCGTGGCCTGGTCATCTTCGATGATCAAGACCTTCAACTCTACCCCCGAACCTTCACAGCCGGGCCCTCAAGGGGCACGGCAAAGCTGAAAGTGCTTCCCTTGCCCGGCTCGCTCTCCACCCAAATTTTGCCCCCATGGGCCTCCACCAATTGCTTGCATAACGACAGCCCCAGCCCCGTGCCCGGGAGCCGCTGTCTATCCACCTGGCTCCGGTAGTAGGGCTGAAATAGCCTCTGCTGCTCCTCGGCGGAAAGCCCCGGCCCGTTGTCGCAAACCTCGACCACCAGATCTGGGCCACTGGTCATGGCCCTGAGCCGGATGCTGCCGCCCTCGGGGGTGAACTTCACGGCGTTTTCGAGCAGGTTGGTCAGCACCTGTCCCAGGCGCCGTCTGTCAGCCTGGAGCAGGGGCAAGCCATCTGGCAGTTCCAAGGTTAGGGTTTGCCCCTTGCTTTTGGCCAGGGGCTGAAAATGCGATGCCATCTCCTTGAGGAGAACCTCGGGGTCCACAGGGGCTATCTCGAGGGCAAAGGTCTGGGCCTGAAACCGGGCCATGTCTAACAGGTCCGATAGCCGAGACTCCAGGTCTTCAACGCCGCGCAGGATGTTGCGGATCAACCTATCCTGGGGGCTTCCGACCTCCCTTGAGAATTGCTCGGCGAGCATCTGGGCGGATCCGAAAATGGGGGTGAGGGGGGTTCTGAGCTCGTGGGCCAGGACATTGACAAACTGATTCCTGGCCTTGTCCTGTTCCTCCAGCTCGAGGCGCTCCTTTTTCTCCAGGGCGGCGATGTGCTGATACCAGATGACATGGGCGAGCACGGCGCAGAGCTGCTCCACGAGCTGCCGCTGTTCCTCCCCGTATACCCCCGGCTGGCGGCTCCTGAGGTTAAAGGAGCCGAAAGGCTGCCCGGCAAAGGATAGTGGAACACGCAATATGGCCCTGAAGCCCTGCTGAGCCAGGCCTTCATCGGTGGCAAATTGCCTCTCCTGGGCGATATCCTCCTCGGTGTGGGTCTCGTTCCTGGAGATCACCCATTCAGTGCCGCTGCCCTTCAATGGCAATACGTCGCCCGCCTTGGCCGGCATGGGGGCGTCCGAGAAAATGGCCCACACCCGAAACCTTTGCCCGGTGTGGTCGAGGAGGTTGATGCTGGCTTCGTCAAAGGGAACCAGTTTCCTGAGACCGGCGGCAAATGATTGGTAGGCCTCTTGCGTCCCCAGCCCGCTGCCGGCTATCCTGATGAGGTCCAACATCGCCGCCGTCAGCAGGCGACTCCTTTCCAGCGCCTGAAATGCCCGGGCATTCTCGATGGCGCCGGCTATTTGGGCGGCCAGTTGCTCCAGGATATCCTGCTCCCTTTCCCCATAGGCGTTGGGCTTCGAGCTGGTAAGATTGATGGTGCCAAAGACCTCGCCCTTGGAGAAGAGAGGGACTCGGATGGCCGAGCGCAAACCGCTTCTGAGATGGGCGTCATCGATGGGGAACTGCCTCTCCCGGGCGAAATCCGTCTCGATGTTGGTTCTTCTATGCTCCTTGACCCAGCCCGTGGCTGAGTCCCGCAGGGGATAAGTGGCACCTGGGCCAAGCTCCGTTTCCACCTCCGAGGACACGGCGAGAAACCTGACATTTTCCCCCTCGATGGAGCAGATGGAGAGGCGGTCGAAGTCAACCAATGTCCTCAGGTCCTGGGCGAAGGTCTGGAATACGGTGTTGAGGTCGAGGGCGGAGCTGATAACCCTGGTCAAGCGGTTGATTGCCGCCAGGATCTCCCTATTCCGTTCCACCTCCTGGAGGAGGAGGGCATTCTGAATGGGCATAGCTATTTGGCCGGCAACATGGCGCAGCAAGTTGAGTTCCCGCTCTCCATAGGCATTGGGGCGGCGGCTGGCAATGACCAGCGAGCCAAAGGCTTCCCCCTTGGCTAGCAGGGGCAGGTACACAATGGACCTGATGCCCTGTTTGAGGTGATGCTCGCCCGTCCAGAATCGCCTCTCCCGGGCCAGATCCGCTTCCGCAAGCGGTTCCTTGGTGGCCGCAACCCAGGCGGTGCCAGTGCCCTCCTTGGGAATCAGGTCCCCAGCCTCCCAGGCTGAACCTATTCTTGAAGAGAGGCTGCGAAAGCGCAACTTATCGCCCTCGATGAGGACAAGGCTGGCCCAGTCAACATCTATGTACTTCCTCAACTCATCGGCGAAGGCCTCATATACCTCCTCGATGTTCAAGCTGGAGGTGACGATCCTTGTCAACTTGTTGACCAGTACCAGCTCTTCGGGGGGGACCTGTAGCTCGGGCTCCTGCGGCCCGGCATCCTTGTGGGGGTTTGGCGGGCTATTCATCTGTGCTGCCTTGAAAAAGTGGACACGGACAATGCCTTAGTTGGGCGTTGCCTCGAGGAACATTGAACGGCTCTCAAGGAGCACAGTTCGAACCCCTGACATCGGCTTTGTTTGGCTCACGCTGTCTTGACTTAAAAATATTAACATCATCGGACCAAAAAATCAACCCCCCGTCAGGGCGCCCCTTGACAAGGCGATTACGGCCTATGTCCTTCGGCACGGCAGGCATGTAAGCCTCGATTTTGTCACCCGGCGCCTTGCGCCCAGGGCGAGGGCGTCCCTGGAGCTTTTCTGTTACCTATTGTTTTTCTTCCTCTTCGTCAGTGTCCTGGCATGGCACGGGGCCAAGATGGCTTGGGTGTCATGGTCGATGTGGGAACATACCCAATCCCCCTGGGGACCCCCCCTATCCCATGAAGACCATCATACCGGTGGCGGCCGGCCTGCTGCTCCTTCAGGGTCTGGCCAAATTCATTCGTGACCTGTTTTTTGTTATCACCGGGAGACAACTATGACCGAGCTACAGATCGCCCTGGCAATGCTGGGCGCCATCTTCATCGCCCTCCTAATGGGTCACCCCATTCCCTTTAGCCTGGGTGCCCTGGCCGTGATCTTCGGGGTTACCCTATGGGGGGGTACCGGCGTCCTCTATCTGATGGCGGTGCGCATTCTGGGGATGATGGAACAGTATATCCTGATAGCCGTTCCCCTATTCATTTTCATGGGCTGTATGCTGGAACGCTCCGGCATTGCCGATGCCCTCTACCGGGCGATGCACGTGGGGCTGGGCGGTCTGAGGGGGGGATTGGCCATAGCCACCATATTCATTTGCACCCTATTTGCCGCCTCGACGGGGATAATCGCCGCCTCCATCACCACCATGGGGCTGCTGGCCCTGCCCTCCATGCTCCGACGCAAATATCAGGCGGAACTGGCAGTGGGGTCAGTCATGACCGGGGGTTGCCTGGGGATCCTCATCCCGCCCAGCATAATGCTCATCATATATGGGGCCTGGGCCGCGGAATCGATCGGGAAGCTCTTTGCCGGGGCCATTTTCCCGGGCCTGTTGCTTTCCGCCCTGTATATAACTTATATCGCCATAAGGTGTGGTCTGCGCCCGGGACTGGGGCCACCCCTGCCCCCCGAAGAGAGGACAATGCCCCTGCCCAAGAAACTCTCCATCGTGCTGCCCCCGCTGGCCCCTCCCCTTTTGCTCATCGTGGCCGTCCTGGGCTCCATCTTCGCCGGGATAGCTACCCCCACCGAGGCCGCCGGCATGGGCGCCCTCGGCGTCATAATAATGGCGGCATGCTACCGCAAGCTCAACTGGACAACCGTGAGGGAGGGGNGCATTGCAACCTTGAGGACCACCAGCATGGTGCTGTGGATTGTGGTCACAGCCCAGTGCTTTGCCGCCGTGTTTATGGGCCTGGGGGCCGGGGCGGCGGTATCAGAGTTTATGCTGGGACTCGAGATAAACCGCTATTTGATCCTCATCCTGATAATGTTCATAATTTTCATTCTGGGTATGTTCCTGGACTGGACGGAGATCCTCATCATCGGCATCCCGGTCTTTATCCCCATAGTCGAGGGCCTGGGCTTCGACACCCTGTGGTTCGGAATCCTGTTTGCGGTCAACTTGCAGACCTCTTTCATAACCCCGCCTTTCGGCTACGCCCTGTTCTTCATGAGGGGGATCGCCCCCCCGGGGGTGACTACGGTTCAGATCTACCGGGCTGTTATTCCCTTCCTCCCCCTCCAGGTGGTGGCTCTGGGCTTGTGCATAGCCTTTCCTCAGATTATCCTGTGGCTTCCTGGCGTGCTAGTGAGGTAGAAAATGACATCTTAAGGGGGTAAGATTTAATCAGGGCTGAAAGGAGGTTTTGTGAGCGAAATGCCGTACGGAGTTTGGGGCAAGGTCCTGCGAGTGGACATGACCCAGGGGAAGGTGTGGGAGGAGGAGGTGGATGAGGCCATCCTGCGCAAATACCTGGGCGGCACTGGCCTGGGCGTGAAGTACTTGTTCGAAGAGGTAGACCCCAAGCTGGATTGGTCCGACCCCGGGAATATCCTGTTCGTGGGGTCTGGCCCTTTGGGCGGCACCAGGGTTCCCGGTTCCGGCAGCATTTCCTTTGTAGCGAAGGGCGCTATGACCAACGGCGCCACCTCCACCCAAGCCAACGGCTTCTTCGGCACTTATCTGAAGTTCTGCGGCTATGATGCCATCGTGGTTCGGGGGGCGTCTTCCCAGTGGAAGTACCTCTACGTGCACGATGGCGGCGCCGAACTCAGGGACGCTGCTCACCTCCTGGGCAAAGATACCTGGCAAACGGAGGAGGCCATCAAGGAAGAACTGGGCTACAAAGAGCGGACGATGAGCGTCTTTAGCATAGGCCCTGCGGGGGAGAATCGAGTGCGCTTCGCTGGCATTTTCGGGGATAGGGGCCACGCCGCAGCCCACAACGGAGTCGGCGCCGTTATGGGTTCTAAAAAACTCAAGGCTTTCGCTGTGGCCCGGGGCACCAAGAAGGTAGCCATCTTCGACCCGCAGCGACTGAGCGAGGTGAGCAAGCAGATAGTGGAGAATGCCAAGAACTGGGGTGGGGGCATCCTGTATAACTGGGGCACCAGCCGGGTCATATCCACTGCCGAGGCTGGTGGCTGGCTGCCGGTAAAGAACTACCTGACCGACCTCTTCCCAGAGCATGAGCTTTTTGTGGGTGACCGCGTCCGCGCTATCTTTGAGACCACCAACTACCCCTGCTATGCCTGCGCCTCCCACCATTATGAACTGATGAAAGTGACCGAAGGCCCATATGCGGGGTACTTCGGCAAGGAGCCTGAGTACGAACAGTGGGCCTCATGGGGACCTCAAATCTATCAGAAAGACCCGGGCGCAGCCCTCATGCTGGCAAACGAGGTGGACCGGCTCGGTATGGACACCAATGAGGCCTCCTGGATCGTCGGCTGGGTGATGGAATGCTATGAGAAGGGCATCCTCACCAGGGAGCAACTGGATGGCCTGGACATGACCTGGGGCAATGTGGAGGCTACCCTGGCCCTGCTGCGCAATATCGCCCACCGCCGTGGTTTTGGGAACTTGCTGGCGGAGGGGGTGAAGCGTGCCTCAGAGCAAATAGGCGGCGAGGCCCCCCTGGCTATCTACACGGGCAAGGGCAATACCCCAAGGGGTCATGACCACCGCGGACGCTGGGTAGAGCTCATCGATACCTGTGTTTCCAATACCGGCACCCTCGAGACCCAGATGGTGGTCAGGGAGCCCAGGCTGTGGAACATGCCCCAGCCCTTCGACCCCTATAACCCCGAGCATGTGGCCACTGCCGAGGCCAATTCCAAGGGCTCTATGCAGGTCTCCGACTGCCTGGTCACCTGTTGGTTCCAGAGCCTCAACGATACTGATGCCCAGACCAAAGCATTGAACGCCACCACGGGATGGGACATGGATGTGGAGGAGGTTAAAAAGGTGGGAAAGCGCGCCGTCAACATAATGCGACTCTACAACTTGAAGGCGGGCCTGACGCCTGATATGGAGAAACCCTCACCCAGATACGGCTCTCAGCCCGTGGATGGACCAAATAAAGACAAGTCCATTGCCCCTCACTGGGAATTCATGATGGAAAAATACTACGAGCTCATGGGCTGGGACAGAAAGACGGGCATGCCCCTCCCGAACACCATCAAAGAGCTGGGGCTGGAGGACTTTGTAAAGCCTGAGCGGTCTGCAAACCCTGGTTGAGAGGAGACCTTGCCGGACAATGAATTCATAAATCTATATTAGAGGGAAAGGAGCGCGATGAAGAGGATCGGTTTCATAGGACTTGGTCTCATGGGAAAGCCCATGGCCCTGAACCTGCTCAAGGCGGGTTATCCCATGACTGTCTACGACCTGAGGTCGGAGCCGGTGCAAGAGCTGGTGAGCGCAGGTGCCACCGCTGCCAGCTCCTCCAAGGAAGTGGCCGAGAGGTCCGATGTCGTTATCACTATGGTTACCTCCTCTCCCAACGTGCAGGAGATAATGTACGGTGATAACGGCGTATTTGCCGGGGCCAAGCCAGGCACCATCCTTATCGATATGAGCACCATCGACCCCATAGTGACCCGGGAGATAGCCGAGGCAGCCGCCGAGAGGGGCCTCAGAATGATGGATGCCCCGGTCAGCGGCGCGCCCCCCAAAGCCGCTGCTGGCACCCTCTCCATCATGGTGGGTGCTGATAAAGACCTATTCGATGAATGCTTGCCCCTGCTTCAGGCAATGGGCGAGAAGATAGTCCACTGCGGCGGCATAGGGATGGGGGAGGTGGTCAAGCTGGCCAATAACCTGGCCGCCTCTATCCAAATGATAGGGGTCATCGAAGGCTTCCTCTTTGGCACCAAGCTCGGAGCCGACCCCAAGACCTTGTATGAGGTTATGGCGAGCAGCTCGGCCAATTGCTGGGCCCTTCAGACCAGGGTGCCCTATCCCGGCGTCATACCTGATAGCCCTGCCAATAGCGACTTCGCCCCGGGCTTCACCACCGACCTCATGGCCAAAGACCTGGGCCTTATCCAGTCCGCCGCCAAATCCGTGGATGTCCCCTTGATAATGGGCAACACCGTGGCGCAACTGGTGACGGCAGCCAAGGCCAGGGGATATGGCAGCAAGGACTGGAGTGTGGTGGCCAAGGTAATTCAATCCCTGGCGGAGAAAGAGGGGTGAACCACCAAAAGGGCATCAAAAATGCCTCAACGGGGGCTTCTGGACGTCTACATATGGGGTAGGAAAAGGCAATTCTTGCTTGTGGCTGGCTTGGTAGCGGGGGTTGGATTCGAACCAACGACCTTCGGGTTATGAGCCCGACGAGCTTCCACTGCTCCACCCCGCGTTGCCAATTTACATTATAGCCCCTGGGCCTTAAGCTGTCAACCGGTATCCACCAATTACTTGGGCTTGACTTCGTAGGAACCGAACATAAACTCCAGGTCTGATTGCAAGGCCGCTATCTTCTCCTGGGCAACCAGCCTTTCATCGATGTCCAGCATCATCTTGGTCTCTCCCACGGTAGAGCCCACGATGTGGAGCCTGATGCCCTCCGCCATAGCGCCACCTCTTTCCTCCCTCACCTTGAAGGTAGCGGTGCTGCGCACAATGTGGGAGGCGCCGTCCGGCAGAGAATAGGTTTGCAACATCGATTCCCCGGGCTCGGCACCGTGCTTCTCCACAAAATCCTTCACCTCATCGAAGAGCAGCTCGGGGTTCACATTCTTGTAGGTCTTCTTGATCTCCATGGCTATCCGCTCCTAACCTGGCCAACCCCACCGCCTAGTGATTATGTCGGCTCGCTGACCCATTGTCAAGCCTGAAGGGGTGGGAAGGTTTAGACGAACTGGGCGAGGTGCTTGATGCGCTTCAGCATGTTGGGGTGGGTGCTCATCAGCTCCATGAGCTTGTCCCCAGTGCGCAGCACCACCGATTTAGACCTCAGGATCTCCAGCTCCTCGCGGTCGATAGTGCCATCCATATCCAGATCCACCTGCCTCAGCTCACTAACCTCAGTCAGCGCCCGGGAGGGGTCGTTGACGAAGAAGGCCTTGAGCCCCTCGATGCGCTTCAGGGATTCTTTGGGCACCCTGGCATTGCCGTAAGCTAACTTATATAGGGCCGTGGCCAGGTGTCGGGGCCGGTTCCCCAGCTTGAGACTGCCCACATCGGCATAATATTCCCTGATCCGGGAGCCGTAGAGGACGAGCAGGTTGGTGATGAAATAGAGCACCAAAAGGCCCAGCCCGATGAGGGGCAGGGGGTTTCCCCCACCCCCCCGGTTCCCCCGCCCATAGCCGGAGAATATCATGCCTATGGCCATATAGTAGATGATCAGGGGGAATACGCTTAATAGGGTCATGAGGGCCATATCATTATGCTTTATGTGCGACAGTTCGTGCCCCAGCACCGCCCTCAGCTCATCCTCCCTCAGTTGGCTGAGTAGGGCCTCGGTAACGCATACCTTGGCGCCGCCGCGGGTGCGGCCGAAGGCGAAGGCATTGGGAATGGGGATCTTGGAAATACCTATCTGGGGTTTCTTTATGCCGCTGGCCCGGGCCAGCTCGGCCACCATCTCATGCAGCTTCGGGTATTCCCGCTCTGAGACATACTGCACCCGCATGGTCCACTTGACCATGGAGGGGCCGATGAGATACTGGAGGAAGATCAAACCCACTGCAATGATGATGTAAAACCAGAGAAAGCCAGCCCCTACCGCGCTGCCTACAGCCACTATGATGGCGTAGATAATGCCGAACAGCAAGCCCAGCAGAAGGTACATACGAAGCTGAAGTCCCATCCCAGTTCGTCTCCTCCTGTTTTTCTCATCTGCCTTGGGTCATCGCCAGGGCAGGCACAAATAATTATACCACTTTTGGCCGGAACCGTCCCCTATTAATTTAGCGAGGGGCTGGCCTGTGTTATACTAGAGGTTGGGTTCAGCGGCATCCCCGGGAGATGGCCATGAGCAAATTCGTTGACAGATTAAAACGCCAGACGACCTCGGGCGCTCAACCCATGGGCTTCCGCGCCACCGAGACGACCAAGCCCCCGGCCCTGTTGCTGGTCCTCCACATCCCCCAGCCCAAGGCTCAGGCCGTAGCCAGCACGGCCAGGGGCAACCCCGATGCCCTGCTCGTGGATATCGAAAAGGCCACGGCCGCCCACCTCAGAGAAATGGCTGGGGCTGCCGGGGAGATACCTCTGGGCTGCGCCTTGGGGAAGCCCCCCACCCCAGGGGAAATGCAACAGCTTCAGGATGCGGGCTGTGACTTTATGGTCTTCGAGCCCGCCGTTATGCCCCTACAACTTTGGGAAGACATCAAGGCGGGCAGGGTGCTGAAGGTAGACCCCTCCCTGCCCGAGGGCTGGCTCCGGGCCATCGACCAAGTGGAAGCAGATGCCGTTCTGGCAGGCTCGCCCCCCCAGGTCGGGCTCAGCCTCAGCGACCTCCTGAGCTACCACCGATTGGCCAGTCTGATAACCAAGCCAATCCTGGCCTGGGTGGCCCCAGATGTGAAAAGCAGCGAATTACAGGCCCTAGGCGAAGCCAGGGTGGCTGGAATTGTGGTGTCTCACACCTCAGAGGAGGAGCTTCATCGCCTCCGCCGCACCATTGAGGCCCTGCCCCCACCCCGCCGCCGGCCTCGAAGGCTGGAAGCGGTTCTGCCCCCGCTGCCGGGGATGCCTGGCCCGACGGAGGAAGAGGAAGAGGAAATAGAGCAGATTTAACACCCGAGCAATTGCTTGACCAGGGTCAGCTCGTCCCGGATCAGTCGGGGCATGAGGAAGCCCTGCCTGATGTGCTCCTGGCCCTCCTGGCCCAGCTCCTCAGCCAGCTCCCGGTTTTGCAACAGGTAGACCATCTTCTGGGCGCATTCCTCCACGGAATTCACCAGATAATCGCGGAGGCGCCCCCCCATCTGGAGCGGGATGCCCCCGGCGTTGCCCGCCACCACGGGGATGCCCTTCCACAGGGCCTCGGCCACCACCAGCCCAAAGCCCTCCTTGAGCGACTTCTGAACTACCACATCGGCGGCCGTCTGAAAGACGTTGACCTCCATGCTGCCCACGCCGGTCAGATTGGAGAAGACCCACATATCCTCGTCCTTGTTGGCCTCCTCATGGATGGAGGCATATATGTCCCAGGCCTCGGGGTCATCGTGGGCGAAGCTGCCCACAAAGACCAACTGGAGGTCGGGGAGCTCCCTCTTGGCCAAGCGGTAGGCCTCCATGACCCCGAAGGGGTCCTTCCACGGGTCAAAGCGGGAGACCTGGACCACCATGTGTCGGGACTTGTCTATCCCCAGGTTTTCCAGCCAGGCACGGCAGGTATGCCGACGCAGCATCAGGTTCTTGGAGCTGAAGGGGTCGATGGCCGGGGCGATGATGCCGATGTGCTCCAGACGCAGGTCGGAGGGCACAAACTTATCCAGGGTGAAAATGGCGGCGTCATACTCCTCGACGAAGGGCCGCAGGAACTGCCATACCTCCTCATCGGGCTCGGAGCTGTCCACATGGCAGCGCCAGATCCACTTTGCCTTGTTCTCCGGGGCATAGCGGCGCAGTGCCAGGGGCTGGGGGTCATTGACCACAAAGACATCGTAGTTGATGTCCAGCTCCCGGGCATTGGCCAGATTATGCCGCAAATACTCGCTGCGGGTGGAGGCGGAGCCGATCTCGGGATAGGGCTTGCCCTGGAGGGCATTATGCAACGCTTTGGTGATGGTGAAGAAGTCGCGGTCGCCCCGAATGATCTGCCAGTCGGCATGGAGGCCCAGCCCTCGAAGCAAGGGGATGTAGGAGACCAGGAGCTCGGCCACCCCGCCACCGAAGGGGGTGGAATTAATGTAGCACAGGCGCAGCCCCCTCAGCTCCCTGGCCAGGGCCTCGACTTGGTCTATGGAGTCTTTGCTCATAATCAGGCGGTACCTGTCGCACTTTCTGACACCTAGGGATACCTTCTGCAACATCGCCTGACCTCTGAGGGGCAGTATATCATAGCCTATTATCGGCTACAAGCCGAACGGCCCGGACTTGACGGGAGCCATGGGCCAGCGTAGAATTCGGCTAGATATGGCAGGGCTTAGCTTCGGCACTGGGGGCACCCCTTTGAGCTCCAGACAGCCCACCACCCAGGCCGGCATTGAGCGCATTAAGGAGCTGGGGCTGGGCTGTATGGAGATCGAGTTCGTCCAGGGGGTGCGGATGGGCCCGGAAATGGCCCGCCAGGTGGGCGAATTTGCCTCCAGGCTGGGGGTCAGCCTCAGCGCCCACGCCCCTTACTTCGTCAACCTCAATGCCCGTGAGCCTGACAAAATAGCGGCCAGCCAACAGAGGCTGCTTCAGACGGCCCGCATCGGCGCGCTATGTGGTGCCAGGAGCGTGGTCTTCCACGCCGCCTTCTACCTGGATGACCCCCCAGGCCAAGTATATGACACCGTGAAAAAACACCTGCAAGCTGTGGTGGAGCAATTAAGGGGGGAAGGGGTCAACATCCGGCTTCGACCGGAGACCACTGGCAAGCCCACCCAGTTCGGCAGCCTGGAGGAGGTGCTGAACCTCTGCCTTGAGATACCGGAGCTAGCCCCCACCATAGACTTCGCCCACTGGCACGCCCGCACCGGCAGCTATAACTCCTATGCCGAATTCAATGCCATCCTCGACCAGATCGAAAACAAGCTGGGCAGGGGGGCCCTGGATGATATCCATATCCACCTCTCGGGCATTACCTACACTAAGAAGGGGGAGTCCAAGCACCTGAGGCTCCAGGACTGCGACCTGCGCTACCCAGAGCTGCTGCGAGCCCTCAAGGAGCGGGGCGTCCAGGGCCTGGTGGTATGCGAGAGCCCCAACCTGGAGGAGGATGCCCTGCTCCTCCAGGAGACCTACAACTCGCTGCCCTAGAGCCCATGCAAGGGGAAGATGAGCCGCTTTATTTCCTCAACCCTGTCCCGGTTAAAGCGCTCCGCCTGTTCCAGGATAGCCGCCTCCATGGTGGGGCTCTCCCCGTCCCGCAATACATTTATGCTGTAGCGGCCTCGGTAATCCTGGGGTATCTCATTGGGCCATTCTCGATCCAGCATCAGCCCGTAGGCCAGCGCCCAGGAGCGGGCCACCACCCCCAGGTCGTAGCCGCCTCCCCCCAGCGCCAGCCAGCGGGGGGCCAGGTCCCGAATAAGCCTCACTACCTGGCTATAGCCCTGGGTGGTGAGCATCAGGTGGGCCAGGGGATCCAGTATATGGGTATCAACGCCTAGCTGGCTGACCACTATCTGGGGCTCGAAGGCGTGGAGGAGGGGGGGCACCACCTCCTGGAAGGCCGCCAGGTACATCTGGTCGGTGGTGAAGGGGGCCAGGGGCACATTCACCGCATAGCCCAGCCCCTCCCCCCGCCCCATCTCCCCCACCTCGCCGGTGCCCGGGAATAGATAGCGCCCCCACTCATGGAAGGAGATGGTGAGCACCCTGCTGTCCGAATAGAAGGCATGCTGGACGCCATCGGCGTGATGGGCATCGATATCGATATAGGCCACCCGGCTCAGGCCTCGCTCCAGCAGGTACTTCACGGCGATCACCGGGTCGTTGAAGACGCAGAAGCCCGAGGCCCGGCCCGCCTCGGCGTGGTGGAGGCCCCCGGAGATGTTGAAGGCCACATCTACCTCCCCATCGGCCACCAGGCGCGCCGCCTCCAGCGAGGCGCCCACGGAGAGCAGCGAAGCTTCGTACATCCCCGGATAGGGGGGATTATCGCCATGGTCGCTGAAGTTGTAGCGTCCGGCATCAATGCCCCCCTCCCCCCGGCTCAAGCGCTTCACCGCCTCCAGATATTCCGCGGTGTGGAAGCTCAGGACCTCGTCATCGCTGGCCAGCCGGGGCGGCACCAGCCTCGAACCGGGGAGGGAGAAGGCCTGGTAGGCATCCAGCAGCTCGAAGGTCAACCGAAGGCGGGACGGCCTCAGGGGGTGGTCATGGCGCAGCACATGCTGGGAGAGGGCTGCGTCGTAAACGAAGGCGGCCCGGCTCACTGATAGGCCCCTTGGCTCAATTCGGCCAACCGCCGCCTCATGGCCTGCCAGTGGGTTCCCTGCCAGTAGACCCGTTGACAGGTGGGGCACTGCACGTATCGATTCCGGGTGCGGTAGACATAGGGGGGCACCAAATGGCGCACCGCCTCCTGGTCACGGGGCTGGAGCAGGGCATTGCACTCCAGACATCTGGAGAAGGGGTTAAACCCATAGTCCAGGCCCAGGGCTTCCACCACCTGGCGGAGCTGCTCCCGGGGCTCATCCACCTCGATGAGCACGGCCTTGACCCGGCCCTCAGCCACCACCCGCCTCAACATAATCTGGGTGTCCTTGGTGAGGAGCACCCTGCCTTGGGCCAGGGCCAGCCTCACCATCTGGCCATCATCCTCGCCCTGGAAGAGGAGGGCATCGTAGCCTATCATCCGGAGCCAGCGGGCCAGTTTGGCCACATTGTGGTCGACGAGGAACTTCGGTTCCATGGCCTCAAAGCTCCAGCCTCATCCCCTCCCTGGCTAGCTCCAGGGATGCCCCCAGTTCCCGGGCCATCTCTCGGACCTGGTCGCCGATCTCGTGTTCCAGGGTGGGGTTCATGTGAACCAGCACCACCTGGGGCAGATAGCCTTTAAGTTTTCGGAACCCCGAAAGCTCCGCCTTGAGGTGTTTGGGGGTGAGGTGACCCCCCTCCAGCATGGTCTCCTCCCAGCTATCGGGGCCGGTGAGCTCGGTGATGAGAAGCCGGGGGGATACCTCCCCCCATAGCGAAGCCAGCCCCGGCCCGGTATCACCGGTATAGAGCAGGCTTGGGCCACCTGGGGCCCTGACCTCATAGGCCACTGAGGAGGGGGTATGACTTATGGGAAAGGCCGTCACCCGATAGCCTTGGATGTCCAGCGGCTGGCGGGGCTCCACGGGAAATAACCTAAAGGCGGGCTTCTCCGGGGAGGGCTTCGCGGTGAAGTCGGGGTAGAGCCTGCCGTTGAAGAGATGCCCCCTGAGTTCCTCCAGCACCGGGGCGGGAGCATAGATGGCCTTGGTGCCCAATCCCATACAAGCCAGGCCCAAGGTGGGCAGGTCTTTCAGGTGGTCATAGTGCTGGTGGCTGAGCAGTATGGCCTCAAGGCGCCCTTGCTCCGCCAGGCTGAGGCCAGAGCTCAGGCTGCCCGCATCCAGGGCGAGCACGCCGTCTATCAGGATGGAGACCAGGCGGGAGCTCATGCTCTCCAGATTATGGGCACCCAAGATACGGATTTCCATCTCAGTCGGCGATGCGCAGGGGATTGAACCGGGTATCGTAGTCGAAGGTGTCCAGCCCCTCCCTGCGCTTGAGATAGTTGACCACCTTATAGGTGAGGGGCGTGGCCGCCGCCTCGTAGCTGCACTTCACCAGCCAATGGGCCACGATCATGCCCCCCAGCACCGCCCCGGGGATAACCCCCAGGATGGAGGCCACAGTGAGCACCACCACGGTGTCCACCCCCTGGCCCACCAGGGTGGAGCCGATGGTGCGTGTCCAAAGCCAGCGGCCCCGGGTGGCGATCTTCAGCTTGGCCAGGACGAAGGCATTGATGAACTCGCCGGCCAGGTAGGCGGCGAAGGAGGCCGCCAGCATGGCCGGGGTCTTGCCCAGGATACGCTCATAGGCCCCCTGGGCCTCGAAGACCGCCGCCGGGGGCAATACCTGGCCCAACCAGATGCCGGCCACCATGATGAGGTTGCAGAAGAAGCCCAGCCAGATGATGCGCCGCGCCTGACGGTAGCCGTAGACCTCGGTGAGGACATCGCCACAGATATAGCTTATGGGGAAGATGACGATGGCCGCGGGGAGCGTCAGCCCGGCCACGGTTATCTGCTTCACCAGGGTGATGTTGGCGGTGAGCAGACAGGTGATGAAGATGGCGACAACGGTGAGGAAGGGAAAGGACAGCACTCCGCTCCACCCTGCTCAAAGCCAGCCCATGCGCCGGAACCAGTAGAGCATGAGGCCACCGACGCCCATCATCCAGCCCAGGATGAGCCAGAAGAACCAGTGCACCCCGCCCGGGTTGGCCCCCAGGGGCAGCGGCACATTCATGGACCATAGCCCGGAGAGCACTATCAGGGGCAGCATTATGGTGCCGATGATGGTGAGCACGCGCAGGGCCTCGTTGGTGCGCTGGTTGACCAGAGAGTTGTTGGTATCGTGGAGGCCCTCGATGACCTCCTTGCACTCGTCCAGGAGGTTCCAGATCTTGTCCAGGTGGTCCACCACATCCCCGAAGTATACCTCCATGTCCTCGGCGAAGAAGCGGCGCAGTTTGTGCTCCAGGGTGCTGATAACCGCCCTCAAGGGGTAGTTGATGCGTCGGTAGGAGATGATATCCCTACGTATTACGGAAATCTCCTGCACCGTCCTGGCACCCCGCTTGCGGGGGTCGAAGATATCATCCTCGGCGGCCTCGATATTCTCCATAATCTTATTTACGATGGGGAAGCAGTAGTCCACCAGACGGTCCACGATCCGGTAGAGGAGATAGCCGGAGCGGCGGCTCATATACTCCTCCCGGGCATCCTGGTTGAGCTGGCAATCCCGGAACAGCTTCACCAGGGGCTTGAGGTCGCCCTGGTGTAGGGTGACGAGGTAGTCCTGCCCGATGAATATGGATACCTGGCTGGGGGTGGTGACCCGGGCCTCCTTATTGAACACCGGGAAGTGAAGCACGATGAAGGCATAGGTGGGGTATTCGTCTATCTTGGGCAACTGAACCCGGCTCAGGCAATCGTCCAAGTCCAAGGGGTGGAAGGGATAGTGCTGGGCCAGATACTCGGTCTCCCTCTCCGTGGGCTGCGGGATATTGACCCAGGTCAGGCCATTCCAGGTAATGGATTCTATATTGAGACCCTTCTCCCCCTCGGCCACCGGTGTCGCCGTCATAGCTCCTCACCCCCGCATGCGCTAAACCTGGCTTATTTTACCATAATCGGCCAGTCGAGGCTATGTCCGGCTTGCCCCAACCCCTCCCCATTTACGCCCAAGAGGGCTGTTTCAAGAAGTGTTTTTTGCCTCCAAATTCATTGTCTCCCGCCAAGCAGGCCTTGGGACGCCGGCGGAAAAGAGCTATAATGAAAAGGGAGAGCATTCTCGGGCCAGTTGGAGGTTGGCTATGGCTATATACGAATTCTTTTGCGCCCAGTGCCGGGCGGTGTTCGAGGTGAGGCGCCCCATGACCGAAGCCCATGAGGCTGCCCCGTGCCCAAAGTGTGGCTCCCAAGGGCAAAAGTTGGTATCGGGCTTCGGCTCCAAAACAGGCAGCTACATCCAAGCTCCGACCAAGCCCTTTAGGGAGCTACCCAGCTAGGCCAGCCCGCTCGCTGACCCCAGCAGGTGGATTTGGCGGACGATGATGGAGATCGCAGACGAGAGAATCAGATACGCCATAGAGCATACGGAGGTATTGAAACTCCCCAAGCAGACCTTGGCCACCTTCGGCACTACCAATGTCGACTATTATCTTTTGACCGAGCCGGTCTACACTGAGCTGGTAAACCAACAGGAGACCGTTATCCGGGCCGGGAAAGTGAGCTCGGAAAGGCCCAGGATTGTGACCCCTACTTATCTTACCAAGCTGGAGGGATTCACCGAAAATGCCAGAAGATATATCGAGCTGCTGGCTCGGGAACATCCTCATGCCCCAGGACTCCTGTATAGCTATAAGAATGAACCCAAGGAGCTCACCATTGTATCCGACCCTCTAAATGTGGTAGCCAGTAGGCTTAATGAAAAGATAGACAGGGAGGGCGAGAAGCTGGCGGCTATCATTAAAGGCGTCGATGAGCTGTGGGATGTCTCATTGCTCAAGTTTATCAGCCAATTAACCGAGGGGTCCCTGGGGAGCAATATTGCCGAATTGAGAAAGAGGGGATTGCTGGATATAGACCGTGCTGGAATCCCCAGAGAGGCCAGACTCAGGATTGAGGAACTCTTTGAGCTGGTCAAACAGGGTTTGGCTGACCCGGCCAAGTTGAAGATAGAATTGGATAGATGGGATCTCTTTGAGGAATATGAGGATAGATTCCTTTCCCTCTTCAGAAGGCGTTAGGCAGCGCCTTTGTTTATCAGGCTTAGATTGCACCCGGGAATGGTTATTGCTATAATCGTGTTGAGCCTGGGGCTGTAGCTTAGTTGGGAGAGCGCCTCCCTTGCACGGAGGAGGTCGGGGGTTCGAATCCCCCCAGCTCCACCTGATTGGACTCGAACTCTTCTTCTATCCAGGCCAGTACTTCCTTTTAACCGATTGCCAAACGAGAAGTGCCTGGACACAGAGCAAGATTAGCGCTACGTATCTGATCACTCTGAGTGAAATTGAAACTCTTCTCCACCTCGGGGATAGCGGCTGGATAGGGGCCCCTCAGTATAGATACTGCCTAACAATCCGGTGAATTGTCGGCCATAGTTGAATCCCGTCTTTGCCAAGCGGTTGTGTGGCCCATAGAAGGGGGACACGGGCAGAGTTTCTTCTTCTCCCCAACCCCAATCTTGACCAATTTAATCAAAAGGCTTTTGGCGAGATGCAACTGGTGTCGGTAAAATCCTTGATCGAGGCAAAGGGGCTCTTGTCGGCTCTGGATTGACCGGAGCCAGTTGCTTTTGTTTGACGTGTGCTTCAAGGCTGACCCCACATCGTGGTCACGGAGTTGACAGGGGGAAGCACAAGGGGATTGAATGAATCCCTAGCCCCTTTCCCTTCAAGGTGTTGACAGATTAGCCACAAGAGAGTATCTTAGGCGACAGTTGGGGTGAAGGCTGGGGGATGCTGGAATGGCGGTGGCGGGTAATTGGAACACTGATCTGGGGAACGGCTGGGGGCTGTTCAGCTGTAGCTGGGCGGCCCTCTTTGCTTTTTTCAGCTAACACCGAAGCAGGCGAATTGTGGTGAACCGAGGCATTCATAACCGAGAGGGAAAAGCCTCACCTGCTAAGGCTATCGTCCTTGGCGTTGTGGGAATAAAGGTCCCTAAAAATTGAAAGGGGGAAAATGGATGGAAAAAGTGGGCTTGAGTTCTTATGTAACGAGTCTGGTCGCAGCACTTACGTTTATGTTGCACTGGTGTTTTGTTCCTCCCATCTGGAACATACTTTGGGGCATCTCGGCAGCATGTGCAATGTGGTCTATCTACGCTGGCGTGATTGCAAGGGAGACAATGACGGGGGCCCAAAGAAGGGGAGTAGCGACTGCGGGAGCTGTTATAGCCTGTGTAGTATTACTTGGACTAACCTGTAGCCGAGTAGCCGGTTATGTCCCTTGGCCATCATAGCTGCGCTTTTCGGTTGTGTTGTCCTTTTCTCACTTGAGTTTCCCGCAATGTGAGGTCAAGCCATTTGAGGTTGTCCACCCCCGCCCAGGCCTTGCTCAGCCCCCTTGTCCTATTAGACTCCCGGCGCCCTTGAAGAAGCGATCAGGTCCTTTGTCCACTACTACAACTTTGAGCGCTATCACGCGGCTCCAGGAGACGTGGTCCCTGGATGTCTATATGGGGCAGCACTTGGAGGTATTACAGCAGAGAAAGGAGGCTAAAAGAAGAAGGCTAGAAGCAAGAAAGAACCATAATAGCACCGTCAGGAGGCAGGACTTTAGAGCCTGAGGCGTCCATTATTCAAAAGGTCAAAATGTCCCACCTTTCGCAGACTACGTACACCTGAATAAGGACGCTCCAGGCGGACTGGAGGGCTCGGGGGGTGCTCGACAGCCACGTGGCACGGGGAATATAATCGACGCCAGCAGCGACGAGGCGTGAGAGTTGCCTCATGGCAAGTTGGAATGGGAAATTCCGGCTGATTAGCCATCTGGAAGCGGGAGTACTATGAGAGACAGGAAGTTAGTCGCTATTCCCCTTGTTGGCATCGTGCTCCTCTTGGCGTTTTGCGGTGCCGCTCCTGTTCAGGGCAGCGGGGGGCTAACGCAGGAGGAGTTAGAGGCCAAGGGGGTAAGCTTCGATAAGTACTTTGGGGAGGTCACCGTCAATTGTAAGGAGTATTACGTAGGTTACACCGAGGTAACCTATGAAGGGATCAATTGCCTATTTCTGGTGGTCTATGACGATGCCAACAAGATTTTTGTCAGCAACGAGGCATATTTGTTTGACATAGATATAGATGCAGAATTGGAAGATGACCTGAACGATGGCGTTATTTCGAAAAAATTAAAGGATGAATTCGAAACCAACGGGATTACACTTTCTGAAAGCGCTGCCGTCAACAAGAAAGATGCCGAATGGGTTATAACCGATGCTCAGGGAGAGTTTGCTGCCAGGAAGGAGGGAGAACAGTTAAAGATTTACGACCAGAAAATCGTGGAAAAGGTCGCCTATGTAGTGGTGGCTGACAACCATCTGAAGGGGCTAGCCCAAGATGCCAGGGAACAAGCGGAGAAGCTGGATATCGAATGTCAAAAACTGGGAGAGAGCCTCACTGAGAGTTTAGTGGCCGATGTTTCCGGGGCCTGCCTTGTTTGGGGGGCAGGTGCGGTGGTGCAAATAGGCTGGAGCCTTGTGACAGAAGGCACGCCGTTGGGTATCAGCTTGGACCCCACAGGCACAGGCCTCGCCGAGTATGTGGGGGCTGTGCCCAGTCTCCTGCCCAGCCCTGCGGACCCGTTCAAGTCGCTGGCTGAGATGTATGGGCTAACATCGGTCAAGCTTTTGTTAGCACTGATGTATTACGGAGAGGCAAAAAAAGAAGCCGCTTCCGCCTACCTAGCGGTCCCAGATTGGCCGGACGAGACGATAATAAGGGATTACTCCGAGGTGCTGACAAAGGTGGATAAACTGGAAGAAGGTCTGAACCAGCTGAAAACGGCGTATGAAAACATAGCCATAAGCCACTCTATTCTGTTTGGCCAGGACGGCTATATAGAGATGCCGATTCACCAAAAGCTTAAAGAGAGCGAATTATTCCATGAGGAGAACGGGGAATGGTATTCAAAAGTGCATTCCTATTGGGTGCCCGAGTGGGCCTCTTACATCAGGGTTTTCACGCCGGAGATAAACCCTTTTATGGTAGGGAGGTGGCATGAGCGACTTCACGACATCTATATTACTTCCCCCATCAATCAGCTTTTCTGGACTGAGCAAGCTTCACCAAATTTCCCGGCCACTTCTCAAATGGCCAAAAAGATCGACAATCCCACAAGTGGCTGGTGGAAACTGGATTTCAGCTGCGGAGAGCTTGACGAGAAAGAGCTAAAGAACAGGGATTTCGAGTATACTTTTTGTATTGGGGTGGAGGAGGAAACCTACGAGGAAAAGTTCTGCCTGCCCGTCACCTATGCCCTCGGAGTTTTGCAACTGGCGGAGGCATACTGCAAGTCGGAGCTGGTATATGTTGTCAAGACCGCTATCGAGATAACCGAAGCGCCGGAAACAACCCTGATCAACAAGCCGGTGAAAATCGTTATCCAATATATAGTGTCCGGCAGGTTGGCAAATTTGAGTTGCAAGCTGATCGATCCTAAAACAAAGGAGGAGAAATTCAGTAAGGTACTGCTTCCGGATCCGGAGGCTGATGAACCAGAGCCTGCCTATACGGGCCCCGGAGCTGAGGAGATGACGATAACCCTTGTCTGGGATGAGGAGGGCGAGTATGAGTTCCACGTGCTCCTCACCGACCCCGATGACGCCGCCAAGGTCCTGGCCAGCGACAGCGTCGAGATTAAGTTCACGAGCAGATCCCCCATGTTATACTCGGCCAGTTACGGCGCTTGGCAGGATGGCTACATCTTTGACACAGACGAAATAACCCTCGAGTTTCTCTCCTGGGATGATGGCGGCGTGGACAAGATAAATTGCTGGCTCCAATACCTGATCCAAGATACAAAGCCGGAAGACGCCGACTGGGGCAGTTGGCCAGAGCAGGCAAACACCACCCCCGGCGACCCGAAGACACTGAAGCTTAAAGATGTTCAGGGCGAAGAGCACTCCGTCGAGTTCGCAGTTCACACCTATAAGATACCGGTAGCTGATTTCGGGCCTAAGGCTGATGGCACCAAGAGACTTTGGTACAGGGTAAAGCTGGACGACGCTGACGAAGGGTCTCTGGCCACTGTGGAGGAATTGCACATCGACAAGCCGCTCAAAGACGATGACACCGAACCCCCTGACATCACCATAAGTATTTTGCCTGAGCGTGAGCACTTTGCCTACGCTTTAAAGATTGAGGTGACCGACCTCAGCGGCATCAGCAATGCTAAGATCGGCTATGTGATTAAAGATACCGAGCCCGCTGAGATCAAAGAGAGCGAAGTCACCTGGCTTTTGGAAAAACTTGACCAGACTTACGAGTACGGCTTCGAAGTTACTGACTACATCCAATATGGAGCGGGCAGTGAAACCAAATGGGTGGCCTTGAAGGTCTGGGCCTGGGATGACGATAACGATGGCTGGACCGGGGATATATCGAGCACCAGTAAAACCCTTAGCGTAAAGATACCTGATGACGATGCCCAGGGACCGACCATTGGGGAGCCGGTCTATCCCGCTCAAATCGATTACAATGAGGAAATTGAGGTCACCTCCCAAGTGGCCGACGGAAGTGGTCTCTCCTCCGTCTCACTATATTATTCCTATGATAAGGGTGGCTGGACGAGCCTATCCCCAGCTTCACATGTTGAGGAGCGATACACGTTCATCATCCCGGCACCTGGGGAGGATCGGGTGGGCGAGACGCTATACTTTTACCTTGAGGCCATCGATAACGATAATGACCGGACTGGGGATGAAATAGTCAGCATCCTGAATAACTGGGGGGATTATTACCAAGTATGGATCATAGATACGATTCCACCTCGGGTAAGGGTGCTCGCTCCGCCTATCGCCAGGGGTCAGGAAATGATAAATGCGTGGATCGAGGGTGAATATGCCACCGTTTCGATAAAGATAGACGGAAAGGAGGTGTCAACAGGTCTATCCTATGACTGGGATACCACAGCTTGCGCCGATGGAGATTACACGATAACCATTGAGGCCACAGACTCATTTGGCAACGTTGGCTCTGACTCGAAAACTGTTAGCGTAGATAACACACCCCCCGTTATTAATATAGTAAATGCCTCTGCGGAAAGTCCCCTATATGCCAGGGCTGGCGAACTTATTGAGGTCGAGTACTCTTATATAGCGAGGCACACCCTCGCCACTTGATAATCTCTGTCCGCCGTGACAAGACCAAAATTGGCTCCACCTCTATCACGGACCTGGCCGGTGGCGATATAACCAGGACCGACTCTATAGCTCTGGAGGCCACTGCCGCCGACGGCACCTATGATATTTGCACGCACTTCGCCGAAGAGGAGAGCGGCATTTATTATTTTAGGTCTCAGGGGGGCGCCCTCATTGTTGATAATACCTCCCCCCTAGTCGATATCATCTCGCCAGAAGAGGGCGCCGAGGTTTGGGGCTCAGTAAAGGTCGAGGCCATCATCGAGGATCTCAATCTGCACCGAGCCAGTGTCATCATAGACGGCGAAGCGTACCCCTTAGCTGCCCCTTCCATTACAGAACCTCAAATGGTGGCCGCAAGTTGGCATCGCCCCTCTTTTATTCAGGACCGTGATGGGGAATTCTGGGTAGCATATCTATCCGGGGGTGGCGGCATTGCCGTCAGACATTCCCCTGATGGTAAAGAGTGGAGCGAAGAAACCCAGGCGGTAGAGGGACGGCCTCTTGGGACCTCTTGGTGGTCCTTGATTCAAAACTCCAATGGCAGGTATTGGATTGCTCTCGATGGCGATGTCGGGATAGATCGCTATATATTGGTTACCAGCTCCTCAGATGGCCTTAGCTGGACTGGGCCAAAGACCGCTACCCCCTTGGATGTGTACTCAATGTCTCGACTTTCCCTTATTCAGGACAGCAAAGGGAGATACTGGATCGCTTATCTCGATGGGCAGCCCAAACAGGTCAGGGTGATAAGCTCGCTGGATGGCGATAGCTGGAGTGCGCCCACAGCCGTGGTCTCCGAGCCAGAGCAGGTCGCTTATGCAACCACGATAGATTATCCCTCACTAATTCAAGACTCCAGTGGCAGGTATTTGATAACCTACAGTTGGGGATATGAAGAGACACGGGTCACAACCTCCCTTAATGGCATCACCTGGAGCGCCCCAGTCAGCATAAACGTACCCGGTGCCAAGGTTACTGGCCCAACATCGTTCCTTCAGGATGCCCAAGGGAGATACTGGATCATTTACCATATGCGGCATCGTGGTGCCTTTTATGTATTTGGAAGTTACTCTTATGACCTTTCAAAGTGGAGCCAGCCCTTCCAGCTTACCTTCCTCGCCGGCTCGCAATGGCCTTCTGGGATTCAGAGTGCGGATGGCACTTACTGGACAGCCTTTGTGTCCGCCAACAATGTCTATGTATCCAGCTCGGAGATATTCTGGGGCTATCAGTGGGACACTACCGCCGAACTGGAAGGAAAACATGACATAAAACTTGAAGCTACCGATCGGGCAGGGAACGTGGGTTCTGGCAGTCTGACGGTGACCGTAGTTTGGCCTGTAGCTGGGGATGCGGACAGGGACTATGACGTGGACATCTTCGACTTGGTTGCCGTTGCTACTGCCTTTAACACTAAGGTTGGCGAGCAAAGTTATAACCCAAAGGCTGACCTAAACCGAGACGGAATAATAGATGTCTATGATTTGCTTAAGGTTGGCATCCATTTCGGTAAAGTGGAATATGTGCAGGCCCCTTGAGTCAAAAGTGAGCAAACGGCGTTTACAGGAATTCATAAAGAAGCGTTTTGCCGATGGCAAATTCAAAAAGTCAGTCCCACAGGTCCCGAGAAAGCTATGGCAGCTTGACGGTTGCACGGGATGAGCATAGCATCAGTGGAAACGGGGGCGAGGGCGGTCAGTCGTTCTCGAGAGCTGGAATGGGAAATCCAGGTTAAAAACGGGGTGGAACAAAAATGAGGCGCTACAGGAAGTTCAAAGGACTTGCTCAAAGGGTGTCTGCCTGGACAGTTGTGGCGACGGTTCTTTTAACTATGGCCATGATCGGGGCTAATAATGGCACTCAGGAAACCAGGGAAGCATTAGCCTCAGGGGGCACTGATCAGCCAACGGGGCTATTTGCCGCACTCGGGGCCACAGAAATAAGCGACGATATGGAATCTGATAACTGGACATTTAGCCACACTAATCCGAATACAGATTGTACTTGGTCTGGCGGCTATTCCACAACGGACTACACGTCTCCCGTCAGGTCAATTCGTTTGTATGTAGCAGATGGGGGCATGGTGGGGCGTGATGCTGACCGCTCACAAGCATACCGAGATTTCCCCTTTGCCGGGACTAGCCTGGGCCTCAAGATAAATTATAAGGTGGCGCAACAAACAGACGGCCCAGATGCCTGGGGCGGGGCATGCTCCTACACCGATGTGATCGTCTATGCCTATAACGGCGAGGGGATTGCTCTGGGAAGTTATATCTATAGGCTATCTTGCGTGAGATCTAACAGGCACAATCATAATTATGATACAGGGAATATCACCTATATCTTGCCCGAGGGCATTTCTCGAGACAGCGATGGAGATATTCATTTAGCCAGGGACACTTGGTATATGCTGGATGTGAGCCCGAGTGAAGATTTGAATATTGACTGGGCATCCGTAAAAACAGTACGGGTCTTATTGAGAGCTGGTGGCTCATTTATGCACTTGGACGCGATCGAGGTATACTTTGATGATCTTAAGCTAATAACTTCTCCCCTGTTGCCCCTCCATCTATCCCTCAACATCGAGGATGCACTGGAGGGGATCACAGTGAACAAGGTGGTGGGCGATTTAGATGGGCCCACAAAGTACACCCGCGTCGAGATCGTGACCAAGCTCATCAGCTACAGTGCCTCGGCCAAAGACGATATCCCCGTTGTGCTCACCATCCCTGACGATCTTTTCGGACCACCCATTGGCACATGGGTGAGGAATACCTCCGGCGGTGCACGCACCAGTGTCAGCTACGAGAGCCTTGGAGGCGGCCAGTACCGGGGCACCACCGACCTCTCCCCGGTTACCTTGATGGGAATGACCCTGTTCTACCGCAAACAGATCGTGTGGCGCTTCTTGATACCTAACGACACCTTGCCGCAAAACGTGACTGTCAGTGCTGTGGTTCAGATGCCGTGTGTGGACCCCTCTGGTACCGGGACCATCCGCATCCTGGCGCCGGGGAGCGTACACTCCCTCATCATAGCCAACCGTAAGCTGCTGTATGACAAGTTCGCCCCCGGTGAAGTGACCAGTCTGCTGCAGCGGCTTTTTACTGAGGCGCAGGGGCCGCCGGCCAGCCACAGCCCCCGCGGGGTCATCTACTACGTGGAAAGATACCATTGACGGGCCTACAACTGGGATAACGCCGCCGTGGACTACACCAACGCCACAACCGCCAATGTGACTGCCGATGCCATCGATGATCTGATCGAGGATTGGCACGATGATGCGACGCAATATACGGACATTTATATTTCCTCCGTGGGAGACGTTCGCCTCCCCGTTGCCTGGCCCAACTACCTGCTCATCGTGGGCGACGATGACACTATCCCCTTCTATCGGTATGACGACCCCTCTAATGACGAGGGGATCGACTTATTCGACTGTGACGGGGCGCCGGGCAGGGAGCACCCCGGTTGGTGTGTTGACAGCGCTACCAACCCAGCCATCCGCGCCACCGATGAGGATTACTTTTTCACCGACAACCCCTATGCCGACCTGGGCGGGGGCACCAGCTGGCAAAAGGGCGACATCGAGCTGTGGGTGGGGCGACTGTTGGGTGCCAGCGCAGCCGACATGCTGAGCCTGCTGGAGGAGGGGGTGAGCTGGGACAACGGGAGGAGGGGCAGTGTGGTGATGGCCAGCGTGGATGGCTGGGAGTTGGGACTGGAGCCAGACCCCGGAGGCACAGGTCATATTGCCGATCTGTTCGACGTTCCTGCCCTTTTCCGCAGTAAGGGCTTTGCTGTCCGCAATGACGACATCCCCACCGCTGAGGTGCGCACCATCGACGTCATGTCCCCTTATGAGGGCGGCGATACCAGTTGGAACACCAACTTCAGAAATGCGGCCAATAATGCTGCAGGAATGGATCTGTTCTTCATCGGCGGGCACAACAGCTACGACCGCGCTAGCATCCCGGGCGATGACTTCTCGCCTGATGACACTCCAGGTGACTACACCCGCTTCAACGACGACCATCCGATCGCCATGATCGTCGGCTGCCACGGCGGGCTGCCTGTGCCAGACATCGATGTGCCCGGCGGAGTGGATCACGACATGGTCTACGACCTGATACATGAGGGGGTGAGCGCTTATATCGGGGCCACAGGGTTCAGCTACGGTTCCCCCGGCAATTTGCACAAGTGCACCTGGGGCGAACGGCTGATACAGCGCTTCTTCAGCCGACTGCTAATGCCAGCCGGGGACAACTCGATGAGCATCGGCAAGGCCATGGCTGAGGCTAAGAGCAGCTATGTCTTCGGCTTCGGGGGCAAAGACGCCTTGGACCGCAAGACGGTGACCGAGTTCAATGTATACGGCGTCCCCTGGACATTCATCTTCTACCCCGGCGGTGGGGCTGGGGCAGCAGCCAGCGAGCCGGAGGAACGAGCCTTCACCACGCTTAGCGGGCCTGTGGTGCGTGCCGCTGAAAAGAGTATCTACTCCCGTACCTTCGAGGTAGACATTGATTCGTATAAGGTGGCAACGGAGACCCAGGATGATATCAAGTATGACCTCTTCTCCATCGAGGGTGGCGATCTCGCTATTGCTGATGGCACTCCAATCCTTCCTTACGTGACGGGCTACACCTTAACTCTGCCCTTCAGTGGCACCGTAACCGAGGTGAAGGTGGTGGATGCGATCTCCTCCTCCATCGGCACCTACAACATCCCCATTGCCCAAGTGAAACCCTGGAGTAAGGGAGGACTGAGTTACACCACAGCTACAGATATTGACTATCCCTATCCCGAGGACGTGGATTTGGTTCAGTACCAGGAGACAAGCGAAGGGCTCCTATTCACCATCTTCCCCATCCAGCACAATCCCACTACTGACGAGACGACCTTCTACAGCCACTTCAAGATACAGGTCACCTATGAGTCACCTCTCACTGTGGTCGTGAGCAAGTTCGCCACGGACAAGGCCCAGTATGTGCCGGGCGAGAAAATCAGCACCACAGCCCGCATTGAGAACGTGGGGGATGTTGATGCCAGTTTGACGGCCACCCTGTTCATTCGAGACGCTCTGGGGGAGGTGGTGGGCAGGCAGACGGCCAAGGAATTCAGTGTACCCTCTGGCAGCTCATATGTGCTGCCACTGGCCTGGAGCGGAGCGCTGAGTGACGGGGCCTATACGGTGCAAATCACCCTCCAGAGCGAGGAGGCCATCGTGGGCGGCGCCTCAGCCGGGATCTCGGTGCTGGGCGGTGAGATCACGGGCCTGACGGCACCTGCGAGGCTTCGCTTGGGAGAGGAGGGCATGTTCCGTGTCGCCTTTGCCAACTACAAGGGTGTTACGGTCACGGGCCAGGTGACTCTGACTATTCAGGACAGCGAGGGCGGGCTGGTGGAAGAGCTCTCACCCCAGACCATCACCGTGGCGGGTGGCTTGACTGAAACGGTGACCTTTACCTGGACACCGCTGGGGGTGAGGGACGGTGACTACAACGCCATAGCTGCCGTCGTAGTCGATAGTCAGGTGTATGGCCCCATATCACGGGCTTTCAAGGTAGAATCCATGGGCATAATTGAAGGCAAGGTGCACTTACAGGGACGCGCCAACCCCAGTGGGGTCAAGGTGTGTGCCGACAGTGACTACTGCGACACCACGAACGCCGATGGCTATTTCACCATCGAGTTGCCCCCTGGAACCTACACCGCTATGGCGACAATTGCGGGTTATCTCAATGCCCAGGCAACCAATGTGGTGGTGGTAGCTGGGGAAGTTACTACGCTACCAGAAATCATCCTCCCCGGCGGTGACGCCAATGGCGATAATGTCATTGATGTCTCCGACATGGCCACAGTGGCAGCTAACTTCAACCTTCAGGTGCCCCCCGCTGATGAGGCGGCAGACATCAGTGGCAACGGCATCGTGGATATTTATGACTTGGTCAAGGTGGGAATCCACTTCGGCGAGGAAGGACCGATCCCGTGGCTAGCGCCTTCGCCTATAATCGAAATTCCGACCGTGTGGTGGGAACCAGAGCACCCAGGAATTGGAGAACCTTATTCGGTTGGTGCTATGGTTACAAATACCTCAAAAGAGCTTGAGGCACACGATATAAACATCGCCTTTAAGGAGGGCCGGTGGGGGTTTTGGATGGAGAGTTGGGAGGTCGATAGCACACGAATTGATTCCCTTGCCCCTGGAGAGTCCAAGACTATTTACACGGATGATACCTATACCCAATTTGGTTTCGCTCAGGATCTAGTCACCTGGGAAATGGAACAGATAGGCATACATTTCGGCCCATATGGAGTTTATAATCCGATCACCGGGGAGAAGTACTGGACTAAAGAGTACGAGCGCTGGTTCTGTTACTATCGACCCTATATAGACGCTGATGTACTTGAGGAGAAGTATATCATCCCCATTAAGAACAAATTGAACCGGGTTGCAGATTTTGTTGTGAGCATATTGCCAGGTGAAAAACGTGGACCCTCACAAGGAGGCTGGAAGGCGTGGGTCGAACCAGAGTCGCTTACTTTAGAACCAGGGCAGATAGGTTCCGTGGTGCTTAAGGTTCAAAGAACCGCGGAGACCATGGAATGCTTTAGGGCGGGTGTCCTGGCTAAGAATTTGACTGCCGTAACCCAGGCAATTGTTCACATAGATATCTGTGTCAGACCACCAACAAAGGACATATTTGTCCATTATTCTGCTATTCCCACTCAGAGTGATGAGAATCACCTTGCTAACCTGATCGGTGCGGACAAAGTCTCTTATAGGAGCAAATATGCTGGAGTGATATGTGCTCGGGGCGTGTCAACCGATCTTTTTAGCAATATTAAAGATTTGCCGGGGGTGGTTACGGTTAGCGTGCAGCCGACTTTTAAGACCTGGTTGGATGTGAGCGCTAGAGCGATTACGGCGCGTAGCTCCGCCCTGTATTCCCCTGATACTGCCGAGGATTTGGGTTATACCGGCGACGGGGTGAATATCGCCATCATCGATACCGGCGTGGATGATAACCATGCCTCTTTAAATGGCAAGTTCGTCGCCGGGTTTAATGCGGTGACCAATCAGGAAGAAAATCCAGACGATAACCGCACCGGAGTTTGGCACGGCACTCATTGTGCCGGGATCGCCATGGGGACAGGTGGTGGCACGGATATGGTGGGAGTGGCACCCGGGGCCGGGCTGATAGATGTAAAGGTCTTCCCGGCGGTGGGCTTGGCCAGGGGTGATGATGTCATACAGGGGATGGAGTGGTGCATTGAGAATAAAGACGAATATGGGATCAAGATTCTCAGCATGAGCTTAGGGAACAGCAAAAATTGCGATGGCTCCCATGATACCGATTTTTGGGGCAATCCCATCGAGTGCGCAATATGCTCCGCAGCCAATACTTGCGTTGACAACGGACTGGTCGTCGTGGTAGCAGGTGGAAATGATGGTCCTGATAATGAAGGCTTCGGATGTCCGGCAGCAGCCGACAAGGTGATAACAGTGGCAGCGATGAACGATGAAGGCACAATAGACCGCGCCGATGACCATATAACCGACTTCTCTAACCGTGGGCCGCGCAAGGATGATGGCGATGCCGACACTGAGAATGAGAAAAAACCGGAAATAAGCGCCCCTGGTTATGAAATAAACTCCGCCAAGGGTGCGGTTGGGGATCCTGATAATAACTATCAACAAATGAGTGGGACATCGATGGCATGCCCTCATATAGCCGGAGTGGTTGCCCTCATGCTTGAAGCTAATCCTAATTTAACCCCTGCCCAGGTTAAACAGATACTTATAAATACTGCTGAAGATCGGGGTGCTGCGGGATGGGATAACCTCTATGGCTATGGTTATGTACATGCTTTTGAGGCGGTTAGCCAAGCTGCGGTTCCCGGCATGGCAGAAATAGAGATCGAGCTGAATCCGGATATCACCCCGGTAGACATAACCGAAGAGAAGGCCATAGATATTGCCTTGAACCGTCTCCCGGTCGATCCCTCCAAGGTCAGCCCAGTAAAGGGCGTGTCCAAGGAAATCGAGAGAATCAGACTGCTTCAGGACAATCTCCGTTGCTACACTCGTTGGGAGGCTATAAGAGCCGATAATATCGTGATCTGGATCGATGCTCAGAGCGGTGAAGTCACCCACTACGGATATATCGGGGAATATGAGGCGGGCGATATAACCCAAAAGGATGCCGCCACCCTCGGCACCGCCTATGCCGCTTCCTTTGGTGATATCCCCGCCCAAGCCGCCTTACAGCCTATTCGTAAGGAACCTGTCGTCATAAACACGGCCCTGAAGAGGACCGCTGAGGGAGAACTGGAAATCATAACTGCCCAAAAGGAAGCATACTTCGTGACCTATGTCAGAACCATTGACGGGATCCCCTCAGATAGTCATATCTCGGTTTGGGTGGATCCTGCCGGCAATCTGGTTCGGTACCATAAGGATTGGACATTGGAAATGCCGGAGGCGATCCAGCCAAAGATTGCCCCGGAAGAGGCTGTCAAGATAGCCAGGGAGTTGATGGGCGGGGAGTTCCGCGATTCTAGCCTTATGATCAAAAGGCCGAATTACGCCTTCAGTGGAAAAGGGGTGAGGTACGGGATCGGTCAAGGAATATTGTGCTGGGTAGTAGAAACCTCCCTGGGTTCTGTTTGGGTGGATGCCATAAAGGGGAAGCCTGTGGGCGGCGATCTCTACCTCTTTGATACCTACGCTGCCTGTGATTTGCATGGTATGGGTGGCTGGTGGGACCCCTCTCGTAGCGCGGCAATAAACTCGATGAACGCCGCCTACGACCGACTGGCGCACTGGCAGCAGCGGCCAAATGATGACCGAATTAAGGCGGAGGATCATTCCATATCCGCCAATATCCGGCAGCTTCAGACAGGTGCTACCAGAATATATTATTGTATGTCTCATGCTAGCTCATCCACCTACGGAAAGACCGTCAATAGTCACATCGATTCCTTGCGCGCCGCGAGCAATTACGGCAGTGCTCAGTACAAAGGTGCGGCCACCGGAAGCCTGGTATTCATCAATGGCTGTCAGAGCGGCCGCGATACCCCTATCTCCGATCTATGGGAAGTTTTTTGCGTTGAACAGGGTGCTTTGGTTTATATGGGCTGGGAGCACGATGTGGGGCTCGCGGCTGCCGATTTTTCCACCAATTTCTATGAGCGGCTCAATGACGCCAATGTAGATGTCAGCGAGGCGATCGACTATGCGATGAATAATACATGGTTTTGGACCTTCCATAATTACACTATTCACTGCTACTCGCGGCGGGATTGGGACCCCGCTTTCGGCCATGATAAGGGCTTTATCTATGATGAGTTTAGTGACTTCATACGGTCCGGCCAAGATGATGTCGCACGAAACTGGACTGGAGGCAGCCACCGATTGACCTTTGATTTGGCTGGACAATCTGGTTTCAATGATAATGGGGCCGTCTTCTGGTTCAGCGCTGACAAGAATCTGCAGGATATAACTGTCCAGATAGATTTCTATACCGGGGAGAACTTCGACCAGCTTACTTGGAGTACGGCTGAATATACCGTTGGCCACTATAACCCCCTAGATCCTGCCTGGGGCGTTCCCCAGCTAGAGCGCCCCCTTTTGCTGTATGTCGACGACTCCAAGGTTAATCAGGGACGAATAAGGGCGGTGGTAGATATTACCAGCAATGCTGCTGCCATTAATAGCTACAGTTGGGAGTTGCTGGCCCTGGATGAAGGCACCCCTTGGTGGGACATCCTCCCACTTACTGCGATCCCACCTGATGCCCCCACTATTTCCTCACCGAGCCATCCCAATCAAAATCTGTGGTATAGCAACAACGATCCTCAATTTCGCTGGGCAATCCCGGCAGACGAGTCTGAAATAGCTGGTTACAGCTACGTGTTAGACCGGGCGGCTGCCACAAACCCGGACACCATTATTGACACCTCAGGAAACTCGGCATCCTTTACAAATAAGCCTGATGGAGTATGGTACTTCCATGTTCGGGCAAGGGACGATGCAGGTAACTGGGGGCCTCCAGGCCATTACACGGTCAGGGTCGACACCACAGCGCCCCCGGCACCGGTCATTTCATCATCCACTCACCCCGATGAGAGCGTGTGGTATGCCGATAACGCCCCCTCGTTCACCTGGACAACCCCCTCCGACCCATCCGGCATCGCTGGTTACAGCTACGTGTTAGACCAGGCGGCCGCCACAAACCCGGACACCATTGTTGACACCTCAGGGAACTCGGCATCCTTTACAAATAAGCCTGATGGAGTATGGTACTTCCATGTTCGGGCAAGGGACGATGCAGGCAACTGGGGGCCTCCGGGCCATTACACGGTCAGGGTCGACACCACAGCGCCCACCCTACAGATAACCAGTCCTCTGGACGGTTCTACTGTTAGCGGAGCGGTCACGATAGCCGTGGCCGCATCAGACGACCCGACGGCCGCATCTAGCGGCGTGTCAAGGGTCGAATTCTTCATAGGTGGTGCGCTCAAAGATACAGATATAACATCGCCCTGGAGCTGGAGCTGGAATACGATCGCCTATATCAACGGTCCCCATGCCCTAGCGGTCCGGGCATACGATGCCGCTGGAAACCATGCTGAGGATCAGATTACGGTGACTGTGAACAACATCTTTTATTCCTTGACTGTTAGTACCGACCCAGCAGGCATACCTTTACTCCAGGGTGTAAGCGGTTCCTATCTGAGCGGCACAAGTGTAGTCTTAGAGGCCGAGTCATACCTAGCTCATGACTGGTATGCATTTAGCCACTGGGAGGTTAATGGCTCATCGGTTTCTGGCAACCCAATAACTGTGACCATGGATGCTGACAAAACAGCCATTGCATATTATGCGGCGGAGACAATGCCAACAATCACGGCTCTACCGAGTCCCACCACCGAGCAATTGAACGAGGTGGCTTGGCGGCCAGGCGGTGACTATGCACTGATAGTGGGAGACAGCGGAACGGTGCTCAAATATGACGGCGCCTTCTTTACAGCACTGGTGAGTGGCACCGATCGCCATCTGCGGGGAGTGGCCTGGAAGCCAGATGGCAGCTATGCCTTAATAGTCGGCGGGATTCATGTAGGCATCGCCTCTTATGATTATGGAATCGTGTTGAAATACGATGCCGCCACGGGTAATATCAGCACCATACACAGCGCCAATACACAGCTTTACGATGTGGCTTGGAAGCCGGACGGTAGTGAGGCATTGATAGTGGGCGACACCTGGACCGCGATCAGATATGATGGCACCGCCTTTACCCATCTAACACCAGAAAGCAAACCCACCCATTACAGGGCGGTCGATTGGAAGCCAGACGGAAGCAAGGCCCTGATAGTGGGGCTCAATGGGATAGTGGCCAAATACGAAGCTGGTGGCCTAACAGGGCTAACCGGTGCCCCAGGCGATTGGTGGGACATAGCCTGGAACCCCGCTGGCACTTATGCGCTCATCGCCGGAGCGGACGGGCACATGCTGAAGTATGTCGACACATACCCATACCTCAGCCAGCTCGAAGGCGCGGTCAGCCCTACTTTCAATGACCTCCGGGGGGTTGCTTATCACGACATGGGCTTCGCCTTATTCGTGGGCGAGGGAGGTGTGGTCTGGAGGTATGAGGAAGGTGCCAATACACTCGGCTATAGATCAAGGACCGTGCGCAGCAATACTAACCAAGCCCTCTACGGTGTGGCTGGTTACACGGTCCGGGGTACCTACCGCATAACCTTCCATGCCCTAATAGTAGGGCAGGCTGGAACAGTGCTAGAGTATATCCATGAAATCAGTCTTCCCGCCGGGCCGGGGCCCGGACCTGTGTAACCCGAGTGGGTTCGGCAGGCTTCTGGTCACTGGCTGAAATGGTGCCCAATAAGAGGCGTAGCCTCTGCCGCGAGCGACAATCTAATGTTCAGGAATGCCCCC
>MTNP01000044.1 GCA_002011475.1 Dehalococcoides sp. JdFR-54
TTCCACCACCCCCTGGCAGCCTACAATGTCAGCGGCGAGTATGCTATGGTCAAAGCGGCAGGCCAGCGGGGCTGGCTGGATGAGAAACGGGTGACCCTGGAGATTCTAACAGCTATCAAACGAGCTGGGGCGGATATCATCGTCACCTACCACGCCCTAGAGGCAGCCGAGTGGTTGAGGGAGGGCCCATGATGAACAGGCAACGCTCCAGGGAACTCTTTGCCGAGGCCCAGCGCTACTTGCCCGGGGGCGTCAACAGCCCGGTGCGCGCCTTTAAAGCGGTAGGGGGAGAGCCCCTTTTCATAAGACGGGGCCAGGGCTCCAGAATTTACGACGAGGACGGCAATGAATTTGTAGACTATGTCTGCTCCTGGGGCCCGCTCATTCTGGGGCATTCCCACCCCCAGGTTATGGCTGCGCTGAAAAGGGCGCTGGAGCATGGCACCAGTTTCGGGGCCCCCACCCAGCTGGAGACGACCCTGGCCCAGATGATATGCACCGCTATGCCCTCCCTGGAAATGGTGCGCTTTGTCAGCTCGGGCACCGAGGCCACAATGAGCGCCCTGCGCCTGGCCCGAGCCTTTACCGCCAGAGACAAGGTGGTGAAATTCGCCGGTGGCTATCACGGCCATTCCGACGGGCTGCTGGCTAGGGCTGGGTCGGGGATGACCACCCTGGGCATACCCGACTGCCCCGGGGTGCCCACCTCCTATGCCTCAAATACCCTGGTTGCCCCCTACAACGATGTGGAGGCAGTGGCACGGCTTTTCCAAGACTTCGGGGCGGAGATTGCAGCCGTGATCGTGGAACCGGTGGCGGCCAATATGGGGGTGGTGCCACCTCGGCCCGGCTTTCTGGAGAGCCTCCGCGACCTGACCCAGCGGTCGGGGGCGCTCCTCATCTTCGATGAGGTGATCACCGGGTTCCGGGTAGCCTATGGAGGAGCCCAGGCCCACTATGGGGTAACCCCTGACCTCACCTGCTTGGGCAAGGTCATAGGCGGCGGGCTACCCATAGGCGCCTATGGAGGCAGGAGGGACATCATGGAGCAGGTGGCCCCTTTAGGGCCAGTCTATCAGGCAGGGACCCTCTCCGGTAACCCCCTAGCCATGACTGCGGGTATTGAGACGCTCAAGGTCCTGAGCCAGCCCGGTGTCTACAGCGCGCTCGATGCCAAGTCATCCCTCCTACAGGAGGCCATGACCGCGGCTGCAGCCCAGGCCGGCTTGTCCGTATCCATCCCGCGTGTAGGCTCGATGCTCACCGTCTTCTTCACCCGGGGACTGGTGCTCGATTATGAATCGGCGAGGCGAGCCGATACCGAATTGTATAGCAGATTCTTTCAGCAGATGCTGATGCAGGGGATATACTGGCCACCATCTCAGTTCGAAGCCGCCTTCGTGTCCATGGCCCACAGTGACGAGGACATTGCCAGCACTGGGGCAGCTGCGGGAAAGGCCTTCGCCTCCCTCGCTTCCGGTCCACGATGACGCCTTGGCCCCAATCTATCTGGCAAGTATCAAGCAGATGATCTTGTGATATACTGAAGACAGCATGCTGAGCCTGGGCGATGTGGGCAAGCTCCTGCTGGTGGCGGCCCTTTTCCTGGCCGTGATGGGGGTGGTCTTGCTCTTTGCAGACCGCCTTCCCTTTGTGGGCAAGCTGCCCCTAGACTTCCAGTTCAAAAAGGGAAGCCTGACCATTTTCTTCCCCTTGGCTTCCTTTTTGCTGCTCAGCGCCCTCCTCACCATCATCATCAACCTCGCCCTTCGGCTCCTGGGCAGGTAGTCCGGTGCGAACCAGCGATTTCGACTACGAGCTACCCTCCCAGCTTATCGCCCAAGTCCCCCTGGAGCCCCGGGATCACTCGCGGCTCATGGTAGTGAACCGGGGCCGGGGCTCCCTGGAACATCGCCGCTTTTATCAACTGGTCGACTACCTGGAGCCCGGTGACCTCCTGGTACTCAATGATAGCCGGGTGCTGCCAGCCCGACTCCTGGGACGGAAGGCAGGGACCGGGGGCAAAGTGGAAGCGCTCCTGTTGAGACGCCTGAAAGAGGGCCTCTGGGAGGCCCTAGTGAAGCCAGGAAAGCGACTCCCGGAGGGGACTGAGGTGGAATTCGAGTCCGCTTCCGGGGCCAGGCTGGCAGGCAGGATAATCGCCCGAGGGGAGCATGGCATCAGGCTTCTCCATCTCTCCGAGGAGGGTCTTTTGGAAAAGGTGGGGGTTATGCCCCTCCCCCCCTACATCCACAGGCCTCTGGAGGAGGCGGAGCGCTACCAGACAGTCTATGCCCGGTCCAAGGGGAGCGTGGCGGCGCCTACCGCCGGCCTTCATTTTACGCCCCAACTCCTTGAGGCCATCCAAGCGAGGGGGATAGGACTGGCCTTTATCACCCTCCATGTAGGCCTAGACTCCTTCCGCCCGGTCACGGAGGCAGACCCGCTTCAGCATTCCATGCACAAAGAGTATTGCGAGGTGAGCGAGCAGGCCGCCCAAAAAATAAACCAGGCCCGGGTGAAGGGGGGACGTATTATCTGTGTGGGCACTACCGCGGTCAGAGCCGTGGAGCAAGCGGCTATAGCTGGGGGGCCGGAGCTTCAACCATATAGGGACTGGAGCGACCTGTTCATCTTGCCGGGACACCGCTTCCGCATCGTCGATGGCCTCATCACCAACTTTCACCTCCCCCGCTCCACCCTGCTCATGCTGGTTTGCGCCTTTGCTGGCCAGGACCTGGTAAAGAGGGCCTACAAGGAGGCCATCGAGCACCGCTACCGCTTCTACAGCTTTGGGGACGCCATGCTAATACTCTGATGCGAAAGGGGCCTTCTCGGATTCAGCCCAGCCAAGGGCTCCCCGTCTTGTTATAGTTCATTGCCACTGCCACCAGGTCGAAGATATCGACCAGCCCATCATTGTCGATGTCCGTTCGGGGATCGCCTGGCGGCTTGGTGTTCAATTGCACAGCCACCAGGGTCAAATCGCTGAGGCCAACAACCCCGTCTTCATCCAGATCGCCACAAAGGAGGGTGACCAACGGCAGGCGCATTGTCAGCCCTCCCCAAACCTCCACCCCTGCTCTGCTGGCAGGCAAATATGTTGGGCTTTCCACTATCACGGTGTAGCTCCCCTCTGGCACCTCCTCGATGGCGAAGCGACCTTCGCCATCGGTGACCGAGCTGAGGAGCCTCACCCCCTCGGCCTCGATGCTGACCTCGGCCCCCTCGTGGCTAGTGCGGCCCCAAAGGAGCACCTGGCCTTGAATGGCCCCGGGCAGGGGAGGAGGGGTCAGGCTACGATAGAAGATTTCGCGATTGTCAGGGGTGTCATCAGACCATAGCACATGGAGATTATCCTCGGCGTCAACGACAAGGACGGGCCAGAGGGAGGAGCCGGAATTGTCGGAAAGGTTCTGAGGAGGGGACCAGCCCTGAGGTGGCCTTGTAGCGTACAGGACCTCCCAGTTATCCAGACTCTTATCATCCCAAGCCACATGAGGCTTTCCCCTGCCGTCGACGGCGATAACAGGCCGGAAGGAGAAGCCAGGATTACCGGAGATATTCACCTTCGACCAGGAGCCATCTAGAGCCATAGCAGCATAGAGAATGTCCCAATTCCCATCGCCCATATCCTCCTGCCAAACGATATGGGGCAATCCTTCGGCGTCCGCCGCGAGGTGCGGCTCTCTCGAATCCCCTGAGCTTTGTGAGATATTGGCCACGGACCAGGAGCCGCCACTGGGCTTTGTAGCATAAAAGATGTCCGGTGCCCAGTTTCCCCACAATGGCTTCACCATCGTCTCCCATATCAGGTGGAGGCAGCCCCCATCATCGATAACCAGGTGGGGTCTCTGGGAGCCCCCCGTCGTCTCCGATACATTGGTGGGAGTAGACCAGGTGCCCCCCTTCGGTTTGGTGGCGTAGAAGATCTGACGGCTATCGAAGGGGGGAAGGACATCATCCCAGACCAAGTGGAGCCCCTCCTCGCTATCGACTGCGATGGCAGGGTACCCCGCCTGACCGACCGAGAGGGTAATGGGGGAAGACCAAGCATTGCCCAGGGGCTTGGCGGCATAAAGGAGGCCAGAAAACTCGCTTACGCTGCCGTCCAGCCATACGACATGAACAGTCCCGGCACCGTCCACGGCCATATCGGGTAGTCGTGCCTCGCCGGTCTGGGAAACGTTCACTATCGGGGACCAGGAGGCATCGATGGACTTGCTGGCATAGAAAATGTCCCACGACTCCCGCCATACCAGATGGAGGCAGTCTTGGGTATCAATAGCAAGGGCAAGCTCATCCGAGTCGTCAGCGCTGTGAGAGACATTGACCGGGGCTGACCAGGTGCCACCAGGGGGCTTCGTAGCCCAGAAGATGTCGAAGTTCCCCGCAGTATCGTCCCTCCACACCACGTGAAGGCCCCCATTACTATCCACGACAGGGGGCGCACCACGGTAGGTTGAGGAGTAGCCCGAGTTCTGTGAGATGTTCACCGGGGGTGACCACTCTTCGGCATGGCCAGGCAGAGATAGCAAGGTTATCGCCAACACTGAGGCCAGAACCAGTCCGAGAAGGCTGGCCATCCCTCGCACCCATCCGAGACGGGTGTCCTGCGTGTTGACCTTGGTCGCTCCTCTTTCCATCGCCGCGGCTTATCCCGCCTTGCTTGCAATTGCCCTGCGGCGTCCAAAAGACCGACGCAGGCGGCCTTAGGGCTGGCTGGGCTGTAGCTCTCCCCAGCTCAGGCCGTACTTGGCCAGCAGGGTCTGGAGGCTGCTTTCAGCCTGCCTTCTCAATTCATTGCTGGCCTTTCTCTGGTGCTCATAGGCTTCAAAGGATGCGGGATCGAAGGGCCTCCAGGTGTCCCGCAGCTTTCGCAGCGCCAGCTCTTCTTTCTCGGCTGCCTTCACCACCGTCTCAGCTATGGGCAAAACTAGCTCCGGATGAGGCAGGGCTCTGGCTTTGCTCACCACACCCTGGAAGCGCAACAGTAGCTGGGTTAACGTCTGAATCATCTTTTCTCGTTCGCAGCTGCCGTCCCTTAGCCTCCAGGCATTATAGTCAGAATGGAAGGCGTCCCATCGCTGCGCGATTTGGGCGTGGGCCTGGGCGAAGTCCAGAGCTTCCTGGGACGGCGGAGCAGCCAGGTCGGCTACCTTGCCCTCCACCTCACGGCGCAGCCTCTCCACCTCAGCCCTGACCTGCTCGAAGGCCTCAAAGGGCGCGGAATCCCCAGGCTGCCAGGAATCCCGCAACTGAAGCAGGGCCGCCTCCTCCTTCTCTATGGCCTCCACCAGAGAGGCCCACACCGCCCGCACCGGCTGGGGGTGAGCCATTGCTTTCGCCTGGGCAGCCAGCTCCCAGAATTGGCTCACCAGTTGGGTCAGTTCCCCATCCAGTTGGGTCAGTTCCTCGTCCAGTTGCGTCGGTTCTCCATTCACTTGCTCCGGTTGCTCCTCCTTCGGGCGGAAGGAACTGGCCTTTAGCCTCCAGGCATTATAGTCAGAATGGAAGGCATCCCACCGCTGCGCGATTTGAGCGTGGGCCCGGGCGAAGTCCAGAGCTTCCTGGGACGGCGGAGCAGCCAGGTCGGCTACCTTGCCCTCCACCTCACGGCGCAGCCCCTCCACCTCAGCCCTGACCTGCTCGAAGGCCTCGAAGGGCGCAAAATCCCCAGGCTGCCAGGAATCCCGCAGCTCAAGCAGGGCCACCTCCTCCTTCTCTATGGCCTCCACCAAAGACATCCACACCGCCCGCACCGGCTGGGGATGAGCCATTGCTTTCGCCTGGGCAGCCAGCTCCCGAAACTGGGTAACAAAATGGCTCAGGTCTTTCTCCATAACCTCTTTGCTACAAGTATCCCCCAGCCGAAAAGTGTCATAGTCTCTGTGGAAGGCGTCCCATTCTTCGACCAGAGCCAAGTAGGCCTGGGCGAACTCCTGGACAATGGCCCGGTCTATTTGCGGCGTCACGGCAGCCGGTGTGGGGGATGGCGCTATAGCCTGCCTGGCACGGAGAATCTCGGCTACCCTGGCTTCCACCATGGCTTCTATGTCCGGGGTGGGGACGGGGGTAACTATGGGGGGTGGCACGGGGGTGGCCAAGCGATAACCACCGATCCCCACTAGCGCCCCCACCGCCAGCGCCCCCACTATGACAAAAATAAGTAACCCTCGAGCCATCTAAGGTGCCTCCAGTCTGCTCAATCTCCCCCAGCCCTTATCCCGCGGGCGAGCCGGGAAGGTGATACAGGGCTGCGTTATCGCTCACCAGATCGCCTCTAAAGTCCCCGCTCCGTAGCCAGGCCACGGCGTTCCTCACCGTTTCGGGGCTATCCCCCAGCAGAATAAGCACCCATCGGCCCGGGGCTTGATGCAAATAGAGCAGATAGGAATTCTTTATGGGCAGGGGAGGGGCGAAGGGGGTCTCTATCTCAGCCTTTATCCTGATGTGCCCCTCGGCCAGATAGTGGTCCACCCGTTCAGAGCCAAAAAGGTCGAGGAAGACGGTATCTTGAGAGAAGTCCTCCTCCCGCTGAAGTTCGGCCTCCCTACCTGTTTCCAAAAGCAGATTCCTCACCTCAGTGGCACTGCCCAGAAGCGAATCCTGCCCTGCTACTACATCCACTTTCTGCCCAAAGAAGTGGGGGAAATCCGAAAGGTGGAAGCTCCTTTGACCCAGGGTGAGGTAGTCAGCGATGTTGGAGACGAGCTGGTCATTGCTCCAGGCGGAGTTATAAGGCTCGGTCATGAAAGTCAAATCAGAGATTGCTACAACCCCGGTCGGGGTCTCAGCCAAGGTAATAAAGCTGCCACGCCCCTCCACGGTGGAGGAAAAGGTGTTGAGGTCGGTGAAAATAAGCCCGCCCCCTGTCACCTCGATGGAGCTGGCCGCATAGAAGACCACCTTTTTCAAGTCTTCGGTTATCGGATGCTGCCTGAACACGGTCAAGAAGATGTTCTGATAGTTAGATTCGTGTTCCACCACGTTATAAAGGTAGTCATCCTCGAATAGTATGCCGAAGGCGGTAGCCAGACTATTGATTGCGTGCCTCCGGGTGGGGTCACCGACCAAGAGCAGCCTGCCGCCCTTGTTAACGAACGTCTTTATCAACTGCACCTCAGCGGGGGAATAGGGGGTGACGGGCAAGGCCACCGCCAGCACATCGGCAAACCTGAGCTTCTCCTCCAGCTGGGCGAGCCTTTCCTCAGGTCTCAGCGGCCACCTGTGGTCCCTCTCGCCCAGATAGTCAATTTTATAGCCACGGTCAGCCACCCTGGCCAGAAGAACGCCCAGCTCAGGCTCCTCGAAGTCATTGCCATGGGCCACGTCCACCAGGAAAGTCCCCCACCGCTGCTCCACCGCTTCGGCAAACTCGGCGACGACGAAGGAGGGGAGGCGAATATCCGCCGTTTGGGGCACCTCGACTTGGCCGACATAGCGACCTTCATAGAAAACTAGCAGCAAGGACATGAGCAGGACCACCGCTGCTACAGGCACGACCAGTAATCGCCACATCGGTCTACCTCGGCTCCAAATAGAGGTAATCAATGCGGTGGTAGCGGTCCTGGAGCTGGGATGGGGAGGGCTCAGCAGCGGGACCGAGGTAGAGCTCAGTGCCTCCCCGCTCTACCGCCGAGTTGATATCCACCACCCCATAGTTTCTTATCCCCGCTAGCTTGGCCGCCTTGCGGATAGCGTCCTCCATGGTTCCAATCTCATCGGCCAATCCTAGCCGCACCGCCTCCATCCCCAAATAAATACGCCCTTCGGCTAATTGCTGGGGGGATATGCTGAGGCGGTCGCCCCTCTGGGAGAGCACGATCTGGACGAAGGCCTCCTTGACCATTTCCAGCATGCCGATGTAGGTGCGGCGGGTGGCGCCAGCGGCCTTGAAGGGGCCGGTGGGGATGAAAGTCTCGGAGGGCTTTTCTGGCGAGGGCACCCACATGATAGCCCCCACATTGCCCACGTAGGAGGAGCCTTTGACGTAGAGGTAATTGGAGGCCACCGCCACCATATAGCCGCCGCTGGCAGCCATCCATCCCACCGAGATCACCACCGGTTTTTTCTGCCTCAGTTGGAGCACGCTGAGGAAGAGGTCCTCCGACTCACTGGCCCCTCCCCCACCGCTGGTCCAGTCGATGGCCACCGCTTTGATGGAACGGTCCTGCTCGGCGTAAGCCAGCATCTCCTTGATACTGCGCACGCTCTCCGAATACAGGTACGTCGCCGGGACGGTTATGATGCCCACCTTGGGCTGACCCCAAAAAAGGTTGAAGGCCAGGTAGCCCAGGGCGAAGCCTGCTAGAACCAAAACGGTATAGACTGTGGGCGCTGCCCTCAGCACCCTCCTGGCCACCTCTAGCTTCGCCATCGCTGCCTCGAAAAACCTCCCAAGCCTCCCCTTCAGTTTATCACTTTCCGGGCACGGTTGCACGAAATGACGGCTTGTTCAGGCTATATTGCCCCCTATCACCACTCAAGCCCTGCCCAGTCCCACGTTCGTTTTGCCCCTGGTGCTGACCTGCCAGCCCCCTTCGGAAAGCAATTCCAGGGCCGGGATGGTCCCATCCTCCCTACACCGGGATATCACGCCAACACTGAAGACGGTATCTACCTCCCGGGCAACTTGCTTCAGCGCATCCAATGCCTCCAACAACTTGCCCTCAGGTACCTTGGACTCGATTACGGCTGAGGCCACGACTTCGCCTTTTACATCGTCTCTGATGGTCCCCTTGGAAGCGTCCGTCATCAGAAAGGTCACCGGGTTCTTTTCCTCGAATTTTACACCCACCTTGGCCAAGGCTACGCAAATCCTCTCGATTTCGCGAAAGCTGGTGCCTACATTGGGCCGTCCCACGTCAACCGCCAGGCCATACTCCCCGAGACCATAGCGCTGGGTGACGTCGTTAGTCTTCATCTCCTCAGTCCCCCGGCCACTAACCCCTGTCTCCCGGAAGGTGGTCAAGGGATCACTTAAAATGCTTCTGATGGATCGGGGCCAGGGTAACTCCTCAGCCGGGACGAAGGCCTCAACCTTGCATACCCCGACCCGGCGGCAAAGGGCACACTCAAAACATTTGGATTCGTCAATGGTTGCCTTCTTGTCTTCGATGAAGATAGCCCGAGCCGGGCAATATTGGACACAGAGTCGACAGCCCGTACAGCGCGAAGGGTCAATTCTCACGGCGCTGCCTCCCCTTTGTAGACTTGGCACACATATCAGCGATAATATCTGCGGCTGTCGCTGGATTAAAGATGCCACAGGTGCAAGGCCTCGCCAGCGCAATGGCTGCTTGCTCTGGGGTCAGCCTACCCCGGGCCACCCGAGCCACCGTATTCCGTACCAAATCCGGAGTGACCATACCATGCCCACACATACAGGTGATCTCCAAAACCTTGGGGTCGGGGAGCAGCTCCGTCTTGCCGAAGATGCCCAGAGAGAGGTGCACGCTGTTCGGCTTGAGGCCCACCTCTTTTAGTAGCTTGAAGACCTCCTCGAACTCGCCGCTTACAATCACAGACATTCCCAGGTCGGCCCCTTTCAGATCGGCCAGGGTGTCGCGGACCTTTCGGGCATCGTCATAAACTGCGCCCATATAGGCTCCATCACCAGCGGCAGCCAGGATTTCTTCCACAGTTCTTCCGCTGAGCACGCCGCCCTGGCCATCGTCGGCTATATTGACGGGCTCGTGCTTCAACATGATCTTAAAAACTTCTTTGAGTTTCTGGGCAGCCCCAGAACTATTGAATCCCTGGGCAGCCATCGACAGCATCACAAAGTCCTTGTGCCTGGTGGGCGTGCTTCTCCGATGAAGCGTATGGGTCACTGCCATCACCCCCTCAGTTTTTCCGACCTCTTGCCAGATCTTTAGTCCATATCGAGCTTCAGTTCCCCTTGGTGAATCACTGCCTCGCCATCCAGCTCCAGGGTGGGATTCATCACTACCATATCGTAGTGCCCGGCCGCTACCACCCGACCTCCCATATAAGCATTAGTGCCGAGCGCCACATGAATTGAGCCTGCCACCCCCTCATCGCTCAACATACTGTTCTCCAGCTTGCATTTTGGGTTCATACCGATGCCCAGTTCGGCCACGTTATAGATTTCCTTATCGTTCAGGCTGGCCAGCAGTTCCCGGAAGGCGCGGGCTATCCTGCCCTCGCCCTCGATATTGACGGCATAGCCATGGGCAAATGTTACCTTTACGGGCTCATCCACCAATCCCACACCGGGAATGCTGCCATCACATATGAGAACCCCGTTCCCGGTCCCCTCTACCGGGGCGATACTGGCTTCCAGGCAGTGAGCCGCAGCCACGTGCTCTGTATTGGCGAACCCGGTGAGGGCCCTGCCCCGCCGCCCCTCCAGGGATACGGTGAAATCGGTTCCCAGCCTGGAGGTGAGATGGGCCGTCCCGGCCTTGGTTAGTAGCTCTGCCAACCTCTCTATCTTCGGCCTGATAGCAACGAAGTCCGCTGACAAACCTTCGTGGAGCAGGATGTCATCATCGGCCTCAGGGAGAATGGTTACCCTGGCCCCTGCCCTCTGGGCTTCGAACCGGGCTTTGGTATGGGAGATATTAAACCTCGTGGGGGCGATAATGGCATCGGCCTCTTTCATAGCACTGGCTACTATAGCGGGCAGCTCTTCGCCATGTACCCTGGCGGGCGGCATGGCCAGGAGGAAAGGTCGAGCCTCGGCGAACTCGATGGCAGAGCAAAGGACCTTGCCAACCTGCACAGTGCCGTAATCACAAAGGACCAACACCTTCTCTCCCGGCTTGACGCCCGTTAACGTCTGCACAATGGTTCTTGCTCCCTTCAGCATAAGTATGTCCCTGGTCATATAAGCCACCTCCTTGGTGCAGATAGCATATCCCGTCCTGCGCTCGTTCGTCAATGGCGCCCAACCGCGGACAACGCCAGACCTCGCCGACATCCAAAAGGGCATGGGGCAGAAGACCGCTGGCGGGACCTGACGTCATTGCGAATATTCCTCGAGGTGAATTTTTTGGTATTTACCGAACCGTCCGCAAACTTGCTTGACAAGGCGATTATCCGTTGATAAAGTTATCTCTATCAACAATCTGGCCTAAAACTTGCCCTTGGGTAGCCCGAGGGCAAGTACTAAGCGATTTGGCAACTCAGTGGTAGGGGCTTTTCTGAGCCGGACAGAGGGCTATTATCCTGTTCTGCGTCACTTTGCAAACCGCATTCCTGACGCCGCCGTACGGAGGCGGGCTGTTTATTCTGAAAGGAGTTGCCCCAGGGAAGTGACCATGGGCAATATCTGGCGCGCCGCATATATGTTCGTACCCTTACAGCTGGTAGGTTTAGCCTTTTGCGTGCTATTCCCCCACTGGTTTTGTGGCTGCCCTCCCTCACGGTCAGGTGAAGATCGAAGGTGACTCGGGAGGTTTTCAAAAATACTGCATTTAAGGAGGGGACGATGAAGAAACTCGGTTTTATCGGCTGTGGCACCATGGGCAAACCCATGGCTTTGAATTTGATCAAGGCTGGATATTCCATCACAGCCTACGACCTCAATCCCGAGCCCGTAAAGGAATTGGAAGCCGCCGGCGCTACCGCCTCCCAGTCCCCGCGCGAGGTGGCGGAACAGGCCAACATCATAATTACCATGCTGCCGTCTTCGCCCGATGTGGAGCAGGTATTGTGCGGCCCCCGGGGCATACTGGAGAATCCGCAGAGGGGCACCATTATAATTGATATGACGACTGGCGACCCCATGGTCAGCCGGAGGTTGGCCGCTTTGGCTGCCGAAAGGGGCTAGACATGCTGGACGCCCCGGTTACCGGGGGCCAAAGGGGGGCAATAGCTGGCACCCTCACCATTATGGTGGGAGGCAAACAAGAGACATTCGAGCGGTGCAAAGACATCTTGCAGGCAATGGGGCAGAACATTGTCTATGTCGGCGAGAGCGGGATGGGGGCTGCCGTCAAGCTCACCAACCAGATAATAGTGGGGATAACCGTGCTTGCTATCGCCGAAAGCGTTATCTTCGGGGCAAAATTGGGTATCGACCCCAAGATCCAATTCCAGGTTCTGAGTACGGGCGTAGCCAGGAGCTTCATACTGGAGAACCTTTATCCCAGCCCCGGCATTGTGCCCCATAGCCCTGCAAGTCACGACTTTGCCCCTGGTTTCATGACCTCCCTGATGAGTAAAGATATGGGTCTCATCATGTCTGCCGCCAATGAACTGAAGGCGCCATTAATGATGTGCAGCCTGGCCCATCAACTCTATGAGGCAGCCTGTGCTGGCGGCTTGGGGCAAAAGGACATGTCATCGGTGATCAATCTCCTTCGGCGGCTAAGTGGCGATTAGCGGAGAAGCGACACAAACCTCAGATGAGGTCTCCTCTAAACAGTTCGGCACCGATGTGGGGTCAGGAATGATAGAAGTTACGGTTGAAATCGTCTCCTGGCTGAAGGATGCGTTCGATAAGAAGGGGCCGGGCAGGCTCATTCTGCACGAGGCCATCGCCCCGGGCACCTCCATCATGGATTTGATTCAACTTATGGCCGACAAATACCCGAAGTTCGCCAAGGAAGCCCTTGACGACCGAAAACAGGAGCTGAGTGGCAGCATCGCCGTGATCTTGAACGGAAGCTTTGTGTCATCCCTGGCCGAACTGAATACGGGGCTGAAAGAGGGGGATATCGTAACTTTTCTGCCCGCCTTCTCGGGGGGATGAAAGGAGGAGAATATGGGCGCGAAGCTGTATGGGGCTACAGGCAAGGTCTTGAGGGTTGACCTCAGCCAGGGACGGATATGGGAGGAGGTTTTGGACGAAGCCACCCTCCGCAAATACTTCGGTGGCACCTGCCTGGGGGTCAAGTACCTCTGCGATGAGGTGGACCCCAAGAGCGATTGGTCAGACCCACAAAATCGCCTCTTCATCGGCTCCGGGCCTCTGGGCGGCACCAGGGTCCCTGGTTCGGGCACCATCTCCTTCGTGACCAAGGGGGCCCTGACCAATGCTGCCTCCTCCACCCAGGCCAACGGGTTTTTCGGGACCTTTTTGAAATTTTGCGGCTTCGATGCCGTCCTATTTCAGGGAGCCGCCCCCGACTGGAAATACCTATATATTCACAATGGTGTGGCTGAACTGAGGGATGCCAGGCATCTCCTGGGTCAGGATACCTGGCAGACCGAGGAATCCATCAAGGGTGAGCTGGGCTATACCGAAAGGAATATGAGCGTCTTCAGCATCGGGCCCGCTGGAGAGAATCTGGTCAAATTCGCCGGCATCATCGGGGATCGGGGGCATGTGGCCGCCCATAATGGGGTGGGGGCGGTCATGGGCTCCAAGAAGCTCAAGGCCATCGCCGTCGCCCGGGGCAAGGGCAAGGTGGAGGTGGTGGATGATAAGCAGCTTACGGCCATAGCCAAACAATTGGTGGAGAGCGCCCGAACCGAGGCCGGGGTGGTTTTCCACTGGGGCACCAGCCGCGCCATATCCGTTGCCGAGCCTGCCGGCTGGCTGCCGGTAAAGAACTATACTACCAACGCCTTCCCGGAGCATGAGCTTTTCGTGGGCGACCGCGTCCGGGCCGTCTTCGAGACCAAGAGCTACCCCTGCTGGGCCTGCCCGTCCCATCACCGCGAGCTCATGAAGGTCACCGAAGGCCCGTATACGGGCTACTTCGGCAAAGAGCCCGAGTACGAGCAGTGGGCGGCCTGGGGCCCGCAAATCTATCAGAAGGACCCGGGAGCAGCGGTTATGCTCAGCAACGAAGTGGATCGCCTGGGGATGGACGCCAATGAAGCGAGCTGGGTGGTAGGTTGGGTTATGGAATGCTATGAGAAGGGCATCCTCACCCAGAAAGACCTGGATGGCCTGGAGATGACCTGGGGCAATGCCGATGCTACCCTTGGCTTGCTCAAGAACATCGCCCATCGCCGTGGTTTTGGCAACCTGCTGGCCGAGGGGGTGAAATACGCCGCCGAAAAGGTGGGGGGCGAGGCCGTAAATATGGCCATCTGCACCGGTAAAGGCAACACGCCCAGGGGCCACGACCATCGCGGCAAGTGGTGGGAGATGCTGGATACCTGCGTTTCCAACACCGGGACACTGGAGACGCAGCTCTTATTCCTCGATCTGGGCATTTATGGGCTGCCCAAGCAGATCGACCCCTTCTCCTGGGAGCAAGTGTCGGCCGCCGTAGCCAAGACCAAGGGCGCTCTGCAGTTTGTAGATTCCCTGGTCACCTGCTGGTTCATCACCAGGGGTGACCTTCCCCTGCTGTGTCAGGCAGTGAAGGCAGCTACCGGGTGGGATGTGGATTTCGAAGAGGCCCTCAGGGTAGGGCGCCGTGCCGTCAACTTGATGAGGTTTTTCAGCATCAAGCGGGGACTAACGCCAGACCTGGAGCAGCCATCCCATAGATACGCCTCCACACCGGTGGACGGGCCGGTGAAGGGCAGAACTATTTTGCCCCACTGGCAGCAGATGATAAGCAACTACTATCAACTGATGGGCTGGGATAAGGAAACTGGATTGCCCCTCCCCGAAACGCTGAGGGAACTCGGGCTGGAGCATCTTATCGCCGACTAGAGACAGGGTAGCCCGAAGGGCGTGCCCAATGGGCACGCCCTTCGGGCTATTTAATATCCTGCCATGTTGCTTAATTATCTGTTGCGGCGTATAATGAAATGCCGTTTATTGTGAATAAATTCGTTATCCTGGCGCTGGCAGCCCCATGCTGTGGTTAGCTCCAGGACACGAATCCCAGGTGGTAACGAGATGCAGAATAAGAAACTCCTGACTCTGCGGATATGGGGCGTGGTAACCGTCACCATCCCCATTGTGGCGGCCATGGTCCGCTTTGCCTGGAACTTCGCTTCACCCGGATCGGCGGATGGCTGGGCTATGAACATCCTGCTCCTGCTGGCGGCCTGGGGCGCCTATGCATTTTTCCTCAGCCTCGTTATCCAGCCCAGCCTCAGGCTGCTACAAAGCCTGCCCCTCAGGGTATTGGGCTCGCTGGTATTTACAGCTGCCCTTGCTGGTGCCATCATACACCTTATCCGCTTCGTCCCCTCTCCCGAGGCCACCTCACCCCTGAGCATAACCATAGCCGTAATGCTTATGGTGACGATGGCCAATTTCTATCTGCTGGCGCTCTGGTTTTTCTGGGCCTTTTTGAAGGTGGAGAAAGAGACGGCTTTGGGGGTTGAGAGACAGGCGCAGACACCAACGGGAGGGGACACCGACTAACGGCAGCCGGCAGCCCCGGCGAGACCACAGGCCGGCTGGCTGCAAATTCCCCAATTTGCCCACAAGCTGGATACAGGTTATACTTTTCTTGGTTCGATGAGCCATGCCTCCCTTTAAGATAGTCTCCGACTTCAAGATGACCGGCGACCAGCCCCAGGCCGTGGACAGGCTGGTGGAGGGCATTGAGCGGGGCTACGCCAAGCAGACCCTCCTGGGCGTTACCGGCAGCGGCAAGACCTTTACCATGGCCAATGTGGTGGAGAGGGTGCAGCGCCCCACCCTGGTCATCTGCCATAACAAGACCCTGGCGGCGCAACTGGCCACCGAGTTCAAGGAGTTCTTCCCCGAAAACGCCGTAGAGTACTTCGTCAGCTACTACGATTACTACCAGCCCGAGGCCTATGTCCCCCGCCTCGACCTCTACATCGAGAAGGAGACCGATATCAACGAGGAGATAGACAAGCTCCGCCATGCCGCCACCCGCGCCCTGTTCACCCGGAGGGACGTGCTCATTGTGGCCTCGGTGTCCTGTATCTATGGCCTGGGCTCCCCCGAGGAGTACTACAGCTTCGTCCTCACTTTGAAGAAGGGGGAGACTCGCAAGCGGGAGCGCATCCTGCGCCATTTGGTGGAGATGCAATACCAGCGCAACGACATCGACTTCACCCGGGGCCGCTTCCGGCTCCGCGGCGATACCCTGGAGATCCAGCCCGCCTACGAGGAGCTGGCGGTGCGCATCGAGTTCTGGGGGGATGAGATCGAGCGCATCGTGGAGGTGGACCCCCTCAGCGGCGAACTCCTGGGCGAGCGGGAGAGCATCGACATTTATCCCGCCAAGCACTTCGTCACCTCCCATGACAAGCTGATGCAGGCCATCGCCGACATCGAGGATGAGCTGAGGGACAGGCTCAGGGAGCTGAAGTCCCAGGGCAAGCTCCTGGAAGCGGCCCGGCTGGAGGCCCGCACCAACTACGACATCGAGATGCTTCGGGAGACGGGTTACTGCACCGGGGTGGAGAACTACTCCCGCCACCTCTCCCGCCGCCCCCCGGGCAGCCCCCCCTGGACCCTCCTCGACTACTTCCCTGAGGACTTCCTGCTCTTCATCGACGAGTCCCATATGACCCTGCCCCAGCTTCGGGGCATGTACCATGGCGACATCTCCCGCAAGCAGACCCTGGTGGACTACGGCTTCCGCCTCCCCTCCGCCCTGGACAACCGCCCCCTGAATTTCGAGGAGTTCGAGGAGCGCATCGGTCAGGTGATCTATGTCTCGGCCACCCCCGCCGCCTATGAATATGAGCACAGCCAGCAGGTGGTGGAGCAGCTCATTCGACCTACAGGCCTGCTGGAGCCCTCCGTGGAGATCAAACCCACCCAAGGGCAGATCGACGACCTCCTGGAGCAGATCCGGGTGCGGGTGGAGCGGGGGGAGCGCTGCCTGGTGACCACCCTGACCAAGCGCATGGCCGAGGAGCTGGCCGAGTACCTGCGGGAGCTGGGCATCAAGACCCACTACCTCCACTCCGAGGTGGAGACCCTGGAGCGGGTGGAGATATTGCGTGACCTCAGGTTGGGCGTTTACGACGTGGTGGTGGGCATCAACCTCCTCCGCGAGGGGCTGGACCTGCCCGAGGTGAGTCTGGTGGCCATCCTGGACGCCGATAAAGAGGGCTATCTCCGCTCCCGAGAGGCCCTCATCCAGACCATGGGCCGCGCCGCCCGCCACGTGGACGGCCACGCCATAATGTATGCCGATACCGTCACCAGCTCCATGCAGTCGGCCATGGAGGAGACGCTGCGCCGCCGTCGCCTCCAGGAAGCCTATAATAAGGAACATGGCATCACCCCCCAGGGCATCAAGAAGGCCATCAAGAACATCACCGAACGGGTCAAGGTGGTGGCCGAGGCCAGAGCCCCTTACGAGGTATCCACCCCCATCTCTCGGGACGAGATCGCCCGCCTGGTCAAGGAGTTAGAATCCCAGATGAAGAAAGCGGCCCGGGACCTGGAGTTCGAAAGGGCAGCCCTCCTCCGCGACCGCATCATCGAGCTGAGGGCGTTGTTGCAAGAGGAGATGGTCAAGAGATAGGCAGCCTCGAGGCTGGGCAAGGAGGTCCTCCAATGGATTTGGGCATAGCCGGCAAGGTGGCCATAGTCACTGGGGCGGCGGCTAAACTGGGCAATGGCCGGGCCATCGCCCTGGCCCTGGCCCGGGAGGGGGCCGATGTGGCCGTCGCCGATATCGACATTGCCGGGGCAGAGAATGTGGCCAGGGAGATCCGGGAAATGGGCCGCCGCAGCCTGGCCCTACAGGTCGACCAGGGCGATTATGAGGCGGTGGCTGCCGCCGCGGCCAGGATAGCCGAAGAGTTGGGGCCTATAGATATCCTGGTGAACAACGCCGCCATCCTCAGCAACATAGCCCTGCTGGATAAGATGGAGGTTTCGGCCTGGGACCAGGAGGTGAAGGTCAACCTCTCCGGCCCCTATTACTGGATCAGGGCCGTTTTCCCGGGGATGGCGGAGCGGGGCTGGGGGCGCATCGTGAACATATCCTCAGTGGCTGGACTCTCCGGCGGCGTTGGCCAGGCGGGTTACGCCTCCACCAAGGCCGGGCTGGGTGGCCTGGCCAAGACCGTGGCCCTGGAGGGGGCCCGCGCCGGGGTCACCGCCAATACGCTATACCTGGGCATCATCGAAACCGAGGGCGCCAAGGGGAACATCAGGCCCGATATGTGGGAGCGTATCGTCAAGAGGAACGCCATGCGCCGCCCGGGCACGGTGGAGGAGGTGGCCAATATGGTGGCCTTTCTGGTCTCCCAGCAGGCCAGCTTCCTGACCGGGGCCGATATCATAATGGATGGCGGCCAGAGCCTCTTCGTGTTTTAGGGCCTTTAGCCAAACCCCAGCCCTCGCTCCTTGAGGCTGACGTACCTCTGCTGGCCGATGACAATGTGATCCAGCACCTCAATATCCAGCATCTTGCCCGCGGCCACCATCTGCTCGGTGACCTCGATGTCCTCGGTACTGGGCGCCGGGTCGCCGGAGGGGTGGTTGTGAACCACGATCACCGCCGGGCAATTCTGCCTTACCGCTTCCCGGAAGACCTCGCCCACCCGGATCAAGGAGGCGTGGACGCTGCCCCGGTAGACCTCAGGGATATCCATGACCTGGTTTTTGGTGTTGAGGAGGATAACGCGGAGCTGCTCTTGTTCCAGCAGGCCCATCTCCCCCAGCAGCAGATTGGCCACATCCTGGGGTGAGTGCACTGTGGCCCGTTCCTGGGGCTGGGAGGAGAGCAATCTTCGCCCCAGCTCCAGGGCAGCTTTGGCCTGGGCGGCCTTGGCCTGTCCCACGCCATGCTGGGCACAGAGTTCGCTGAAGCTGGCCCGGGCTAGGCCAGCCAGGCCACCATAGTGGGCCAGCAACCGCGCCGCCAGGTTCAGCACATTCTCAGAGGGGGTGCCCGTGCGCAGCACGATGGCCAAGAGCTCGGCGGTGCTCAACGAGGAGGCGCCCAGGCGCTGGAGACGCTCTCGGGGGCGTTCTGAGGGTGGCATTTCCCTGATCATGGGCTGATAGGCAACCTTAGACGGCGGGCTCATATCTGGCCTCCCTTTGCATTCGGTCGAGGCGAGCTAACCGGCCCCCATATCCCGAATCATTTTATCTCTACTGTAGCCCCGGCCTCCTCCAGCTTTTGCTTGGTAGCCATGGCCTCGCTCTTGGGCACGCCCTCCTTCACGGGCTTGGGCGCCGCTTCCACCAAGTCCTTGGCATCCTTGAGGCCCAGGGTAGTCACCTCCCGCACCGCCTTGATCACATTGATCTTGTTGGGGCCCGCCTCCTTCAGGATGACCGTGAATTCGGTCTGCTCCGGGGCGGGAGCGGCCTCGGCCTCTGCCGGGGCGGCAGCGGTTGGGGCAGCAGCCACTGCCACCGGCGCCGCAGCGCTGACCCCGAACTCGGCCTCCAGGGCCTTCACCAGCTCGCTCAGTTCCAGGACCGTCATCCCCTTGATGGCGGCGATGAGGTCATCCTTGGACAGGGGCTTGGCCTCAGCGGGGGTCTTCTTCTTGGTGGCCTTGGCCTCTCCCTCTGCCTTGGCCGTCGGTTCCGGCTTTGTCGCCTCGGTTTCGGCGGGATTGTCAGACATTCTAGCCTCCTTCCAACTGTTGTATTCTAGATTGCAAAATGGTGACCAGCCGGCCCAGGTTTGCGGCTAAGACGTTGGCCAGGCTTTGCAGCGGATTGTTCAATTGACGCAGGAACTGGGCTATCAGAACCTCTCGGGGTGGGGCGGTGGCCAGGATGGACACCTCCCGGGGGGTGAGCACCTGATGGTAAAACAACCCCCCCTTGACGGTGAGCCCCAGCCTGGCGGAGCGGATATACTCGGCCAAGGTTCGGGCTGCCGTCGTAGCCTCATCAAAGCCGAAGGCAATGGCCGTGGGCCCCTCCAAAAGCGGAACAAGGGCCTCTCGGCCCGCCTTCTGGGCTGCCAGGCGGGTCAGGGTGTTCTTGACCACGTGGTACTCGATACCGTGCTTGCCCAGATGACGGCGCAGCTGGCTGAGCTGGGCGGTATTGAGCCCCCGGTAGTCGGTGAGCAGGGCTATGGTGCTCCTGGAAAGCAGTTCCTGGAGCCTGTCCACCACCTCAGCCTTTTTGTCCCGTAACATGCTCGCCTTACCTCCATAATAATGCAAGAGAGCCCTTGCCCCAGGGGCAAGGGCTCACACCAGACGATAATCCTCTGGCTGGCTCCCGCCTCGGCAGGCTTCTTTTAAGCCCCTGGGGCACCTGCTGTCTTCGGCGCAACGCCTTCTTGAAATATTCCGTTGCTCAAGAGATCACTGGCCGCTGCTCAGGGCCAGGGTGGGCTTCAGATCCAGCTTTATCCCCGGCCCCATGGTGGTGCTCAGGGTGGCGCTGCGGATATATTGGCCCTTGGCGCCACTGGGCTTGGCCCGGAGCACCGCCTCGATGACAGCAGCCAGGTTCTGCACCAGTTGCTCCTTGTCGAAGCTGGACTTGCCGATGGGCAGGTGGATGATGCCGGTGCGGTCCAGCTTGAACTCCACCCTCCCCTGGGCGGCCTCCGCGATGGCCCGAGGCAGATCCTCAGCGGGCACCACCGTACCTGCCTTGGGGTTAGGCATTAGCCCCCGCCTGCCCAGGATCTTTCCCAGGCGGCCCACCTTGCCCATCATATCCGGGGTGGCTATGGCTACATCGAACCCCAGCCAGCCCCCCTCGATTTGCTTGATGAGCTCGTCGCCGCCAACGTAGTCGGCCCCGGCCCCTTGGGCGATCCTGGCCGCCTCGCCCTGGGCGAAGACCAAGATGCGCACCTTTTTGCCCAGGCCATTGGGCAGCAGGGCCACCCCCCTTACCTGCTGGTCAGCGTGGCGGGGGTCGACCCCCATTCGGAGGTGGAGCTCCACCGTCTCGTCGAAGGCGGCATATTTGGTCCTCTGGGCCAGCTCGATGGCTTCCTGGGGTGAATAAGTGCGGAGCCTGTCCACCTGCCTGGCTGCTTCCAGATACTTTTTGCCTGCCCTGGCCATGCCTCACTCCACCTCGATACCCATGCTCCGGGCGGTGCCCTCTATGGTGCGCATGGCCGCCTCCAAGTCCGTAGCCATGAGGTCTGGCATCTTGACCTGGGCGATCTCGCGCAGTTGGGCCCTGGTGATCTTGCCCACCTTCTGGCGGTGGGGGAGGCCGCTAGCCTTCTCCACCCCCAGGGCTCGCTTCAGGAGGTCGGCAGCGGGGGGGGTTTTGGTGACGAAGCTGAAGGAGCGATCTTCATAGACAGTAAGCTCCACGGGCACGATGGAACCCACCTGGGAGGCGGTGCGCTCGTTGTATTCCTTGCAGAAGGCCATAATGTTAACCCCGTGCTGGCCCAGGGCGGGGCCCACTGGGGGCGCGGGATTGGCCTTGCCGGCCGGGATTTGCAGCTTGATGATGGCTCTTATCTTCTTGGCCATTTTGTTTCCTGGTCTAGATCTTTTCCACCTGCAAGAAGTCCAGCTCCACCGGGGTCTCTCGGCCGAAGAAGGAAACCAACACCCTCACCTTGCCCTTCTCCGGGCTGATGTCATCCACCACGCCCACGAAATCGATAAAAGGCCCATCCACAATGCGCACACTCTGCCCCCGGCTCAGGCCCACCTTGATCCGGGGCGTTTCCGCCTCCATCTGCCTCATGATGGACTTGACCTCCTCTTCGCCCAGGGGCACAGGGGTGAGCTTGCCCTTCTCATCCTGGCTGGCCACGAAACCGGTGACACCGGGGGTGTTGCGCACCACGTTCCAGCTCTCGTCGCTCATTTTCATTTGCACCAGGACATAGCCGGGGAAGATACGGCGGGAAACGGTGCGCCGCTGGCCCTCCCTGACCTCGATCTCCTCCTCGGTAGGCACCACCACCTGGAAGACCTTGTCGCTGGCATCCATGCTTTTGATCCGCTGTTCCAGGTTTCGCTTCACCCGCTCCTCATAGCCAGAATAGGTATGGACTACATACCATTGCTTTTCCGAATTGACGGTGCCCGCCTTTTTGACCATGGTTCTAGCGTCCCCACAGGAATATTTTGTCGGCGAACTCGCTGAAGCCATAATCCACCACCCCCAAGATGATCCCCACCGCGATAGCCACGATAAGGACCATAACAGTGAGATGGAGCGCCTCCCGTCGGGTGGGCCAGACCACCTTTCTGAGCTCGGCGATGGTCTCCGGTATGAAACTTAGTCTGGCTGCGAGTCTTGAGCCAATCCCTTTAGAACCAGTCTGCTTGCGCACCGGAGAAAGCCCTCCTCAACCAAGCAAGCTACTTGGTCTCTCGATGCGGGGTGTGGAGACGACAGCGAGGGCAATATTTCCTGAGCTCCAGGCGCTGGGGGTCATTCTTGCGATTCTTGGTTGTGGTGTAGTTTCGCTCCCGGCACTGAGTACAGGCGAGATGAATGATTATCCTCGACTCTCCCTTCTTGGCCATGGGTTACTCAAGGATCTTGGTGACCACCCCAGCCCCCACGGTCTTGCCCCCCTCACGGATGGCGAAGCGCAAGCCCTCCTCCAGAGCCACCGGATAGATGAGCTTTATCTTCATCCTGATGTTGTCGCCGGGCATTACCATCTCCACCCCTTGGGGCAGCTCCACGGCGCCGGTGACGTCGGTGGTCCTGATATAGAACTGGGGTTTATAGCCGTTGAAGAAGGGTGTATGCCGGCCCCCCTCCTCCTTGGTGAGCACATAGACCTCAGACTCGAAATGGGTGTGGGGGGTGACGGAGCCTGGCTTGGCCAGCACCTGGCCGCGCTCGATCTCGTCGCGCTCCACGCCTCGCAGCAGCACCCCTATGGCATCCCCGGGCTCGGCCTCATCCAGGGTCTTGTGGAACATCTCCAGGCTGGTGGCCACGGTCCTGCGGGTGTCCCTGAGGCCCACGATCTCCACCTCGTCCCCGGGGCGGATGGTGCCCCGCTCCACCCGGCCGGTGGGCACAGTGCCCCGACCCTTAATGCTGAAGACGTCCTCCACAGGCAGCAGGAAGGGCTTGTCTCGGTCACGCACTGGGGTGGGGATATAGTCATCGATGACATCGAGCAAGTTCCAGATCATGCCGCACCACTTGCACTCCCGCTTGCCGCAGCCGCACTCCCCGGCCTTGAGGGCGCTCACCCGGACGATGGGGGTGGTGTCGCCGGGGAAGCCGTATTTGTTGAGCAGCTCCCTGAGCTCCAGCTCCACCAGCTCCAAGAGCTCCTCATCTTCCATGGCATCCACCTTGTTGAGGGCCACCATCACACAAGGCACCTCCACCTGGCGGGCCAGGAGCAGGTGCTCCCGGGTCTGAGGCATGGGGCCATCGGGGGCGCTCACCACCAGGATAGCGCCATCCATCTGGGCAGCCCCGGTGATCATGTTCTTGATATAGTCGGCGTGCCCCGGGCAGTCTATATGGGCATAATGGCGCTTCTCCGTCTCGTACTCTATGTGAGCGATGGCGATGGTAAGCCCTCGGGCCTTCTCCTCAGGGGCATTGTCGATGCTATCGAAGGGGCGGAACTGGGTGGGGCCCGCCTTGGAGAGCACCAAGGTCATGGCCGATGTCAGTGTCGTCTTGCCGTGGTCAACATGGCCAATAGTGCCCACGTTGCAATGGGGCTTGGTGCGCTCGAACTTCTTTTTCGCCATTTTTATTCCTCCTTGGCTGGAGCCCACAATCGGATTCGAACCGATGACCCCGTTCTTACCAAGAACGTGCTCTACCACTGAGCTATGTGGGCGTACTATTTATTTCGATCTTCTTTTTTCACTCCCTATGGTGGAGGGGGTAGGATTCGAACCTACGCAGGCTTCCGCCGGCAGATTTACAGTCTGCTCCGATTGGCCACTCCGGCACCCCTCCCCAGTGCCCCCAGCCCGAGAGGGGATTCGAACCCACTAACCTACCGATTACAAGTCGGTTGCGCTACCATTGCGCCACTCGGGCATCTGGAACTCCCCTAGTATAGACGGGAGCTATACAAAAGTCAAGCATAGCCTTCCGCCCGGCGCAATCCCTTTCGCCAACCCATTTCGGCTAAAACAAAGAACTGGCCCAAAGCCAGCGTCATAATTATAGCATCTTGAGATTGGGGACGCAAGGGCTTGGTCGAATATTCCCGGCGCTTATCTGGGGTGGCTTCCCTTCTATCTTGAACCACCCCTCCCAGAGGGCTATAATCATCGGGATTCGGCCTTGAGGAGGGCTTTTGGTGAAGGACTTGATGGCCAAGTTAGACAGGGCCTTTAACCCCCGCTCGGTGGCGGTGGTGGGGGATAGCACCAAGCTGGATTATATGTGGCTCAACGCCATGAGGACCTTCCAGGGCGAGGTATATTCCGTTCAGGTCAATCCCAAGGACATACCCCATATCCAGAAACTGGGCTTCGATAATTACCACAGCCTCCTGGATATACCGGGCCCTGTGGACTACGTGGTGCTCTCCGTGCCCCGCAAGGTGGTGCCCCAGATCATCAGCGATTGCATCCAGAAGGGGGTGGCTGGCGTCTCCTTGTTCACCTCCGGTTTCGCTGAGACCCACACCGAGGATGGGCTAGAATATCAGCAGCGCCTCACTGCCATGGCGGAGGGGGCTGGCCTGGTGCTCATCGGTCCCAACTGCATGGGCATTTATAATCGGCGGCTGGGCCTGAGACAAAATCCGGAGCAGCCTGTGGGGGAAGGGGGCGAGGTGGGGTTTATCTCCCAGAGCGGCACCCATGCCGTCCTGCTCAGCCTGGCCGGGGCCTACCATGGTATAAAGCTGAGCAAGTCGGTGAGCTATGGCAATGCCATTGTCCTGGATAGCCCCGACTATCTGGAGTATATGGCCCAGGACCCGGAGACCAGGGTCATCGCCATGTACATTGAGGGGGTGAAGGAGGGCCGGCGCTTCTTCGAGGTGCTGCGACGGGCGGCCAGGGCCAAGCCGGTGGTGGTGTGGAAGGGGGGCCGGACAGAGGACGGCTTCAGGGCCACATCCTCCCACACTGCGGCCCTGGCGCAGTCGCCCCAGGTATGGCATGCCCTGGTGAAGCAATGTGGCGCCATCCAGGTCGATAGCTTCGATAGCCTGTTAGATACATTGAAGGTGTTGCTCCACTGCAAACCCACCACCGGCCACAACCTGGCCCTGGTGGCCATGAGCGGCGGGCAGTCTGTGGCCATAGCCGATGCCTTCACCGAGGCCGGCTTCAGGGCACCGCCCCTCACCGAGACATCCTATCGGGAATTGGCCTCCTTCTTCGACATCATCGGCGGCAGCTACCAAAACCCCTTTGATATCGCCTGGAATGTGCCCAGCGTGGAGGGGGTGATGAAGCTCATCGGGATCGTGGATCGGGATGAAAACATCGACGGCATAGTTCTGGAGATAGGCGTTTTCTTCCTGGAACGGCGCTGGCGGGAGAAGTGGGCCGACAATATAGCTGGTCTCATCGATGCCCTGGCCAGATTCAAGGCCCAAAGCCGTAAACCGCTCCTGGTGGTGGTCGTCCCGACCAACCGGGAGGAGGCAGCCCTGGAACTGATGGCCAGGCTGGGGGACAAGGGCATCCCCGGCCTCCCCAGCTTCGAGCGGGGGGCGGTGGCCCTGAGGCGGGTGGTGGATTACTATCGGGCACGGCACGCCCTGGGGCAATAAGCGGGATATAAGTAGCCGTGACTCGGGGGGTTCCGCGCACCCCCTATTTTCAGGCCCGATTTATCGGTCAGGCGCGTCGGTTGTAGCTCCGTTAACACCTCCGGCAATCGCTATGATTTTGTGCCAGAGATGCCCGTCCTCTTTTAGATAAACAATGCTCAGCTCATTATTTCTTGCATTTAAAGCCATCGACACATCCCCCTTCAAAGTATCGTGGACCTTAATCCTTTAGCCTCCCCAGCGCTGCCCTCAACCGCTTGAGGCACCTGTCCCTGCCTAGGACCTCCATGGTCTGGAACAGGGGCGGGGCGGCGGTGCGGCCAGTGGTAGCCACCCTGAGCAGCCCGAAGAACTGACCCGTCTTCAGCCCCAGCTCCCCGGCCAGGGGCCGCAGCAGACCCTCCAGGGACTCGGCATCGAAGTTGGGGAGGGCCTGGAGGCGGGGCAAGCTCTGCTCTAGGGCCTCAATGGACCTCTCAGGGGGTAGCCCTTCCATCAGGAGCAAGTCAGCCTCATAGGCCAGGTCGTCCACGAAGAAGAAATCGGTCAGCTCTGCGGACTCAGAAAGCAGCTTCATGCGTTCCTGAATAAGGGGCACTATCTTCAACAGATAGCCCTTGTCCACAGGTCTCTCGATGGAGGCCGGCAGGTCCCTGTCCAAGAAGGGCATCATCCTTTGGGCCAGGTCTTCCACTGGTAGCTGGCGGATATAGACCCCGTTCATCCACAGCAGCTTCTGGTGGCTGAAGATGGCGCCCGTCTTGCTGATACGCTCCAAGGAGAAGTTGCGGATGAGCTCCTCCCGACCTATGATCTCGGTGCGGTCGTCCAGAGACCAGCCCAGAAGGGCCAGGAAGTTGACCATAGCCTCGGGCAGATAGCCCTGCTCCCTGAACTCCACAACCGAGGTGGCCCCATGGCGCTTGCCCAGCTTGGAGCGGTCAGGGCCCAGGATCATGGGCAGGTGGGCGAAATGGGGCAGGCTGTAGCCCAGGGCATCGTAGAGGAGCTTGTGGCGCGGGGTGGAGGAGAGCCACTCATCGGCGCGGATGACATGGCTGATCTCCATGAGGTGGTCATCGCAGACATTGGCCAGGTGATAGGTGGGGTAGCCGTCAGACTTCAGCAGCACAAAGTCGTCCAGATGGCTGTTGTCGACAGTGACCTCCCCCTTGATGAGGTCGGTGAAGGTGGTCTGCCCCGAGAGGGGAACTTTGAAGCGCACCACCGGCACGATGCCTTGGGCCTCATAGTCGAACCGCTCCTCATCGCTCAAATAGCGGCAACGGCGGTCATAGCCTGGGGGCTGGTGGCGGCGCACCTGCTCGGCGCGCATCTCCTCCAGCCTTTGCGGCGAGCAGTAACAGCGATAAGCGTAGCCCCCATCCACCAGCCGCCGGGCTGCCTCCTGGTATATTTTCAGGCGCTGGGACTGGTAATAGGGCCCATAGTCTCCCCCCACCCCTGGCCCCTCATCCCAGTCTAGACCCAGCCAGCGCAGGCTGTCCAAGATGGCCTCCACCGCCCCCTCCACCCTCCTCGCCACATCCGTGTCCTCGATGCGCACTATGAAGCGACCTCCGTGGTGGCGGGCGAAGAGCCAGGTGAATAAGGCGGTACGCATATTGCCCACGTGGGGGAAACCGGTGGGGCTGGGAGCAAAGCGCACTCGAACCATACTTTTTAATTGTAACATCTGCCCACCCCAGGGTCTACACGGGCCACAGATATGGTATACTATCCAGGAACCATGTCACTTATCACTGCCATATCGGCTCGTTTGAGAGGGCTTGGGCACTGGCTCAGCGAGCACGAGTTCGTCATAGTCCTGATCATCCTGGCCGTCACCCTGGGCATGCATTTCGCCACCCTCACCCAGCCCGGAATTCTCATCGGCGATGAGTCCCATTATGTCAAGGATGCGAGGAGCATCCTACATGGTTACGGGATGCAACGCCCCGAACATCCCAGCCTGGCCAAGGTATTCATCGTCTGGGGGATAAGGATGTTCGGCGATAACCCCTGGGGCTGGCGGCTGTTCCCCATCCTGTTCAGCACCCTGTCCATCCTGCTCTTCTTTCTCATCTGCCGCCGTTTCATCTCGCTGAAATACGCCGCCCTTATGGCCGTGTTCCTATTCGCCTTCGAAAACATGAGCTTCGTCCAGGGGAGCGTGGCCATGCTGGATGTTTACTCGGTCACCTTCATGCTTCTGGCCTTCTGGCTCTACCTCAGAGGCAACTATGCCCCCTCGGCCATAGCCTTGGCGGCGAGCGCCGTGGCCAAGCTGGGGGGCGCTTTCGCCGCCATAGCCATAGGCCTACACTGGCTGATGACCAGAAGAGGCCAGCGGCTGGGCCTATTGAAGATGTTGCTGATAACGCCGGCGGCCTTTCTGGCGCTGATGCCCTTGACCGACTATGCGGTGTTAGGGGAGTGGCTGAACCCCATCAGCCGCCTCAAATATATGTTGGGCACGCTGAGCAGCCTCACCTTTGCCCATTACGCCAGCGAGGTTGCCAGCCGGCCCTGGGAATGGGTGATCCGGCCCCTGGTCTACTTCCCCTACTGTTACGGCCCGCCTTATATGAGCATGCTCACCGTCACCTTCTGGGCCCTGATAATACCATCTATGCTCTACATGTTCTGGCCGGCCATCAAGGGCAGCAACTGGGCCCGGTTCAGCCTGTGCTGGTTTGCCGGCACCTATCTTTCCTACATACCCATGAACCTGATCACGGACCGCATCACCTATGTCTTCTACTTCTACCCCACGGTGCCGGCGGTGGCCATGGCCATAGCCTTTGGCCTGGCCCAGCTTCTGGAGCTGGGCCAGGTTCCCGAGCTGGGCAGGGTGCGCTGGATCCCCCGCATAGTGGTCAGCAGCTACTTGGTGGCCCACCTCGTCATCCTAGGCGTGATCGGCCCCGTCTTCTACTGAGCTGTCTATAGTTGCGCTAGGGCCTGCCTCAAGTCCAGCGGCAGCTCCGAGCTGAATTCCACATACTGGCCGCAGGAGGGCAGCCGAAAGCCCAGCTTGGAGGCATGGACAAACTGCCGTCCCAGAAAGGGGGCTGCCACCCCGTACACCCTATCCCCCACCACCGGATAGCCGATGGCGGCGAAGTGGACCCTTATCTGATGGGTGCGCCCCGTCTCCAAGGTGGCCTCCACCAGGCTATACCTGTCATCGAAATACTTTACCACTCGGTAGCGGGTGCGGGCGGGGCGACCCGTGGAGACTACTGCCATCCGCTGGCGGTGGCTGGGGTGGCGCCCGATAGGCGCGTCGATGATGCCCTGCTCCGGATGAAGCCTCCCCCGCACCAGCACCAGGTACTGCTTCAGCACCTGGCGCCCCTTTATTTGCTGCGCCAGCTTCGACTGGGCAGCATCGTTCTTGGCCACCAATATCAGCCCCGAGGTGTCCCGGTCCAGGCGGTGCACTATCCCGGGCCTGGCCGTGCCCTTAAGGGACAGGTCGGGGCAGCGGGCCAGGATGGCATTCACCAGGGTATGGGCGGGGTGTCCCGGGGCAGGATGCACCGTCAGCCCCGGGGGCTTGTCCACCACTAGCAGGTCATGGTCTTCGTAGACGATATTGAGGGGTATAGCCTCGGCCTCCAGGGTGGCGGGGGCTGGGGCAGGCAAAATGACCCTGACCTCCTCCCCAGGCCTCAGGATATGGCCGGGCTTGACCACCGCCCCGTTGACCGTGACCTGGCCCTGGGCGATGAGGCGCTGGATATGCGACCGAGATAGTCCCCCGAGCTGGCCGCTCAGATACCTGTCCAAGCGTTCTCCCCCGGGGGCCACAAAGGTCTTACGGGCCTCCACCTCAGGATTCTCCCTGCCTGGGGGTCCGGCCCTCAACCCAGGCCAAGCGGAGCAGGATATAGACCAGGATTATAACCCCTACCACGATGGCGGAGTCAGCCACATTGAATACCGGCCAGTAGACGAAGTCGATGAAATCGGTCACCCAGCCGAACCGGATGCGGTCGATGAGATTGCCCAGGGCTCCCCCCAGCACCAGCCCCAGCCCCACCCGGGCCAGCCAGCTGCCGAAGAAACGATAGCGGTAATAAAGAAATAGCGCCACCGCCACCACTGCCACCGAGACCACGATGAGAAACACCTGGTTGGTGAGCAGGCCGAAGGCGGAGCCCGCATTCTGAACATAGGTGAGCCGGGGCAGTCCATCCCCGGGGATGGACTGCCCCGGCATAAGGCTTGTCCTCACCCAGAGCTTGGTGAGCTGGTCAATGATGAGCAGCCCCGTGGCCGCCACAGGCAGGATCAGCTCCCAACCCCATTTCCTGGCCAATGGCATGATCCTCTATCAGTCGAGCAGGGTTCTCAACTGGCGGATGGTGGTCACCGCCTGGCCCCGCCAATGATTATTGGCGAAGACAAAGGTCTTCTCCGCCACTATATCCAGGTGACGAACCTTGGGCACCCACTCAGCCAGCTCCTCCGCCGAGTAACTATAGTCGTACCGTTCCCAGGCGTGCTCGTGTTGCCACCACTTGGCGGCATTGCGACCGTGGAAGCGGACATAGGCTATCCTGGAGGTGGCCCGGGCCAGGGGAGGCAGCAGGTTGGGCAGGCGGGGCTCGTCCACACAGCAAAAGCCCACATCGTGCTCAGCCAGCCAGGAAAAGACCTCCTCTCGCAGCCAGCGGGCATTGCGAAACTCGATGACCAGGGGCAAGTCCGCCAGCCGCTGGTGGAAGGAGCGAAGGTAATCCCAATTGGGAGGGGTGGGCCCGAAGCTATACGGGAACTGGGCCAGGACACAGCCCAGCTTGGCCTCGGCTATGAGCGGCTCCAGGACGGAGCGAAAGGAGCGGAAAAGCTCGGCATGGCCCTCCCGCTGGTGCGTCAGCCCCTGGTAAGCCTTCACGGCAAACAGAAAGCCTGCCCCCGTCTTTCGGGCTAATTGCTCCAGGGTGGCCGGGCGGGGCAGGGCATAATAGGTAGAGTTGATCTCGCAGGCATTGAACTCCCGGGCATAATAGGCCAGCCAGTCCCGCTTGGGCAGCCCCGGGGGGTAAAGGGGGCCTACCCAGTCCTCATAGCTGAAGCCAGAGGTGCCCAGATAGATCACGCCCTGAGAATAGCATATTTCCCTTGAGCCGACAAGCCGCCATTAAACCCGGGGAAAAACGCAATCTTTCAGCGGTGCCCCCATTGTCACCAGGCGGCCCAGGGGTTAGAATGCGGGTATGGAGCAAGGCGGCACCTATGCCCTGGTCCTCACCGTGGAGAGCGATGTCTATCTCCAGATAGGCAAGCTGGGTGCTTATCGTTTTCCACCAGGCTATTATGTCTACGTGGGCAGCGCCCTGGGCGGCCTCGCTGCCAGGCTGAGACGACATCTCCGCACTGAGAAAAGGCCGCGCTGGCATATAGACTACCTGCTCGAGCGGGCTACCTTGGTCGAAGTATGGTATGCCCTGGGGCAAGACAGGCTGGAATGCGTGTGGAACGGGTTAGTGGGCGCTCTGCCGGGAGGGGCATGCCCCATCCCCGGCTTTGGCGCCTCCGACTGCCGCTGTCGCTGCCACCTCACCCACTTCCCTTCACCCCCGCCCCTCCACCTTTTTGAAGGGAGGCTGAAGGAGATAGGAACCACCGCCATCAGGGTTTCAGCGAGGCCATCTCTCCAGACCTTGACCTAAACGCTATTATCCTATGAGGTGCATTTGAAAAAGTGGCTCCGAAGAAATAGAATTCCAGAGCCGAGATGAGGCTGCCAGCCGCGTGACTTATCCCGGCGGGAAGCCTCATCGTGGAAGGAGGTTGAGAATATGTCCCGAGAAAAATTGTTGGCGGAAATCACCAAAAAATATGAACAGGCCTATGAGAGAAGGACCTCTAAGTCGCGAGCCATTTTGGAGAGGGCGAGGAGGTATATGCCCGGAGGGGATACCCGTATCTCCATCTGGTTCCAGCCCTATCCCATCTGGATCGACAAGGCGCAAGGCTGCAGATTCACCGATGTGGACGGCCACGAGTATATCGATTTCCACAACTGCTACACGACGATGATCCTGGGCCACGCCAATCCCAAGGTCGTGGACGCAGTCAGGGAGCAGGCGGCCAGGGGCACGGCCCTGGGCGCTCTGATACCCACGGTGGTGCGATGGGCCGAACTCATATGCGATATGGTGGAATCCGTTGACAAAGTCAGGTTCACCAACTCGGGCTCGGAAGCGGTGATGATGGCCCTGCGCGTGGCCAGAGGCTTTACGGGCAAGGACATGATCTTGAAGACGGACGGCTGCTACCATGGAAGCTATGACCCCGTGGTTTACCCCTCCGACGCCACCGGCATACCCAGGAGCGCCCAGGGCGATTCCCTCATCGTTCCCTACAATGATAAAGCAGCGGCGGAGAAGGCCATTGTCGAGAACAGGGACAGGCTGGCTGCGGTCATTGTCGAGGGGGCCATGGGCGCTACAGGCATGATTCCGCCCCGGGATGGCTACCTCGAGTTCCTGCGGGAGGTTACCGCCGAGAACGGGGTGCTTTTCATCCTGGACGAGGTGATAAGCCTGAGACTGGCTATAGGCGGCATCCAGCGCATATACGGGGTCAGGCCCGACCTTACCATCATGGCCAAGATCATAGGCGGGGGCTATCCAGTAGGCGCTGTCGGTGGCCGTGAGGACATCATGCAACTGTTTTCCCCCGAGGCACGCAAGGTCTTCCATGCCGGAACCCTCAATGCCAACCCGATTACAGCCACCGCCGGCGTAGCTACCCTGGAGCAACTTACTGCTGAGGAGATAGAAAGGATCAACGGGCTGGGCCAATCCTTCGCCGAGGGGGTGCGTGCCATCTTCGCTAGGCTAAACATCAAGGGGCAGGTAACCGGGATTGGCTCGCTACAGAACATCCACTTCAGCGACAAGCCGGTGGTGGACGGCAAGTCGGCGCAGGAGGCCAACAAGGACCTGCTACACCTGTTCTACCTGGCCATGCTGGAGAGGGGCATATTCTCAGCAGCCAGGGGGCTGTATGCCATGTCCACCCCGATGACCCAGAAGGAGGTGGATACGGCGGTGAGGGCCGTTGAGGATGTCATCACCGAGCTCAAGCCCGTCATCGAAGATATCTGGCCTGAACTGGTCGGTCAGCCGGCGATGGTTTGACCCCTCCAGGCCACGCCTAGGGATTCGTCTCCCCGACAATCTGGCGGCACGTCGCCACCAGGGTCTTATTGTAGCCGTCCACCACCTTGCGGAAGTGGAATCCATATCCGGCAAACGCCATCGATAGGGCTAAAGAGCGGGGATACTTCAGCAAGGTGGTGAAAAGAAGCCGCCAGAAATACCTCCTCCCTCTGTGCTTAATCCCTAGAAACCATATAAATTTGATAAAGCCGGTGAGAACATAGAGGCTAGGTCGAAACGCCTTCCTGCGTTTCGGTTTGTACTCCTTCAGAAACACCTTGATCCGCTCATAATATTGTTTGGGCGAATAGATGGTATTGATCACCCGGCGATAACCATTGACCAGCGTTTCGTAATTCATCTTGGGAATGAAGTTGATGGAGGCGTTGTCGCCGAATATATCCGTGTGCAGCAGGCGGTTCTCCCTTTTTAGGCGCTGGTATAATTTGGTGCCTCGAGGCGCATTCAGCAAAGAGACCATTGCCGTTACGATCCCACTATTCTGAATAAAATTGATTTGCCTCTCAAAAATGGAGGGGGGATCATTATCAAAGCCAACAATAAAGCCACCCTGCACCTGTAGGCCGTGGTTCTGAATCTTCTTGACCGAGGCTATCAAATCGCGATTCTGGTTGTGACGCTTGCCGCATTCTGATAGACTGTTCTCATCCGGGGTCTCGATGCCCACGAATACCGTGTCAAACCCCGCCCTGACCATCAGTTGCATCAGCTCTTCATCATCCGCCAGATTTATAGAGGCCTCCGTAAAGAAGGAAAAGGGATGTTTTTTCTCCTCCATCCAGCCAATCAGTGCCGGCAGAATTTCCGTCTTGAGTTTCTTCTTGTTCCCTATGAAATTGTCGTCAACGACGAATACGCCCCCCCGCCACCCCTGGCGGTACAATGCTTCCAGCTCTGCCAATAGCTGACCTCTGTCTTTGGTTCGTGGCCTATGTCCATTGAGGACGATGATATCGCAAAACTCGCAGTCGAAAGGGCAGCCCCGGGAGTACTGAACACTCATCGTAGCATACTTTTTCAGGTCGATAAGCTCCCAGAGCGGGGCGGGGGTCCCCGTTATGTCCGGCCATTCATCGCTGGTGTAAACATGCTTGGCGCGCCCATTCTCCAAGTCGTGCAAAAAGGCTGGGAGCGTGGCTTCGGCCTCGTTGAGCACAAAGTGGTCCACGCCCTCAAATTGATCATATCCGGTGGTAAATAGAGGGCCGCCGGCCACAACCTTGACCTTTAATCGGTTACACCTCCTGATGACATTCTCCACCGCCTCTTTCTGTATAGACATAGCGCTAACGAACACGTAATCAGCCCACTTAAGGTCTCCATCGGTCAGGGTTTGGACATTCATATCTATGAGCTTCTTCTGCCACTCCCGAGGAAGCATGGCCGCCACGGTTAACAGGCCGAGGGGCGGGAAGGCCGCCTTTTTGGAGATGAATCTCAGGGCATGTCTGAAGCTCCAGAAGGTATCCGGATACCGGGGATAAACGAGCAGGATTTTCACATTGGCCTCCTTACCATATTTTTGGCCACTCGGTCTCGATCCCCAAATGGCAAGCTAAAAGGAAATCTCCTTTAGGTCGGGGGGAATTATCAGTCTGGGCTCCGTCAGCGCCTGCACCTCCTCCGCCGTCCAGCCCGGGGCATGCTCCCGGAGCACCAGCCCCTCCCTGGTCACCTCTATGACCGCTATATCGGTTACTATCAGGTCGACGCACTCCTTGGCCGTGAGGGGATAGTTGCACTCCTTGAGGATGCGCAGCTCGCCGTTCTTGGTGACGTGCTCCATGGCCGCGATGACCTTCTTGGCCCCCACCGCCAGGTCCATGCCGCCCCCGATGTTGCCCACCCCTCGGGCCGGGAACAGCCAGTTGGCTAGGTCGCCCTTCTCCGAGACCTGGAGGGCCCCCAGCACCGTGAGGTCGATATGCCCGCCCCGGATCATGCCGAAGGAGTCGGCGTGGTGGAAAAAGCACATCCCGGGCAAGGGCGTTATATACTGCCCCCCAGCGTTGATCAGGTCCACATCTGCCTTCTCCGCCACCTCGTCAGCGGTGACCACCGGCCCGAAGCCCAGGGCCCCGTTCTGGGTATGGAAGATTATGGTCATGCCCTCGGGGATATAGCTGGAGACCAGGGTGGGGATGCCGATGCCCAGGTTGACCACGGCACCATCGAATAGCTCCTGGCTGATGCGCATGGCCATCAGCTCTCTGGTGAGTTTCCCCTTCGTCGGGCCCATCTTGTGCCTCCTATGCCGTCTTCACCCAGAAGCTTCTCTCCAGGTGGCGGGGGAAGTCCTCCTGCTTGGTTACCTTGACAATGCGGTTGACGAAGATGCCCGGGGTGACGATGGCCTCGGGGTCTATCTCGCCCGCCTCCACGATTTCATCCACCTCGGCGATGGTGATGCGGGCAGCCGTAGCCATGATGGGGTTGAAATTGCGCTGAGTGCCTCGATACACCAGATTGCCCAACTTGTCGGCCTTAAAGGCTCGGATGAAGGCGAAGTCAGCGGGAAGGGCATATTCCAGCAGCATCTCCCGGCCATTGATAACCCGTTTCTCCTTGCCCTTCTCCACCACCGTGCCCACCCCGGTGGGAGTATAGAAAGCGCCGATCCCATAGCCGGCAGCCCGTATGCGCTCCGCCAGGGTCCCCTGAGGCACAATCTCCAGCTCCACCTCCCCGGCCAGAACCTGCTTCTCGCAGGGGGAAGGCCGAGATGGGGAGATAGAGAAGGGAAAGCTGGCGATCACTTTCTTTACTTGCCTATTTTCGAAGAGAATGGCCTGGTCATCGAAATCGGTGGTGAGGCCTATCCCCCCGGCGGTGTTGCCGATGATGGTGAGATTCTTGACACCCTTGTGGCGAAGGGCTCGGCACAGATTTATGGGGAACCCCCCGGGGCCGGCGAAGTTGCCGAACATAATGGTTGCCCCATCGAAGACATCGGCCACCGCCTCCTCAAAGCTGCCCACGACCTTGTTTACCATGCACACCTCCCTAATCAAATCCTTGCCTATTTTATCATATTTTCCCCCTTATCACCCAATGCGCCTGGTGCTGAGGAAGAAGATGCCCACCCCGGCCAAGACCATCCCGCCCACCATCCAGAAGGCTACGGCATAACTATGAGGCTGGGTGAGCTGGTAGATTATATTGGGGACCACAGCCCCCACCGCCGCCCCCACCAGCATCAAGGTGAGCACACTGCCCCAGATAGCCCCTATTGCCCTCAGCCCGAAAAGCTCGGCGATTATCTTGGCCACCACCACCCAGGCGCCCCCCAGAAACAGACCAGCCACCGCCATCAGGAAGCAGAGGAGGCCGAAATCGGCGGTCAAATTCAGGGACATGACACATAGGGCGAAGACCATGGCACCCAGCAGGAGAAGGGGGCGGCCCCCAAAGCGGTCAGAGAGGGCCCCCAACCCCAGACTGCCCACCACCCACACGGCACCGATTATGCTCACCAGAAAGGGGGCCTGTAGCTCGCCAACCCCGTGGTCGGTGGCGTGGGCCACGATGTTGGTCAGCACTGTGAACTGGGCCAGGCCCAACACAAAACTCAGGAGGACCAGGGCCCAATACCGGCCGAGCCCAAAGGCCCGCCTCAGAGTGAGGCCTCCCGCCGTCCCCGCCGGGTCAGGCACGGGGGCAGTCAAGGGTTTCAGCTCCGGGCCCCTTTTCAGGAACCAGGCGCCGCTCAAGATGAATACCAGGGCAACAAAGCCCACTATCACATAAGCCAGGCTCCAGCCATAGGCCACGATGAGATAACCGGATATGGGGGCGAAGAGGAAGCCGCCTCCCCCGCACGACGCCTCCACCACCCCCAGGGCAAAACCACGACGCTGCTCAAACCAGCGGGCCACCGTGGCGCTGAGAGGGGTGTAGGCTGTCCCCATGCCAGTCCCCACCAGCATCCCGTAGAACAGATAAAGGTGCCAGGGGCTTTTTATCAGCCCCCCCAACATCATCCCCGAACCCACCAGCAGCCCCCCCAAGCCTACCACCACCCGGGGGCCAACCCGATCGCTGAGGCCCCCCATGCTGATAGAGGCCGCAGCCCGGCACAGATAATAGGTGGAGGCAGCCCCTGCCGTAAGCGGGCGAACCCAGTCCAAGCCCTCGGAGAGGGGCTTGAGGAAAACACCAAAGGAATATTGCATCCCATGGCATACAATGGCGATCACAGAGGCAGCAGCCAGGATGACCCAGCCATAAAAAATCGGTGAAGTCTCCCTCCCACTCCACCTACTCATGGGTATCCTCCGCCGTCCAAGGTGGGCTAGGTGGCCCGGGCTAGGGTGGCCTTCTCCTCCCTGGCGGCATGCTTGGCAAAGACCTGACGCAGATACTGTCCGGTGTAAGAGGACTCCACCCCGGCTACCTCCTCCGGGGTGCCCTGGGCAACAACATAGCCCCCATTATCGCCGGCTCCGGGGCCCAGGTCAATAATGTAATCAGCATTTTTGATGACGTCCAGGTGATGTTCGATGATGACCACCGTATTGCCGGCGGCCACCAGGCGATGCAAGACGCGGAGCAGGGCAGCCACATCGTCGAAGGCCAGCCCGGTGGTGGGCTCATCAAGGATATACAGGGTTCGGCCGGTGGCCCTCCGGGAAAGCTCGGTAGAAAGCTTCACCCGCTGCGCCTCGCCGCCGGAGAGGGTGGTGGCCGGCTGGCCCAGGCGGATATAGCCCAGGCCCACATCCCTCAGGGTCTCCAGCTTGTGGCGCACCTTGGGGAAGGGCTCGAAGAAGGCTAGCGCCTCCTCCACCGTCATCTCCAGGACCTCGGCGATGTTCTTGCCCCGGAAGCGAATCTCCAGGGCCTCCCGGTTGTAGCGCTGGCCCTTGCAGACCTCGCAGGGCACGGTGACATCGGGCAGGAACTGCATCTCGATCTTGATATAGCCCTCGCCGCGACAGGCCTCACAGCGCCCGCCCTTGACATTGAAGGAGAAGCGGCCCGGGGCATAGCCCCGCATCCTGGCCTCGGGCACGGTGGCGAATAGCTCCCGAATGGGGGTGAAGGTGCCGGTATAGGTGGCGGGGTTGCTGCGGGGGCTGCGCCCGATGGGGGACTGGTCTATGTTCACCACCTTGTCGATATTCTCCAGCCCCTCGATGGCATCGCACTCCCCGGGCCTGTCCTTGGCCCTGTAGAAGATCTGGGCCAGCTTCTTGTAGAGGATCTCATCGATGAGGGTACTCTTGCCGCTCCCCGATACCCCGGTGATGGCCACCAGCAGCCCCAGGGGTATGGAGACGTCGATGTTCTTCAGGTTATTCTCCCGCGCCCCCCTGATGACCAGGCAATCTCCATGATTGGAGCGGCGCCGGCTGGGCAGGGGTATCTCCTTGGCCCCGCTCAGGTACTGGCCGGTTATGGACTGGGGACAGGCCATGACCTCCTGGAGGCTGCCCGCCACCACGATCCGGCCGCCGTGCTCGCCCGCCCCCGGCCCCATATCGATGATGTGGTCGGCGGCCCGCATCACTGCCTCGTCGTGCTCCACCACCAGGATGGTATTGCCCAAGTCGCGGAGGCGCTTCAGGGTGGCAATGAGGCGGTAGCCATCGGCGGGGTGGAGGCCCACCGTGGGCTCATCGCAGATATAGAGCACCCCCATGAGCCCGCTGCCGATCTGGGTGGCCAGGCGGATGCGCTGGGCCTCCCCCCCGGAGAGGGTGGCCGAGGCCCGGTCCAGGGTGAGGTAGTCCAGACCCACATCCCTGAGGAAGCCCAGCCGTGACTTTATCTCCTTGAGCACCTGGTAGGCGATGGTCTGCTCCCGGGGGGTGAGCACCGTTCGCTCGCTGCTCAGGAACTCCACCCACTCCAGGGCGCGCACGCTGGTCATCTCGGTGACCTGGATGATATTCTTATCGTCGATGGTCACCGCCAGGGACTCGGGCTTGAGCCGCTTGCCGCCGCAGGCGGGGCAGGGGGTGGAGGCCATATAGCGCTCGATCTCGCTGCGGATGTATTCGGACTCGGTATCCTTGTAGCGGCGCTCCAGGTTGGGGATGACCCCCTCATAGGCCGAATGATACTCGCGGATGCGGCCGAAGCGGTTTCGGTATCGGATGAGGTCGCCTTCCTCGCCGTAGAGCACTATCCTCAACTGCTCCGGGGTCAGGGACTTCACCGGCTGGTTCATGGAGAAGCCCAGACGCTGGGCCAGGGATTCCAGCATATAATAGTGCCAGGAGCTGGGCATCAGGACGCTGGTCCAGGGTCTGATAGCGCCCTGGGCCAGGCTGAGCTCCTTATTGGGGATAACCAGGTCGGGGTCTATCTCCAGCTTGATCCCCAGGCCGGTGCACGCCGGACAGGCGCCGTGAGGGCTGTTGAAGCTGAAGTTGCGGGGGGCCATCTCCCCCAGGCTGATGCCGCAGTGGACACAGGCAAAGTGCTCAGAGAAGAGGAGCTCCTCCCCGTCCACCACCCAGACCAGCACCACCCCCGAGCCCAGCTTCAGGGCTGTCTCCACCGAGTCGGCCAGCCGGCTGGCCTCGCTCTGCCCCACCACCAGACGGTCCACCACGGCCTCGATGGTGTGTTTCCGGTTGCGGTCCAGGTCGAAGTCCTCGGCCAGGTCGCGGATGTGGCCATCCACCCGGACCCGCACATAGCCCGCCTTGCGCAGGTCCTGGAACACCCCCTGGTGCTCCCCCTTGCGATCGCGGATGAGGGGGGCCATGACCATGATGCGGCTGCCCTGGGGCAGCCTCAGGATGGCATCCACGATCTGCTGCACCGTTTGTCGGGCCACCAGCCGGCCACAGTTGGGGCAGTGGGGGTGTCCCACCCGGGCATAGAGCAGCCTCAGGTAATCATAGACCTCGGTGGTGGTGCCCACGGTGGAGCGGGGGTTACGGCTGGCCCCCTTCTGGTCAATGGAGATGGCTGGGCTCAGGCCCTCGATGTATTCCACATCGGGCTTCTCCATCTGGCCCAGGAACTGCCGGGCATAGGCGGAAAGCGACTCCACATAGCGGCGCTGTCCCTCGGCGTAGATGGTATCGAAGGCCAGGGAGCTTTTCCCCGAGCCGGAGACGCCGGTGATGACCACCAGCTTATCCCTGGGGATGACCACATCGATGTTCTTCAGGTTGTGCTCTCGGGCACCCCGGACGATAATACAATCCAGTGCCATCTCTTCCTCTGGGCGCGATAAATCCGCCAAATTTATTGTATCACTGCGAAAAGAGGTAAGCAAAAGCGACTGCGCCCGGTTTAGGATATGGTATAATTATAAAAGAATATCCAGGTCGAAAAAGGAGTTCTTCCCTGCAAGCGGCAGAAATAGCCCGCAAGGCGGTGGAGGCGGCCTCAGATAAGCAGGCCTCAGATATAGTTATGCTGGACATCCGGGGGCTGAGCAGCTTCGCCGACTACTTCGTCATCTGTAGTGGCGAGAGCGACCGCCAGCTAAAGGCCATCCTGGAGGCCATCGACGAGGCTTTGAGCCAGGGGGCTGGGCTCTGCCTCCGTCAGGAGGGGGAGGTGGACTCGGGGTGGGTGCTCCTGGATGGCGGCGACGTTATAATCCACGTCTTTTCCTCTGAGCAACGGGACTTCTATCAGCTAGACCAGCTGTGGAGCAAGGCCACCCCCGTGCTCAGGATTCAATAAATCGCCCCCCACTATGGAAGTCACTTTTTGATTTCCACCAAGAAAACCGACCTTCTCAAGCGGACGGACATCTTCGCCAGCCTGGACTCAAAAGAGCTGGAAGGGCTGGCCCATCTCGCCGTGGAGCGCCGCTTCGCCCCCGACGAGTTCATCTTTTGGGAAGGCCAGCCCGCCCACTGGTTTTACATCGTCCAAGAGGGCCAGGTAAAGGTCTCCAAGTACTCCCCCTCGGGCCGGGAGTTCATCGTGGCCTTCTTCACCCCCGGCGAGATGTTCGGCGAGGTGGCCGTCTTCCAGGGCAAGCCCTACCCCGCCTCCGCCTGTGCCGTGGGGGAGACCAGGGTGGTGGGCATCCGGCGTGACGATTTCCTCTCCTTCCTGGCCACCCACCCCTCCGTTTCCCTCAAGATAATCCATGTCCTGGGGGAGCGCCTCCGCAGTGCCCATACTCGGCTGCGCGACCTGGCGGCGGAGCGGGCGGAGGGGAGACTGGCCAACATCCTGCTCATGCTCGCCTCAAAGCTGGGCCCCACCCTTCCCTTCACCCGCCAGGAGCTGGCCGATATGACCGGCCTCACCCCCGAGACTACAATCAGGGTTATGAGCCGCTTCAGGGACCGCAAGATCGTCCGCTCTGGCCGGGGCAAGACCACCATCCTCGACGAGGCCGCGCTTCGCCGCATCGGCGAAGGCTTACCCCTGAACTGAGTATCTCATACCTCGCCATCCCCGCCCGGGCCAAAAATAACCCCTACATGATTTATGTCATAGAAGCCTCCTCTAATCTAGCCTAGAATTTGGGTAGAAACGAGAAGCGACGAGGCTATGAGATGGGCTCCCTATGTCCGGGTCAAGACCGTAGGAATATAACCGTAGACGACTATACCTGCCCCAATTGTGGCGCCCAGGTGGAGATCTTCTCCCACGAGGTGAAGGTGAAGTGCTACAACTGCGGGCACATGGTCTATAAAGAGAAGCTGCCCTCCTGCATCGACTGGTGCGCCGCGGCCCGCCAGTGCATCGGGGAGGAGCGGTGGCGTCAATTGAAAGGAGGGGACTGAAATGGCGAACAAGGTTCTAAGAAAGATTGTCAAGATCGACGAGGAGCTATGCAATGGCTGCGGCGCCTGCGCCATGACCTGCGCCGAGGGAGCCATCCAGATCGTCGGCGGCAAGGCCCGGCTCATCAGCGAGAAGTACTGCGACGGGCTGGGCGCCTGTCTCGGCGAATGCCCCCAGGGCGCCATCACCATCGAGGAGCGGGAGAGCGAGGTCTTCGACCCCGTGGCAGCGGAGCACCACCTCGAGGCGCTAAAGGCCCGCTCCACCGAGCCACTGCCCTGCGGCTGCCCCTCCATCCAGGTGACCCAGTTTGAGCCGGGGGCCTGCGGTCGCCCTGAGCCCGCGGAGACCCGCGCCGCCGTGCCTTCCATGTTGCGCCACTGGCCGGTGCAGCTTAGCCTGGTGCCCCCGGTGGCCCCCTTCCTGCAAGATGCCGACTTGCTGGTGGCGGCTGACTGCGTCCCCTTCGCCTATCCCCGCTTCCATGAGCATCTTCTCAAAGGGAAGGCCGTGGTGGTGGGCTGCCCCAAGCTGGACGATGCCGAATATTACCAGAAAAAGCTGGCCCAGATCCTCCACCTCTCCGGGGTGAGGAGCCTGACCGTAGTGCACATAGAGGTGCCCTGCTGCTTTGGCTTGGTGCACATCGTTCAGCAGGCCATCCAGGAAAGCGGCCGGGAAATCCCCCTAAGGGGGGTGACCGTTGGGGTGAGGGGGGAGATAAAATCCGAATCCGCGATAGAGCTGGAGCAAAGAGTAAGGGCATAGCAGCCGAGGAACGACAAGACCCCGTTTATTCGAAAATCCAGCTATCGGTGTCCCGTGGGTAGCTATAGATCTCCTGGGGGGTGAAGAAGAGGTCTATCTCCGGCTGGGCGTTCTCCACGGAGTCGGAGCCATGGACCAGGTTGCGCCCGATATCGATGCCGAAATCCCCCCTGATGCTCCCCGGACTGGCCCTGGCCGGGTCGGTCTCGCCCATGGCCTGGCGGGTCAGGGCCACTGCCCCCTCCCCCTCGAAGACCGCCGCCACCAGGGGACAAGCGGTGACGTATTTTATAAGCCTCTCGAAGAAGGGCTTGCCCCGGTGGATGGCGTAGAGGCGCTGGGCCAGGGCCTCGTCCAGCCACAACATCTTGAGGGCCACCAACTTGAGCCCGCGCTGCTCCAGCCGGGAGATGATGGCGCCGACGAGGCCCCGTTGCACCCCGTCGGGCTTTACCAAGACCAGGGTCCGTTCCATATGCTAAGCCTCCGATCAAGCCGGCCGCAGACCCAGCAATCGCTCGATATCCGCGGCGTCCACCGTCTCCAGGGAATCCACCACCAGGTCGGCCAGCGCCAGCTTCTCCCGAGGGTGGGTATTGGTCACCGCAATGGACCTCATACCGCCGGCCCTAGCCCCCTCCACCCCGGCCACGGCATCCTCGATAACCACGCAGTGCTGAGGCGCCACCCCCAGCCTTTGGGCCGCCACCAGATACACCTCGGGGTCGGGCTTGCCCAGCGGCACATCGCGAGCCGAGATAATAGCCTGAAAACAGTCCCGGATGCCCAGAAGGTGCAGGACCAGCTCGATATTTTCCTTGGGTGCCGAAGAGGCTATGGCCATCCTGAAGCCCCTGCTATGGAGAGACCTCACCAGTTCTATGGCCCCAGGCAGGGGCTTCAAGTGGCCCACTATGCTGCGCCGGTAGATCTCCTCCTTCTCGTCGGAGATCTCCGCGATGAGTTGGGGAGAGACCCCCGGCCCCATAGCCCTGCTGATAATGATGTCGTTTCTCTGCCCGAAGCTAAGCCGGAATTTCTCCTCGGGGTAATCTATACCCCGCTTGGCGAAGGCTTGTCGCCAGGCGGCATAATGGTAGCTGGCGGTGTCGGCGATGACCCCGTCCATATCCCAGATGACTGCCTTGAAGCCATTGCCGCTCTTGACCAGGTCCCTTACAACGTAAAGCACCGCCGTGGCCTCGGCCACAATGGCACCCTCCGCGTCGGCGGCCACGGCTTTGGCCTCGATCAGCTTCCGGCTCCTGCGAGTCAGGTAGCCGGAGACCGTTAGGGATTCCCCTACCCGTACCGGGCGCTTTATCCTGGTCTCCAACTTGCCGGTGACTGTCTCCAGCCCTTCGTAAAAGGAAACATAGCCTATGGTCTCATCCAGGATAGAACCTATTATGCCGCCATGGACCACACCCGGCCAACCCTGATGGACCTCGGTAGGGACGAACCGGCCACTAACGGTATGCCCATCCCAGTGGAAGGTCATCTTCAGCCCGATGGGGTTCTCCCGGCCGCAGCCGAAGCACATGCTGAACCCCTGCTGGCTATTGATGGTGGGTTGCTCACGAGGCAACATCTGTCTCTCCTAAGTGGGGAGGGAGGGGCGGGGACGGGGCTGGGTGATAGGGGGGCGCCTCAGGTAAAGGGGCTGCAGGGTGGCTGGGTCGTCCCGTTCCCCTTGTTCCAGGCGCCACCAGCCCAAGAGGGATAGGGCGGCG
>MTNP01000052.1 GCA_002011475.1 Dehalococcoides sp. JdFR-54
AGCCCAGGGGTTTGAGCTGGACCTCCAGGCTGCGCTGGAGCCCCAGCAGCTTGGCCACCTCCCCCTCCACCCCCACCCAGACCACCCGGGGCCGGGCCAAAGAGGGGAAAACGCCCAGCCCAGCCAATCTCAAATGGAAGGGGCCGATGCCCGGCACCGAGGCGGCTATGGCAGCCACTACCCCATCAATACGGCCGGTCTCCACCTCCCCCAGGAACTTGAGGGTGAGGTGAATGCCTTCAGCCTCCACCCACTTCACAAAGGCCTCGGTCCCCGGCCGCAGTCTCCCCTGGAGCTGAGCCAGCTCGGCCTTCACCCCTGGGGGTAGCTGGATGGCGATGAAGCTGCGTATTCGTTCCAAGCCCTAACCCTCCCCCGGGCCCAAACCCAATAGCCCCCTGGCGTTGCCCCCCAGTATCCTCGCCATTTCCGATTGAGATAGCCCGGAAGCCCTGGCCTCCTCTATGATTCGTTGGGGTGGCAGGAGCGGGTAATCGCTGCCCAAGAGTATCTTGTCGGCACCTACCAGGTCGGCCGCTATCCGAAAAACCTGGGAGCGGTATAGCCAGGGGGAGGCCGCGGTATCGAAGTAGACCCTCTCCAGGGCCTGGGCCACCTTGGGCATCAGGGCGTAAAAGGGCAGGCCGCCGCCCCAGTGGGCCAGGACCACGGTCAAACGGGGGTGTTGGACTATGAACTGGTAGAGCCTGTCTGGCGTTAGGCCCCCCTTGCCGGGATAGGCATGGCCCACCGGCTCCGAGGCATGGCTGAGCCAGATCAGGTTATTCTCCACCAGCGCCGCCACCAGGGGTTCCATCACGGATTCATCCCCCAGGTCGAAGCCTTGTCTATCGGGCCTGAGCTCCCCCACCCCTCTGGCCCCCCCGTGGGCACAGCGCTCCAGTTCCCGGAGCGCCGCCTCGCCGGCCCGGGGCTGCACGGCACAGAAAGGCACCAACCTCCCCGGATATCGAGCTGCCATCTCCAAGAGGTAGTCATTGCTCTCCAGGCAGAGCTCATGGCTGGACCAACCTATGTTAAGCACCACCGAAACATCAACCCCCTCCCGATCCATGCTGTCTACAAGCTCCTCGGCGCTGGCCAGCTTTGCCCCCGGGGCCGGCGTAGAGTTCGGCGAAGACGGGGTCGAGCTGAAGATAGCGGCCCCGATCCTGCCGAACTCGGGCCGAGAATATATGAGTATGAAAGTCCACAATCACGAGGCTAGATTATAGCAGACAGGGTCGGCTATGCTCAATGGGCACAGCGGTCGGGGCCTCCTGTTCGGATTTACCATAATACCAGTACTCCGGTGTACTGGCCTTTTGCGCCCCTTCTTGACCTTTGCTGGCCTATGCCCCATAATGGAGCGGCGCGACCGACTTATAAGGCGTCACGGCTGACGAAGGGGGGTGACTGATGGCGCGGCGCGGGGTCTCCATTATCGGCATTGGCTCAACGCCCTTCACGGTGATGAAGGAGCGTTCCATCAAGGATATGGCCACCGATGCCTGCAACCAGGCCATCCTTGAGGCCGGGGTGGACCGCAAGATGATCCAGGCCCTTTATGTGGGCAACTACATCGGCGGCATCCTGGAAGGTCAGGAGACCATAGCCCCCCTCATCGCCAACAGCCTGGGCCTCAACCCCGATATTCCCTGCACCAAGGTGGAGGGCGCCTGCTCCTCGGCGGGCATAGCCTTGAGGCAGGGCTACCTCCTCATCGCCGCCGGCGTCTACGACCTGGTCCTGGTGGCCGGGGTGGAGAAGATGACCTCAGCCTCCACCGAGAAGGTGACCATGGCCCTGTCTGCGGGCATGGACCCCGAGACCGACCGTCTTACCGGCCTCACCTTCCCCGGCTTCTTCGCCCAGGTGGCTCGCCGCCATATAAAGGAATACGGCACCAAAATCGAGCACCTGGCCATGGTCTCGGTTCAAAACCACGCCAATAGCGTCTCCAACCCCAGGGCCCGCTTCCGGGAACCGACCACCCTGGAGCAGGTCCTCAACTCCCGGCCCATCTGTGACCCCCTGAAGCTCTTTGACTGCTGCCCCATCAGCGATGGGGCTGCCGCCGCCGTGCTCTGTGCTGCCGACCGGGCCCACGAGTTCACCAAGACGCCCATTGACATCGTCGGCTCGGGGCAGGCCACCGGCCCGAGCTGCCTCTATGACCACGAGGACCTCACCACCCTGCCCGCCACCATCCGGGCGGCCCATCAGGCCTATACCGAGTCCGGACTGAAGCCTCAAGATATCGATGTGGTAGAGCTTCACAACTGCTTCACCATCGCCGAGATCGTGGACAGCGAAGACCTGGGCTTCTTCCCCAAGGGTCGCGGCGGCTTCGCCGTGGAGGAGGGCCTTACCGCAGTAGATGGCAAGGTCCCCATCAATCCCTCAGGAGGGCTTATCGCCAAGGGGCATCCCGTAGGCGCCACCGGCCTGGGCCAGCTCTATGAGGTGGTGAGGCAGCTCCGCGGCGACCACGAGAACCAGGTACAGAATGCCGAGATCGGGCTGGTTCATAATATGGGTGGCAGCGGCACAATATGCACCGTCCACATCGTGAAGCGGAGGGGGTAACATGGCTACAGGCGCCGAACAGATCCCGGTGGCCCGATGCCAGGACTGTGGCCACTACTTTGCACCCCCTGTCTATAGCTGTGCTGCCTGCGGCAGCGGCCGGATAATAGAGGCCCATCTCAGCGGCAGGGGCAAGCTGGCCACCTACACCATCATCAGGGTACCGCCCCTGGGCTTTGAAGGCCAAGCGCCTTATACCGTGGCCATTATCGAGCTGGAGGAGGGGCTCAAGGTGCCGGCCCGCCTCGACAATGACCCCGTCTCCAACGATTTAGAGCTGTTCACCCCGGCCCACTTCGTGGCCCGACGAGACGGGGTCTACTGGTTCCAAATCGTCACCCAAAGATAAACCATTGCCATGGCCAAACGCCGCCTCGACGCCCTTCTGGTACATAGGGGGCTGGCCCCCAGCCGGGATAAGGCCCGGGCCCTCATCATGGCCGGTGAGGTAACTGTGGGGGGCCGCCCGGTGCTCAAGCCAGGTAGCCTGGTGCCCGAAGAGGCGAATATCCAGGTTCAAGCCCCGGCCCCCTTCGTGAGCCGGGGCGGGCTCAAGCTGGAGGCGGCCCTGACCCAGCTCGGGCTCGATGTCTCAGGATGGGTGGTCCTGGACGTGGGCGCCTCCACCGGCGGTTTCACCGACTGCCTGTTGAAGCGGGGGGCGGAGCGCGTCTATGCCCTGGATGTGGGCTATGGCCAGCTGGACTACCGGCTGCGCACCGACCCCAGGGTGGTAGTCCGGGAGCGGGTCAACGCCCGGTACCCCTTCCCTCTGCCGGAGAAGGTAGACCTGGCTACCCTAGACCTCTCCTTCATCTCCCTGGAGAAGGTTATCCCCTCGGTGTCCGCCCATTTAAAGGAGGGGGGCTACCTGCTGGCCCTGGTCAAGCCCCAGTTCCAGGCAGGCAGGGGGGAGGTGGGGAAGGGCGGCCTGGTCAAGGACCCCCTGGTCCATGCCCGGGTCCTGGCCCGATTTCTGCACTGGGCCAGCCAGCAGGGCTTTCGCCTCCGGGGCCTGGTGCCCTCCTCGGTGCCGGGGGCCTCGGGAAACAGGGAGTTCTTCGTGCTCTTGGGCCAACCTGACCTTAGGATCGAAAGAGGTTGATTTCAAAGCGGCCACAGTCTATAATGGGTTGCAGCGGCATGGAAGCTCCCCCGAGGTAGGCCCTTGCATTCAGGATGGCGCGAATCCTGCGGCATTTTCGGGGTTTATGCACCCGGAGAGGATGTGGCTAGGCTTACCTTCTTCGCCCTGTTCGCCTTGCAGCACCGGGGGCAGGAGAGCGCCGGAATCGCCACCAGCGATGCCAAGAGGATCAAGGTTCATACCCGGATGGGCCTCGTCTCCCAGGCCTTCGATGAGGCCTCCCTGGGCCAGCTCCGAGGCCATATCGCCATTGGCCACAACCGCTATTCCACCACCGGCTCCAGCCGTGCCATCAATGCCCAGCCTTTGATAGTGGAGGGGTATGGGGGCACCCTGGCCCTGGCCCACAACGGCAACATCGTCAATGCCGCCCATCTCCGCCAGGAGCTTGTGGAGCTGGGCTACCACTTCCACACCTCCACCGATTCCGAGGTCATCGCCAACCTCATCCTCTCCTCCCCGGGCCGGAACTGGGTGGACAAGCTGAGGTATTCCATGCGCCGCCTCCAGGGCGCCTACTCCCTGGCGCTGCTCACTAAGGATAGCCTCATCGGGGTCAGGGACCCCCTGGGGGTGCGCCCCCTGTGCCTGGGTCAGATAGACGGGGGCTGGGTGCTGGCCTCGGAGAGCTGTGCCCTGGACCATATCGGTGCCCGGCTGTCTCGGGAGGTGGAGCCTGGCGAGATCCTGGTCATCGATGGCAATGGTGTGGAGAGCTATCAGGAGCCGCCGCGACAGGCCTCCTGCGTTTTCGAATACATCTATTTCGCCCGCCCCGATAGCATATTCAATGGCCGCCTCATCTATCCCGCCCGGGAGGCTATGGGCAAGATACTGCACCGAGAGTATCCTGTGGCCGCCGACATGGTGATAGGGGTGCCCGACTCAGCCACCCAGGCGGGCATCGGCTACGCCCAGGCCGCGGGCATCTCCTTCAGCGATGGCCTGCTCAAGAACCGCTATGTGGGACGCACCTTCATCGAGCCCGACCAGCGCATCCGGGAGCTAGGGGTCAAGCTCAAATTCAACCCCCTGCCCCAGCTCCTCAGCGGCAAGCGCCTGGTGGTCATCGACGACAGTATAGTTCGGGGGACTACTACCCCCCATGTCGTCAGCCTGCTGCGGGGTGCCGGGGTGGCCGAGGTCCATATGAGGGTATGTGCCCCACCCATCCGCTACCCCTGTTTCTTCGGGGTGGATATGGCTACTCGCTGGGAGCTTATCGCCGCCCAGAAAAGCGTCCCCGAGATAAAGGATTTCATCGGCGCCGATTCCCTGGGCTACCTCAGCCTGGAGGGGCTCCTCGAGGCTGTGGCTATCCCTCGAGATAAGCTGTGCCTGGCCTGCCTCACCGGAGACTACCCCATCCCGGTGCAGCTGGAAATGGACAAACTTGCCCTGGAGACGGCCACCGGCCAAACATAACGCCCACCCAGAGGAGGGGATGGAGAACAGGCAACCTCCCGCCAGCTACAGTGCCGCCGGCGTTGACCTGGAGGCTGGCGCCCTGGCCAACAGACTGATCCACGAGCAGGCCCAGACCACTTTCTCCCCCGGCGTGCTGGGCGATGTCGGCTCTTTCGGCAGCCTGTTCCAGGTCCAGGGCTACCGGGAGCCGGTGTTGGTCTCCAGCGTCGATGGGGTAGGCACCAAGTTAAAGGTGGCCATCGCCCTGGACAAGCATGATACTGTGGGCATCGACCTGGTCAACCACTGCGTCAACGATATCCTCACCTGCGGCGCCCAGCCCCTTTTCTTTCTGGATTATATTGCCATGGGCAAGCTGGTGCCGGAGCGCATCCAGGCCATAGCCACGGGCCTGGCCCGGGCCTGCCGAGAGGCGGGCTGCTCCCTCATCGGCGGCGAGACGGCGGAGATGCCCAGCCTCTATGCCGGGGGCGACTATGACCTGGTGGGCTTTATAGTGGGGGTGGTGGAAAAGCCCAACATCATAGATGGCAGGGCCATTCGGCCTGGCGATGTCCTTCTAGGGCTCCCCTCCAGCGGCCTCCACACCAATGGCTATTCCCTGGTGCGTCGCATCTTCGGCACCGAGCCTTCTGCCCTGAAGGCCTTTTACCCGGAGCTGGGGCGGACCTTGGGCGAGGAGCTCCTGGAGCCCCACCGCAGCTATTACCCCCTCCTCAAACCGGCCCTCCCCCGGGTCAAGGGGCTGGCCCACATCACCGGCGGCGGCATAGTGGACAACCTGCCCCGCATCCTGCCCCAGGGCCTCTCCGCCCGCGTCGACACCTCGTCCTGGGAAACGCCGGCCATCTTCCGCCTCATTCAGGAACGGGGCGGGGTGGATACCCGGGAGATGTACCGGGTTTTCAATATGGGCATAGGCATGATCGTGGTCAGCTCCCCCGAGGAAGCAGCCGGGCTCAGGGCGCTGCTGCCCCAGGCATCGCCCGTGGGCGAGGTGGTCGAGGGCAAAGGGAAGCCTGGGGTGGAACTGGTAGGCGTGTAAGCTGTTATACCAGTACACTGGTTTAACAGTACAATCCCAGAGCAGCCATTTCAGATAGCTAGGTCAGAAAGGGCGTCAATCTGAGAAGGAGGTATTTGGTGAAGGCCATCCTCAGCGTCTGCGACAAGTCGGGGCTCCTCCCCTTCGCCCAGGGCTTGGCCGGGCTCGGCTTTGAGATCTATAGCACCGGTGGCACCCAGAGGGCCCTGGCCCAGGGCGGCCTGGCGGTGTCCAGCGTCTCCCAGCTCACCGGCTTCCCCGAGATCCTGGAGGGGCGGGTGAAGACCCTCCACCCCGCTGTCCACGGCGGCATCCTGGCCCGAAGGGATTTGCCCGAGCATATGGCCCAGCTTGAACAGAGGGGCATCGCCACCATCGACCTGGTGGCGGTGAACCTCTACCCCTTCGGGCACATCGTTTCCAGGCCAGAGGTCAGCCTTGAGGATGCCCTGGAGAACATCGACATCGGCGGCCCCACCCTGATCCGGGCCTCGGCCAAGAACTTCCCCTGGGTGCTGGTGGTAGTGGACCCTGCCGACTACGAGCCCCTCCTGGCCGAGCTCAGGAAGGGGGAGGTGGGCCTGGAATATCGCCGGAAGTTGGCCCACAAGGCCTTCCAGCACACCGCCAGCTACGATACCGTTATCGCCCAGTACCTGAGGGCTGGGGAGGCCGGCTTCCCCGAGGAGGTAACCATTGCCCTGAAGAAGCGCCTGGACCTGCGCTACGGGGAGAACCCCCACCAGCGGGCTGCCCTCTATCAGGAACAGGGTATTGGCGCTGAGGCTGGCCCCAGCCTGCTGGGCGCCCGACAACTGGGGGGCCCGGAGCTCTCCTTCAACAATATCTTGGACTTGGACGCTGCCCTGGCTGTGGTCAGCGAGTTTGCCGAGCCCACCGTGGCCATCATCAAGCACACCAACCCCTGCGGCCTGGCCTCTCACCCCGACCTGGCCGAGGCCTACCGCCGGGCCCTGGCCGGCGACCCCGTGGCCGCCTTCGGCGGCATTGTGGCCACTAACCGCCCCATAGACGGGGCTGCCGCCCAGGAGATAGTCAAGACCCACTACGACGCCATCATCGCCCCCGACTACGAGGCGCAGGCTCTGGAACTACTGCTGCGTAAGTCGAATCTGCGCCTGCTCACCCTGGGCTTGACCTCCGTAGGCCCCACCCCCCCACCCGGCCTGGACTTGCGCCGGGTGAGGGGCGGGCTCCTGGCCCAGAACTGGGATGCCATAGCCGCCCACGAGCTTAAGGCCCGCACCGTGACCAAGAGGCAGCCCACCGAGGAGGAGTGGCGTGACCTCGTCTTCGCCTGGCACGCCGTCAAGCTCATCAAGTCCAACGCCATTGTCCTGGTCAAGGGCAAATCCCTGGTGGGGATGGGGGCGGGGCAGCCCAGCCGGGTGGTCAGCGTCGAGCTAGCCCTGGACAGGGCTGGGGAGGCGGCTCAGGGCAGCGTCCTGGGCTCGGATGCCTTTTTCCCCTTCCCCGACGGGGTGGAGCTGGCGGCCCGGGGAGGGGTGAGCGCCATCATCCAACCCGGGGGCTCGGTGCGAGACCAAGAGGTCATCGAGGCCGCCGATAAATATAATATGGCTATGGTCTTCACCGGGGCCCGCCACTTCAAGCACTAGAAAGGAGTTTGCCATGGCCAGTGCCGTGCTGGTCATCGATATGCTCCGGGGGTTTGCGGAGGAGGGCAACCCCCTTTACTGTGGCCCCCCGGCGCGCCACATCATCCCCAACATCCAGAAACTTCTGGAGCGGGAGCTGGCCGGGGGCGCGCGGGCGTTCTTCATTTGCGACCGCCACACCCTGAACGACCCCGAGTTCCAGATGTTCCCGCCCCACTGCATCGAGGGCACCCCAGAGGCCGAGGTCATCCCGGAGCTGGCAGGCTATCCAGGGGAGACCATCCCCAAGCAACGTTATAGCGGCTTCTTCGGCACCGACCTCGATGCCCGGCTGGAAGCGTTGAAGCCGGAGAAGCTCATCGTGTGCGGGGTGTGCACCGACATCTGCGTGATGCACACCGTGGCCGATGCCCGCAACCGGGGCTACCAGGTGGAGGTTCCCGCCGACGCCGTGGCCTCCTTCGACCCCAAGGCCCACCGCTTTGCCCTGGAGCACATGGAAAAGGTGCTGGGCGCCCGGCTCACCACGGTAGCGGAGGAGGCCAAGCCCCGCTTTGTGGTGGAGCCGTCCATCATCCGCGGAGATACCTCTGATATCTATTTCCTGCGCACGGTGGAGATCCTGAAGAAGGAGGGGATTAATCCGGTAGCCACCATGGAGATCTTCCCCTCCCGGGACGGCATCCTATGCGGCATCGAGGAGGTGAAGGCCCTCCTCAAGGAGGTGCTCCCCCAGGGCAGCCAGGTGTGGGCCCTAGATGAAGGGGAGGCCTTCCACAAGAAGGAGGTGGTGCTGCGCATTACCGCCCCTTACCAGAGCTACGGCATCTACGAGACGCCGATGCTGGGCATCCTAGCCCAGAGCAGTGGCTGGGCCACCGCCGCCCGGGAGTGCGCCGAGGCGGCCCGGGGCATCCCGGTGATCTGCTTCGGGGCCCGCCATGTGCATGCCCTGGTGGCCGGGCGTATGGAGTATGCCGCCTTCGTGGGAGGGGCCACCGGCTGTGCCTGCGTGGAGGGGGCCCGGCTGGCCGGGGTGGAGCCCATGGGCACCATGCCCCATGCCCTGGTCATCTGCCTCGGCGATACCACCAAGGCCATCCTGGCCTTCGATAAGCATATGCCCCCTGAGGTGCCCCGCATCGCCCTGGTGGACACCTTCCTGGACGAGCCCCAGGAGAGCATCATCGTGGCCCAGGCCATGGGGGGCCGGCTCCAGGGGGTGAGGCTGGACACCCCGCCGGAGCGAGGTGGGGTCACCCCTGACCTGGTGAAGGAGACCAGGGCCCGTCTGGACCAGGCCGGCTTCAGGGATGTGAGCATCTTTGTGAGCGGGGGGGTGACTGCGGAGCGCATCCGACAGTACGTGGAGGAGGGGGCGCCGGTAGATGGCTTCGGGGTGGGGAGCTACATCAGCGGGGCCAGGCCCATAGATTTCACCGCCGACCTCCATGAAGTGGAGGGGAAGGCCATCGCCAAGCGGGGCCGCATCCCGGGCATCACCCCCAGCCCGAGATTGAAGCGGGTGATGTGAGACAGTGCAAACCCCAGACGGGGAGGCTAACACTGAAACAAACTGTAAGAACAGTTCGTATTTCCCCGGCTCGGGGGCTGCGGGGGCAGAGCCCCCGAAAACATAACTGGGTGTGGTGGATGTGAACCTAAAGCGTATCTAATCAGGGATGGCCAGCCCCAATGTAAAAGATGCTTAGCCCCCTTGAGAAGCCCGACGCCCCGGGTCGGAAAAATATTCCAGGCACAGCACCTGCTCGGTCTCCTCAGTGACCCGGGCCCAATGGGCCAGGCGGTAGCCCACCACCCACAGGATGCCCCGTGGCGAGCACACCAGCGGGATACCGTCTCTCAGCGCCCGGGGTATCTTGGCGTCCACCATGAAGTCCTGGAGCTTCTTGGGCTGATCCATGCCCAGGGGCTGAAATCGGTCTCCGGGGCGCCTGGCCCGCACCGTCAACCCCCCTCCAGAGGCCCTGTAATCGCCAAAGACACGCCCTTTGGCTTCATTATATGTCTCAGGCCACTCCCGGAGCAAAGAGGCCCTGATTAGGCCTCCTGGCAGTTTCACTTCCCCGGGAACCTCCAACCGATATTCGCCCTCCAGCGTTGACCGGTCCCAGATGGAAAAGCCCAGGAGCAGGCGCCCGTAGTCGGTGGCGGCCTCGAGTCCCCTCAATAAAGACAGTCGCCTCCCCGCCGGCTTGCCAACCAGCGATGCCAGGTCCTCGATATGCACCGCCTCCACATCCTTGAGGTCGCCCAGCAATTCCCTTAGCGCCCGACGCAGCAGGTGACGTTGCAGGGAGGGATGGAGCGCCCGCATCTTTGCGGTGTCCAGGGCCAAGGTCTGGTCCTCCCGGCTGGCCACCTGGCCCCACAGGGCCGCTGCCTGGCCCTCCAGGTAGTCCAGGTCCAAATCCAGGGAGCGGGCGGCGCGGAGGAGGACCTCCTTTATGTTAGGATTAAGGCCCTCCAGCAGGGGCAGCAGCTCGCTGCGGAAGCGGTTCCTCAAATGGGCGGGCGACACATTGGAGGCATCCCAACGGGGCTTGAGGTCGTGGTCCTGGCAGTAGGCCTGGGTCTCCTCTCGACTCACCTCCAGGAGGGGCCTTACCAGAACTAGGGGGCCCGTGGCCCCCTGAGGCCGGCGTCGCACCAGGGGGGACATCCCGCGGAAGCCCGCCGCCCCGGTGCCCCGCACCAAGTGCATCAGGATGGTCTCCGCCTGGTCGTCGGCGGTGTGGCCCAGGGCCACCGCGCCCGCCCCCAGCGCCTCAGCGCTTCGGGCCAGAAAGGCGTAGCGCACCTCCCGGGCTGCCTCCTCCTCAGAGCAGCGGTGCCGGGCCTGGTAGCCTCTGACATCGCCCCTCTCCACGATGAGGGGCAGCCCCAGCCGGTGGGCAAGCCCCTCCACATAGGCGGCATCGGCCTCCGACTCGGCACCCCGAAGCTGGTGATTGAGATGGGCCATATAGAGCTCGGCCCCCAGCTCCTGACGGAGCTGCCACAGGATGTGGAGCAGACATACCGAATCGGGGCCCCCAGAGACGGCCACCAACAGCCTTTGGCCGGAAGGCACCAGGTCATGCCTGCGGATGAAATCCAGAACCCGCCCCACCAGCCCCTTAGCCCGGGAAGCCATGGGCCTCTCATGCCTCCAGGTGGCACCTATCGTTGAGGCTGACCAAGTGCCAGCCCGTGGAATCGCTGCGGAGCACGTTGATGCTGGCCAACCCCTGCCTCATCCTGCGGAAATAGCCCGGGGGTAGGCCCAAGGCGCGGCAGATGAGAACGAGGTTGGTGAAGGTATGCCCCACCACCGCCACCGTCCCCTGGGGGTGCCGGGCGGCTATTCGCTCCAGGGCCCGCCACGCCCGCACTTGCAGGTCATCCAGGTCCTCGCCGCCGGGCAGCCTCAGGGAGCCGCTGCCCCAGCGCCACTCCTCCCATAGCTGGGGATAGCGGCGGCTCAACTCCTCCAGGCTGAGGCCTTCCACCTCCCCGGCATCCACCTCCCTGAGGTCGAAATCGACCTCCACCGGCAGCCCATGATAGCGGGCGATGGCCTGCGCCGTGCCCAGGGCCCGCTTCAGGGGGCTGGAGTAGACCGCCGCCAGTCTCTCCCCCCTCAGGGCCTGAGCCAGCCTTTCCGCCTGCTCCTGGCCCGTGGCGCTCAGCTCCACATCGTGGCGGCAGCCCTGGAAACAACGCTGCTCGTTCAAAGGCGTCTCTCCATGCCGCACCAGGATAATCGTCGTCATCGCCGTCCCCTAGCGTCCCGAGCCCAGGATGAGCCGGCTGCGGTGGATGAAGCTGGGGGGGGCGAAGCCCAGGGCTGCGGCCACTTGCTCGGGACGGCCGGCACCCTGACTATCCCAGCGCAGCCGCATCCCCAGCACCCCCTTGTCCCCCTCCCATTGGATAAGCCACAGGTCATCAATGAGGCTCCTCAGGTCGTAGCGGCGTATCCCAGTGTCTCGGGAGTGCTGCCAGGGCAGCTCCGGTGTCGCCAACAGGTGTGAAATGGCCTCCTCCACCGCCTCGGCGGTAGTCTCCTTGGCCACGCCCACCCGGTAGACGGCGAAGCGCACCTGGGACTGAAGTGAGGGCAGGGTGGGCGCTATAATGAGGGCCTCCAAGACTTCGAGGCCCCTGGGGAGCTGGGGTTTCACCGCCTTCAAGAAAAGGTGGGGGGAGACCCAGCGGCTGAAATAGACATCCATGAGCTCGGCCTCGCTGGTGACCCCTAGGGCCAAGGGGGCCGCCAGGGAGAGGCGAGGCTGGGGGTTATAGCCCTCGGAATAGGCCAGGGGCAGCCTGGCCCGACGCAGGGCCCGCTCCCAGAGACGCATCAGGTCCAGGTGCGATATATACTTGAGTTCCTCCCCCCGGGAGAACCTAACCCTGAGGCGCTGCACCGGGCTCGACCTCCCTGGCCACTATGATCTTCTCCAGCCTCATCCCCTTCACCTCGGCTACAGTTAGCTTCAGGCCGCCCCACCTGAGCTGCTTCCCCACCTTGGGGATATGCCCCAGCCGACTGAGGACAAAGCCGGCCACCGTCTCGTAGTCGCCCTGGGGCAGATTCAGTTTAAGCTGCTCATTGGCCTCCTCCACCCCCATGCCGCCATCTACTTGGAAGGTATGCTCGTCGATGGCCTCGAAATCCCTCTCCGGCTCCCCCCACTCATCGCGGATCTCCCCCACCACCTCCTCCACCAGGTCCTCCATAGTGACAATGCCGCTGATGCTCCCGTATTCGTCCACCACCACCGCCATCTGCTGGCCCTGGAGCTGCATCTCGTTGAAGAGCTGGCCCACCGGCTTGCTCTCGGGCACCAAAGACAGCGGCCGGATGAGGCCCTCTAAGGGGCTTTCCGGGCCCAGGTTCCCCCTGGCCTGGGCCATAAGCACATCCTGGATGGCCAGGAGCCCCACCACATTGTCGGTGTTCTCCTGGTATATGGGGTAGCGGGTGTGGGGCGACTGGGCATAGACCTCCAAGAACCTGTCCAGGGTGATATCCCGTTCCAGCCAGACGATGTCGGGGCGAGGGGTCATGGCATGGCGAACCGGGCGGTCGCCAAAGCGAAATACCCTGTGCAGCATGGAGGCCTGCGCCTCCTCTACCGCCCCCTCCTCCCGGCCCACCGATATCATGGTGCGGAGCTCGTCCTCACTGACCAGCGTCCTGGGCGACGGCGACCCCCCCACCAGCCTGGCCGCCCCGGCGCCCACCCAGCTCAGGGCAGCGGTAAAGGGCCTCAACAGCCAGGCCAGCCCCTCGATGGGCCGCACGTACATAAGGGCTATCCGCTCCGAATGCTGGGCCGCGGTGGTCTTGGGGATGACCTCCCCGAAAACCAGGAGGAGGGCCGTTATGCCCACCGTGGCCACCACAACCGCCTTGTTGCCACCCCATACCGAGACGGCAATGGCCGTGCCCAGGGCGGCTGCCGCCGTATTGACGAAATTATTGCCCAGCAGAATGGTGGCCAGGAAACGCTCCGGCCTCTCCATGAGGCGGGCCACTCGATCCGCCCCGCTCACCCCGGTGGTCTCCAGATGCTTGAACCGAATCCTCTGCAAGGCGATGAAGGCCGTCTCCGAACTGGAGAAAAAGGCGGATAGCAGCAAACAGATAAGTATGAGCAATAGATATAGGTTCTCGGTGCTGCCCCACATAGCCGACCACACTCCTTTCGGCCCCCAATGGGGCCTCGCCTCTCATCTTACCATTGGCCCTATCTAGTGTCAAAAGCCCTTTCGGGCTGGGCGTATATCCCAGGCATGGCGCAAGGGTCAAAAGGGGATTCGCCGTTTTGGACATCTCAACAGCGGATCGGAGTTGGCTGTGAGGCTGACGCCCAGGTCGAAAAATGTTTTACATTCGGAGGACAGTCTGCTATAGTTTGAAGGCGATTGCAGGCCGAGAACCATGAACATCCTGGGCATCGAGACCTCTTGCGACGAGACGGCGGTGGCCGTGGTGGCCGATGGGGCGAGAGTGCTCTCCAACGTGGTGGCCTCCCAGGTGGATATCCACGCCCGCTATGGGGGCATCGTGCCCGAGGTGGCAAGTCGCCAGCACCTCCTGGCCATCATCCCCACCCTCGAAGAGGCCCTGTCCCAGGCCGGGGTGAGCTGGACGGAGATCTCCGGGGTGGCTGTCTGCTATGGGCCGGGGCTGGCCGGCTCTCTCATCGTGGGGCTCAACATGGCCAAGGCCTTGGCCTGGGCCCACAGGCTGCCCCTCATCGGCGTAAACCATCTGGAGGCCCACCTCTACGCCAACTGGCTCATGGAGACAACCCCCACCTTCCCCCTGGTGGGCCTCATCGTCTCCGGCGGCCACACCGACCTGGTGCTGGCCCAGGGGCACGGCGACTACAGGCTGCTGGGCCGAACCCGGGATGACGCCGCCGGCGAGGCCTTCGATAAAGGGGCGCGCATCCTGGGGCTGGGCTACCCCGGGGGCCCTGCCATCCAGCGTGCCTCCCAGGGGGGCGACCCCCACCGCTACCCCCTGCCCCGGGCCTGGCTCAAGGGAAGCTGGGACTTCAGCTTCAGCGGCCTCAAGACAGCCCTGCTCCGCCTCGTCGAGGAGGGCCAGGTCGACCTGGCCGACCCGGCATCGGTGGCCGATGCCGCCGCCAGCTTTCAGGAGGCGGTGGCCGAGGTGCTGGTGACCAAGACGGTGGCCGCCGCCCGGCACCGCGCCGGGCACATAGCGGTGGCCGGCGGGGTGGCCGCCAACCGCCGCCTTCGGGAGGCCATGCTGGAGCGCTCCCCCCTCCCCGTCCTCATCCCCGACCTCTCCCTGTGCACCGACAACGCGGCCATGGTGGCCGCTTGCGGCTACTACCGACTGCAAAGGGGTGAGGTGGCCGGCTGGGACCTGGATGCCATCCCCGGCCTCAGGATGGCCTGACCAGGGGACAACGGGAGCAACCCCCTCGGCGGCAAAAGGCCTTGTACAACTGAATCAGGCCCTGCTGGCGCTGGGCCGAGCCCATCGCCGACCCATCTGCGCCGAGCCTCGCCATCATGTACCTGGTTATGTGGTTATCCCCCAGTTTGGGATAGCCTTCATAGAGGGACATGATCCCAGAGGCCGGGCCCGAAAAGGCCCAGAAGAAGGGCAAGATGACGTTGACCGCTATCTCGGCAGCGCGGCCCCTGCCCAGAAGCCCCGGGCTCCTGGGCCTGGCCGGGAGCCCGAAGTCGTAGTGGTTGGCCCAGTAACCCTGGTCCTCCACCCTCAAGGCCTCCTCCAACGCCCTGGGGCTAGCTTTGGCCACGGCCTCCCCCACCCATTGACTTATGCCGGCCAGCAGGCCCTGTCCCCGATATCTGGCCAGCAGCCGGGCGGCCGCCGCCAGCCGACGGCTGGGCAGGTTCTCCGGGCGCACCCTGAGGAGGCACCAGGCCCCCTCCTCCACCACGGCATCACCGCCCCGCGCCCGCCACAGCCCCTCCAGCCGGGCGACAAAGGGGTCATCCCCCTGTGGCCCGGTCCGGCGCTGGGATGGCAATAGCCCGGCCCCGCCCAGGAGGAGCGCCTCCACAACCAGCACCGCCTCCTGGTGGCCGAGGCCCTGGCTTGCCGCCTCCAGCCTGTCGAGGGGCAATCGTTGGGCCAGCCCCAGGAAAGGCCCCTGGTTCTTGGCATAGCCCAGGGCCTCCATGATGCCCTCATAGAGGACCTGGTCCGGCCTGGTATGGGACAATCCAGCTTTGAATCTCCTGGCCTTGGCCAGGAACCGTTTCCGCCCTAGCTGGTCAAGGCGGGCACCCAGCCCTTCCCCTCGCCCCGCCCCACAGGGCGCCCGCCTCTGGGCTGCGGCCCGCCTCCAGATTTCATCCACAGAGCCCCCGAGGTAGGGCTCCAGAGCCAGCACCGGCGCCTGCCCCCCGTCCTGCAACTGGGTGGGCCCCCGAATATCGTCCTGCCACACCACCTGAAGCACCACGCCGTTATAGGTGCGGTCTTTATGATGGCCGTGGCTGCGCCACTGGCTGGAGCGGAGGTGAACCTCCACATCGCCCCTGAGCCGCCGTCCGGCCACTGCCAGCCAGGCCTCCTTGAAGTCGGGACCGGTGTCGGTGTTGGCCCGCCCGGGGTGGATCACCCTCAGCCGCTGGCCGGTGGTGGTGTGGAGCCGGCCGGCCACCAGCCCCTGGCCCCAGATCCGGGCCACCATCCCCTCAGTGAGCTCCACCCATCTCCCTTCGTACACTATTCCGTGTAAATCTCCGGAAAAATAAAAGGCCTCAGGCTTCCTGGGAGGCCGGCTGCCCCGGCTCCCACACCCTCTTGTCATCGACGATGTGCACCACCCGCCACCCCCGCCCCTGGAGGGCCCGACCAATGAAGCGACGGTGGCAGCGCCAGGGCAACCGCTCCGCACAGACGATGGCCGTTCTGGAGGTGGAAGCCAATCCCTCAAGCTGGGCTATGCCCCTTTGGAATTCCCCGGTCTCCATATAGGCTGGGTAACCGCCCTTGCGGTAGCCCCCCAGCTCCGCCCCCAGATAGACATAATTGCAGCCGGCCGCTGTCAATAGCTCAGAGAAGGCCTGCCTCCGGAAATGCTCCAAGCGGCTGGACGGGAACCGCCTCACATCGGCCACGCTTTCCAACCGGTGACCTCGCACTAGGGCGATGAATTCGGCAAAGCTGCGGGTGCCCGTGCCCAAGGTATAGATCAAGCCTTTCATGGCCGCCCCTTGAGCTGTTCCATAAACCTCAGGGCATCCTCATACATGGAGAGGTTATTGAACAGGACATAGTTCTCCCCCTCCCCCAGCCTCCCCCTGAGCCAGCCCAGCTCCTCATCGCTGTAGTGATGCCGGTAGCCGGGGCCACCATGGAGGCGAAGGTATCGCATCCCCGGGGAGAGGGGCTCCGCCTCAAAGGGATCCACGCAGTGGACCAGGCCCAGCTCCTGGCACAGCCCCCGGATGGTCTCCCTGGCCCACTGCCCCCTGGGCTCCCAGGCAAATAAGAAGCCCTTTCTATCGATGGCCCGGAAAAATTGTGACATATTTCTGATATTGTCCTCCAGGTCGGAAAAGCTGGCCGGGCACTGAAAGACTATGACCCTGGCCTCCAGCGCCTCGGCTATCTCCTCAGTCCGCCGCCAGGCCTGCCACACCTGATCGGTCGGTCGAAACAGGCCGTAGCTGTCTCTGTGGCTGGCCGGGATCTCCAGGCCAGCGCGGCGGTAGGTGGGGCTGGAGGGGGGGTGGGTGATGAGCTGCCACGCCTTGAGGGTGAACTCAAAGCCGGGAGGGGCCTGCTGCCGCCAGCGCCGCGCCGTGGCCACCTGGGGCGGTTTGTAGAAGGTCTGCTGCACCTCCACCAGCCTGAAATGATCGAAGTATTCCTTTTGCCCCCTGGCAAAACCGCAACAGCCCACCTTGATGCTCACCACACCCCCCTCGCTTCAAGGGACCTCATTTCGGTTCCCCAGCCTCCTTGCCCGGGCCATTCACCTTATATTCGAAGCCGGCGCGCTCGGCCACCAGGGAGAGCAGGGTGGCCGAGGCCCCCCGGGGCCGGTACATCCCCCTCTCCCATTCGCTGATGGTCTGCTGCCGGGTGCCCAGCTCCCCGGCCAGTTCCTCCTGGGTCAGCCCCAGGTGCTGCCTCAGGGCCCGGATGCTGCCCTTGTCCCAGCGGAACCTCTTCGGCCTATACCTCCGTCTCACAAGCCCATTTTACACGGAATAGTGTAGGCTGTCAAGGCCAAAATGAAGAGAATTTGCGAGATATTGGGAAAAACGGGAATTACATATGGGATTGGGTTATCAGTATGCTCCTGAACCTTCAGATATGATGCTGGTCTCCTGCAAAGGGACTTGCACCCCCATGCGCTTTGCGCTATCATGGATTAGCACTCTCCGAGGGAGAGTGCTAAAATATTGCTGTATAAGTCGAGCGAGGAAGGAGGACCGAAAGTGGCTGTCAAGATCCAACCCCTGGCCGACCGTGTGGTGCTCAAGCCCTTGGCCAAGGAGGAGGTGAGCAAGGGCGGCATCATCCTCCCCGATACCGCCAAGGAGAAGCCCCAGGAGGGCGAGGTGATCGCGGTCGGGCCCGGGCGCCGCGGCGAAGATGGCAAACTCATCCCCATGGATGTCCAGACCGGGGATAAGGTGCTCTTCGCCAAGTACGCCGGCACCGAGGTCAAGATGGATGACGAGGAGTACCTCGTCCTCCGCGAGAGCGATATCCTGGCCAAGCTCAGTTAGAAGTCTGTGCCTATGGAGGAGGGAAGGTTATGGCAAAACAGATACTATTTGGCGACGAGGCCCGACGCTCCCTGATCAAGGGGGTGGATGCCCTGGCCAATGCCGTCAGGGTGACCCTGGGCCCCAAGGGCCGCCCCGTGGCCCTGGATAAGAAGTTCGGCCCGCCCACGGTGATCAATGATGGCGTCTCCATCGCCAAGGACATCGAGCTCCCCGACCCCTTCGAGAATATGGGGGCCCAACTGGTTAAGGAGGCGGCCACCAAGACCAATGACAAGTGCGGCGATGGCACCACCACCGCCACCGTCCTAGCCCAGGCCTTCATCCGCGAGGGCTTCAAGAACATCACCGCCGGCGCCGACGCCATGGCCATCAAGCGGGGCATGGAGAAGGCGGTGGGGCTGGTGGTGGAGGAGCTGAAAAAGATGGCCATCCCGGTGACGGGCAAGGAGCAGATCGCCCAAGTGGCCGCCATCTCGGCCGCAGACCAGGCCATCGGCAACCTCATCGCCGAGGTCATGGACAAGGTGGGCAAGGACGGCGTCATCACCGTGGAGGAGTCCAAGGGCCTGGCCTATGAGACCGAGTATGTGGAGGGCATGAAGTTCGACCGCGGCTATATCAGCCCCTACTTCATCACCAACGCCGAGCGGATGGAGACGGTCATCGAGGAGCCCTACATCCTCATCACCGACAAGAAGATCTCGGCCGTCTCCGAGCTATTGCCCGCCCTGGAGAAGGTCCTCCAGGTGTCCAAGAACCTGCTCATCGTGGCCGAGGACGTGGATGGGGAGGCCTTGGCCACCCTGGTGGTGAACAAGCTCCGGGGCACCCTGAACTGCCTGGCGGTGAAGGCCCCAGGCTTCGGCGACCGGCGCAAGGCCATGCTGGAGGACATCGCCATCCTCACCGGGGGCAAGGTCATCTCCGAGGAGGTGGGGCGCAAGCTGGACTCGGTGACGGTGGAGGACCTGGGCCAGGCTCGCCGGGTAGTGGCCAATAAGGAGGACACCACCATCATCGAGGGCAAGGGCTCCGATGAGGCCATCCAGGGCCGCATCAAGCAGATAAAGGCCCAGATCGAGGAGACCACCTCCGACTTCGACCGGGAGAAGCTCCAGGAGCGCTTGGCCAAGCTGGCCGGAGGCGTGGCCGTGATCAAGGTGGGAGCCGCCACGGAGGTGGAGCTCAAAGAGAAGAAGCACCGCGTGGAAGATGCCCTCTCCGCTACCCGGGCTGCCGTAGAGGAGGGCATCCTGCCTGGCGGTGGCGTGGCCCTGGTGAACATAGCCCCCGCCCTGGACAAGTTGCAGGCGGAACTGGAGGGGGACGAGGCCACCGGCGTGGCCATCGTGCACAAAGCCCTGGAGGAGCCCCTGCGCTGGATCGCCATCAATTCCGGCAAGGATGGCTCGGTGATCGTGGATGCCGTGAAGCGGGCCCCGAAGGGACACGGCTATGACGCCGTCAGGGACGAATTCGGCGACATGGTGGAGAAAGGGATCATCGATCCGGCCAAGGTGACCCGCACCGGGCTGGAGAATGCCTCCAGCATCGCCGCCATGATCCTGACCACGGAGTCCCTGGTGACGGACATACCGGAGAAGGAGAAGGCGCCGCCGACTCCACCCATGGAGTACTAGGCGGCTCAGCTTGGGGGGGCCGAATTCGGCCCCCCCTTTGACCTGGGCGCTTTCCCCCGGCACGTGAGAAGAACCGCTGGTCAGCGCTAGCATTGCTCGGGAATCTGACACCCAGGTCGAAACAGGTCGAAAAAGGTCAAAAAAGGAGCCTGGTCTCCAGACGCTCCACGTTCACCGCTGGGCCCACCACCGCCAGATTTAGCTTCTCGGCCACCAGGAGCCCCCCAGCCACCCGCCTCAGGTCCTGGGGGGTGATGGCATCCGCGATGGCCAGCATCTCGTCCACGGTGTAGACGTGGTCGGTGAGGAGTTCCTGGGCCCCCAACCAGCCGGCGACGGCCCGGGTATCCTCCAGGCGAAGGAGCAGCCTCCCTTTGGCCTGCTCCTTGGCCCTGAGCAATTCATCGTCGGGCACCCCGTCGCGGAGCCGGGCCAGCTCCTCGAGGATGACCGATAGGGCCGTCTCCAGGTTAGAGGGGGCCACCGAGGCCGAAATTATCACCGAGCCACAGTCGCGGTAATGGCTGACAAAGCTATGGATATCGTAGGCCAGGCCCCGCCGCTCCCTGAGCTCCAGGAAGAGGCGGCTGCTCATGCCCTCCCCCAGGATGATATTGAGCAGGTCCAGGCTAAAGCGGTCGGGGTGCTCATGGGATAGCCCCCGCAGCCCCAGGCACAGGTGAATCAGCTCGGTATCCCGGGCCTCTGCCCGGAGCTGGGGGCGAGTCTGCTGGTCGTTGGCGCGGTACCAGGGGCGGGGCTGGCCGGGGGGCCAGTCGGACACGATGTCCAGGAGGCTTGCCAGCACCTCTTCATGGTCGATGTCCCCGGCCACGCCGACCACGGCGTTATCGGGGGTGTACTGAGCTGCCAGGTAGTCCAGCAACTGCTGACGGGAGAGGGCGGCCACCGTTTCCTTGCTCCCGGCCACATCCCGCCCCAGGGCCTGCCCCGGCCACAGCACCTCATCGATGAGCATGTCCACCCGCTGCGATGGGGAATCCAGGCCGGAGTTTATCTCGTTGATGATGACCTGGCGCTCCTTCTCCACCTCCCCAGGGTCCAAGAGGGAATGGCGCACCATATCATTGAGTACCTCCAGGGCCAGGGGGAAATAGGGCCGGGTCACCTTGCACCAGAAGGCGGTCAGCTCCTTGTCGGTGCCCCCGTTGAGGATACCCCCCACCCCCTCGATGGCCTGGGCCACCTCTTGGGGGGTGGGACGACGCTGGTTGCCCTTGAAGCACAGGTGCTCCAGGAAGTGGGAAATACCGGCCTCGGCCTCGCTTTCATAGCGGGAGCCCGCGCCCAGGAAGAAGCTCACGGCGATGGAATACGCCTGGGGCATCTTCGAGGTGAGGAGACGGAGGCCATTGGGCAGGACCGTCCTCCGATACATGGCCATCCTTTCTCAGGTCTGTCTCCCTATTCTAGTTTTGGGGTAGCTGGGCTGTCAATTTTTTTCTTTCGACCTGGGCGTTCCTCTCCGGGCCATCGCCCCTTTCGACCTGGGTGCCAGGTCTTCTTAAATGCTAATCACTTATGGGGGGCGTTTAAGAGGGGCGGAGTCCCTCTTTTTACTTATCCCCCTCTCCTGTTAGGAGAGGGGGATAAAGGGGGTGAGGTTAAAATAAAAACCTTCCTTGACAGACCCCCAAGCCAGGGCTAAGATGAAAAGGACACCCAAAGGCAAGGAGTGAATATGGCCGAACCCATCGACGTTGACGATAACAGCTTCGACGAGGTGGTCTTGAAGGCAGAGACCCCTGTCCTGGTAGACTTCTGGGCCCCGTGGTGTGGCCCGTGCCAGATGATAGCCCCATTGGTGAAGGAGCTGGCCAGCGAGTACCAGGACAGGGTCACCTTCGCTAAGGTCAACGTGGACGAAAACCCCCGGTCGGCCACCAAGTTCGGGATCCGCGCCATCCCCACCCTGCTCATCTTCCGCGACGGTCAGCCGGTCAAGCAGGTGGTGGGCTTCACCCCCAAGGGGGAGCTGAAGAAACAACTGGACGCCGTCCTCTAGGGGGCGGGGGATGGCTGCCCGGCCTCTGAGAGTGGTCATCTTCGATGATAGCCAGGGTCATCCCGGGTGCGATGCTGAGTGTGGGCTGGACCTCCGTTCCCTAAGGGTGCAGCAGGAAATTCTGGAGAGGCTCCGCCAGCGCTTCGGGGAGGGGGTGAGCATCGAATATCACGACCTCCATGACCCCCAAATCCGAGACCAACACCCGGATATCGCGGAGAGGGTGGCTGCCCAGAGCCTGGAGCTGCCCCTGTTGCTCATCAATGGCAAGCCCCGTATCGCCGGCTACTTCGATGCCCGCATGCTGGTGGACATGATCGAGGCCGAGATGGAGATGGGCAGTGGCTAGCTATCAGGTGGTCATCATTGGCGGCGGTCCGGCGGGACTCAGCGCCGGGCTTTACGCCTCTCGGTCGGGCCTGAAATGCCTGCTGCTGGAACGGGGCATGTTCGGCGGCCAGATAGTGAACGCCCGGCGGGTGGAGAACTACCCCGGCTTCCCCGAGGGCATCCCCGGCTGGGAGCTGGGCTCGCTGATGCACCAGCAGGCCACCCGATACGGTCTGGAGAGCATCACCGCCGAGGTCATGGCCCTATCCGCAGGCCCGCCCTATAGGGTGTTCACCAGTCAGGGCACCTTTGAGGCACAGACCATTATCATCGCCGCCGGCTCCGAGCCCCGCAAGCTGGGCATCCCCGGCGAGGATAGGCTGCTGGGCCACGGCGTCTCCTATTGCGCCACTTGCGATGGCTTCTTCTTCCGCGACCAGGAGGTGGCGGTGGTGGGCGGGGGCGACACCGCCCTCACCGATGCCCTGGAGCTGGCTCAGCACGCCCGCAGGGTCTATGTGATCCACCGCCGGGACCAGCTCCGAGCGAGCCAAGTGCTCCAGGAGAGGGCCTTCGCCCAGCCCAAGCTGGAGTTCATCTGGGACACGGTGGTGGAGGAGATCGGCGGGGAGGAGCTGGTAAGCCAGCTCCGGCTGCGCCACCTGAAAACGGGGCAGCTTTCCACCCTGAAGGTGTCGGGCATCTTCGTGGCCATAGGGCTCAAGCCCAACGGCCAGCGCTTCGCCACCGCGGTAGCCCTGAACGAGACGGGCCACATCGTCACCGATGAGCTGATGGCCACCTCCGCACCCGGCATCTTCGCCGCCGGCGATATCCGGAGGAACTCGGCCCGCCAGGCCATCACCGCCGCCGGGGATGGGGCTACCGCCGCCATCTCCGCCTTCAAATACCTCTTTTCGACCTAGGCGTTTATCTCTGGGCTGTGCCAGTCCGCCTTTTCGACCTGGGCGCCAGGTCTTCTCAAATGCTAATCTATTATCGGGCGTTTAAGGGCATACCTTGACCCCTTGACAAACCCCGCCCGGAGTGGCATTCTATTTAATAGAACATATATTCTAAAAAGGTTTTGCCGCCAATCCCACCCCGCCCCATACAGGGTGGGTCTTGACAGGGCGGCCTAGCCATACTGGTATAATTCCCAACAAGGGGCTGCGGTGAAAGTGATATTCCTCTCCAACGTGGCCGGTGCGGGCAAGACCGGGGAGGTCAAGGAGGTGGCCGATGGCTATGCCCGCAATTACCTATTGCCCCGGGGATTGGCGGTGCTGGCCACCCCCGCGGCCCTGAAGATGACCGAAAATCAGCGCCAGGCCCTGGCCCAGCGCCAGGCCCGGCTCCACTCCCAGGAGCTGGAGGTGGCGGGGCGGTTGGAGGGGGTGGAGGTTCGCCTCCAGGCCCGGGTGGGGGCTGGGGGACGTCTGTATGGCTCGGTCACCGCCGCCGATATCGCCGAGGAGATCGCTCGGCTCAGCGGCCTGGACATAGATAAGAAAAAGATAGAGCTGGAGGCGCCCATTCGCCACCTGGGCAGCTATCAGGTGACTGTCAAGCTGTCCCAGGGGGTGGCCCCCAAGGTCAGGGTCATTGTGGAGGAGGCCCAGGGGTGAGCCATGGCTGAGGAGAGATTGCCCCCCCACGATGTGGCTGCTGAGGAGGCTGTCCTGGGCTCGCTCTTGGTGGACAGCGCGGCCATGGTGGAGGTGGCTGACGCGGTGGAGCCCCAGGACTTCTTCCGGGAGCAGAACCGGTGGCTGTACGAGGCCTGCCTAGCCCTGTATCGGCGGGAGGAGCCCCTAAACCAGGTGACGGTGGCCCATGAGCTGGCCCGCCAGGGCCGACTAGAGGAGGTGGGCGGGGTGGCCTATATCCTGCACCTCATCTCCAGTGTGCCCACCTCCGTCCATGCCAGGTACTATGCCCAGATCGTGCACCGCCTGGCTGTGATGCGGTCTCTAATAGTGGCCGGGGGTCAGATCGCCGCCCTGGGCTACCAGGCAGGGCCCGATGAGGAGGCCACCCTGGACAAGGCCGAAGACATCCTGTTCCGCCTCCGTCATGGCCAGCGCCCCCGGGATTTCGTCTCCATCAGAGATGAGCTCAGCCGCTATTTCGAGGAGGCGCCCCCCACCCCCCTAGAGGAGGCGGCGGGGCGGATTCCCCGGGTCTTCACCGGCTTCGGCGACCTGGACGAGCTGATGGGCGGCCTGCAACGCTCCGACCTGATAATCCTGGGTGCCCGGCCCAGCCAGGGCAAGACCAGCCTGGCCATAAACATCGCCCGCAATGCCGCCCTGGAGCAGCGGGCCAAGGTGGCCATGTTCAGCCTGGAGATGGCCCGGGGGCCCCTGGTGCAGCGCTTCCTCTCCGCCGAGGCCGGGGTGGATACCAGGAGGGTTCGACTCGGCCTGTACAGTGAAGAGGAGGAGCAGCGCATCATGGAGGCCAGCGGGCTGTTGGCCGAGGCCCCCATCTATATCGACGATTCGCCCCTATTGCGCCTGGTGGAGCTGCGCAGCAAGGCGCGCCGCCTCTGGTATGACCAGGGCATTGACCTGATCATCGTCGACTACCTGCAATTGGTGCAGGGCGATGGCCGTACCGAGAGCCGGGTTCAGGAGGTCAGTGACATCTCCCGGGGCCTCAAGTCCCTGGCCCGGGAGCTTGAGGTGCCAGTGCTGGCCGTCTCCCAGCTCAGCCGGGCAGTGGAGGCCAGGGCCAGCCACCGCCCCGTGCTCTCCGACCTCAGGGAGAGCGGCAGCCTGGAGCAGGACGCCGATGCCGTCCTCTTTATCCACCGCGAAGAGGCCTACTATACCGAGGAGGAGTGGCTGCGACAGAACTTCGATAAGCCCTACCCCCGGGGTCAGGCCAACATCATCGTGGCCAAGCAGCGCAATGGCCCCACCGGGCAGGTAGACCTCCGCTTTGTACCCCGACTGGCCAAGTTCGAGGACTGGAGGGAGCGGGAGGAGTGACCGCCATCCCCTTCAAAGGCTTCCCCCCCAAGATGCAGTTCACCCCCCTGCCCAGCCTCTTTTTCAGCCAGCTCTTGCCCCAGATGGCCGATATGGCCGAGCTCAAGGTGGTACTGCACACCTTCTGGCTCCTATATCGGAAGCGGGGCTACCCCCGCTTCGTCACCTATGGCGAGCTGGCCTCCGACCGGGTGCTGATGTCGGGGCTGGCCGAGCTGGGGGACGCAGCCGAGGCCCTGGCCCGGGGCCTGGCCGGGGCGGTGGCTCGGGGGGTCCTGCTCCATCTCCTCCTGGAGGGCGATGGCGGCCGGGAGGACCTGTACTTCATCAACACCCCCTCGGACCAGAGGGCGGTGGCCCTCATACAGAGCGGGCGCCTCTCGGTGGGCGCCCTGCCCCGGGGGGAAATCCAGGCCCCGGCGGCGGCTCCCGACATCTTCCGCCTTTATGAGGAGAATGTGGGGATGCTCACCCCCCTCATCGCCGAGGAGCTTCAGCAGGCGGAGAGGGACTATCCCTTTAGCTGGATACAGGATGCCTTCAGGGAAGCGGTGGCCCTGAACAAGCGAAGCTGGCGCTACATCTCCCGCATCCTGGAGCGCTGGGCCAGCCAAGGCAAGGATGGAGCCAGTGGCGGAGAGCTCAGATAAGGCCGAAATGGACAGGAGGGCCTGGGCACGGGGCCGAAGGGAGGCCACCTCGGAGCCGGAGGCCTGTCCCCTGTGCGGCGGGGCCGGCTTTGTCCGGGCCAAGGTGCCGGTGGGCCACCCCGATTTCGGCAAGGCGCTGCCCTGTCGCTGTACCCTCCAGGCCATGGCCCAAAGCCGCCAAGCCCGCCTGGAGCGCTATGCCAATCTGGGCGCCCTGGCCCGCCTGACCTTCGACAACCTCATCCCCCAGGGCCGCAGCCCAGATAGGGCCAATCAAGAGCGGTTTGCCCAGGTGTACAGGGCAGCCCGAGCCTTCGCCGAGGCGCCCCAGGGCTGGCTGGTGCTCACCGGGCCCAGCGGCTGTGGCAAGACGCATCTGGCCGCGGCCATTGCCAATTACCGCCTGGAGCAGGGACAGCCCGCCTACTTCGTGGTTGTCCCCGACCTCCTCGACCACCTGCGCTCCACCTTCAGCCCCAACAGCGATGTCAGCTATGATGAGCTCTTCGACAGGGTGAAGGAGGCCCCCCTTCTCATCCTGGACGACCTGGGCACCCAGTCCAGTACCCCCTGGGCCCAGGAGAAGCTCTTCCAGCTCATCAATCACCGCTACACCGCCCAGCTGCCCACCGTGGTCACCACCAACCTGCCCCTGGAGGAGCTGGGGGAGAGGCTGCGTACCCGCCTGGGCGACCCCAACCTGAGCCAGGTCTTTTTGGTGGAGGCCAGGGCTATGGCCGCCACCGCAGGCTGGGAGGGCCTTGACCTCCTCCACCGCATGACCTTCGACAACTTCGACTGGAAGCGAGTGGGCCTCTCCCCCCAGCAGCGCCATAGCCTGGAGGTGGCCTACCACCGGGCCCATGCCTTCGCCCAGGCCCCGGATGGCTGGCTGGTGCTCATGGGGGGGAATGGCTGTGGCAAGACGCATCTGGCCGCAGCCATTGCCAACTACCGCCTGGGCCAGGGACAACCTGCCCTGTTTATAATCGTCCCCGACCTCCTCGACCACCTGCGCTCCACCTTCAGCCCCCAGAGCCATACCAGCTATGATGAGCTCTTTGAGACGGTGAAGAAGGCGCCCTTTCTCATCCTGGACGACTTCGGGGAGCAGTTCAGCACCCCTTGGGCCCGGGAGAAGCTGTACCAGGTGCTCAACTATCGTTACAATGCCCGACTGCCCACCGTGATCACCACCTCCCTGCGCCTGGAAGACATGGAGGCCCGCATCAGCTCCCGCATCCAGGACCCCCGGGTCAGCTTTGTGTGGACCCTGGATGTCCCCTCCTACAGGGCCGAGCTATCGGGGGCGCCCCCGGTGAGGAGACGCCCGCCCGGTAGAAGCGGCTAGACCCCCTTGCACAGGGGGGTCATTTTCGTGTAGAATGGGCTGGCTTTATAGAGAAGGGGGCTAAGCCGTGGTAAACTCAGCGGTCCTGGTGCTCAATCAGAACTATGAACCCCTGAACGTGTGCCCGGCGCGGCGGGCGGTGGTGCTATTGTATCGGGGCAAGGCGGAGCTATTGGAGAATGGCCGGGGGGAGATCCGCTCCGCCCACCAGGCCTTTCCCTTGCCCTCGGTGATCCGCCTCGTCTACCTGATCAAGCGGAATCGGGCCCAGCGCAGGCTGAGCCGGCTGGAGGTGTTTAGCCGGGACCGTTTTGTCTGCCAGTACTGTGGGCGACAGACCCGCCAGCTCACCCTGGACCATGTCATCCCCCGCTACCTGGGGGGACAGCATGTCTGGGAGAACCTGGTCAGCGCCTGCATCCCCTGCAATCACCGCAAGGCAGGTCGCACCCCGGAGCAGGCCAGGATGAGCCTGATTCGGCAGCCCCGAGCCCCGACGGGGCACGGCTACCTCATCCCCTACCACTACCTACGCCATCACCAGGAATGGCATAAGTATGTCCCCTATCAAGGGGGCTAGGGCCTAGCGGCGCCGCCTCCTGGCCAATCTCTCCGGCCTGGGCTCCTGCCGGGTCAGCTGGGAGAGGGGGAGTTCCACAGTGGCCTGGCTCTCCAACTGCACCAGAACCGTCTCCTTGAGGGGATTGCCCCCCACCACCCTGGCCAGGCCCAGAGGCGTGTTGAGCCACTGACCGGGGGAGGGCAGCTTCTCCTTGAGCAGCCGATATTGCTCGTTTTCATAGGCCAAGCAGCACAGCAGACGGCCGCACACCCCGGAGATCTTCATGGGGTTGAGGGGCAGGTCCTGCTGCTTGGCCATGCGAATGGAGACGGGGCTGAACTCGGCGAGGCTATGGGCACAGCATAGGGGCCGGCCGCATTTGCCCAGGTCGCCGAGGAGCTTGGCCTCATCCCGAGGCCCCACCTGACGCAGCTCCACCCGGGCCTTGAAGATGGCACTGAGCTCCCGCACCAGCTCCCGAAAATCCACCCGGCCCGGGGCGCTGAAGAATACGGTGAGGCGACTCCTGTCAAAGCTATACTCAGCGGAGAGGAGCTTCATGGGGAGTTTGAATCGGGCCACGGCCTGGCGACACTTCTCCAGGGCCGCCATTTCCTGGGCAGGCAGCTCCTGAACCTGTTCCAGCTCCTCCGCCTCGGCCCTGCGCACCACCGGCTTCAGGGGCTCAACCAGCTGGTCGGCCTGGACATCCTGGGGGGCAGTGACCACCCGACCCAACTCCAGCCCCCGGGCTGTGTCCACAATCACGACATCGCCCGGGGCCAGCTCCAGGCCCGAGGGGTCGAAGTGATATATCTTCCCTGCCCGCTTGAAGCGGATACCGATTATGGTAGGCATATTCTAGGGGGTCGCCCCCGCAACCTCACCCCCCTTCCTGGGCAGATTTAGCATGAGCACCTCCAGCACCAACCTGGGGTTGGCATTGAGTTCCAATTGCCTGCGGGCTGCCTCCAGGCTGTACAGGGCTTTTCTGATCTGAGGCCAGGTATAGACGGCAGCCTCCTGGGCCAGGGTTGCCGCCTGGTCGAGGTTGGTGATATGCTCAGCGGCCCCTCCCTTGACCAGGAGCAGGTCCTGCCACCAACCCTGGCCCAACTTCAGCGCCGCCTCCACAGCGGAGCGGTCCCGGTCAAACTGGGCGGCCAGGTGAGCGGCATAGGCGAAGCGCTCCCCGATATCATGGCCCCCCAGACGAAGCCAGGCATCCAGGCTCCTGTTCCTCTCCTCCAGGATGTCCCCCACCTCTGTGGCGGAGACCGCCCAGCCGGGGCAACCTCGGCTGAGCCGAGCCACCAGCCTGGCCAGCTCGGGGGCCGTTCCCCTTTGGGCGAGCAAGGCCTGTATAGTGCCTTCGGGGACAGGTGCCAGCTCGATGCGATGGCAGCGGGAGAGGATGGTGGGGGGCAGCAATTGCTCCTGGCTGGTCAAAAGGGCGAATACCACCCGAGGTGGCGGCTCCTCCAGGGTCTTGAGCAGGCAGTTGGCCGCCTCCTGGGAGAGCCGCTCAGCAGCCTCGATGATGAACACCTTGGATCGACCCTGAAAGGGGGGCAAGCTGGCCAGGTGCTGGACCTCCCGAATCTGGTCGATGCCTATCTCCTTTCTGGGCCTGTTGCCATTTTCGGTGAGCAACCCCACCACCAGGACATCGGGGTGCTGAGATGAAGCGATGCGGCCGCAGGCGGGACACTCCTGACAGGGGGGCACCGTCCCCTCGCAGTTGAGCGCCTGGGCGAAGTTGAGGGCCAGGGTCATCTTGCCCACCTGGGGCGGCCCCACCAGGAGGTAGGCATGGGCCACCGCCTGCCGCTCCAGGGCGGCCTGGAGCTGGGCTACTGCCCTGTCTTGTCCCACTATCCTCCACATCGTAGCCACCTCAGACCAGGTCCTGGGCCATGAGGTCGTCGTAGCTCTGGCGGCGGCGCACCAGCCTGGCCTGACCCTCCTTGACAAAGATTATAGCTGGCTTAAGGGCGGCATTGTAGTTGCTGGCCATTGCCGGGCAGTAGGCTCCGGAACAGGGTATGGCTATGATATCCCCGGCGCAAGGCTCAGGCAGCTCGATGTCCTGAATGAGGATGTCCCCCGATTCGCAGAATTTCCCGGCCACGGTCACCGGGGCTCCCCCCTGGGCCGCCGCCTTGTTGGCCAGCAGGGCTTGATAGCGGGCGCCATAGAGGGCGGGGCGGATGTTATCGGCCATGCCCCCATCCACCGAGACATAGCGACGCACCCCGGGGATGTCCTTGATGGCCCCCACTCGGTATAGGGCCACCCCAGCCCGGCCCACCACTGAGCGCCCTGGCTCCACCACCAATTTCCCCACCTGCGGCCCCAGCTTGGAGGTTATGACTTCGGCGTATTGGGCGATGCTGGGCGCTGGCTTATCCAGGGTATATTGGATGGCGAAGCCGCCGCCGGGGCTGAACTCCTGGAGGCGAAGGCCATGCCTCTGGGCCATCTGGGAGGCAAACTCCAGCATGATGTCCACAGCCTGGGCGAAGGGCTCCAGCTCGAAGATGGGCGAGCCCAGGTGGCAGTGGAGGCCGATGAGGTTGAGGTGGGCACTGGCCAGGGCCCGGGCCACTGCCTGCTCCGCCTGGCCAGTGGGGATGGGAAAGCCGAACTTGCTGTCGATGACCCCGGTGGTAGTGAAGCGATGGGTATGGGGGTCTATGCCGGGGGAGAGCCGAAGCAGGATATCCTGCCTTATTCCCCTGTCGGCGGCCAGCCGCTCCAGGAGCCCCAGCTCCTGGAGATTGTCCACCACAATGCGGCCGATGCCCCAGTCCAGGGCCTCGGCGAGCTCTGGCTCCGTCTTGTTGTTGCCGTGGAAGTAGACCCTCTCCCTGGGGAAGTCCACGGAGCGGGCAATGGCCAGCTCCCCGCCGGAGACCACATCCAGCCCCAGTCCCTCCTCCTTGAAGAGCTGGGCCAGGGCCCTATTGAGGAAGGCCTTGGCGGCATAGATGATCAGGGTGTTGGGGTAGCGCCCCTCGAACTGGCTGCGAAACTCCCGGCACTGCCCCCGCAGGGTGAGCTCGTCGAAGAGGTACAGGGGCGTGTCGAAACGCTCCGCCAGCTCCACCACATCGCAGCCACCGATGTAAAGGCGGTCTCCCTTCACCGTGGCGGTTATGGGGAACAGGGAAAGGACGGCTATCCTGTCTGCGGGTGTCATCCTTCACCTTTGAGCCGGGCCAGCTTGCCCTCACGCTCCAGCTTGATGAGATGGGCTTGCACCTGGCCCTGGGCCCAGGAGGCCAGGCAAGGCTCCAGCTCGGGGTAGAGGTGGGGCACCATCTCCTCGGCGGTGCCTTGGCCCCGACGAAGGCAATCCAGCACCTGGGCCTCCCGCTCCCGGCGGTGCTGGAGGAGCTCCTCGATCTTGCGCCGGGGCTGCCTGATCGCGGGGCCATGCCCCGGCAGTATCATCGTGATGGGATAGTCCAGGAGCCTTTCCAACGACTCCATATAGCATCCCATATCCCCCTCGGGGGGCAGGATCACAGTGGTGCCCAAGCCCAGGATGTGGTCGCCGGAGAAGAGGATGCCCCTTTCCTCCAGGAAAAAGCAGAGATGTCCCGGGCTGTGGCCGGGGGTGTGGATGGCCAACAGTTGCAATCCGCCCAGGTCTAGGCTCTGGCCGCCGTGGAGGCAGATTGCGCCCGGGGGAGAGGCCTCCTCGGGATGGGCCGCCAGTCGGGCCCCTGTAGCTTGGCACAATAAATCAGCCCCGCCGGCGTGGTCGGGGTGAGCGTGGGTGAGTGCCAGATAATCCACCCCGGAAAGGCCTAGCTGGCGCAACGCCCTCAGCCGGGCCTCCGCCGCCTGGGGCTGGGCATGGCCGGCATCGATGAGGGCTGTCTTTTGGTCCCTAACCAGGTATACATTGGGGGGAGATAGGCCCATGAAGGGGGCCCTCCCCCAGGGCAGCGCATATACCCCCTTTACTATCTCCAAGGTTTCCCCTCAAATTCACGGTTTGCTTCAAAAGCGGAACCAGTCCCTCAGGCCAATGTTAGCCCTTTTCCACCTGGGCGTCAATCCCCGGGCCGTTGACAGCCCCGCCCAGAAATGCCAAACTAGAGCCGGCAATTCGCCCGTCAAGGAGGTAGCAGATGAGAGAAGTAGCTGTGGTCGGGGTGGGGATGACCAAATTCGGCAGGTCGGAGAAGACCATCCTGGAGATGTTCTCCGAGGCGGCCCTGGAGGCCATCGCCGATTCCAATCTCCAGGTGAAGGACATCCAAGCCCTGTTCTTTGGCACCGTCTATGGGGGCTTTGCCGAGGGCCAGATGAACATGGCGTCCTTCGCCGCCCACGCCCTGGGGGCGCACAATATCCCGGCCGTGAGGTATGAGGGCGCCTGTGCCACCGCCTCTGTGGCTATCAGGGAGGCCTTTATATGGGTGGCCTCCGGCTTTTATGACATCGTCCTGGCCGGCGGCAGCGAGCGCACCCTGGTCATGGACACCTCCTACTCCACCCGCCTCTATGAAATGGGCTCCCACCACGCCTACGAATGCCCCACCGGCATCACCTTCCCCGGCGTCTTTGCCCTGATGGCCAATCTCTATGCCAGCAAGTATGGCATTGCCCCGGAGAAGCTCAAGGAGCAGATGGCGCTGGTGGCCATCAAGAACCATCATAACGCCATGTTCAACCCCAAGGCCCAGTTCCATAAGGAGATAACCCTGGAGGATGTGTATAACAGCCCGATGGTGGCCTCGCCCCTCCAGCTCTACGATTGTTGCCCCTTCACCGATGGGGCAGCGGCGGTGGTACTGGCCCCGGCGGAAATGGCCCGGAAGCTGGTGGCGAAGCCCATCCGCATCGCCGGCATAGGCCAGGCCTCGGCGGGGCCCCTCTATGCCCAGAAGGACATCACCCGGATCAAGGCTCGGGAGCTGGCGGCCAAGCAGGCCTATGATATGGCCGGGCTAACCCCAAAGGACATCGACGTGGTGGAGCTCCACGATTGCTTCACCATCGCCGAGATCGTGGCCTCGGAGTGCCTGGGCCTCTTCGACTTCGGGGAGGCCAGCGCCGCGGTGGCGCGGGGGGAGACCCAACTGAAGGGCAGAATCCCCATCAACCCCTCAGGGGGACTGAAGGCCAAAGGGCACCCCATCGGGGCTACCGGGGCGGCCCAGGTCTACGAGATCGTGAAGCAGCTCCGCGGCGAGGCCGGGGAGAGGCAGGTGGAGGGGGCCAAGGTAGGGCTCACCGACACCTTGGGCGGAGATTTAGCCACCGTGGCCAACATCATTCTGAGGAAGTAGCCATGGAATTGAAACTGACCACCAAGGAATTCCTGGAGGCCCTGCGCCAGGATAAGCTCCTGGGGCTGCGCTGTCGGGCTTGCGGCGCCGTCCACACCCCACCCGCCGCTATCTGCCCGGAGTGCGACAGCCTGGATATGGACATTGTTGAGCTCAGCGGCCGGGGCAAAATACGCACCTATACCGTGATCTGGACCGCCCCAGAGGGATTTCAGCCCCCTTACATCGTGAGCTTGGTAGAGCTGGACGAAGGCCCCTGGCTCATGGGCAATATCCTGGGCGTTGACCCCAACACGGCCGATATGAGCCTTATCGGCCGCCGGGTCAAGCTGGGCCACCGGGTTCTCCCCGGGGACAGGTATTCTGCCGGCGAGAAGGTGGCCATAACCTTCGCCACGGAAGACTAGCTTTTCAGGACAAGGGCCTATGTCTGAGTTGCCCCGGCTGGTTCAGGGGCTGCTGCAACCCAGCGCCTACCCCCACCGCCCCCAAGCCGTGAGCCTGGGGCAGACGCAGATGTCCTTCCTGTTCTTCAGCGGCGCCTATGTCTACAAGGTGAAGAAGCCCGTCGATCTGGGTTATCTGGACTACACCACCCTGGACAGGCGCCGCCACTTTTGTCATCAGGAGGTCGTCCTCAATCGCCGCCTCTGCCCCGAGGTCTACCTGGGGGTGGTGCCGGTGGTTGAAGTGGGCGGTCGCTTCATCGTGGAAGGGGAGGGGGAGGCGGTGGAGTATGCGGTGAAGATGCTCCGCCTCCCCCAGGAGCGGATGATGGACGTGCTCCTGGCCCGGGGGCAGGTTACCCCAGATATGGTCCAGGCGTTGGCCGGCAAGCTGGCCGAATTCCATGGCCGGGCAGAGACCAACCCCCACATCGCCGCCTTCGGGGGTCTGGATACCATAAATACCAACGTGGAGGAGAACTTCTCCCAAACGGAGAGGTATATCGGGCTCGCCATCGCCGAGCCGCAGTTTCGCCATCTGCGGGAATACAATTCTGCCTTTATTCGGGACAAGGCTCGGCTCTTTGATGCCCGGGTCGAAAGGGGGCGCATCAGGGATTGTCATGGCGACCTTCATGCCGCCCATATCTGCTTCAGCCAGGGTATCTGCATCTACGACTGCATAGAGTTCAACGACCGCTTTCGCTACTCGGATGTGGCCTCGGAGATAGCCTTCCTGGCCATGGATATGGATTTCCACCGCCATTCAGAGCTGTCGCGGGCCTTCGTCGAGGCCTATATCAGCGACTGCGGCGACCTGGAAATCTGGGAGCTGCTGGATTTCTACAAGTGCTACCGCGCCTATGTGCGGGGCAAGGTGGAGAGCTTCAAGTGGGACGACCCTTACCTATCGGCCCCGGAGAAGGCCGAGGCCTTGCGCCGGGCCCGGCGCTACTTCGGGCTGGCCTATAGCTACGCCGGCGGCCGGCCCCAGCCCCTCCTGCTCATCACCGCCGGCCTGGTGGGCACCGGGAAAACCAGGCTGGCCCAGGCCCTGGCGGAGAGGTGGGGGCTGGCCCTGGTCTCCTCTGACGTCACCCGCAAGGAGCTGGCGGGCATAGCCCCCAGCGAGCGCCGCTGGGAGGATTATGGGACCGGCATCTACTCTGAGGAGTTCACCCGCCGCACCTATGACCGCATCCTGGAGCTGGCCCGTTCCTATCTGGAGCAGGGCCAGTCGGTGATAGTGGACGCCTCCTTCAAGCGGGCCGAGGCCAGGGCCCGGGCCCGCAGCCTGGCCAGGGAGCTGGGAGCCCGCTTCTATGTGCTGGAGTGCCGCGCCGATGAGGAGACCATCAGGGCCCGCCTGGAACAGAGGCTTCGGGAGGGCGCCGTCTCCGATGGCCGCTGGGAGATTTACCAGGAGCAGAAACATGACTTCGATCCCATCGCTGGGTTACCGCCCTCGGAACATATAGTGGTCTACACCACCCTGCCCCTGGAGTCCATCCTGACCGGGGTGGAGAGTCGCCTGGCAGGGCTGGGTTGAAAACAGCCTCCCTTTCTGCCATAATAGGGGCCTGATGACCCAGGAAACAAGGCTCAGCTACGATGTCAAAGAGCTGTCTCTGGCCCCCCAGGGCCAGCTTCGTATGGAATGGGCCTCCCGGGAGATGCCGGTGCTCGGCCTCATCGGGGAGAGGCTTGACCGAGCCAGACCCCTCAGGGGAGTGAGGATCTCAGCCTGTCTGCACATCACCGCCGAGACGGCGAACCTGGCCCTGGCCCTGCAACGGGGGGGTGCCGACCTGGTGCTATGTGCCTCCAACCCCCTGAGCACCCAGGACGATGTAGCCGCTGCCCTGGTCTCCCAGCACGGCATCCCGGTTTTTGCCATCAAGGGCGAGGACCACGAGACCTATTACCGGCATATCCACTCCGCCCTGGACCACCATCCCCAGCTCACCATGGACGATGGCGCCGACCTGGTGAGCACCCTCCACAAGGAGCGCACCGAGCTCCTCAACGGGGTACTGGGGGGCACCGAGGAGACCACCACCGGCGTGATGAGGCTGCGCAGTTTGGCCAGGGAGGGCAAGCTCAGATACCCCATTATTGCGGTGAACGATGCCCGCACCAAGCACTTCTTCGACAATCGCTATGGCACCGGCCAGAGCACCATCGACGGCATCACTCGAGCCACCAACATCCTGTGGGCGGGCAAGCGGGTGGTGGTCTGCGGCTATGGCCAGTGTGGTCGGGGGGTGGCCATGAGGGCCCGGGGGCTGGGGGCCCGGGTGATAGTGGCAGAGGTGGAGCCCATCCCTGCCCTGGAGGCGGTGATGGAGGGCTATGAGGTTATGCCCCTCCTGGAGGCGGCCACGGTGGGGGACATCTTCATCACCCTTACCGGCAATATCAATGTCATAAACGGGGCCCATTTCCAGGTCATGAAGGACGGCGCCATCCTGGCCAACAGCGGCCACTTCAATGTGGAGATAGATATCCCGGCCCTGGAGGCCATGGCCGCCTCCAAGCGGCGGGTGCGCCCCCTCGTCGATGAGTATACCCTGGCCGATGGCCGCCGCCTATATCTTCTGGGCGAGGGCCGGCTCATAAATCTGGCGGCCGCCGAGGGACACCCCGCCAGCGTTATGGACATGAGCTTTGCCAATCAGGCCCTGTGCCTGGAGTACCTGGTCAAGGCGGGGGGCGGCCTCAAGCCCGATGTCATCCCCGTGCCCGAGGAGATCGATAAGGAGGTGGGGCGGCTCAAGCTCCGCTCCATGGGCATCTCCATCGATTCCCTGACCCCAGAGCAGGCGGCCTACCTGGGGAGCTGGGAGCTGGGCACCTAGGAAGGGGGAAATAGATGAGCTCGACTTTTATGAACTCGCCTTACTATCTCCTCACCTCGGAATCGGTGACCGAGGGGCATCCCGATAAGCTCTGTGACCAGATATCGGATGCCATTCTGGACGCTATCCTCAAAGAAGACCCTCAGGCACGGGTGGCCTGCGAGACGGCTACCAGCACCGGTCTGGTCATCGTCATGGGGGAGGTCACCACTAGCTGCTATGTGGAGATACCCGACATCGTGCGCAGCGTGCTCCACGATGCTGGCTATGTCCGCCCCGAGTACGGCTTCGATTATCAGAGCTGTGGGGTTATGGTCTCCATCAAGGGGCAGTCCTCAGATATAGATATGGGGGTGAGCCAATCCCTGGAGACCCGGGAGAGACCCCAAGCCGCCGAGGATGAGGTCGATGCCATTGGTGCCGGCGACCAGGGGATGATGGTGGGCTTCGCCTGCACCGAGACCCCGGAGCTCATGCCCCTGAGCATCTCCCTGGCCCACAAGCTGTGCCGGCAACTGGCCTATGTGCGCAAGGAGAATATACTCCGTTATCTCCGCCCCGATGGCAAGTCCCAGGTGACGGTGGAATATAGCTACGGGGTGCCCCGGCGAGTGGACAGTGTGGTCATCGGCGCCCAGCACAATGACGAGGTCAGCCACAATGTCATTCGGCGGGATATCATCGAGCAGGTGATCAAGCCCATCTTGCCCCCTTCCTTGCTGGACAAGGATACCAAGTTTTATGTCAATCCCACGGGCCGCTTCGTCATCGGTGGGCCGGTGGCCGACTCCGGGGTCACCGGACGCAAGATCCTGGTGGATACCTATGGCGGTGTGGCCCGGCATGGCGGGGGCTGTTTCTCGGGGAAGGACCCCACCAAGGTGGACCGCTCCGCCGCCTATGCCGCTCGCTATGTGGCCAAGAATGTGGTGGCGGCCGGGCTGGCGGAACGCATTGAGCTTCAGGTGGCCTATGCCATAGGCGTGGCCCATCCCCTTTCCCTGTCCATCGAGACCTTTGGCACGGCCAAGGTGGACGATGAGCTCATCCTCAAGCTCATCAATAAGCACTTCGACCTCCGCCCCGGGGCCATAATCCGCGACCTGAACCTGCGCCGACCTATATATCGGCAGACTGCCGTTTACGGCCACTTCGGCCGGGACGACCTGGAGTTGAGCTGGGAGAGGACCGACAAGGCAGCCATCCTGAGGCAGGAGGCGGGACTGCCGCCCGCAGAGTGAAGTGACCAGAGGCGTCATCAGGTTCGGCACCGATGGTTGGCGGGGAATCATCGCCCAGGATTTCACCTTCGATGGGGTGCGTGCCTGCGCCCAGTCGGTGGCCGAATATGTGAAGGACAATGGGCTGGCCGGCCGCGGCTTAACGGTTGGCTACGATACCCGCTTTGGCTCGGAGGCGTTCGCCGCCGCTGCCGCCGAGGTGGTGGCGGCCAACGGGATCAAGGTCTATCTTTGCCCCCAGCCCACCCCCACCCCAGTCATAAGCTACGACGTGGCCTACCGGCACAGGGGTGCCGCCATCATCATCACCGCCAGCCACAACCCAGGCCAGTGGAATGGGTTCAAGGTCAAGGATAGTGCCGGCGCCAGCGGTTCAGGGGAAATGCTGGCCGATATGGAGAGACGTCTTGACCATATCCTGGCCCAGGGGCGGATAGAACACATGCCCCTGAAGGAGGCCCTGGGACAGGGCGCAGTTATTTACCATAATATCAAGCCCAGCTATATGAGGCACGTCTCACAGTTGGTGGACCTGGATGCCATAAGAGGGGCGGGCCTGCACGTGGCCATCGACTCCATGTATGGGGCTGGTGCCGGCTATTATCGGGGGTTCCTGGAGGGGGGCAATCTGCGGCTGACCGAGCTCAATGCCCGCCGCAATCCCCTCTTCCCCGGCATCCGCCAGCCCGAACCCATCGCCCTTAACCTGGGCAAGCTCTCCCGATTCGTGGTCAGGACAGGCGCTGATGTGGGACTGGCCACCGACGGCGATGCCGATCGCCTGGGAGTAGTGGATGAGGGGGGCAACTTCATCGACCAGCTACAGACCTATGCCCTGCTCGCCCTCTACCTCCTGGAGGTCAGGGGGGAACGGGGTCCCATCATCAAGACGGTGACCACCACCAGCATGCTCTACCGCCTGGGCGAGCTTTATGGGGTGCCGGTTCACGAGACGCCGGTGGGCTTCAAGTATGTAGGCCCACTCATGGTCGCCCACAAAGCCATGATAGGCGGTGAGGAGAGCGGTGGCTACGGCTTCCGCGGCCACATCCCCGAGCGCGATGGCATCCTGGCCGGCCTCTACTTTCTGGATATGATGGTGAAGCTGGGCCGTAAACCCTCTGAGCTGGTGGAATATCTCTATAGCAAGGTAGGGCCTCATCACTACCGACGGGTGGATATAGAATTTCCCGAGGGGAAGCGCCAGGCCATCCTGAAGCGGCTGAGGGGAAGCCAGCCACCGAGTCTGGCCAGCCTCAAGGTAGTGGGTCAGGATACTGTGGATGGCTTCCGGTATCACCTGGAGGGTGGCTTCTGGCTCCTCATCCGGTTTTCGGGGACGGAGCCCCTGCTGCGCATCTACTCCGAGGCCGATAGCCCGCAGCGCGCCCAGGAACTCCTGGACCTGGGCCGCGAGGTGGTCGGGATATAGCCATGGTAGACCTGGACAGCCCGGAGCTTTACGAGAGGCTCGACCCCTCGGGGATGAGGCACCACCTGAGCGGTCTGGCGGCGCAGTGTCGCCGGGCCTGGCACGAAGCCCTCGACTTTCCTTTGCCCGAGGGCTATGTCTGGCCCCGGAGGGTGGTGGTGGCCGGGATGGGGGGCTCGGCCATAGGGGGAGACCTGGCCCAGGGCCTGGCCGAGCTTCAGGGGCGGCAGGTGCTGGTGCACCGGGACTATGCCCTGCCCCCCTCCGTAGACAATGAGACCCTGGTCATCGCCGCCAGTTATTCGGGGATGACCGAGGAGACTCTGGCCTCCTTTGAGGCAGCCCTGGCCACCCCCGCCCCGAAGCTGGTGATTACCACCGGGGGGCGGCTCCAGGCCCTGGCCCAGGCCGGAGGCGTTCCGGCCTTCGTCTTCGACTATGAGTCGGCTCCCAGGGCAGCCCTGGGCTATGGCCTTTTTGCCCTGCTGGGCATCTTGCATAAAATCGGCTTCCTCAGCGGCCTGGCCCCCCAGGTCGAGGAGGCCATAACTTTGCTGGATGAGCTCGCCTCAGAGTTAGGGGAGACGGTGCCCCAAAAGGACAACCCGGCCAAGAAGCTGGCAGTGGCGCTTTACAGGAAACTTGCGGTTATCTACGGGGCGGGCATCACCTCGGCAGTGGCCCGGCGCTGGAAGACACAAATCAACGAGAACGGCAAGGCCTGGGCCTTCTTCGAGCTGTTCCCAGAGCTGAACCATAACTCGGTGGTCGGCTATGGGTTCCCCCAAGAACTGGCGCTAGGCCTTTATGTGATACTCCTCCGCTCCGGCGACCTTCATCGGCGTATTCTCCGCCGTTATGAGGTGACCTCGGAGCTGCTGGACCGGGCGGGGATACAGCATCAGATCCTGGATGCCCGGGGTCAAAGCCCCCTGGCCCAGATGATGAGCCTGGTGCTCATGGGCGACTATGTCAGCTACTACCTGGCGCTGCTCTACGAGGCAGACCCTACCCCGACGAAGGCGATAGATTATCTGAAAAGGAAGCTGGGCGAGCCATAAAGCCGGGTTGAGCCCAGTGGTTTCGGCGATGAACTTCTGCCCCTGGGGCTACTCCGGCATCCCCTTGATGGTCTGGCATGGGCCAGGGACACACGCCGAGCTTGACAAGAAGTTGGGAAGGCTAAACGCCTTCCCAACTTCTTGTCTACAAAGCCTTTGAGCTGAGTCTAGCGTTTCGTGTATTGCGGTGCCTTGCGGGCGCGCTTCAGGCCGTACTTTTTGCGCTCCTTGACCCGGGGGTCGCGGGTGAGCAGCCCCAGCTTGCGCAATACGGCCTTATAGTTTTCATCGGCGGCCACCAGGGCCCGGGCCAGCCCATGGCGGATGGCTGCCGCTTGCCCCGAGATGCCACCCCCCACCACCTTGACCACGGCGTTGAACTTTCCCAGGCTGCCCGTGGCCAAGAAGGGCTCACGGATAAGCGTCTGGTGCTCTATCTGGGGGAAGCGCTCCTCCAGGGAGCGGCCATCGATGATGATGGCGCCATTTCCGGGCATGATCCTGACCCGGGCCACAGAGGTCTTGCGCCGGCCGGTGCCGTAGTAGTAAGGCTGGTCGCTCAAGGTGCCCCTCCTCCCTGCTTGGTGCGGGCCCTGACCTGTGCCTGGTGGGGGTGGTCGGGGCCCGGGTAGACCTTCAGCTTCTTAAACATGGCCCGCCCCAGGCGGTTGTGGGGCAGCATCCCCTTCACCGCCAGCTCCACTGCCCGGGTGGGGCGGGTCTCCAAGAGCTTGCCCAGGCTGATTTGCTTCAGCCCGCCGGGATAGCCCGAATGTCGGTAATAGACCTTGTTCTTGGCCTTGTTGCCGGTGACCTTGACCTGGGCAGCATTGATGACCACCACATAGTCCCCGGTGTCCTGGTTGGGGGTGAAGATGGGCTTATGCTTGCCCATGAGCAGCTTGGCCACCTGGGAGGCCAGGCGGCCCAAAACCTGCCCCGAGGCATCGATGACATGCCAATTATGTTCGATGTCGGCGGGCTTGGCGCTATATGTCTTCATTCATCAAGTCTCCTAAGGGCGGGGCATAGTTCACCCGCCTCAGACACAG
>MTNP01000014.1 GCA_002011475.1 Dehalococcoides sp. JdFR-54
GATGACCCAGCGCTGAATCTCCGAGGTCCCCTCGTAGATCTCGGTTATCTTGGCATCCCGATAAAAGCGCTCCAGAGGCAGATCCCTCATATACCCATAGCCACCATGAATCTGTATCGCCTTCCGGGTGGCCTCCACTGCCACCTCACTGGCATATACCTTGGCCTGGGCCGCCTCCCTGGTGAAGCGCTCACCAGCATCGGCCAGACGGGCAGCACGGTACGCCAGGAGCCGNGCAGCATCTATGGCCGTGGCCATGTCGGCTATCATCCACTGAATGGCCTGAAAATCGGCTATGCGCTGCCCAAACTGCTGACGCTCCTTGGCATAGGCTATGGACTGGTCCAGAGCCCCCTGCGCAATGCCTACGGCCTGGGAGGCGATGCCAATGCGGCCTTCGTCCAGCCCGGCCAGGGCGATGGGGAACCCCCGACCCACCTCGCCCAACCGGTTGGCCGCCGGCACATGGCAGTTATCGAAGTAGAGCTCGGCAGTGCCCGTGGCCCGAATGCCCATCTTCTCCTCCAGCTTGCCTACGGAGAAGCCAGGGGTCCCCTTCTCCACGATGAAGGCGGTTATGCCCTTCGGCCCCAGGCTCCTGTCCACGGTGGCGAAGGTGAGTACGATGTCAGCCACATTGCCGCTGGAGATGAAGCACTTGGCGCCGTTGAGGACCCAGCCATCGCCATCCCTGGTGGCAGTGGTACTCAGGGAGGCCACATCGCTCCCTGCCTCCCGCTCGGTGATGGCGAAGCAGGTCCACCTTTCCCCCCGGGCCGCTGGGGCCACAAAGCGCTGTCGCTGCTCCTCGGTGCCATACCTGAAAATGAGGGGGGTGGTCAGGCCGCCGGTGGTGCCCAGGATATTGGCTGTGGAGGCGCAGGCCCGGGCCACCTCTTGCATAGCCAGGCTATAAAGGACAAAAGTGCCCCCCTGCCCCCCGTATTCCTTGGGGATGGTCAGCCCTAAGAGCCCCGCCTTGGCCAGCTTCTGGAAGCTCTCCCGGGAGACCTGGCCCCGGCGGTCCCACTCCGCCGCATAGGGCTTGATCTCCTTGTCGGCGAAGTCCCGCATCCTCTGCCGGAACCGCTTCTCTTCATCGCTGAGCAAGATATCCACAACCTGGCTCCTTCCCGCCCATTCTATAATGTCGCCCCACCCTTTGCCAAGACTCAGGCTTGCCCCGATGGGATGAGAGTGTTATCATGGGCGGGCGTCATCAGTCAAAGCAAAGGAGGCGGTCATGGACTTCACACTATCCAGACAGCATGAGATGTTGCGGGATATGGTCCGGGAGTTCGCCGAAAAGGAGGCCTCCCCCCAAGTCCTGGAGATCGAGGAGAAGGCCGAGTTCCCCCACCACCTCACCAAGCGGATGGCGGAGCTGGGGCTGGTGGGCATCTTCGTTCCCAAGGCGTATGGCGGCGGCGAGATGGACCATCTGGCGCGCCTCATCTCCCTGGAGGAGCTCTCCCGTGTTTATAGCGCCCTGGGCCTCATCCTGGAGGGCACCCAGGGTGCCATGTATGCCCTGCTCAACGAGGGCACCGAGGAGCAGAGGCGGAAATACCTGCCACCTCTATGTCGGGCGGAGAAACTGTCCTGTTTTGCCGTCACCGAGCCCAGCGGCGGCTCCGACCTGGCAGCTATGCAGTCCCTGGCCACTGCCCAGGACGATTATTATGTCCTTAATGGCCGCAAGGTGTTTATCTCTTTGTCTGCCGTGGCCGATTACCTGCTGGTGGTGACCAGAAGCCCCAATAACTACGACGCCTTCCTCATGGAGCGGGGTACCCCGGGCCTGGAGGCGGAGCGCCGGGAGAATTTCCTGGCCGAGCGCTGCCTGCCCGTGGGCGAGATAGTGATGACCGACTGCCGAGTGCCCAAGGCAAACCTGGTGGGCAAAGAGGGCTCCGGACTCCGGACAGCCATGGCCTGTGTCACCGTAATAGTACGTGCCGGCCTAGCCGCCATCTCCTTGGGGCTGGCCCGGGGGGCTTATGAGGGGGCGCTCAAGTTCGCCAAGGAACGCATACTATATGGCAAGCCTATAGCCGAGCTCCAGGCCATCCAGTTCAAGCTGGCGGATATGGAGGTAGCCATAGACGCCGCCCGTCACCTCACTTACCATGCGGGCTGGCTCATCGACCAGGGTAAGAGCAGTCGGGAGCTGACCACGCCCATCGCCAAGGCCAAGCTCTTTGCCACCGACGTGGCCACCCGGGTCAGCCTGGCAGGCACCCAGATCCTGGGCGGCTACGGCCTGGCCCTGGAGCACAACATGATAAACCGCCTCAACGAGGCCCTGGCCATGGTCCCCGGAGGGGGCACCTCCGACATCCTGCGGGTCATTATCGGCAGGGAGATAATCAGGTAGCGGCGGGTATGGCACTTAACATAATCGTCTGCATCAAGCAGGTGCCCGACCCCGAACACTTCGACAAGATCCGGCTCGACCCCGAAACCAAGACCATAAATCGGGCCGAGGTTCCCAGCATAATCAACCCTCTGGACCGAAATGCCGTGGAGGAGGCCCTCCGCATCAGGGAGCGGTTCTCCGGGAGGGTTGTGGGCATCAGCAGGGGGCCACCCCAGGCCCGGGCAGCCCTGGAGGGGGCCCTGGCCGCCGGGATCGATCAGGCCATCCTCCTCTGCGACCAGGCCTTCGCCGGTGCCGATACCCTGGCCACCGCCTACTGTCTGGCCTGTGCCATCCGCCGACTGGAGCCCTATGACCTGATCCTCTGCGGCAACGAGACCGCTGATGGGGCCACCGCCCAGGTGGCCCCCCAGTTGGCCGAGCTCCTAGACCTGCCCCACGTCACTGCCGCCGAGAGGATAGATTTCGTCGAGGAGCGGAGGCTCCTGGTGAGGCGGGCCATAGAGAACGGCCATATGAAGGTGGCGGTCACCATGCCCGCGGTGGTGGCAGTGGCCAAAGGCATCAACCAGCCCCGGCTGCCCACCGTGCAAGGCATAACGGAGGCCGCCACCAAGCCCCTGCACACCTGGGGCGCCAGCGATGTCGGTGCCCAGAGCTGCTATGTGGGCTGGGAGGGCTCGCCCAGCCGAACGGTGCAGGTCCTAGCCTCGCCCAGGCGCCAGGGGGAGATCTTTGAGGGCGAGCCCGAGGCGGTGGTGGAGAAGGCGCTCAAGAGACTGCGGGAGGTGGAGGCCCTGTAAAAGGGGTAAGCCCTGTGTCAAACAGCGCTGAGGTATGGGTCTGGGCTGAGATACGCTGGGGACAGATAGCTGGAGTGTCCCTGGAGCTTCTGGGCAAGGGGCAAGAGCTCGCCCGGGGCCTGAAGGGGGCTCTGGCGGCTGTGCTCATCGGGGATAAAGTGGAGGGACTGGCCCCAGAGCTAATCGCCCACGGCGCCGACAAGGTCTACCTGGCCCAGGATGCCCAACTCCGGCTCTACCAGAGTGGCCCTTATGCCCGTATCCTGGCCGACCTCATCGCCCAGTATCAACCGGAGATATTGCTCATAGGGGGCACCAGCCTGGGCAGGGACCTGGCCCCCCGGGTGGCCGCCAAGGCCAGAACCGGGCTCACCGCCCACTGTGTCGACCTTTATATCGAGGAAATCGAAGGCAAGCCCCAGATGGTTCAGGTGGTGCCCGGCTGGGGGGGTGGCCTGATGCTCAAAATCCTGTGCCCGGAAAGGAGGCCCCAGATGGCCACCGTCACCCCAGGGATAATGGAGAGGCCAGTCCGGGACGAGGCCCGCCAGGGTGAGGTCATCCCTGTAACCCCCAGGGTCGAAGCCAAGGACTTGCGGGCCAGGACGGTGGAGATGATGGAGGAGAAGGTGGAGGGGATCCCCCTGGAGGCGGCCGATGTAGTGGTGGCGGCGGGCTGGGGTCTTTATTCAATGGGAGGCGCTGAACCCGCAGAGCGGCTGGCCAGGCTCTTGGGGGGCGCCGTGGCCGGCACCAGGCCGGCAGTGGACAAGGGCTGGGTGCCCCCCGAGCGAATGATAGGCCAGAGCGGCAAGACGGTGAAGCCCAGGCTCTTCATCAGTCTGGGGGCTTCCGGGGCCATGCACTTCACCACCGGCTTCCTCAAGTCCAAGACCATCCTGGCCATCGACCGCAACCCCCAGGCCCCCATCTTCCAGATCTGCGATGTGGGCATCGTCGGCGACCTCAGGGACGTCCTGCCCGTGCTGGAGGCGAAGCTCAAGGCCTTCCTCAGCCCCAAGTAGATATAAAGGGGCATGGCCTGATTAGGCAGCCCGAGCCCTGGCAGCCAGAAAGGCTGCCAGGGCTTCCCTAGAGGAATACCGGAACTTGAAGCCCAGCTCCCGCTCCGCCTTCTCCGTGCTCAGCACCACGGGATGCTTGATGAACTCCAGGCCGGCGGGCGGCGACTCCTCTTGCAGTCGGAGCCTCCAGGTGAGGCCCATTATGAAGCTCAGCAGGGCAGAGGGCAAGGCGATGAGCCGCTTCCCCGACAACCGTGCCAGCTCGTAGTAAGGTACAGAGCCACTGCCAGCGGCGTTGAAGATGCCCGGCACCCTCCTCAGGAGCACGGTCACCATCAGCTCCACCAGGTCGTCCTCGTGGAGGAACTGCATTGGCGGGTTGAAACCCGAGACCCCCAGGATGGCCGGCTTGAACAGGGCCTTGGTCACCGAATTATCGGCCGCAGGGCCCATGACCACACAGGCGCGCAAGATGGTGAGACATACCTGGGGATTACTCCGGGCGAAATCCAAGAACATGCCCTCGGTGATGCCCTTGTATTTGGAGTACTGGAATCCGGGCAGCGGCCGGGCGGGCGATTCCTCGGTGAGGGGGATGGGGTTATCAGGGTGGGCACCATAGACGGAGTGGCTGCTGAGGTAGAGGATATGCCCCACCCCCGCCTCCCGACAGGCGTCCAAGAAGCTCTGGGTGCCCCCCACATCGATGGCCCGGACCCTGGCCTCATCATGGCTGGGTAGGAGCACATAGACCAGGTGTACCGCGGCATCGACCCGATTTTCCCTGAGAATAGGGCCAAAGGGCTGGAGGATGTCCTGCTGGTAGAACCTGAGTTTGGCGGGGGCCAAGGCGGGTGGCCTGAGGTCGATGCCCACCACCCGCTCCACCGCCTCCAGCCCATCCAATCGCTCCAGGAGCCTGGTGCCGATATAGCCCGAGACGCCGGTTATGGCCACACTCCTCAAAGCGTCCCTCCTGGGCCCCAGTTAGGGGGCGGGGAAGGCCATGGCTGCGGCGAACTCCTCAGGGAAGCTGGGCTCCAAGGTAAGCTCCACATACTCCACCCACCGCGCCACCTCTGCCGCCTCCCGCCTCTTGTCCACATTTATCAGGGCCAGGCGTGCCCCCTCCCCGGCGGCATTGCCCACGCAGTGAACCCTCTCCGGCTCGCAGTAGGGGAAGAGGCCGAGGGTCAGGGCCTTCTCCCGATCTATGGACAGGCCAAAGGACCCGGCCAAGACCACCTTGTCCACCCGCTGGATGCCCAGCTTGGCCATCAGTACCCTGGCCCCGGAGTAGAGGGCGCCCTTGGCCAGTTGCACTGCCCGGACATCCCCCTGGGAGACGGTTATCTCCCGGCCCAGGGCGCTCTCCTGGGCGCGGGCGATGACGAACTCGGGCTCCGTGCCCCCCAAAAGGAGGCGGGGCGAGGAGATATCTCGGTTAAAGGTGCCATTGGGTTTGATTATGCCGGCTTTGAGCATTTCGGCCACGGCATCGATAATGCCCGAACCACAGATGCCCCGGGCCTTGACCTCTGGCCGCTCCCCGCTCCAGCGTTCCTCGCCCACCACTTTGAAGCCGACCTCCAGGCTGTGGGGGTCGATGCTGACCTTCTCGATGGCCCCCGGGGCCGCCCGCATCCCGAAGCGGATGTGGGCCCCCTCAAAGGCGGGGCCAGTGGCGCAGGAGGCAGAGAGCAATCTCTGCCGGTTGCCCAGAACCAGCTCGCCGTTGGTGCCTATGTCCACGATGAGGGCCATCTCCTCTTGGTTGTAGGGCTCCTCGGCGATGAGCACCGCCACATTATCCGCCCCCACGAAGCCAGCCTCGATGGGCAGGACATGGACATTGGCTGCAGGATGGACCCTGAGCCCCAGGTCTCGGGCCTTGATATCCAGAGGCCGGTGGAGGGTGGGGGCAAAAGGGATACGCCCCAGGTGCCGGGGGTCCAGCCTGAGGAAAAGGTGATGCATGGCGGTATTGCCCACCACAGTGACCTCGGAGATATCCTCGGCCGCCAGGCCCACCTCCCCCACCAGATTGCGCACCATGTCATTCAGGGCTTCCACGACCACATCATGGAGTCGATCCAGGCCCTGGGGGGTCTCCATGGCATAGGCGATACGGGAGACCACGTCCTCGCCATAGCTCACCTGGGGGTTCAGGGCAGCCCCGGCGGCCATCACCTGGCCGCTACTCAAGTCGCATAGATAGCCTGCCAGGGTAGTGGTGCCGATGTCCAGGGCCAGGCCGTAGCTTTTGTCTACCAGCCCCGGCTCCACCTTCACCACCTCTCGGTCGTGCCACACCGTGACAGTGACCTTCCAATCGCCGCTGCGGAGCTCCTGGGCCAGGCGGCCCAGCACCTGGTAATCGATATCCAGGCCTGCCAAGCCAAAGTTTCGGCCCAGCTCTTGGGAGAGCCTCTCCCAGTCGCCCCTGGGGTCTTCCAGAGAGGGAGGGGGTAGCTCCACATAGCATCTCCGCAGCGCCGGCTTGAGGGGGATGGCCCTCTGGATGGTGGTTTTGGGCACCACCTGTCTGACGGCCCGGCTCCCCTCGGGAACAAACAGATGCAGATCACCCTGGATGGTGGCGGCACAGGCCAGGCGATAGCCCTGGGCGATGGCCATCTCCCCCAGGAGTTCCCACTCCCTTTCCGTGGGCGGCGATAGATGCCTCCGCCCCGAGCTTATGCCCAGGGCGGAGCGGGAGCCCTCCTCCACCCTGACCCGGCACTTGCCACAGGTCTGCCGGCCGCCGCAGATGGTCTCCAAGTCCACCCCCAGCCCCCGGGCAGCCTCCAAGATGCTGCTTCCCCGCCGGATCCGTCCCCGTTTCCCCGAGGGCTGAAAGACCACTAGGTGCCTGGTCATTTGGGCAAACCCCTGCCGCCTATGTTAGCAGAAAGGGGGCCAGAGGGGAAGGGCATGGAAGCCGTGGCTTGGCCCAGATTGACAGGGTGCTTGACAAGGGTAGGTCATGGGCCTATCATCGCCGAGGGTGGGGACTCAATGCAACCATCAAGGCTGAAAATGGGAAATTTGACTGTTGACTGGCCCCAGCAGGGCAAGGGACGCAGGAGGTGGCTAAATAATGAAAAGAGGGCGCAAATGGCTATCTCTTATCCCGTTGCTGCTGGCAACCTTAGCCTTGGCAGCGGCTTGCGGTCCCAGCCAGGCGGAAAGGCATGTCAATCAGGGCATCGAGTTCCACAAGCAGGGGCGGCTGGACGATGCCCTATCTGAATTCGACCGGGCCATAGAGCTAGACCCCAAGCTGGCTAAGGCATACAGCAGCCGGGGCTGGGTCTATGCGCAGAGGAGGGAACTGGACAAGGCCCTCGCCGACCTCAACCGGGCCATAGAGCTAGACCCCAAGCTGGCTAGGGCATACGGCAACCGGGGCTGGGTCTACTGGCAGAGGGGGGAACTGGATAAGGCCCTCGCCGACCTCGACCGGGCTATAGAGCTGGACCCCCTGCTGGCCATGGCCCGTGCGGTCCGGGCCTTGGTCTACCAGGAAATGGCTAAAGCCCCCGCCACCCCAGCCAAGCCATAAAGCTTTTCTCTTTGTATCCCTCTTTGTTTTATAGCTGGATTGTGGTATAATATTTTAAACGGCAAAATATGGATTCTAGCTATACCGCCCGCGATATCCAGGTGCTGGAGGGGCTGGAGGCGGTGCGCCGCCGCCCCGGCATGTACATCGGCAGCACCGACCAGCGCGGCCTGCACCATTTGGTCTACGAGATCGTCTACAACTCCGTGGACGAAGCCATGGCCGGCCATTGCCAGCGCATCGAGGTCAGCATCCTTTCCGACGGCTCGGTCAGGGTCAGCGACGATGGTCGGGGCATACCGATAGATGTCCACCCCACCACCGGCCTCTCCGCCCTGGAAACGGTGATGACCAAGCTCCACGCCGGGGCCAAGTTCAGCGGCAATGTGTATAAGGTGGCCGGCGGCCTGCACGGGGTGGGCGCCTCCGTGGTGAACGCCCTCTCCGCCTGGCTCAGGGTGGAGGTGATCCGGGAGGGCAAGCGATACTGCCAGGAGTACCGCCAGGGGCTGCCCACCGGCCCTCTGGAGATGGGGGGCGAGGCCCAGGGCTCCGGCACCATCACCTGCTTTCGAGCCGACCCCAAGATCTTCCCCAAGATCGACTACGACTTCGAGGCCCTGGCCGAGCGCTTCCGCGAGATCGCCTTCCTCAACAAGGGACTGGAGATCTACTTCCACGATGAGCGCTCCCGACGGGAGCTCACCTTCTACTTCGAGGGGGGGATTGCCAGCTTTGTGCGCCGCCTCAATAAGAACCGGGGGCCCCTCCACCAACCCCCCATCTATATTGCTTCCACGGTCAATGGCACCATGGTGGAGATGGCCCTGCAATATAATGACAGCTATACGGAGACGGTGTTCAGCTTCGCCAATTGCGTCAACACCGTCGACGGCGGCAGCCACCTCACTGGCTTCCGCTCCGCCCTGACCCGCATCCTCAATGACTATGCCCGCAAGAATAGGCTGCTCAAGGAGGACCAGGCCAACCTCAGCGGCGAGGATGTCCGGGAGGGGCTCACCGCTGTCATCAGCGTCAAGCTGCCCGAGCCCCAGTTCGAGGGGCAGACCAAGGGCAAGCTGGGCAACGCCGAGGTCAAGAGCCAGGTGGAAACGGTGGTGGCTGAAGGACTAGCCACTTACCTGGAGGAACACCCCAGCGAGGCCAGGCGCCTCATCGAGAAGTGCCTCACCGCCGCCCGCGCCCGGGAGGCAGCCCGCAAGGCCCGGGAGCTCATCATCAAGCGCTCCTCCCTGGAGAGCACCCTCCCCGGCAAGCTGGCCGACTGCGCGGAGAAGGACCCCCGGCGCTCCGAGCTCTACCTGGTGGAGGGCGATTCCGCAGGGGGCTCGGCCAAGCAGGGTCGCGACCGCCGCTTCCAGGCCATCCTGCCCCTGCGGGGCAAGATCCTGAATGTGGAGAAGGCCGCCGCCGAGCGGATGCTGAGCCATGAGGAGATAAGGGCCCTCATCACCGCCCTGGGGGTAGGGCCAAATGACCAGCTCGACCTGGCCAAGCTACGCTACCACCGCGTTATCATCATGACCGACGCCGATGTTGACGGCGCCCACATCCGCACCCTGTTGTTGACCTTCTTCTTCCGCTATATGCCGGAGCTCATCAACGCTGGGCATCTCTATATCGCCCAGCCCCCCCTGTACTGCATCCAGGCCGCCAAGAAGCAGTACTGGGTCTACTCCGAAGAGGAGAAGGAGGCCCTGCTCAAGCGCCTGGGCGACGACCAGAAGGTGGCCATTCAGCGCTATAAGGGCCTGGGGGAGATGAGTCCGGAGCAGCTCTGGGAGACCACCATGGACCCCAGCAACCGCACCCTGCTCCGGGTGGAGGTGAAGGATGCGGTGAAGGCGGCCGAGACCTTCCAGACCCTAATGGGCAGCGAGGTGCCGCCGCGGAAGGCCTTCATCCAGGCCCACGCAAGAAGCGCTAACTTGGACGTGTAGCTGGAGAACCTGTAGCCAACCTGCCCACAACCTTAACCCATCTACCCAAACCACGGATAGGTTGATTGAAACTTCCCGAAGAAGTATACTTGTAACTACACTGAGGATGTAACTTGCCCAATTGCCTGTTTGCGAGCGGAACCTATACATGAAAAATCATGGTGGTTTCTACAAACATTCCATACCAAAGCTAAATCTGTCAATTGAAAGGAATACCAGCCAGGTTCCTAACGATGGCAAGTTTCATATTGTTTATGACGGATGCATCGTCGCTAGCTTCTCGTCTATCAAGAAAGCAGAAGAAAGGTTCAGACAATTGGTGCAAGAAAGTGGATATAAGCCCGAGGCACCACCAACCCGTCCCATAAGCGCACGTCACGAATCTATAGAGCGGTATTTGGATGCCAAGGACGAATACTGGGCGCAAAGCTACAAGTATCGGGGCAAGGGCGGCAAGGGTGGCAGAGGAGGTATTCCATAAGTGGAGTGATGTTGATGGGTCAGCTAAGACGCTATAACCGCAGGAAAGGCACCCAGACTAGCACTTTTGGATCCCCAGGGCGGTTTGGACACGATGCCAGTCGTTTCTACGCTAGTCGCCTCTATGAAGGCTTGCCAGAAGAGCAGCCTGTAGCCTATCATGAGAACCCTCTGCCTACGGGTGTGGCAAATCGAATCTTTTGCAAATCCAGCGAGCGCATGGAGGAGCTGCCCGATTCCAGTGTGCATCTCATGGTTACCTCGCCTCCTTATAATGTGGGGAAAGAGTATGATGAGAACTTAACGCTGGATGAGTATAGGGCCTTCCTACGGCGGGTGATGGCTGAAGTTTATCGTGTGCTAACACCTGGTGGCCGAGTCTGTTTTAATGTAGCCAACCTGGGACGCCGACCCTACCTACCGCTCCATGCTTTTATTATACAGGACATGCTCGAACTAGGCTTCCTTATGCGTGGCGAGATACTCTGGGACAAAGCAGCAAGCGCCAGCAGCTCTACAGCATGGGGCAGTTGGCAGTCCGCAACCAACCCTACCTTGCGAGATATTCACGAGTATATCCTAGTCTTTTGTAAGAATACGTTCACTCGGCCTCGTCCCCATGGGCGAGAGCCAACTATCAGCCGAAAGGAGTTTCTGGAATTTACCAAGAGCGTCTGGCGGTTCCCGGCGGAGTCTGCCACCAAGGTGAGGCACCCTGCGCCCTTCCCCATTGAGCTACCCTATCGCTGTATACAGCTTTATACTTATTCCGGCGAGGTAGTGCTTGACCCCTTTATGGGAAGCGGAGCCACTGCTGTAGCTGCCCTCAAGGCGGACCGGTATTATGTAGGCTACGAAATCAATCCCGAATATGTTCAGTTAGCCGAGCAAAGGATTAAACAGTGGCAACTGAAAATCCCTCTTCCACTGGCGATGAAAGCGTAACCACCAATGAGTAGCCTTCTTATGTCGCTTTTCAACGACCCCAATATTGTTGCAAAGGTCCAGCGCAAGCTACCGTTTCTCTTCCAATTGGCTGAGGCGGAGAGCCGTCGGGCGGGCAAGGTGGGAATGGAGGTAGGCTCCAAGCGTGAGCAGATTCTGATAGCCCTTCTCGTCTATCGCTTTGGTGCGGAGAATGTCTGTACAAATGTCCCCATTACCACCCCTGAGGTTGACGTCATCATATTCGGAGAGCCCCTTTCCGTTAAGACTATAACAGGCAGCGGAGGTGTCAAGGTAGTTTGGACAGTAGACTGGGATAGCGTTAAGAGGTTTGTGCAGTGGTATGAACCTAGGTCGGATATTTTGCTGGCACAGATAAAATGGGACAACGAGGGTGGCTTATTCTTTATACCGAAGGCGGTACAGACGACCCTCTTCCAAGAACTGGGGAAGGACTGCTACCTATCAGTGCCCAGACAAGGCACCAACCCAAGGGGCGTGGAGATATCACGACAAGCCCTCCGAGCTATGCTGCGTGACAAGGGGGCGCAAAAGATCCCCATTCGTTGGGAGCGGACAACTGTGGCGATGCCCGAGCCTTACGAGCGATGGTTAGAGTACTGGCAGCGCGATTGATGGGTTACAACCCATAATCGGCTTCCCCCCGCTTTTGTCAAGCTTTACATAACGCCCATTTTCCACTTGTCTCCTCTTCCCAACCTCCCCCTTTTGGTGTATCCTCTACCCAAGGAAAGGAGGTGCCTATGCAGTTTGAGACCATCCTGCTCGAGAAAAAGGATGCCGTGGCCACCATCACCCTCAACCGCCCCCACGCCCTCAACTCCCTCACCGCCCAGTCCCTCACTGAGCTCATCGCCGCCTTCAAAGACCTGCGCGCCGACCGCAGCATCAGGGTGGTGGTGCTCAGGGGGGCCGGCACCAGCTTTTGCACCGGCCTGGACCTCAAGGATATGGGGCAGCTCATCGAGGGGGGCGCCGATGAGATATTCGTCGAAAAGATGCGTCAGGGGCTATATATCCTAGAACTGATAGAGACCATGGACAAGCCGGTGGTGGCGGCGGTGCAGGGCTATGCCATCACCGGCGGCTTCTGGCTGGCCTACATCTGCGACATCATCATCGCCGCCGAGGATGCCCAATTCCAGGATACCCATGCCCGCTGGGGCATCGTGCCCGGCTTCGACGAGGCCCAGACGCTGCCCCGCCTGGTGGGCATCCACCGGGCCAAGCAGCTCTTCTTCCTCAGCCGCCGCCTCAGCGCCCGGGAGGCCCTGGAGTTCGGCCTCGTCTACAAGGTGGTCCCCAACGACCAGCTAGAGGCAGCCACCCAGGAGGTGGTGGATCGGCTCCTCTCCCAGAGCGCCGCCTCCCTCAGGCTCATCAAGGCCCAGATAAACCGGGGGCTGAAGTGCGACTGGGCCACCGGCTCCAGGGTCGACTGGTTCACCCGTCAGGGCCAGGTCAGTGGTGACTTCATCACGCCGGAGGCAGTGCCCCGCCTCCGCGCCTTCCGAGAGAAGCAGGCCAAGGCCGATTAAACCGAGGAGGTAGCCGAAATGGTTATGAAGGTGAATACCCAGATAAAGCGCCCAGCCCAGGAGCTGGTCGAGGGCTTCCGGGCGCTCCTCAAATATAACTCCCCGGCCTGCGCCGTGGCCGATGCCATGGGGGGCTTTAATGCCATGACCTCGGACATCAAGCCAATAATCGACGGCATAAGGCTGGTGGGGGTGGCCATCACCGCCAAGACCATGGCCGCCGACGTGGCCCCAGTCATCAAGGCCGTGGACATCGCCCAGCCCGGGGACATCGTGGTCGTCGATGCCCGCAGCTCCCGAGACACCGCCTTCTTCGGCGAGAACCTGTCAATCTCGTGCAGAAATCGGGGGGTGCAGGCGATCATCATCGACGGCGCCACCAGAGACATCGAGGAGCTCAGGGAGTCAAGATTCCCGGTGCTGTGCCGCGCCGTGGTGCCCAATGCGGGTTCCACATCGGGGTATGGGCGGGTCAATGTGCCCATCCAGTGCGGTGGGGTGGAGGTCAACCCCGGCGACATCATCCTCGTGGACCTCAACGGGGTCGTGGTGGTGCATCAAGAGGAGGCCGAGGCGGTACTGAAACGGGCCACCCAGATACTGGAGACGGAGCACGTCCTCCAAGACAAGCTCAGGGCCGGGGCCACCGTGGGGGAGCTACTGAACATAGATGAGATCATGAGCTCCGCCTTCGCTTATCAGGAGCGGGCCACAGGCCGAAAGGGGAGTTGAGGAGCAGCTCACTCCCCCGTTTCCAGCCGGTAGTGGAGGACGGTACTATACTCGCCCACTGCCCAGGCGTGCCCCTCATCCAGGGAGAAAACGCTATATAGCACGGCCTCGGCCAGGACAGGCTCCTGGGACCAGGATTTGCCGCCATCAGTGGTGTGGAGGATAGTGCCCCCGGCCCCCACCGCCCATCCATTCTGGCTATCGATGAAGTCAACCCCCCATAGTTCGGCCCGGGTTTTGGTGGTTTGGAGGGTCCAAGTGAACCCGCCATCGTCGGTGTGGGCGATGGCCCCGCCCATGCCCACCACCCAGCCGGTGTGGACATCCACAAAGTCCACCCCCCTCAAGGACCACCACGAGGGATAGCCCTGGAGCACCCAGGAGGTCCCGCCATTGGCGGTATGGTGGCTAGTACCCCCCTCTCCCACCACCCAGCCGTAGTTGCCGGTGGCGAAACTCACATCGAAGAGGTCTTCGGTGGTGGCGATCTCTTGGCGCTGCCACGACCTGCCGCCATCGGAGGTATGCAAAATGGTGCCCCCCTCGCCCACCGCCCAGCCCTTAAGGGAGCCATAAAAGGTGATACTATACAGGTCAGCAGCGGTGGCCCCGGGCACCGGCTGCCACACTTGCCCCCCATCGTTGGTCTTGAGGATGGTGCCCCCCTCCCCCACAATCCATCCCCGATTCCTATCTATAAACCAAACCCCGTACAGGTCTTTCAGGGTGCCACTCTGTTGCCAGTCCCAGGTAGCCCCCCCATCGCTGGTATGATAGATAACCCCGTTCTCCCCAACCGCCCAGCCAGTTCTGGCATCCACGAAGCTGACATCCCGCAATGGATAGCCCGGCTTTTGTATCACCCACCCTCCCTCAGGGGCGGAGGCGCAAGAGGCAGCCAGGGAAAGGGAGATGACCATGAGGCCGATTAGCGGGCCGAGACCTTTGCCTAGAGCTTTCAAATCCATTTATTGCCTCCTGGAAATCATCTATAAAGGCGCTTCTCTTTAATATACCTCTCCACCGCCTCCGGGACCAGGTAACGGATGGACTGTCCCTGTCTCACCCGCCTTCGTATCTCCGTGGAGCTGACCCCCAGCACGGGCAATTCCAGGGGGATGATCTGGCCCGCGGCCTGGGGAATGGCTGCCTCCAGCCCGGAGAAATCGGGGTGGTAGCCAGGGCGGGCCGCCGCCACTAGGTGGGCCAGCTCCACAATCCGACCCGGCTCATGCCAGTTGGGGAAGTCGTCTACGGCGTCCCAGCCCAGGATGAAGTAGATCTCCACCTCGCCACCGTACTGGTGTCGCAGCTCTTGCAAGGTATCTACCGTGTAGGAGACGCCTGGCCGGTCGGTCTCGATGGTGGATACCTTGAAGTAGGGGTTGTCCTGAATAGCCAATCTGAGCATGGCCAAGCGGTGGCGGGCGGGGGTGATCTTCCAGTCGAGCTTGAAGTAGGGCTTGTCCGCCGGGACAAAGAGCACCTCGTCCAGGCCCAGCTGCACCCGGGCCTCTTCAGCTATAGCCAGATGCCCGTAATGCACCGGGTCAAAGGTACCGCCCAGAACGCCGATTTGCCTCATGCCTCGAACTCCCATTCCAGCTCGCCCAGGCGCACCCTATCGCCTGGCTTTGCCCCCTCCCGCCGCAGGATGGTGTTTACCCCCATCCTCTCCAGCTGTCGCCTCAGGTAGCCCTTGGCCTCGGGCAAGCTCATATCGGTGCCGGCCACGATGCGCTCCAGCCGGGGCACCGACACCACGAATACCCCCCTCTCCTTGGTCACCGACACCCTGGCATCTGCCGGCTGGGGATGAAATACGAATTCCGAGGGCGAGGGCCGGGGAGGTGGCAGTTGCCCCAGGGCTCGGGCCGCCTCCGCCATGAGCTCCGCCACCCCTTCCCCGGTGGCAGCCGAGATAAAGAATAGAGGTCGTTTCAGGCAAGCCAGCCCCTGCTCCAGTTGGGGCAGCCGCTCCCGAACCTCCGCAAGGTCGATCTTGTTCACCGCCACTAGCTGCGGCTTCTGGGCCAGCTCAGGGCTGTAAAGGGCCAACTCTCTATTCACATTGTCGAAGTCCCTCTGGGGGTCGCTGGTGGAGCCATCCAAGAGGTGAATGAGGAGGTGGGTACGCTCAGAATGGCGTAGAAAGTCGTGGCCTAGCCCCCTCCCCAGATGGGCCTGCTCGATAAGGCCCGGTATTTCCGCCAAGACAAAGCTTTGATAGCCCGCCTCCACCACTCCGAGGACGGGTTCAGTAGTGGTGAAGGGAAAGTCAGCAATCCTGGGCCGAGCTGCCGATGCCCTGGCCAGCAGGGTCGACTTGCCCACATTGGGGTAGCCAATGATGCCCACATCGGCAATGAGCTTTAGCTCCAGGGTAAGTCGTCGCTCCTCCCCAGGCTCTCCCTTCTGGGCAAGGCGAGGTGCCTGGTTGGTGGCGCTTACGAAGCGGGCATTGCCCAAGCCGCCCCGACCCCCCCTGGCCACCACTACCCTCTGCGCCGGTGCCTTGAGGTCGGCCAAAAACCGCCTCTCCCCATTCTCCCAGGCCCATACCTGAGTGCCCAAGGGCACCCCTATAACCAGGTCAGCCCCGTTACGACCGTGTTTTCTCTGCCCTTGGCCATGCTGCCCCCGCTCTGCCTGAAAGAGGCGCCTTCGGGTAAATTCCTTCAGGGTGCGTAGCCCGGCCTTAGCCTCCAAGACCACATCCCCACCCTTGCCGCCATCGCCGCCATCCGGCCCACCAAGGGGCACAAACTTCTCCCGCCGAAAGCTGACCACACCATTCCCGCCATTGCCCGCGCGAACCACTATATCGACGATGTCAACCATTTTTGTTTACATATTCTGAAAGACTGCCAATATTTATTTCATTCAATTATAACAAATACATAATAAACGATGAGGTTTTGCAGAAATCGGGGTTAACAGGGAAAAGACAACCTTGTTAAAGGCAGAAGGTTATCCACAAAAAGGCGGAGTTGTCCACAAAAGGGGGTAGATTATCCACAATCGTTATGTCGATTCCCTTGCCTACAGGCGTTCCTCTCTGGGGTAGAGCATAGCCCTGATCTCGAGGACATCCCGGCGCAGCCCCGGATTGGTGTTTATCTCCGCGGCAATCTTCTCGCAGCCGTGGAGGACTGTGGAGTGATCCCGTCCCCCCAGTTCCTGGCCGATTTCGGCCAGGGGGATGGAGGTTTCCTCGCGGATGAGGTACATGGCGATTTGGCGGGCCAGGGCTGTGGGCTGATCTCGCCTTTTGCCCTTGAGGGCGGCGCTGGAAAGGCGAAAGTACTCGGCCACCTTCTCTAGAATCAGGCCTGGGGTTATGGTGGAGCGCCTTTGCTTGGCCACTATATCTTCCAGCACCTGGGCGGCCAGCTCGGGGGTGGGTATGGTGTGGGTAAGCTGGGAGTAGGCTACCACCCGGTTCAGACAGCCCTCCAACTCCCTGATATTTTGCTGGACTCGGCGGGCAATGAGCTCCAGCACCGCCTCGTCGATAATCACGGTTTGCTGCTCGGCCTTGGCGCGGAGGATGGCCAGCCGGGTCTCCCAGTCCGGTGGCTGGATGTCGGCGATGAGCCCCCATTCAAAGCGGGAGCGCAGCCTGTCTTCTAGGAGGGGCATAGATTTGGGGGGGCGGTCGCTGGTGATGACTATCTGGCGATTGGAGTTGTGGAGGTCGTTGAAGGTGTGGAAAAAGCCCTCCTGGGTCTGCTCCTTGCCGCTGATGAAATGAATATCGTCCATGAGGAGCATATCGGCACTGCGATACTTGGCCCGGAAGTCCTCGGTCTTTCTCTGCTGGATGGAACTGATGAACTCATTGGTGAACTGCTCGGCACTTACATAGAGGAGCTGGAGATGCTTGGCCAAGGCTACGTGTCCGATGGCGTGAAGGAGGTGGGTCTTGCCCAGTCCCACGCCCCCGTAGATGAACAAGGGGTTATAGTTGCCTCCGGGGTTCTCGGCCACCCCCAGGGCGGCAGCATGGGCCAGGCGGTTGCAGCTGCCTACAATGAAGGACTCGAAGGTATACTTGGGATTTAATCGAGGGGCCGGGTAAGGCCATCGCCCATCGCTGGACGGGGCTGGGTCGGTGGTCGCCGGGGGGGTTGGAGAGCTTGAATCCTGGGAACTGGGGTGGACAACGAACTGAACCTCCAATTCCTGGCCAGTGATGCCCATAAGGGTCTTTTTTATCATGGATCGCCATCTTTTCTCCAGCCACTCGGCGACGAAAACGGTGGGCACACCCACCACAAAGCGGCCATGGTCAAAGCTAAGGCCCACGGTGTCCTTGAGCCAGGTCTGGAAATTGGGTTTGGTGACCTGAATTTGAAGCTCCCCCAGGGCACTCAGCCAGATATCTCCGGCAGAACGCACCGCTGCCTCCTCGGCTCCAGGTTTTGGCAAAAGAAATCCCTCCCCACCAATTGAGATAACTTACAGGATATATTTGGCCTCCCTTGCCAAAATATCCCCTTGGGCCGCGGGCGCGGCACTTGGAATTTGAATAAGATAAATCGTCCCTGGGGAATTGGGCGGGGGAATAAAAGCTCAGAATCTAGGCTAACACGGGGTCAGGCTAGGGGCAAGGTCTCTGAGGGTTATTCGGGGGCAAACAATGCCGGCACCCCGTCTTTGAGGGGGCACCCAGGCGCTCTCTTTCTCACGATTTCTTGGGCTCAGCTTGAGCCGCCAATTTTCCGATGCTACAATGGGCGCGGAGGCACAAAGTGCGTTTGATCTTTCTGGGCACCCCCGAGTTCGCGGTGCCCATCCTGGAGCGACTCCTCCAAGACGGCCACGAGGTGGTGGCGGTCTATACCCGTCCCGAAGCGGCTGCCGGCCGGGGCCAACGACTGACTCAGTCGCCCGTAAAGAGGCTGGCTGTGGAGCGGGGCCTGCGGGTAGCGCAACCCACCTCGTTGCGGCCGCCTCAGGAGGTGGAGCGCCTGGCCCAGCTCCAGCCCGAGGCCATTGTCCTGGCCGCCTATGGACTGTTGTTGCCCCAGGCGGTGCTGGATGTCCCCCCCTTGGGCTGCCTCAATGTGCATCCCTCTCTCCTGCCCCGACACCGCGGCCCCTCCCCGGTGGCCGCCGCCATCCTGGCCGGCGATGAGGTGACCGGGGTATCCATAATGCTTATGGACAGCGGCCTGGATACCGGGCCCGTCCTCGCCCAGCGGCAGTTGTCCATCCGGGATGAGGACACTACGGGCAGCCTCACCATGCGCCTGGCTGGATTGGGGGCTGGGCTCCTTTCCGAGGTTCTGCCCCGTTGGCAGCGGGGTGAGCTGGCAACCCAGCCTCAGGACGAAGCCAAGGCGACCTATTCCCAGCTCATCGCTAAGGAGGCCGGGGAAATGGACTGGCACCTCCCCGCCCCTCAGCTCTGGCGGCAGGTTCGGGCGTTCCAGCCCTGGCCGGGCAGCTATACCTGGTGGCGGGGCAGGCGGCTCAAGATCCTAGAGGCTATCCCCTTGCCTGGCGGGGGTGGGGAGGTGGGGAGGGTGGTCGCCCTGGGGGCTGGCCAGCCCCCGGCGGGGGTGGTCACTGGGGAGGGCGTTCTGGGCCTGCGCCGGGTGCAGTTGGAGGGGAAGCGGCCTCTGGAAATAGCCGAATTTCTCCGCGGCCAGCGCTCCTTTTTGGGCAGTCAACTCCCCCAACCTCGTTGACTTTGCCAGCTTTGGTGATATAATAGGCCTACGCTTAAGGGAAACTGAGGAGCCGGGATGGTTACCATAGGCATCCCCCGGGCCCTGCTTTATTATCAGTATTATCCCATGTGGCTTACCTTCTTTCAGGAGCTGGGGGCCCAGGTGGTAGTATCACCTCCCACCAACCGGGCTACCCTGGCTGAGGGGGTGTCTCGGGCGGTGGCTGAGACCTGCCTGCCGGTAAAGGTCTTCTGCGGCCATGTGGTCTCCCTGATCGGGGCTTGCGACTACGTATTCGTTCCCGCTATCAGGAGCATGGCCTATAAGGTGCACAACTGCTCCAAATTCCTGGGTCTGCCCGACCTGACTCGGGCGGTAGTCCCCGAATCCCCGCCCATACTGGAGGTGGAGATCGACGTTGACCAAGGTAAGCGGGCCCTATACCAGGCTATTTATAGCCTGGGGCGCCGCTTCAGCTGTAACCCTCTCAAGGTCAAGAGGGCTGCCCAGTCTGCCTGGCAGGCCCATCAGGACTATGTGGCCAGGATGCGCTCCCAGGGGCTAACCCCCCTTCAGGTGTTGGAGGGGCAGTCCATTAGGGATGAAACCAGGGGCTACCATCTATCCCTGGCAGTCATCGGGCATCCCTACCTCGTCTATGACAGCTTTGTTAACCACCGGCTGCTGGAGCGTTTGGACAGGGGCGGGGTAAAAGTATACACGCCGGAAATGGTGCCCCAGGCCGGACTGGATGAGGCTATGGCCCAGATCGTGGGCCAGGCCTACTGGACCTATGAGGCGGAGGTGGTGGGGGCTGGGGGTTACTATCTGGAGAACCAGGTGGCCGGGGTCATCGGGGTGGCCGCCTTCGGCTGCGGCCCCGACTCCCTGATGTTCGAGATGGTGGAACGCCGGGCCAAGAAGCTGCGGGGCTGCTCCTTTATGTCCCTGATGCTGGATGAGCATACTGCCGAGGCGGGGCTGGTCACCAGGCTGGAGGCATTCCTGGACATGATTCAAAGACGGAGGCAGGTTACAGCATGCGGGTAACCGCCCCTCATCTGGCGCACCTATGGGTAGGCTTAAAGGGGACCCTTGAGGAGCTGGGGGTGGAGTCGGTGCCGCCACCCCCCACCAGCCGGCGCACCCTGTCTTTAGGGGTGAAGTATTCCCCGGAGGGCCTATGCTTACCCTTCAAGCTCACCCTGGGCAATTTCATAGAGGCCCTGGAGGCGGGGGCGGATACCCTGCTCATGGCCGCCGGCACGGGCACCTGTCGGCTGGGCCGCTACCACCTGTTGCAGAAACAGATCCTTCAGGACTTGGGTTACAAATTTAAGATGATCCCCTTGGGCGTCTCGGAGAAGAAGTTCCTGGGCCTGCTCCACATATTTAAGTTTATCACGGGGGGTGCTAGCTGGGCCAAGATCATACCGGCGGTGCTCTTGGGCCTAAAGAAATACAGTGTGATAGACGATATAGAGCGTGAGGTGAACAGAGTGCGGGCCGTGGAGCGGGAGAAGGGGGCTGCCAGCCGCATCTTGCGCCAGGCTATCACCGCCATCGCCGAGGCCAAACGCCCCCACTCCCTGAGGGAGATCAGGAAATATTACCTGGAGAAGCTGGCCCAGGTGCCCCGCAACCCCAACATCCAGCCCTTAAAGGTAATGGTGATGGGGGAATTCTACGTGGTGCTGGAGCCGTTCTCCAACCTGGATGTGGAGATAGAGCTGGGCAAGCTGGGCTGTGAGGTGCATCGCAATCTGTACCTTTCTGACTGGACCAAGTTCAGCTTCTTCCTCAACCCCCTGGGCATGAACGAGAAGCAGAGGGTGCACCGGGCGGCCCTCCCTTATCTGAAGCGGGATGTAGGCGGCGATGGCTGGGAGTCGGTGGGGGAGAAGGTGCTCCACGCCCAGGACTATGACGGCCTCATCCACCTGGCCCCCTTCACCTGTATGCCCGAGATCATCGCCGAAAACATCATGCCCACCACCAAGGAGGATGTCCCGGTGCTCACCCTGATCTGTGATGAGCAGATGGGCAAGCCGGGGATGCTCACCCGATTGGAGGCCTTCGTCGATCTCATCAGGAGGCGGCGCAAGGCCAGGGAGAAGGCGGCTATATGAAGGTCTACCTGGGCATAGATGTGGGCTCGGTGACCACCAAATTCGCCCTGCTGGATGAGCGGGACGAGCTGGTGGACACCCTCTACCTGCGCACCCAGGGCAAGCCTATCGCCATGGTGCAGCAGGGGCTGGCGGAGATAGCCCGCCGCCTTCCCCCCGGGATGGAGATCGCGGGGGTGGGCACTACCGGCAGCGCCCGGTATCTGGCTGGCGTTATCGTGGGCGCCGACCTGGTCAAGAACGAGATAACCAGCCACGCCGTGGCCGCCCTTCACATCCTCCCCCAGGTGCAGACGGTGGTGGAGATCGGCGGCCAGGACAGCAAGGTGATCATCATCCGCCAGGGGGTGGTCACCGACTTTGGCATGAACACCGTATGCGCTGCCGGCACTGGCAGCTTTCTGGACCACCAGGCCTTGCGCCTGGGCATCAGTATCGAGGAATTCGGGCCCCGGGCCTTGGAGAGTCGGACACCGGTGCGCATTGCCGGGCGCTGCACCGTCTTCGCCGAGTCGGATATGGTTCACAAGCAGCAGATGGGGCACCGCACTGAGGACATCCTCTATGGGCTGTGTCAGGCCCTGGTGCGCAACTACCTCAACAATGTGGCCCTGGGCAAGGAGCTGCTGCCCCCGGTGGTGTTTCAGGGGGGCGTGGCCTTCAACCAGGGCATCGTGCGCGCCCTGGAGGAGAGCCTGGAGACCCAGGTAGTGGTGCCCCCCCATCATGAGGTGATGGGCGCCATTGGGGTAGCTCTACTGGTGCACGAGGAGATGAGCGCCACCGGGGAGCCCAGCCGCTTCCAGGGCTTCCAAGTCAGCCAGATCCAGTATCATACCTCTTCCTTCGAGTGCAAGGCCTGCCCCAATCTATGCGAGATCGCCCAGCTCTCCCTCAATGGCAAGGTCCTGGCCCGCTGGGGTGGTCGCTGTGACCTCTGGGAGAGGACCTCAACCAGTTAAGGGTTCATCGTTGTTGCCCATCGCTGTGGATGCTATGGGGGGAGACTATGCCCCTGAGGAGGTGGTCAAGGGGGCGGTGGCGGCGGCCAGGGAGGGGATACCCATGGTGCTGGTGGGCCAGCAGGCCGTCTTGGAGCCCCTGCTGGCCGAGCTCAAAGGCCAGCTCCCCGTGGTTCACGCCCCCCAGGTCATAGGCTTCCACGAACAACCCACCCAGGCGGTGCAGGCCAAGCCGGACTCCTCCATCGTGGTGGGCATCAGCCTCCTCCAGCAGGGCAAGGCCTCGGCCTTCGTCTCCGCGGGGCACAGTGGGGCAGTGGTGGCAGCCTCGCTGTTCATCCTGGGTCGTGAGGAGGACATAGAGCGCCCGGCGTTGTGTGTCCTCTACCCCACCCCCCAGGAGCGGCCGGTGCTGGTCCTGGACGTGGGCGCCACTGTGGACTGTCGCCCCTCCTATCTGGTGCAGTTCGCCCATATGGGCAGTGTTTATATGGAAAAGGTCCTGGGCATAGCGCGGCCCCGCATCGGCCTCCTCAGCACCGGCGAGGAGGAGATCAAGGGCAACCGCCTGGTAAGGGAGGCCCACCCGCTGCTCAAGGAAGCCGGGCTCAACTTCGTGGGCAATGTGGAGGCGAAGGACATCCTCAGGGATAAGGCCGAGGTCATCGTCACCGACGGTTTTACCGGGAACGTGGTGATAAAGGGGGCTGAGGGCTTTGCCGAGGTCATGGTGCAGCAGGTGAGCCAGGCCCTGGGCAAGCGGAAGCGCTTTCAGTCGGCCCTGCGTCTCTTCCGCCGGGCCGTGGACTACAGCGAGTTCGGGGGGGCGCCGTTGCTGGGGGTCAGGGGCAATGTCATCGTGGCCCACGGCCGCAGCCAGGCCCCGGCCATCAAGAGCGCCATCAGGTTAGCTTATCAGGCGGCAGAGCGGGGCTTTTAAGGATTTTGGAAAGAGGCACCCCCAGCCAGTTGGCCCAGCCATCCTGTCACCGATTCCAGCACTCGGCCCCTATTCTCCCTGGTCACCATGACCACCTCCACCTCGGGGCGGCGCTTGAGCCGGTCGGCCCAGGGGTGGGGCTTGGACATTATAGTGCCCAGCAATCTCTTGCCCCCCTCCAGGGCCTCCAGCACCGCCTCCCGGAAAGCCGAGGAGAATAGCTCCATCTTGCCGATCTCATCCACCACCACCAGCTCAGAGCTGCGGATAGCCTCTCTGAGGGCGGTTACTCCCACCCGCTCCAGGCCCTCCACGTCCACCCCGTATCTGCTCACCCGGTAAGCCCCGCCGATGGAGATATGGGCCAGGGTGGCCACTTCCCCGGCCAGCGTTACCAGGCGGAAACCCTGCCTCACCCCTTGCTCCCGGATCTCCTCGGTGTAGAAGCCCCCCGCCGCCCCGCCCACGTGGGCCACTGCCTCCTTAATGATGGTGGTCTTGCCCACCCCGGGGCCGCCGCTGAGCAGAAGGGCCCGCTTCTCGGGACGGAACATCCTCAGCCTTTGGACGCCTGACGCTCGGCCTTTCGCCTCGCCTTCAGTTTCTGGCGCTTGCGCCGATGTTTCAGAAGCGCCACCCGCCTTTTCTTGTACACCACTCGTCTCCCCTAGGAAGATCTCAAGGAGCGGTAGAGGTTTGCCAGTTCATCGTGGCTGAGCGAGAGCTCCTCTATACCTACTAATTTATCAGTCTGCCAGCGACGTCTCAGACCCTCCCGGCACTCGGGGCGAAAAGGGCTGGGTGTCCAATCGCGACAGGCCTGGGGACGGAAGGGGTGAACGGTGCAGGCGGCCAGGTCCCCCTGGCGGCTCAAAAAGATGCAGGCCCCCGACTGCCTCTTAATGAAATAAATGCCTGGTTTGTAGGGATGCTCTTGCACATATTGTCTGCGCACCGCCTCCAGGTGGAGGCCTAATCCCTGAGCCAGGAATTTCAGCTCATCGGCGTCTATCTCGGGCTGCCACCGGGTGCAGCACAGGCCACAGCGCAGGCAAGGCATCTCCGGCCAGGGCTCCAGGCCTCCCCTGGCGGGGTCATACTCTACCTCCTTGCCCTCAGCGGTGGAAAGACGAACCCGCATGGCTTAACAGATGCCCTCAGCCGACATATTTCCCGATCAACAGGGCCAGGTCCCTCTTGAGCTGGGGCGGGATGTCCTTGGGGGAGGTGGCTATGGCTGTCTTCAGCGCCTCAGGGCAGAGGCAGCGGCGCTCTTCGGGGATGAGGCCCAGTGCGATGCGGATGATGCGCTTGGAGACCTCCACATTCTGCCGGAGCACCGCCAGGATGGTCTCGGCGGTGACCGGCTCGTACTCCTCGTGCCAGCTATCGTAGTCGGAGACGCTGGCCAGGCTGGCGTAGCACATCTCGGCCTCCCGGGCCAGCCTGGCCTCGGGGAAGACGGTCATGCCGATGATGCTGGCCCCCCAGGAGCGGTAGAGACGCGATTCGGCCCTGGTGGAAAACTGGGGGCCCTCCATAGCAATAAAGGTACCCCCATCATGCACTTTGGCCCCGGCCTGCTGGGCAGCCCGGCACAGCACCTCTCGGAGCACGGGGCAGAAGGGCTCGGCAAAGGGGATATGCACCACCAGGCCCTTGCGGTCGAAGAAAGTGCTCTCCCGGGTGCGGGTGCGGTCGATGACCTGATCGGGGACCACCAGGTGGCCGGGGGCGAGCTCCTCTTGGAAGCTGCCCGCCGAGTTGATGGCGATGATGCGCTCCACCCCCAGGGACTTCAGGGCATAGAAGTTGGCCCGGTAGGGGACCTGGGTGGGGTTGATGAGGTGGCCCCGGCCGTGTCGGGGGAGGAAGGCCAGGCGTTTGCCCTCCAGGGTGCCCAGGATGATGGCGTCGCTGGGCTGGCCGAAGGGGGTATTGACCCTGACCTCCCTGACATCGCTGATGCCCTCCATCTGATAGAGTCCAGTGCCGCCGATGATCCCTATCTGTGCTTCAGTCATAGTGGTGTCCTCCTAGCCGCTGATAAGTTCCTTCAGCTTGGTCACATAGGGCTCCCTGACCACGCCCCTCTCGGTGATGATGGCCGTTATGTACTGATGGGGGGTGATGTCGAAGGCGGGGTTGGCCACCCCCACCCCCTGGGGAAGGAGGCGCTGCCCCCGTATATGGGTTATCTCGTCCTCGGGGCGCTCCTCCACGGGTATTTCTGAGCCGGAGGGCAGGGAGAGGTCGATGCTGCTCCAGGGCGCTGCCACATAAAAGGGGACGCCGTTCTCCATAGCCAGCACCGCCAGGGAGTAGGTGCCGATCTTGTTGGCGGTATCGCCGTTGGCGGCCACCCTATCGGCGCCCACCACGACGCAGTCGATAAGTCCCCGGCTCAGGAAGGAGCCGGCGGCCCCGTCCACGATGACCATCACCGGGATGCCCAGTCGCTTTAGCTCCCAGGCGGTGAGGCGCGCCCCCTGGAGGCGAGGGCGGGTCTCGTCGGCAATAACCTTGACCCTCTTGCCCCGCTCGTGGGCCACGCGGATGATGCCCAGGGCGGTGCCATAGCCCCCGGTAGCCAGGGAGCCGGTATGGCAGTGGGTGAGGACTGTAGCCCCATCGGGGATGAGCTGGGCACCATATTCGCCCAAGCGCTGCTCCGCCGCCACCTCCTCAACCTCCAGGCACCGGGCCTCCTCCAGGAGTCGGGCCTTGAGGCTGGAGGGGTCTGGTTCGCCCTCTGCCACCTGCCACAGCCGTTCCAATGCCCAGAAAAGGTTCACCGCCGTGGGCCGGGTGGCCGAGAGCTCTTCTTTGACCTGGGCGAGCTCGCTCAGAAATTCCTGTCTATTCGGGGTTTGCAGCTTCTGGGCCCCCAGCACCAGCCCATAGGCGGCGGCCAGCCCGATGGCCGGTGCCCCCCGCACCCGCATCTCCCTGATGGCCGAGGCCACCTCTCGGTAGTCCTCCAGTTCCAGGTAAACCTCTGCCTCGGGGAGCCTGGTCTGGTCCAGGAGTCGGAGCTTGCCCGATTTCCACTCCATAGGTCTTAGCAACTTATTATAGCTCCTGGGGATGTCTTCCGTATGCTAAGGGCTATAAGTTACCCTGTTTTCCGGCGACTCCCACACCTCCACCGCCGCCAGTCTCACCGGCTCACCCCTCAGCTTCTCGGCCAGCTCCTTATAGATGGTTGAGGCGATGTTCTCCGAGGAGGCGTTGATCTTGTCGAAGGGGGGCACCTCATTGAGCAGGCTGTGGTCGAAGCGGTCCAGTATCTGCTTCAGCTTGCCCTTCAGCTCCACGAAGTCGTAGGCCAGGTCTATCTGGTCCAGGCCCTGTCGACTTACGGTGACCACCACCTTGAAGCGGTGCCCATGGACGGTCTCGCACTTGCCCTTATAACCCCGTAGGTAATGGGCGGCATCGAAGTGCTGCTCCACAGATACCTGATACATTCCTTCTCCTCGACTAGAACTACTTAGTTTCCCTGCTAGGGAGATGCACTCCCGAGTCAAAAAGACACCAATCTTTCTTGTAGAGAGTCACGCCCTGGCTGCCAACTCGCTGGGCCAGCTCCTCGATCTTAGCGCCCAGGGTGGGGTGCACCACATCTGGCGCCAGCTCTGCCAGGGGAACCAGCACAAAGGCCCTCTCCTGGAGGCGGGGGTGGGGAACAGTTAGCTCCGGGTCGTCCATCACTAAATCGTCGTAGAGGAGGATATCTATATCTATGGGTCGGGGGGCGTTGCGGAAGCTGGGCCGCCGCCCCAGCCGCGCCTCGATCCCCCTGGCCAAGGACAGAAGTTCCCCAGGGGCCAGCTCGGTGATGATGCGACAGACCGCATTGAGGAAGCGAGGCTGTTCTGGGTAGCCCACCGGCTCGGTCTCATAGAGGCAGGAAACCCCGTCCATCGTGACCTGTTCCGCCAGAAGCTTTAAGGCGCGCCTCAGGTTTGCCTCGCGGCCTCCCAGATTGGAGCCCAGGGCTAGATAGGCCGTAGGCATCCTCTACCCCAGTGGCCCCGGACAATGGCGTCCGTCATGCGGCACACCCGCACCATGGCCTTGACATCATGCACCCTGACCATGTCCACCCCGGCGGCGATGCCCAAGGCCACGGTGGCCGCTGTCCCTTCCACCCTCTCCTCGGGGGGGAGGTCCAGCACCCGGCCGATCATCGATTTGCGGGAGGTGCCCAGGAGGATGGGACGGCCCAGGGACCTGAATTCGGAGAGGCGGTGCATTATCTCCAGGTTGTGCTCTAGGGTCTTGCCGAAGCCGATGCCGGGGTCGATTATGATATTATCCCGGGGAACACCCGCCTCCAGGGCCTGGTCTAGGCTATGCCGCAGGCTGGCCAGGACATCGGGGAGCAGGTCTGTGTAGGCAGTCCCCTCTTGGTTGTGCATCAGCACCAGGGGCACCCCCCATTCCGCTGCCAGCTCCGCCAGCCTTGGGTCCCGCTTCAGCCCCCAGACATCATTGATCATATTCGCCCCCGCCTCAAGGGCGCAGCGGGCCACCTCCCACTTATAGGTATCTATGCTGATGGGCACCGGGATCTGCCCTGCCAACCTCTCCAGCACCGGCATCACCCGTCTCAATTCTTCCTCAGCGGGGATGGGGGTGTGGCCGGGGCGGGTGGACTCGCCGCCGACATCTATAATATCGGCCCCCTCCTCCACAAAGCGCTGGGCCTGTCCCAGGGCCCTGGACACATCGTAGCCCACACCATCGCCGGAGAAGGAGTCTGGGGTGACATTGATGATGCCCATGACATAGGTGCGTTCCCCCCAGCGGAACTCCTTGCTCCCGCAGCGGGTAACGCCGAGTTGGGGGCCTTGCACCTTTCCGTCCGCCTCGACCAAAATATTCCGATTCCTCTGATGACTATCCTATAAAATAAATATCGAGGTTAGTGTATTAGGAAAGCTAACGCAAACTTAAGCAAAGGGGAAAAGGGCCTTACCTAGACATCAATAAGGATCACCTTCACAGGTACGGCTGGGAAATTGCGCTTCAGGCGTTCAATATCGTACACTAATTGCTCGCCGTATGAGACACCAGTAGACATTTGCGTATGCATACCATGGCATGGAACTATCTCAACGCCCACATCCGCCTTGTTTTCATTAAAGAAATATTGAAACTTGGCCATATCATAGAACATAAAAGCGTACTTCCCAAATTGCACCTCAACTAATACACGATCTTTTACAAAGTCGATTTGCTTGAAGGCTCCCTTAATTTGCGCAGGATACCTCGGTATAGAGATGGTGAAGGTGTCCCTTAGTTCTTTGAACCCCCTAGCCCGAAATTCTGCGGTGAAATTCCGATTAAGTTCAGTTGGAGAATATAGCAGTCTGCCGGGCATGGTTTTCTCGCGACTAATCTTTGTCTTTCTGGTAACCTGGACTCGGGAGATAACATCATCTATCTCTCGCTCAATAGCAGGATAATCCAGGCGAAGGATGTGCATTCCACCAAGATGGGAATATTCATATACCTTTCTCATTTGCTTGAACCTAATGGTAACTGAATGTTGAGGCTAGAAGTGTGACCAGGTTTCTTAGATGGTGGAGAAACCTCGCCTTCCCGTCTTATTAGCACAGAAGTTTTAGGCGGCACATAAATTGGTCGATTCATTGGCCGCGTTTTTAATAAACCCGCCGCTGCCAAGGTCACCCTCTGTTTAGCAATCTCTATGTACTCCCCTACAATGTCCGCACCGGCAGCTCTTCTTCCGTGCATTAACGCCGCGACAGCGGTACTTCCCACTCCTATATAAGGATCAAGAACAAGGTCGCCTTCGTGTGTAAGCGCTAGCACGAGCCGCTCCACTAGTTCCACAGGGAATTGACAAGGGTGGATCGTCTTCTCAATATGTCTGTGTTTTACATTTGGGATAATCCAGAGGTCACCAGGGTTCTTGCCAAGGGGATGAGACGAATACTTCCCTACCTTCGGCCCTTTAAAATATTTCTTCCCTGGGTATTTTTGGGGCACTCGAACTGGGTCAAGGTTGAATACGTATCTATCTCCTTTTGTAAACCAAAGGATGGTTTCATAACGTCCCGAGAATCTCTTTGAGCAGTGTAGTCCATGCTCAAAATGCCAAATAATACGGTTGCGTAGCTTTAGATCGTGAGATGCAAATATGGGATATAAAGCGATATCAAGGGGAAGAACTTCCTGGCTGCCCACAATATGATTCCCAACCTCCCAACAAATGCTGCCACCGTCCTTTAATAATTCAACGCATCGAGAGATAACTTGGGCTTGCTCGGTAAGATACTCATCAAGGATTCGCTTCTGCTCGTAGCTTTTACCTATATTGTAAGGCGGCGATGTTACTACGAGTTGAACCGAGCTTGGCGGGATTTGGTTCAGAAGCGCGAGGCAATCGCCATGATAGAGGACTACATCTGCATCATTCGAGTATACCTCAGCCAACCGCATCGGTGTCCCTCTATTCAACGATAAGCCTAGTCCCTGTTTGCTTCATTATAGTTTGGCGGTCATCACCCGTCAAGGTTGAGGGGCTAAATTCGCCATATGCCCGCTTGCTTTCAGGCCCGCCGTGTGTTATAGTTATAATTGAAACTGAATAGTTGGCCGCGGGGGAGCTCAAGGCTGAGAGTCCGAAGACTGCGGACGACCCCTGGAACCTGATCTCGGTAATGCGAGCGTAGGGAAGCGGCAGTAGCTATACCGAGAGCCCACGCTGTTAACCGAGGCCCTCGGTTTGTTTTTGTGGAGGCGTTATGACCCAACTGGAGGCAGCCCGAAAGGGTATTCTCACCCCCCAGATGCAGCGGGCGGCGGAGCGGGAGGGGTTTGATCCCCAGCTCCTGCGCCAGGGGATAGCTGAGGGCACTATCGTGCTGCCCGCCAATGTCCATCATCAGGGGCTCGACCCCTTGGCCATCGGCAAAGGCCTGCGCACCAAGGTGAACGCTAACCTGGGCGCCTCCTCGGACTTCGGCGATGTCAACACTGAGCTGGGGAAGCTCAGGGTGGCCCTGGAGGCGGGCACCGATACCGTGATGGACCTGAGCACCGGCGGCGACATCAGCGCCATTCGTCGGGCCCTCATTGCTGCCTGCCCCGTCCCTCTGGGCACCGTGCCCGTGTATCAGGCCGCCATCCAGGCCATTGCGGCCCGGGGTGCCATAGTCGAAATGACCGCCGATGACCTTTTCCATACCATCGAGGAACATGCTCAGGATGGGGTGGACTTCATCACCGTGCACTGCGGGGTCACCCAGGCTGCCCTGGAACGGCTCAGGAACCAGAGGCGGGTCACTGATGTGGTCTCCCGGGGTGGCAGCTTCCTCATCGGTTGGATCCTGCACAATGAGCGGGAGAATCCCCTTTATGAGCAATATGACCGCCTCCTGGAGATAGCCCGTCGCTATGATGTCACCCTGAGCCTGGGTGACGGCATGCGGCCAGGCTGCCTGGCTGATGCCACCGACCGGCCCCAACTGGGGGAGGTACTCATCCTGGGAGAGCTGGTGGAGCGTGCCCGGGAGGCGGGGGTTCAGGTTATGGTGGAGGGGCCGGGGCATCTGCCCCTGGACCAGGTGGCGGCCAATGTGCTGCTGGAGAAGACCACCTGCAAGGGGGCGCCCTTCTATGTGCTGGGCCCCCTGGTCACCGACATCGCCCCGGGCTATGACCACATTACCGGCGCCATCGGCGGGGCCATCGCCGCCGCCGCCGGCGCCGACTACCTGTGCTATGTTACCCCCTCAGAGCACCTCTCCCTGCCCGACCCCGAGGATGTGCGCCAAGGGGNGATTGCGGCCCGCATCGCCGGCCATGCTGCCGATATCGTCAAGGGTGTGAAGGGCGCTATGGAACGGGACCGGGAGATGTCCCAGGCCCGCAAAAGGCTGGACTGGGAGAGGCAGGTAAAGCTGTCGCTGGACCCTGAGCGGGCCCAGCGAGGACATGCCAAGCACCCCACCAGGGGGGCCGCCTGTAGCATGTGCGGCAAATATTGCGCTATGGAGCTTATGGAGAAATACCTGGGCATATCGACCACTAAATGCTAGGTGGAGAAAGGAGACCGAGGCCTATGCCACTATTTCACCATGTCAGCGAACAAGAGGTCACCAGGGCCATCGTAACCAGCTTCCTGCGCCAGTTCGAGGAGTATGCCTCTAGCGATGTCATCATCGTGGGCGGAGGCCCCAGCGGGCTGGCCGCCGGGCGAGACCTGGCCCGCAGTGGGCTCAAGGTGCTTATCGTGGAGCGCAACAACTATCTGGGGGGCGGCTTCTGGATCGGTGGCTACCTCATGAATAAGGTGACCCTGAGAGCCCCGGCCCAGAAGGTGCTGGAGGAGATAGGAGTGCCCTACCAGGAGGCCAACGAGGGCCTCTATGTGGCCGATGGCCCCCATGCCTGCTCCAAGCTCATCGGGGCTGCCTGCGATGTCGGGGTCAAATTCGCCAATATGACCATCTTCGACGATATCGTGCTCCGGGAGGGCAATCGAGTGGCCGGGGTGGTCATCAACTGGACACCCATCTCCGCCCTGCCCCGGGAGATCACCTGTGTTGACCCCATAGCCTTGGAGTGCAAGGTGGTCATCGATGCCACCGGCCACGATGCCTGTGTGGCCAAGAAGCTGGAGCAGCGCGGCCTGCTGAAGACCGTGGGCTTCGGGGCCATGTGGGTGGAGCAGTCGGAGGACCTGGTGGTGGAGCACACCGGGGAGGTCCATCCCGGCCTCATCGTCTCCGGGATGGCGGTGTCCACCGTCTACGGCCTGCCCCGGATGGGCCCCACCTTTGGCGCCATGCTCCTCTCCGGCAAGCGGGCCGCTGAGGTAGCCCTGGAGATGCTGGCCAAGGTGGGCATCGCCTAGTCGTTCCGGACGCAGGGGGCGGTGAACAGCCGTGAGCAGGGTTAATGCCTATCTTTACGCCGAGCCCACCGCCCGCACCCTGCGTCTGGACGAGCTGATAGGTTATGTCAAGGCGCTACTCCCTGGGCTGGCTATCGAGCCCAGGGATAGTTTTATAACCTTTAACCTGGGGCGCTTGTCCGAAGCAGAGCGGGGCGAAGCCCTCGGCCGGCTGGCCGAGGGCTTCGCCC
>MTNP01000021.1 GCA_002011475.1 Dehalococcoides sp. JdFR-54
CCCGCCACAATGGCCGCGGCGCTGCTGCCCAGCCCCCTTTTCAGGGGTATGTTGTTGTGACAGGATATGCTCAGGGGGGGCAGTGGCTCTCCTGCCTCCTCATACGCCTTGGCGATGGCCCGGCAGATGGGATTATCCTGGCTTGAGGGAAGCTTATCGGCCCCCTCCCCGGCGATGTGCAAGCGGAAGGCCTGGCTTTTGGCCACCGTCACCCGATTATAGATGTTCAGAGCCATTCCCAGGCAATCGAAGCCCGGGCCCAGATTGGCCGTGGTGGCCGGAACCCTGAGGACGACCCTTTGTGGTGGCACGGCGCCAACAGTATAGCAGTGGCCCTAATTCAATTCAAGGTATTCGGCTTGCTAGAACGGCACGGGTCGGATATAATGTTGGCAACGGGGCGTAGCGCAGTTGGGTAGCGCGCAGCGTTCGGGACGCTGAGGTCGGCGGTTCAAGTCCGCCCGCCCCGACCAGTTTATTAGGGAAGGAAGCGGGATTATGGGCCTTCACTTAAATGGAAAATCAGAGACTGAACGATTGGCTGACGAGGTTAGAAAACTTCGTGTCCCATTGTGGCTTTGTGTTGTTCAAGTAACAGGCGCAGTGGGGGCGATATCAGCAGCTATATTTTCAGCCCTGAATTTTTTCCGCAGCATATAAAGCGAGGTCAGTGGTTCGAGTCCGCCCGCCCCGATTGTTTATGGCCTTTAAGGGGTTGACTGATGTTATTCCGTGGGGTAAGATGGACACAATAATTTGCCAACCTGCTTTGGCAAAGGGCGGCCAAAGCGCTAGAAGGAGTTCAAGGAGGCAAGGATGGAAAGGCAGATAAGATACAGCATAATCACGCTATTGGCATGCGTGCCCGGAATATTTGTAGGCCTGGCGGTGAGGAATCTGGACATCATTGCGGCGAGCCGGATACCCTCGGGTCTGGTGATAGCCGTGGTGTTTGGAATTTGTGCTGCCTTTCTATCGGGGATTATCCTCTCTGGATTCTATCAGCTATTCAGATATATATTTGGGAAACTAGTGGCCTAGTTCGCCTCGCAATCCCCCAGACCATGCCATCGACTTATTTGGCGACCCATTCGTTGAGCAATTGCCTTGTTCAGTTGACATAAGACGACCTCCCCGATGCCTTCCTGGCTTGCCTCGGCCCCCTGAGCCCGTGAATGGAGGGAAACACCAGTGTCACTAAGGCGGTGTCTGGTCTTTGAGCTGGGCCTGGTGAACTACCTGGAGTCACTGGGCTTGCAGCATGAGCTGGTGCGGGCCAGGCAGGAGCAGGCTATCGAGGATTGTCTGCTGGTGCTCCAGCATCCCCCGGTGGTCACCCTGGGCGCCTCCGCCAAACCTTCCGACATCGCGGCTGCCCAGATACAGCTCCAGCCTTGGGGCATACCTGTATTCGCCACTGAGCGGGGAGGCAAGGCCACCTACCACGGCCCCGGCCAGTTGGTGGGCTACCCCATTATAGACCTGAGACTCCAGGGGAAAGACCTTCACCGCTACCTCCATGATATTGAGGAGGTGATTATGCTGACCCTGGGGGACTTTGGCATCCGGGCCCACAGGCAACGGGGCGTTCCGGGGGTGTGGGTGGGGGAGGCGAAGATAGCCGCTATAGGCATAGCGGTGCGACGCTGGGTGAGCTACCATGGCTTCGCCCTGAACATCGATCCGGACATGAGCCATTTCGAGCTTATCGACCCCTGTGGCCTGGGCAGGGACAGCGTCGTCTCTGTGAAGGAGTTGGTGTCTCCCCTGCCTGACCTGAGCAGGGTCAAGGATAGGCTCCTCCATCATTTCGGCCATATCTTCCACCGGGACATGGTTCGGGTGCAGGGCCCTGGGCTTGCCGGGGCGGCCCGGAGGCGCCTGTCCCTGAAGGATGAGGGCCATATTTATGAAGCGGCTGTGCCTCATCTATCAGCCGGCTGTAGTTGAGCATAGCTTTGGCGCCGGCCACCCTCTGCTCCAAGAGCGGCTGCCCCGCTATCTGGCCAAGCTCCGGGAGGATGGCCTTATTGATCACGCCGGCATAGAGGTTGTTGACCCCCCAGATGCGGTTGGCGAGGATGAGATACTGGCCGTCCACGACCGCTCGCTCTTGGAACGCATTAAGGAACTCAGCGCCCGGGGTGGGCTGCTGGATGGTGACACCCCGGTGCCGGTAGGCACCTATGAGCGGGCCAGGCTCCAGGCGGGGGGACTTCTCTACGGAGCCAAGTCCATCATGGAAGGCCAGTATGACCGCGCCGTTCAGATGTTGGCCTTCGGGGGACATCACGCCATGCGCCGTCACCAGCATATTACCTTTGGCTTCTGCTATTTCAACCAGGAGGCTATAGTGATAAAGGCCCTGCAAAGCCAGGGCTATTTGCAGCGGGCGCTCATCATGGATTGCGACTGCCACCACGGTAATGGCATCCAGGATATCTTCTATGCTGACCCCTCGGTGCTATATATCTCGTTGCACCAGGATCCCCGCACCCTCTACCCGGGATGGATGGGACACGCCGATGAGGTGGGGGAGGGTGCCGGGCGGGGCTACAATGTCAATGTGCCCCTGCCCCCCGGTACCCAGACCCAGAGCTATATGCGGGTCCTGGAGCAAATTTTCCCGCCCCTGGCCCGGGAATTCGCCCCCCAACTTATCCTGGCCATCATCAATGGCGATACCCACTTCGCTGACCCGCTGACCGATATGGGAATAGACCTGAGCTGCTATTCTAGGATCGCCAGGTTGATCTCCGAGGTTTCCGAGGAGGTGTGCGGGGGTAGGCTGGTGGTGGAGCTGGGGGGTGGCTACGACTTGGGGGTGGCGGTTAACGGCTCCTGCAAGGTAACTGCCGAGCTGGTCGGTTATGAGGGCTATGAGGTAGATGACCCTTATGGGATACCAGGTCCCGAGCCGGCCCACATCACCCAGAGGGTGGAAAAGCTGCTCGAGGAGAGAAAGGCTACCCTGTCTCGCTACTGGAAGGTTTTCCGGGCTTAAGTTTGGAATCTGCGAAGACCTCTTGGGCTATGAAGCCGGGCTTAGTCGGCTATATTTTGTTTGGCCTCCTCCCAGAGCTTATCCTGCTCGGGCAGAGGTAGGCTCTCCAGGGCCAAGCCACGCTGTCGGCATAGCTCTTCCATATAGGCGAAGCGACGGCGGAAGCGCTCATTGGCCTGCCGAAGCGCCCCCTCCAGGTCGATGCCCAGGCGCCGTCCCAGATTGGCCAAGGCGAACAGGAGGTCACCGAACTCTCGGCCCTGGCGCTCCCTGGTGGGGGCTTCTTTGACTTCCCTCACCTCCTCCGCCACCTTGTCGATAATGTCCTCGGCCATCTCCCAGTCGAAGCCCACCTGGGCTGCCCGGTGCTGGAGGGTCTGGCTTGAGGCCAGGGCGGGCAGGGAGCGGGGGATGCCATCCAAGAGGGAGACCCCATCTCCCCGCTCCTCCTGCTTCAGGGCCTGCCAGCGATGGACTACTTGGTCGGCATCCTTGGCCTGGGCCTGGCCGAAAATGTGGGGGTGGCGGTGGATGAGCTTGGAGTTGATGGCCTGGAGGACGTCCTCCGCGGTAAACTCGCCGGCTTCGGCGGCTATCTGCATATGGAACACGATCTGCATCAGGAGGTCGCCCAGCTCCTGGCACAGCTTTTGGGGGTCTTCCTCATCCAGGGCCTCCAGAACCTCGTAGCACTCCTCCAAGAAGTTGGGGCGGAGGCTGTGGTGGGTTTGCCTCAGGTCCCAGGGGCAGCCTGCCAGGGGGTGGCGCAGCCTGGCCATAATGTCTACCAGGGTCTGGAATTTACCCAGGTCCTGAGGTGGGAGAGCGTTAGTCTGAGACAAAGCCCTTTCCTTCGGCGGATGTCCGATTATAGCATCCCGGGCCCAGCTTGACAATGCGAAGCTGGGGCAGCTATGATTGCCCCATTGGGTTGGGGGCGGAATATGAGATGGCCTCTCAGAGTGGCAGGGCTTTTGTTCGTTCTCGCCCTGCCCGCCTTCTTCCTCAGCGTCAGCCTGGGCGGGGCGGTGAATAGCCTCAGCCTGTATCGCTATGGCTTCGATAAATACCAGAAGACAGACCTGGAGAGGGCACAGCTCGATGCTGTGGCTCGGGAGCTCATCCGCTATTTCAACTCCGGGGAGGAGGCGATACAAATAACAGTGGAATCGGGGGGGAAGCAGGTTGCCCTGTTTAGCCAGAGGGAGGTCATTCATCTCAGGGATGTCCAGCAGTTGATACAACTTGATTACAGGGTGATGTGGGGGGCCTCAAGCTATCTGGGTGCCTTCATCGTCGGGCTGGGGGTGTGGAAGAGACGCCGCCTCTGGTCTCACCTGGCTCGTATGGCGCTTTGGGGCAGTGGGGTCACCCTGGTCCTGATGCTGGCCCTGGGGCTAGCCATGCTCTTGGGCTTTGATCGGTTTTTTCTGAGCTTTCACCAGGTAAGCTTCGCCAACGAATACTGGCTGCTCCCCGAGGATGCGGCCCTGGTGAACCTCTTTCCTGAAGCATTCTTCCGCGATGCTGCCCTGTTTGTGGCGGGGGCAGTGCTCGCAGAGGCGATAATGGTTGGGGGGGCAGCGCTGGCGATTATGAGAAAGGCCCGGCGCTAGAGGCCACAGGTGGCGCAGCTACTGGCGCTACAGGAATTACAGGCACTTCCAGAGCCAGATATGGGGGCGATATCGCCCTCGGCGCTCTTGGAGAAAGAGGCGAAGGTGGACAACTTGCGCCGCGCTACCTCATGACAGCGGGGGCATGGGGTATCGTCGGCGCCACTCATGGGTCGCAGCCGCTCGAAGTTCAATTGGCAACTGGGGCAAACATATTCATAGAGCGGCATCTTTTACCCCTGGATTTAGTTTAGCCTGCCCTCGGGTTATAGTCAAGGGGCTGGCGTGGGCCTATTTCCAACTGATGCCGTCCCACCGATAAAGGCGCTTGCCGCAGGCGCAGCAATAGGCGGCGATATTATTGTTTTCCCGTTGCTCCCGGGCCTTGACCAGCCTTTTGCAATTAGGGCAATAGAGTTTCTTGGTGACCAGTCGCATAGGCGGCTTAAGGATCTGATTTCCGGCGACGATTTGTGATTATTTCATAGTCGGCGGCCATTTTCAAGGGAGGCCGACCTTTTTACCGAAAGAAGGGTGGGACGGGTATTGACAAAGGCGCACATATGTGCTAGTATATGCTGGGTAAATGAGAAGCAGCTGTCGAGATGATGGGAGACGAGCTGAGTAAGTTTGAACCATCAGCTTCAAGTGGAGTGAGCTGATGTAGTGTGTCAGGCTCAAAGCCCATAGCCCGCCATCCGGGATAGCGAGGGGAGCCTGGCTCCCCTATTTTATCCTCTGGAGGGGCTGGGGCGGTGATCGACTTGGATAATGTTGACTTACAGGCGTGTCCAGGTCGTAGATTAGGGTGAGAGAAAGGGATATAGGCAGCTTGGGTAAAAGGCAGGTGATATGGTGATGGTGACATATAGAGGGGACAGCGATGTCCTCCTGGATCCGGAGGACTTTGACGAGATGGCCTTGGAGCCTGGGGACTGGCCGGGGGAGCCCGACCAGGTAGAGGCTTTTGCCGAGGAATCGGAGGAAACCCAGGCTGATGATACCGTTTGCAGTTATCTCAAGGAAATCGGCGGCACTCGCCTGCTTACCGCCGAGGAAGAGCAGCGCCTGGGCATGGCTATGGAGAATGGGCGCTTCCTCGCCCGGTTGGAGAAGGAGTATGCAGACGAGCACAGGGTCAAACCCGGGGCGCTGGAGGTGGTATTGCAGTTGGTCAGGGTATTGGGCGAGGAGGCCACCACTGAGCAGGCTGCCCGGGACATATCCGTGGCCCAGCGTATTCTGCCGTCGCGGGTCTGGGACATTCTAAAGGAGAAAGGCTGGCAGCCCTCCTGCGTGACCTCGGAGGCGGAGCTGGCCGAGGCCCTGGCACCCTATGAGGCGGAGCTCGAGGAGCACTTGAAGCGTATCAAGGAGCAGGCCACCGAGGCCGAGCGCCACTTTGTGGAGTCTAACCTGCGCCTGGTGGTGAGCATTGCCCGTAAGTATGCCGCCCGGGGTATGCCCCTGTTGGACCTGGTGCAGGAAGGCAACCTGGGGCTGATGCGGGCGGTACAGAAATTCGATTACCGCCGCGGCTACAAGTTTAGCACCTATGCCACCTGGTGGATTCGTCAGGCCATTACCCGGGCCATGGCCTACCAGGCCCGGACCATCAGGGTGCCGGTTCACATGATAGACTCCATCAATCGCTACCTCCAGACCCGGTGGCGACTCTTCCAGGAATATGGTCGAGAGGTGACCACGGAGGATATCGCTCGGGCCATGGGGGTTCCCGTAAGCAAGGTGGAGGAGATCCATAGGGCCTTTGCCCAGGTGCCCCTATCCCTGGAGCAGCCCGTGGGCGATGAGGAGACCAGCGAGCTGGGCGACTTCGTGCCCGACGAGCAGACCATCTCCCCCGAGGATGTGGTGGCTGAGAGGCTGCTCCGGGAGCAGGTGAATAAGGCATTAACCTCCCTTTCCCCCAAGGAGCAGAGGATTCTGGAGCTACGCTTTGGCCTGGCCGATGGCCGCCCCCATACCCTGGAAGAGGTGGGCAAGGAGTTCCATCTGACCAGGGAGCGAATCCGCCAGATCGAGATCGACGCCCTGCGCAAGTTGCGCCGCCCCGGGGTCATCAAGGCCCTGGCCGAATAGGCGGGGTCTACAGCCCCAGGCCCCGAGTTATAACCAGTTGCAGGATCTCCTGGGTGCCCTCAGTGATGGCCAGGAAGCGGGCATCTCGCCAGTAACGCTGGATGGGGGAGTCCATCATCAGGCCATAACCCCGTAGACCTGTATCGCCAGGTCGGCGGTTCGGGCAGCGGTCTGGGCCGCCAGATATTTAGCCATAGCGGCAAACTGGGGCCAGCTTTGGTCCTCCTGGTCATGGAGCCAGGCGGCCTTGTAGACGAGCTGGCGGGTCGACTCTATGGCGATGGCCATTTCCCCCAATCTGAAGCTCAGGGCCTGGTTCTTGCCGATAGGCTGGCCCCAGACCACCCGCTGTTTAGCGTAGTCCAGGGCAGCTTCGAAGGCACACTGGGAAACCCCTAGCCCCCGGGCGGCATGGCTGATGCGATTTATGCCCACCAGCCACAGGGCATAGCGGTAGCCCTTCCCCTCCTCGCCCACCAGGTACTCAAGGGGGAGTTCCACATCATCGAAATAAAGCTCGGCCTCGTCTGAGGCCTTGGAGCCCGCCTTGCTCATCTTCTTGGAGGTAAAGCCGGGCATCCCCCTCTCCACGATAAAGGAGCTCATCCCTTCGCGGGGCCCCTTGCTCTTATCAGTGTAGGCGAAGACCATTATGAAATCGGCGATGGAGCCATTGGTGATGAAAATCTTACTCCCATTGAGGATGTATTTATCGCCCTTTCTTATGGCGGTGGACTCGTTGGCAGCCGGGTTGGAGCCGCCCTGGGGCTCGGTGAGGCCGAAGGCGCTGATCTTCTCCCCCCTAATGGAGGGCACCACATACTTTTGTTTTTGGGCCTCGGTGCCGTTCTCCCAGATATGGGGGGTGACAAAGGAGGCGCCGATATACAGCGACTCGGCGATACCCAGGCTGACCCGGGCCACCTCTTCATTCCAGATGCACTCCGAGACCTTGTCCATGCCTGCCCCGCCCAGCTCCTGGGGGGCCCTGATGCATAAGTAGCCGTACTTGGCTGCCCTGGGGAAGAGCTCCACGGGGAAGCGCTCCCGGGCCTCCGCCTCGTCCACTAAGGGGGCGATCTCCTTGGAGCAGAAGTCTCGTATGGCCTGCTGGAACATGGCCTGTTCCTCGGTGAATTTGAAGTCCATGGGAAACCTCCGGGGTCATTATTGTGGTCGGGCCGATTATAGCAGAAAGGCTGGGCCGGCAAAAGACCAAGGGCGAGCCCATCGCCGCTCAGGCACGGGCCTGGGTTCGCCGTCGGACTATATTTTTGTAAAGGATGGAGAGCAGGAAGGTGCCTCCAGCCACCAGGATGATAGTGGCACCGGAGGCCAGGTCCAGCTCATAGGAGAGCCAGAGGCCGCTCATGGTAAACGCCGCTCCTATGATGACGGCGAGAGCCATCATCTTGCCAAGGCTGTGGCTGAATTGCCTGGCTATGGCTGCGGGCAGGGTGAGCAGGGCTATGACCAGGATGATGCCTACCACCCTGATTAAGACCACCACCGTCAAGGCGACCAGGCAGAGCAGGAGGAGATATAAGGGGAGGGCGGGCACCCCAACCACTGTGCCGAACTCTTCATCGAAGGACAGGGCCAAGAACGCCTTATAGAGGGCCAGTACCACGGCCACAATGATGGCGTCCAAGATGAGCATGAGTATCAGGTCGGGGAGGGATACTGTCAGGATGCTCCCGAAGAGGTAACTGAAAAGGTCTGGCGAATAGCCCGGGGCCAGGCTGATGAAGATTATCCCCAGCGCCATCCCCAGTGCCCAGAGGATGCCGATGGCGGTGTCCTCGGGCAATCGGGTTTTTTTGCTGACCCAGCCCATGCCCAAAGCGGAGGCGAGGCTGAACACCATCGCCCCCAAAATGGGGTTTAGGCCCAGGAAGTAGCCTATGCCGATGCCGCCGAAGGAGGCATGGGCGATGCCGCCGCTAATGAAGACCACCCTCTTCACCACCACATAGACCCCCACCAGGCCACAAGCCACCGAGGCCAGCAGCCCTGCATAGAGGGCATTCCTCATGAATTCGTAGTGGAGCGCCTCTATCATTGTCCCTGGTGCTCCGGCAATACGCGGTGGGGGACGCCGTGGGCTATCATCTGCACCGGGCAGCGGTATGCGGCCTCCAAGTCTTGGGCGGTTAGCTCTTTGGAGTCGTGGTAGAAAAGCCTGCGGTTGAGGCAGGCGATCTTGTCCACATAGATGGAAACGGCGCTGATATCGTGGGAGACTAGGACTATAGCCATCCTCCGCTTCAAGCTGGCCAGGAGTTCGTAGAATTCGGTTTGCATCGGGGCATCGATGCTGGCAGTGGGCTCGTCCAGGAGCAGCAGCCTGGGCTCGGCGACCAGGGCCCTGGCAATGAAGGCCCTCTGTTGCTCCCCCATTGACAACCTGCCTATTTGGCGGTCCCGGCGATCCAGCATCTCCACCGTCTCCAGGGCATCCATGGCTTTCTTTTTATCCTGCCTACTGTATCTGCCGAGGAGTCCCGCCCTGCCATAGCACCCCATGAGCACCACATCCCAGACGCTTATGGGGAAGTCCGGGTCGAAGTGTCTATATTGGGGTACATAGCCGATAAGCCTTCGGCTCCGCTCCGGAGCGTCTCCCAGGACCCAGACCTGCCCTCGGCTGGGCTTTATCAGCCCCAGGATGACCTTGAGCAGGGTGGTCTTGCCCCCTCCGTTGGGCCCGATTATCCCCAAGAAGTCATCCTGTCTTATGGACAGGTTGACCCCCTCCAGTGCGAGCAGACCATCATAGTCCACCCACACATCCTCCAGCCTTACAACCTCCGGGGAAGCCATATCTATCTCATCGCTTGGACAAGCTTGCTGAGAACCAGGCGCAGGTTTGCTATATAGTCCTTGGCCAGCGGGTCTATCAATACCACCCGGCCGCCGATCTCACGGGCGATGGCTTGGGCGCTCTGGGGATTGAATTGGGGCGAGGCAAAGACCGCCTTAATACCATTCTCCTTAGCCTGCTTTATCAATTTGGCCATGTCCTGGGGGCTTGGCTCTTTGCCCTCGATCTCAATGGGCATCTGTATTAGGTCATACTCGGCGGCGAAATAGCCCCAGGCGGGATGGAAGACCATGAAGCGCCTGCTTTCAATGCCGGAGAGGCCCTCCCGAATGTCTTTATCCAGGGCCTCTAGCTTCCGAATATACCCCTCTTTGTTCTGGAGGTAGCGGTCTTTATTACCCGGGTCAACCTGGATGAGGCCCTCGCAGATATTCTGTACCATGATCCTGGCATTCAGGGGGGAGAGCCAGATGTGCGGGTCACGGGCCCGGCCATGGTGCGGCTCCATTTTCCTGAGCCCGATGCCTCGGGAGGAATCGACCACCAGCATCCTTTTATTGACCCCTATAATCTTGTCCATCCAGGCCAGCTCGAACCCCACACCCGAGCCAGCTTTGACGAACATCCTGGCCTGGCTCACCTCCACCAGCTGGCTGGGGCTGGGCTCGTAGGTGTGGGGGCTGGCCCCGGGGGGCACCATGACGGTAACACTCACTTTTTCCCGTCCTACGTTCTCCACGAATTCCGCCAGGGGCAGTATGCTGACCACCACTTTAACCCTGTCCGAGCCATCGCCCCCTGTTGAGCAACTGGTCAGCATGAGGGCGGTCGCCAGCAGGAGTCCCCCTAATCCGCCCCAAATGCCTCTTAGCCGACCCCCTGACATTGTGGACACCTGCCGAAAAGCTCCAGCCAGTGATCCTGGATGGCAAAGCCCGTGCTCTGGCTCACCTGCTGGAAGAGGAAGCCCAAATCGCAGCCCTCGAACTCCACCGTCCGGCTGCAATCGGGGCAAACGACATAGTGACGGTGCCCCTGGCTGGCCAGGGCATAGCGATGACAGCCGTCCTCGAGGTGTATCCGCTTCACTAGGCCCAGGTCGGCCAGGGCGTCCATAGTGCGGTAAACAGTGGTCAGGCCCAGGTCAAAGCCCAGGGCTTTGGCCCGATCCAGGATGTCAGCCGAGGTCAAGTATTCATGGCTCTGGGCGAGGGCCTGCAAGATAGCGCGGCGCTGCTGGGTGAGGCGATAGCCGTGACGGCGCAATTGCTTGCTTAGCTTCTTTTGCGAATGCATAGCTGTTTGTTGAAAACAATTTTCAACTATCAATTGTAACAAATTAGGACAGGGGAGTCAACGGTCTCCTTTTTGGGATATTGCCCGAATTTGGCCCTATATTTCCTCTTCTTGAAATGCCGGCGGTAGTTGCCTCATAGGGGGGCCATCGTAATGGACATCCTTATAGGGGGTTTGGCGGAAGGGGGGCACGCGGGTGAACTCCTCATGGGCCTCGGCGGCCAGCCCAGCCATGCGCGACAGGCAGAAGATGGCCTTGCCCAGCCTGGGGTCCAAGCCCAGCTCGCAGCATAGGGCGGCATTGGCCCCATCAAGGTTGATAACCGCCTTGGCTATATGTCGCTGGATGGCCTCGGCCAGCTCCAAGTATTCCCCGGAGACGCCGGCCTTACGGGCCAGCTCTGCCAGTCGCTTGGCCACGGCCGGGTTAGGGTCTGCGGCGCCCAGCTCGGAGGGGCTGCCATAGCCGGGGATGTATTTCTTTTGCGCCTTGTGCTCCTCGACGATCTCCTTGGCGATTTCGTCCAGGCTCCTCCCCGTGGCTTTGGCTCTGGCTACGCCCTGGTACAGGAGCTCCATGGTGGCGCCCATAGCCCCGCCGTGGGCATCGCCCACGGCGAGCAATCCTGCGGCCATGGCCGCAGGATGGTCGGGGCGGCCCGAGGCGGCATATCTGGTGGCGGCCACGCTGGGGGCCAGGGGGCCATAGTCGCACATGGAGATGAGGATGGCATCCATGAGCTTGCCGAGCTTGGGGTTGGGGGGTAGCTCCCCCTTGAGCAGCAGGTAGATCATGGTGCCGAAGCTGATGCGCCCCAGCAGGTCGATGCTATCATAGCCCCGGTAGGTCCATTTGTGAGGCCCAATATGGACTATGCCAGTCTCCCAGAAAGTTGACTCAGACATTATGCCTCCTTATCGCGGCCCCACCACCGCCGCAGCCGGGCCTCGATCTCCTTTTCAAAGCCCTGGTCGCTGGGGTGGTAGTAGCGCCTGCCCTTGAGGGAGCGGGGGAGGTGCTCCTGGCCGGCGAAGTGGCCAGGGAAGCTGTGGTCATATTTATACCCCTTGCCGTAGCCCCTTTCCCGCATGAGGCGGGTCACCGGATTGCGGAGGTGGAGGGGGATCGGCTCGTTGGGGCCCAGCTTTACGTCCTCCCTGGCCTGGGAGTAGGCCTTGTATACGGAATTGCTCTTGGGGGCGGTGGCCAGGTAGACAACGGCCTCGGCCAGGGGCAGGAACCCCTCGGGCATGCCAACGAAGTGAACAGCCTGCTGGGCGGCCACTGCCACTGTCAGAGCCGGGGGGTCGGCCATGCCCACATCTTCAGCGGCCAGGATGACCAGCCTGCGGGCTATAAACAGGGGGTCTTCCCCCGCCTCCAGCATCCTGGCCAGCCAATACAGCCCGGCATCGGGGTCGGAGCCGCGCACCGACTTGATCAGGGCCGAGATGGTATCGTAGTGCTGGTCGCCGGCGCGGTCGTAGAGGAGGGCCCGGTGCTGGAGGGCATCCTCGATGGTGGCCAGGCCGATATGGCGCTGGCCCTGGGCATCGGGCGGGGTGGCGAAGGTGGCCATCTCCAGGGCATTTAAGGCCACCCGGGCATCGCCATTTGACATAACGACAAGGTGGTCCAAAGCCTCTTTTTCGACCTGGAGGTTATACTCCTTTAGACCGCGCTCTTGGTCATTTAGAGCCCTGTCTACGATGATTCTGACTTGTTCATCTTCCAGGGCCTTGAGGACAAAGACGCGGCACCGGGAGAGCAGCGGGGATATCACTTCAAAGGAGGGGTTTTCGGTGGTGGCGCCGATGAGGGTGATGGTGCCGTTCTCGACATAGGGGAGTATGGCGTCCTGCTGGGCCTTGTTGAAGCGGTGGATCTCGTCGATGAACAGGATGGTGCGTCGCTGGTAGAGGCTGCGCCGCTCCCGGGCCTCGTCCACGATGCGGCGGAGGTCGGCCACCCCAGCGCTGACGGCGCTTATGGGGCTGAAGTGGGAGTGGGTGATGTTGGCGATGACATAGGCCAGGGTGGTCTTGCCCGAGCCGGGCGGCCCCCAGAAGATGATGGAGGGGAGCTGGTCGGCCTCGATGGCCCGGCGCAGCNCCCGCCCCTCCCCCACCAGGTGCTCCTGGCCCACGAATTCATCGAAGTTGCGGGGGCGCATGCGGGCGGCCAGGGGCGCCTCCCTGGCGGTGATGTCCTGGCCGTAATGCTCAAAGAGGTCCACTTAGCTCACCTTGGCTCTTATCATATCGGCGAGAGCTGGGGCACTTTCTTTATTGAATTTTTGCTTTATGGGTTCGATTTTTGGTTCAAAGCCAAGCTTACCTCGCAGTTGCGATTTAATCGTCTCAGCATTACAGTCGATTATGATTAACTCTAGGTCTTTATTTAGCTCTAGGGCCTGGCGAAATTCCTCAACAACCTCCTGGTCTCGGAAAGAGGACCCTATTACAGCACAGACCCTGGCATGCAGCAAGCAGGCAATAAGATAGTCGTAGTTTGTCCTAAAAGGCTCCTCGTGGATTTCCCTTTTGAACCGAGAGGGATAGGCAATGATTGTTGGCATCCCGCCGGGGTCTCTTCTTTGACCTTCTACTCTCTGTATTGCCCCTGTAGGAGTGCGCAGCCAGTCAACGGAGCCATGGAGTTTAAAGAATATAACACCTGCCTGGGCGGGTTTATAATTGTTATAAGCAAGCGGTGACCACTGGGGTATCGGCCCTACTAGGGGTTTGCTGAAGCCGTCTATTAGCTGGAGCTCTATCGATGCCTTTTCTATAGCTAGGTCGTAGTTGGTGGTGAATATAGGCAATGGTCGCTCCCTCGCTAAGTCCAATAATGGAGAATAAAGTCCAAAAGCACTCGGTACGTCTATTTCCGAATAATGCTCAACCACCAGGTCTTTGATTTGGTCACGAAGCTTGGTATAGTCCTCTTGCTTGTATAAACTAAATTTTATGTGGTGACCAAGCTTCGTGAGTATTTCTGCACCTTCTATGACTTTTTCCAAGTGGTCCAAGATAGCCTCTACATCGGGTTTCTTACCCACCTCCTCGCTGGGCTGAACAGAGTTGGCAATGGACATAAGAAGGTTAAAGTCAATTTCCGGCCGAGACCAAAGCAGCCATTCATAGAACTGGACTGTCGTTTTCTTCCCCAGAGGGGAAGAAGCCCCAGCACCGAGAAACAAAACCAGGGGTTGCTTATATATAGCTTCATTCATTTATACCTTCTCACCTCAAAGCGGTAGAGCTTCAGCGGCTCCTCGGGGCCAATGCCCGCCTTCTGGCGGCAGATGGCAATCTGCATATCCACGCTGTCCACCCCCTCCAGGTCGGGCAGGAGCAGCCCCCGCCGCCCCCCGCTCTCCACAATCACCCCGTAGCGCTTGGGGTCCAGTTGCTCAGGGCCGGCCACCGGCTCGGGCCTGGTGAGCACGTCCACGCTGTACTCCAGGTCGCCCAGCTCCTCGGGGCCGATGGGGAAAAACCTGGGGTCGCGGGTGGCGGAGCTTACAGCATTGGCGATTATCTCCTCGGCCACGTTGGGCTTGGTGGGCTCGAAGGTGCCGATGCAGCCGCGGAGCTGCCCCCGGCTCTTGATGGAGACGAACACCCCGGCCCGCTCCTGCATCTCAGGGGTGGGGTGAGCCGGGGGTGGGGGTGTCTTGCGCTCCCTGACGAAGCTCTCCACAGTATCCTTGGCCAGTTGCACCAGGGGATGCAGCTTGCCAGCGGGGTCGCTCTCCACCTCAAAGGCGGCCACCAGGTAGCCCACCCCGAAGTGGCCCTCATAGGACATGATATCTGGCTTCACCTTCAGGCCCTGCATTGCCCCCAAGAGGATCACCACGGACCTCAGCCCGCACTCGCCGGCCCGGTCGATGAGCTGGGGGTCCAAATTGAGCACGGCCTGGCTGTCGAACCGCCTCAGCGCCTCCACCAGCTTCTCGTCGAAGACCTGTCCCTGGGGGTCGTAGCCGGCCGGGGCGCTGGGGGTGAGGCGGTGGGAGAGGTCGCCCGAGGCGATGATGGCCACATCCTTACCCGCCCTCTGGGCAGCCCGGGCCAACGCCTGACCGAAGGCGAAGTGGCTGCTCAGGGGCAGCCAGGCAAAGGTGAGGGGCACCAGGGGCACGTCCGTGAGGGCCTTGGCCAGGAAATGGATGGGCACCATTACCCCGTGGTCCAGCTCATAGCCTCGCTCCCCGATAGACTTGAGGGGTATGCCCGCCGCCTTCGACTCCTCCTGGAGGGCATCTACCAGCACTAGGTCATTGTCGAAATGCAATTCGGGCTCCCGGGAGCCCCAGGCCCGCATGTTGCCTGAAGACGCCCTGGCGGTGACCACCCCCATGGCATTGGGGTGGCTCTGGCCGTGGGGGCTGATGATGACCGCTGTCTGGGGGCGACTGGCCTCCAGCCGCCGGGCCAGCCCCTCCATGGCAGCTATGGTATTGCCGATGGCCTGCTCCTGGCCCCGGCCCACATCGGGGATGAGCAGGGGAGGGTGGGGAACCACACAACCGAAGACCACTCCGGCCATACCTCACCTCCCAAAGGTATCCCTACTACACGGGAGAACCTGTCTTCATATAGAGTTCCGCCCCGCAGTGGGCGCACTTGGAGTCGGTAACCCCTTTCAGCCTGGCCTGATAGCCGTAGCGCTCCACCTTGACCTGGCCGCAGGAGTAACAGAGGGTGCTTTCCGAGGGGTGGCCGGGGACATTGCCCAAATAGACGAAGCGGAGCCCGGACTCCTTGCCCAGCTTATAGGCATGCTCCAGGGTGGCGACTGGGGTGGGGGGGAGATGCTTTAGGCGATGCATGGGGTGGAAGCGGGTCACGTGCCAGGGAACCAGCTCGCTCAGCTTGTCCCGGATCCAGGCGGCGATGCCCTTGAGCTGTTCCTCGTCGTCGTTCAGGGTGGGGATGATGTTGGTGACCACCTCCAGGTGCATATTCCAATGGTGGAAGGCCCGCTCCGCCACCTCCAGGATGCCCCGCCAGCGCTGTACCTTAGCCAGGGAGCGATAGAGCTGGTCGGAGAAGCCCTTGATATCCACCCGCCACACATCCAGGTAGGGGCCCATCACATCCAGGGCCTCCGGGGTGGAGAAGCCATTGGTGACATAGACCGTATACAGGCCCTTCTCCTTGGCCAGCCTGGCTGAGTCCAGGGTATACTCAAGCCAGATGCCGGGCTCGTTATAGGTCCAGGCCACCCCCTGGCAGCGGTAGCGCTGGGTTAGCTCTATCTCCGCCTCCGGCAGGAGCTGCCGTGCCCCCCGCCCCTCCCAGGGCTCGCTACAGGATATCTCCCAGTTCTGGCAGTGGATGCAATGGAAGTTGCAGCCCCAGCCCCCCAAGGAGAAGACAAGGCTGCCGGGCCGATAGTGAAACAGGGGCTTCTTTTCGATGGGGTCGGCGGCCACTGAAGAGACCTGGGCATAGTTCAGGACATGGAGGACACCGTCATTATTGCGGCGCCTGCGGCACACCCCGAGCCGGCCCGGCGCGATGACGCAGCGCCACTGACACACGTGGCAGCGCACCTGAGAGCCGGGCAGCTTCTCGTAGAGCATGGCTTCCCGCATAGTCGGTTCTCCCCTTGCCTAAATTATAACACTGTGCAGTCGCCGATAAAACCTGGGCCCCCTGCCTTGACTGGCCCCTCCCCAGTTGTTACACTTGCCCAAGGGATATGATTGTCATTGGTCTCACCGGAGGCATCGGCAGCGGCAAGAGCACGGTTTCTCAGATGCTGGCTGAGCTGGGCGCCGTCGTCATCGATGTGGATAGGCTAGGCCATGAGGCCCTTTCTCCCCACACTGAGGCTTGGCAGGAGGTGGTGACAGCCTTTGGCTCGGAGATATTGAAGCCCGACGGCGAGATCGACCGGGCCAGGCTGGCCCAGAAGGTGTTCGGCGATGCCCAGGCTATAGAGAGGCTGAACCGGATAATGCATCCCCGGATGTACCGTCTGGCCCAGGAGAAGCTAGCCCGCCTCGAGGAGGAGGGGGTGAGGGTGGTGGTGATGGATACCCCCCTCCTCTTCGAGGCCCACTGGACTCCTCTGGTGGACGAGGTCTGGGTCACCTATGCCCCGCAGGAAAAGGTGGTGGAAAGGCTACGCCGCCGCAGCGGCCTCAGCGAGTCGGAGGTTAGGGAGCGCCTGGGCCACCAGATGTCCCCGGAGGAGAAGGCCCGGCGTGGCAATAGGGTTATAGATACCGGGGCGCCATTGGCTGAGGTCAAGGCCCAGGTAGAGAAGCTATGGCGGGAGCTCATGGCCTCGGGGGAAGTCTGACCGTGTCTGACCACAGTGCCCCCGATTTGATCGCCCGGATAAGGCGCATCCTGGCTGAGCATAAGACCGTCCCGGTCACCGAGCCCAAGCTGGTTCAGGCAGCAGTGCTGGTCCCCGTCTTCGACAAGGGTGGTGAGGCCCACCTTCTGTTCACCAGACGGACCCACAAGGTGGCCCACCACAGGGGGGAGATCTCCTTCCCGGGGGGCATGCAGGACGAGGCCGACCGGACACTTGTGGAGACGGCCCTCAGGGAGGCCCAGGAGGAGATAGGGCTCAACCCCGGGGATGTGGAGCTGCTGGGCCAGCTCGACCAGCAGAGCACCTATACTACGGGCTTCATCATAAGCCCCTTTGTGGCCCGCATCCCCTACCCCTACCCCTTCCAGCTCGACCCCTGCGAGATCGAGGAGCTGCTGGAGGTACCTATAGGGGCGCTGCGAGGCCGAGGCATCTTCCGCCAGGAATATCGGTCGTTTGAGAGCGGGGAGACGCGCCCCGTGTATTTCTACACCTACCGGGGGCACACCATCTGGGGGGCCACCGCCCGCATCCTTAAAAACTTCTTGGAACTGGTCTTCGGCCCAAGCTGGCAAGAAGATAACCCCCTGAAAAACGGGGTTTTTCAGGGGGACTAGATAGGGGGCTAGGCTCGAGCCTAGCCCCCCATGCCCGAAAGGGTGGGATTGCCCCGGTGCTTTACTTGCCCTCTGCCAGCCTCTTGGTGGTCACCTTGATCTGCTTGGGCTTGGCCTCCTCCGCCTTGGGCAGGGTTATGGTCAGGATGCCGTCCTCGAAGTGAGCCTCCGCCTCTTCGGTCTTCAAGGCTCCGGGCAGCGCCACCGAGCGGGAGAAGGCCCCGTAGCGGCGCTCCTTGTAGAAGTAATCCTCCCGCCTCACCTCCTCCTCAGCCTTGGCCTCGCCCTTGATGGTCAGGGTATCGCCGGTGATGGTGATGTCCACCTCTTCGGGCTTGACCCCGGGCAGGGCCGCCTTGACCACCACCTCCTTCTCGGTCTGGTACATATCCAGGGCGGGTTGAGCCGCCTCGCCAAAGGTGCTGAGGAGCCGCGACGGCCTGACGAAGCTCTCCTCAAAAAGCCTGTCCATGGCCTGGCGCAGGCTCAGCAACTCAGGGAAGGGCTCCCAACGAATGAGGCTCATCTTGTTACCTCCTTTCCTATAAATTGGGCTGCTTCTCAGCCTCTCCACCATTTAATATAGCATCTTAACATCTTTTTGTCAAGTCTTTTATATAAATATTGACAAAATTTATGCCATGCATTATAATATAAAGTGGTTGAGGTGTTGACATGGCTAGGGATTATTATGAGCTGCTCGGCGTCAGCCGTGGCGCTTCGGAGAGGGAGATCAAGCAGGCCTACCGTAGGCTGGCCCGCAAGTATCACCCTGACATCAACCCCGGGGACAAGACGGCCGAGGCCAAATTCAAGGAGATAAACCAGGCCTATGAGGTGCTCTCAGACCCGGAGAAGCGCCGCAAGTATGACCAGTTCGGCGATAAGTGGCAGTATGCCGACCAATTCGCCCAGGCCGACAAGCATGGCCCCTTTGCCTGGGGGTTCGGTCATGGCCCTGGGGCCACCGCCTTCGACTTCGGCGACCTGGGGATAGGGGGCGGTCTGGAAGATGTCCTGAGCGACCTCTTTTCTGGCCTGGGGGGCCGGGTGGCCCGTCGTCCTCGAAAGGGCCGAGACCTGGAATATACGGTGGAGATCAGCCTGGAGGAGGCCTACTGGGGCACCTCCCGCACCATCGAGCTCCGGGATAGCCGGGGCAAGCACCAGCGCCTGGAGGTGAGAATACCCCCGGGCGTGGACCAGGGCTCCCGGGTGAGGGTGGCTGGCAGGGGGGGCGAGGGCTATGCCGGCGGACCCAGCGGGGACCTCTACCTGGTGATATCGGTAAGGCCCCATGCCACCTACGAGCGGAAGAATAGCGACCTCCATACCGAGGTCCCAGTGCCCTTGACGGTGGCCATGCTGGGTGGGGAGGTGGAGGTGCCCACTTTGAAGGGCAAAAAGGTGGCCCTGAAGATCCCGGCGGAGACCCAGAACGGGCAGGTGTTTCGCCTGGCAGGGCAGGGGATGCCCAAACTGGGCAGCGCCTCCAGCGGCGACCTCTATGCCAAGGTAAGGGTGGTCCTGCCCACCAACCTCAGCCCCAAGGAGAGGGAGCTCTTTGAACAATTGCGGGCCCTCCGGGCTGGCCAAAGCCAGTGAGGTGACATAAATGAGATTCGATGAGACTGAGCCCTGCTATGTGATAAGCGTGGCGGCCAGGATGGTAGGTGTCCATGCCCAAACCCTGCGCTATTATGAGCGGGCAGGCCTCATCGAGCCCTCGCGCTCCCAGGGCAAGATCAGGCTCTACTCCCTGCGCGACATAGAGAGGCTGCGCCAGATCAAGAACCTGATGGACGAGCTAGGGGTCAATCTGGCCGGGGTGGAGGTGATCTTGCGCCTCACCGAGCGCATCATCGCCCTGGAACAGGAGGTCAAGCGGCTCCAGGCCGGGCTCGAGGGCGAGGGGAAGGACTAGAGCCCGCGGGGCTTACGGCAATACCTTTAAGGAGAAAAAAATGAGACCGGAGAAGTTTACCGAGCAAGCCCAGGAAGTGCTGGCGGCCTCTCAGGAGCTGGTGAGGCGGTATCGCCACAGCCAGTGGGATGTGGAGCATGTAATGCTGGCCCTCCTCCAGCACCAGGGCGGCCTCACTGCGGATATACTCAAGGAGCTGGGTGTCGATGCCCAGGCGGTGCAGCAGAGGGTGGAGCAGGCCCTGGCCCGGACCCCCACCGTGGCCTACCCCGGGGCCCAGATTTACCCCACACCCCGCATCGCCAGGATGCTGGAGGCGGCCTCCGCCGAGGCCGACCGGCTCAGGGACGAATTTGTGGGCACCGAGCACCTGCTTATCGCCATCGCCACGGAGCGGGGTGGGGAGTCAGCCCGCATCCTGGGGGAGTTCGGCGTCGACCAGGAGGGGCTATATCGGGCACTCCAGGCCATCCGCGGCGGCCAGCGCGTTACCGACCCCCGGGCGGAGACCAAGTATCGCTCCCTGGAGAAGTATGGCCGTGACCTCACCGAATTGGCCAGGCAGGGCAAGCTGGACCCGGTCATCGGCCGGGACGAGGAGATAAAAAGGGTGATGCAGGTCCTCACCAGGCGCACCAAGAATAACCCGGTCATCATCGGCGAGGCTGGGGTGGGTAAAACCGCCATCGCTGAGGGCCTGGCCCAACGCATCGCCGCCGGCGAGGTCCCCGATTCCATCAAGGGGAAGCGCATGATCGCCCTGGATATGGGCTCGCTGGTGGCGGGGAGCAAGTTCCGGGGCGAGTTCGAGGAGCGCCTCAAGGCGGTGCTGGACGAGGTCAGGAATGCCCAGGGGGAGATCATCCTGTTCATCGACGAGATCCATACTGTGGTTGGCGCTGGGGCCGCTGAGGGGGCCATCGATGCCAGCAATATGCTCAAGCCGGCCCTGGCCCGGGGGGAATTGCGTTGTGTGGGCGCCACCACCCTGGACGAGTACCGGGAGCATGTGGAGAAGGACAAGGCCCTGGAGCGGAGGCTTCAGCCCGTGTTCATCGAGGAGCCCAGCGTGGAAGCCACCATCGAGATGCTGAGGGGATTGCGCCCCAAGTATGAGGCCCACCACAAGATAAAGATCAGCGATTCGGCCCTGGAAGCCGCCGCCCGGCTCAGCCAGCGCTACCTCACGGAGCGCTTCCTGCCCGATAAGGCCATCGACCTGATGGATGAGGCGGCCTCCAAGCACCACATCGATGCCCAGAGCGCCCCTCCCCAGGTGAGACAGCTGGAGCAACGCCTCCAGCAGTTGGCCAACGAGGAGGAGGCCGCCTCCCAGCGTCAGGAGTATGAGCATGCTGCCCAGATAAAGACCGAGCGGCTGCGCCTTCAGGCGGAGTTCGAGCAGGCCCGGAGCCGTTGGTTGCAAGAGAAGCAGATCAAGCAGGAGGTGGACGCGGAGGACATCGCCGAGCTGGTCTCCAAGTGGACAGGCATCCCGGTCTCCCGCATGCTGGAAGGGGAGACAGAGAAGCTCCTCCACATGGAGGAGAGGTTGCACCAAAGGGTCATCGGCCAGGAACAGGCCATCTCCGCCATCTCTGATGCCATAAGGCGGAGTCGTGCCGGGCTGAAAGACCCCAAGCGGCCCATCGGCAGCTTCATCTTCCTCGGCCCCACCGGGGTAGGCAAGACGGAACTGGCCCGGGCCCTGGCCCAATTTCTCTTCGACGACGAGGAGGCCATGGTGCGCCTGGATATGTCCGAGTATATGGAGAAGCACACCGTATCCCGGCTCATCGGCGCCCCTCCCGGCTATGTAGGCTATGAGGAGGGCGGCCAGCTCACCGAGGCAGTGCGGCGCCGCCCCTATCGGGTCATCCTCTTCGACGAGGTGGAGAAGGCCCATCCCGAGGTGTTCAACGCCCTGCTCCAGATACTGGAGGACGGCCGGCTCACCGACGGCCATGGCCGCACCGTGGACTTCAGGAATACGGTGGTCATCATGACCAGCAACCTGGGCACCCAGGAGTTCGGCAGGCCCTCGGTGGGGTTTCAGGTGGGCCAGAGGGAAGGAGACCAGCAGCGGCTGCGCACTGCCATCGAGAGCGCCCTGAAGCAGACCTTCCGCCCCGAGTTCCTGAACCGCATCGACGAGATCCTCATCTTCCAGCCCCTCACCCAGGAGGAGCTGAAGCAGATCGTGGACTTGATGATGCGGGAGGTGGAGAAGCGGCTGGGGGAGCGGGATATCGCGGTGAGGCTGACGGACTCGGCCCGGGAGTGGCTGGCCAAGGAGGGCTACGACCCCACCTTCGGTGCCCGACCCCTGCGCCGCACCATTCAGCGCCAGGTGGAGAACCCCCTCTCCAAGCTGATCCTCCGCGGCGAGTTCAAGGAGGGCGATGAGGTGGTGGTGGATGCTGGGGATAAGGGCCTGGTGTTCACCAAGGGCGAGGTGGTTGCCGAGACAGCGGCTCAAACTTAGTTTGATAGCCGGGCAGCGGGGATAGCGGCCGCCCTCAAGCCCATGTTTTCTCTTTGCACCGAATTTTGACTTGTGCTATAATGGGTCGCTAATACAGGTTAAAATGCGTGACAATCAGCCTTTAGGCGATGAGAGAGGGAGTTAAACGGGGATGTTGACCAAGGAGCAAAAGGAGGGCCTGATTTCCGGCTTCGGGGTGCACCAGGGGGACACTGGCTCCACTGAGGTGCAGGTAGCCCTCCTCACCGAGAGGATAAGGCAGCTCACGGAGCATCTCAAGGTCCACCAGCATGACCATCACTCGCGTCGGGGCTTGCTCAAGATGGTAGGGCAGCGGCGCAGGCTGTTAAGCTACCTCAACAAGAAGGATACACAGCGCTACAACTCGCTTGTCACCCGTCTGGGGCTGCGGAAGTAGCAGAAAGGGCACGTCAGATGGTTTTGAACTCGGCATGTAGTGTGGGGGCAGCCCAACTGGTGATCGAGACCGGTAAACTCGCGGAGCAGGCCAATGGGGCGGTGACAGTGCGCTATGGCGACACCGTGGTGCTGGTTACTGCCTGCGCCAGCCAGGAGCCCAGGGAGGGGACGGACTTCCTGGCCCTTACCGTGGACTATGAGGAGAGGCTTTACGCCGCCGGCAAGATCCCAGGCGGATTTATCCGAAGGGAGGGGCGCCCTACTCAGGCGGCTACCCTGGCGGCTCGGCTCACCGACCGCCCGCTCCGTCCCCTCTTCCCCAAGGGGCTGAGCAATGATATCCAGGTGGTGGTCACCGTCCTTTCGGCGGATCAGGAGAATAGCCCTGATATCCTGGCTGTCATCGGGGCATCGGCGGCCCTGACCATCTCGGATATCCCCTTTGAGGGGCCGGTGGCAGCCACCCGCATCGGCTACATCGATGGCCAATTTGTGGTCAACCCCACCTTCACCCAGCTGACCCATAGCCTCTTGGATATAGTGGTGGCCAGCACCAGGCAGGCGGTGGTTATGGTGGAGGGCGAGGCCAGAGAGGTCTCGGAGGATGTGGCCCTGGAGGCTATCAAGCTGGGTCACCAGGAGAATCAGCCCATAATCAGGCTCCAGGAGGAGCTACAGGCTTCCTGCGGCAAGCCCAAATGGTCGGTAGATAGCCCCCAACCCGACCCCGAGCTCCGGGCTCAGGTTTCGGCGGTCTTCGATGAATATCTGGGCAGAGGCTTGGGTTGGCAGGACAAGGCTGATAGGCGCCAGCTCCTCAATGATATAGAGAGTCAGCTCCTGGCAAAGCTAGGGGAGAGCTATCCGGCCTCGGAGATAAACTCCGCTTTCGAGGCGGAGCTCAAGAGCAGGGTGCGAGACAGCATCCTGAAGCAGGGACTTCGGCCCGGTGGTCGAGCCTTTACCGAGCTTCGCCCCATTAGCTGCGAGGTAGGCCTCCTCCCCCGTACCCACGGCTCAGGCCTCTTCAGCCGGGGCCAGACCCAGGTGCTCACCATCACCACCCTGGGTTCCCTGGCCGAGGAGCAGCGCCTTGACAGCATCAGCCCCGAGGAGACCAAACGCTTTATGCACCACTATAACTTCCCCCCCTTCTCCACCGGCGAGGTGAAGCGCCTGGGCTCCCCGGGGAGGCGGGAGATAGGACATGGGGCTCTGGTGGAGCGTGCCCTGGAGCCGGTCATCCCCGATGAGACGAGCTTCCCCTATACCCTGCGTTTGGTCTCAGAGGTGCTCAGCTCCAGCGGCAGCACCTCCATGGCCAGCACCTGCGGCGCCTCGCTCTCCCTAATGGATGCTGGCGTCCCCATCAAGTCGCCAGTGGCAGGCATAGCCATCGGTCTGGTGACCGGCGAGGCCGGGGAGTATGCGGTTCTCACCGATATCGAGGGCTTTGAGGATGCCTATGGCGATATGGACTTCAAGGTGGCTGGCACCAGACAGGGCATTACCGCCATCCAGATGGACATCAAGATAAAGGGCGTGAGCTTCGAGATCATAGAGAAGGCAATATCTCAGGCCCGAGAGGCCCGCCTCCAGATCCTGGATATAATGCAGGAGACTATCGCCGCCAGCCGTGAGGAGCTGAGCCCCTATGCGCCACGCATGTACCGGATAACCGTAGACCCGGACAAAATCGGCAATATCATTGGGCTTGGGGGTCGCACCATAAGGTCCATAACCGAGGAGACCAAGGCCACCATAGATATCGAGAACGACGGCACGGTGATCATCGGCGCCACCAGCGAGGAGTCAGCCCAGCAGGCCATCAGGGCCATCCAGGGGCTGACCCAAGAGGTAGAGGTGGGCAATGTCTACACCGGCAGGGTCAGCCGCATCCTCAGTTTCGGGGCCATGGTGGAGATCATCCCCGGCAAGGAGGGGATGGTGCACATCAGCGAGCTGGCCGATTACCGGGTGCCCCGGGTTGAGGATGTGGTCAAGGTGGGCGACGAGATAATGGTCAAGGTCATCGAGATAGACCGCCTGGGGCGGATAAACCTGTCCCGACGGGCTGTCTTTGAGGACCTGGCTCAGGTAGGCGGTGCCCGGGTGAGGGATACTCATCGGGGTGGCCGGCCTTCCCCGCGGCGGGAGGAATCGCCCCGGCGCCGCCCCCCACCCGGCCGGGAGGGGGGCAAGCCCCGCTATGGCCGCCCTGAGGATAGGGGGCGGGGTGGCTTTGGGCCCCGAAGTCAGTTTGAGCGGAGGCGGTAGCCGTGGCGCCCATCCGGGTGGTGGTTCACGGAGCCGGGGGACGAATGGGTCAAGTGGTCCTGGCAGGGGTGTGCCGGGAGCCAGACCTGGAGGTGGTGGGGGCCGCGGAGAAAGAGGTGACCACAGGCTCTCTGCCCCTCCCCGATGGCTCGGGTCAGGTTCCCTTCAGCGCTGATCTGGACTCCTTGCTATCCCAGTGTCACCCCGATGTAATGGTCGATTTTAGCCTGGCCTCAGCCACCATGGCGGCGGTGCCGGTGGCGGCCAGACACAAGGTCAACCTGGTTATCGGCACCACTGGGCTCCTGCCCCAAGACATAGCCGAGATCCAGCGCCTGACCATGGAGAACGATATCGGGACTGTGGTGGCCCCTAATTTCGCCCTGGGGGCGGTGGTGCTCATGCATCTGGCCCAGATAGCGGCCAGGTACTTCGACTACGCCGAGATCACGGAGCTACACCACCACCAGAAGGCAGATGCCCCCTCGGGGACAGCTCTGACCACAGCTCGGCTCATGGCCCAAGCCCGGGGGAAGGCCTTCCTCTATGCCAAGGCCCAGAAGGAGACGCTCAGCGGCACCCGGGGTGGGGAGGTGGAGGGGGTGGCCATCCATAGCGTGCGGCTGCCCGGCCTCCAGGCGCACCAGGAGGTGATATTGGGCGCCCCGGGACAGACCTTGAGCCTGCGCCACGACGCTATAAGCCGGGAATGCTATCTGCCTGGGGTGATCCTGGCCATCAAAGAGGTGGTCAAGCACAAGGGGCTGATCCATGGCTTGGAAAAATTGCTTGGCCTCTAGGGGGCGGGGATGAGGGGGTACCACCTGGCCATAGTGGGTGCTACCGGGTTGGTGGGGCAGGAATTCATCAAGGTGCTGGAGCAACGCCGGTTCCCCATGGCCTCGGTTCAGCTCTTTGCCTCCGACCGCTCGGCGGGGAAGAGGATGTTCGTCAATCACCAGGAGATCGAGGTCAAGGAGACCAGTGCCCAGTCCTTTGAAAGGGTGGACATCGCCCTGTTCTCCGCGGGCTCCGAGGTCAGCCTGCATTTCTCGCCCATTGCCGCCCAATCGGGGGCGGTGGTGGTGGACAACAGCGCCGCCTGGCGCATGGACCCCGATGTGCCCCTGGTGGTGCCTGAGGTCAACGTCGAGGATATCAAGGGGCATAAGGGAATCATCGCCAACCCCAACTGCTCCACCATCCAGATGGTGGTGGCCCTAAATCCTTTACATAAGGTCAATCCCATCAAGCGATTGACTGTGGCCACCTACCAATCCGTCTCCGGCACCGGGGCTGCAGCCATGGAGGAGCTCACCAATCAGACCAAGCTCATCCTGGAGGGCCATAATGCCATACCCCATGTCTATCCCCACCAGATCGCTTTCAATCTGCTCCCCGAAATAGATGTCTTCCTGGACAACGGCTATACCAAGGAGGAGTGGAAGCTGGTGGAGGAGACCAGGAAGATAATGCACGCCGAGGATATGCTCATCTCGGCTACCTGTGTCAGGGTGCCGGTGTATATAGGGCACAGCGAGGTGGTGCAAATCGAGTTCACCCATCCCATGGCCCCCGACGAGGCCCGGGAGATACTGGCCAGAGCCCCCGGGGTCAAGGTCTTGGACGACCCCGCCATCAGCCTCTACCCCCAGCCCTGGGCAGCCGCCGGCACCGATGAGGTCTTTGTCGGCCGTATCCGCCGTGATGCCTCCCACGCCAATGGCTTGGTGATGTGGATAGTGGCTGACAACCTGCGCAAGGGGGCGGCGCTGAATGCTGTCCAGATCGCTGAGGAAATGATCCAGCGAGACTGGGTGAAAGGAGGAAGGTGACAGTCATGAGGGAGCTTGGTCGGTTGATCACAGCCATGGCAACCCCTTTCGATGACGAGGGAAAGGTGGACTATGCCCAGGCCAGGAAGCTAGCCCTGGCCCTTCTGGATTCCGGTAGCCAGGGGTTGGTGGTCTCGGGGACTACCGGCGAGTCACCTACCCTGAGCACCGAGGAGAAGCTGCGCCTCTTCGACGAGATTAAGTCGGCGGTAGCTGGCCGGGGCGCAGTGATCGCCGGTACCGGGAACTATAACACCCAAGAGAGCTGTGAGCTTACCAAGGAGGCCGAGAGGATAGGGGTGGATGCCTGTCTTCTGGTGGTGCCCTATTACAACAAGCCGGCTCAGGAGGGCCTTTACCAGCACTTCAAGGCTGTTGCCGCTGCCACCAGTTTGCCCTGCATCCTCTACAATGTGCCCTCCCGCACCATCACCAACCTGGCGGTGGAAACCGTGGTCAAGCTGAGCCAGATCGACAATATTGTGGCGGTGAAGGAGGCCAGCGCCAACTTAGACCAGGTGAGCAAGATCCTCGACGGCACTGCCCCTGGGTTTCTGGTCTACAGCGGCAACGACAGCGATACTTTCCCCATCATGGCCTTGGGGGGCTATGGGGTTATCAGTGTGGCCTCCCACCTGGTGGGGGAGCAGATCAAGGAGATGATAGACTTAACCGTGGCCGGGAGGATGGAGGAGGCTGCTGCCATCCACCGCCGCTTGCTGCCTCTGGTCAATGCCCTGTTCGTGGTCACCAACCCCATCCCCCTCAAGTATGCCCTGAATAAAGTGGGCTTTTCCGTGGGCAAGCCCCGCCTGCCCCTCACCGAGCCTGATGAGAAAACGGCGGCCTTTATCGAGGCCACTCTCAAGAACTACCAGATAGACCTGCCCCGATAGACCTGGCTGTCTACAGTATCGGCCTCACCCTGATGGTCTGCTCGCGGCGGGGGCCCACTGAGACGATGCTGATGGGGCACCCCATCAGTTCTTCTATCCGTCTCACATAGGCCTGGGCCTGGGGGGGCAGGTCCTCAAAGCGGCGGACGTGGTCGGTGGGGGCCTCCCAGCCGGGGAGCTCCTCATAGACCGGTTGGCATCTCTCCAGTAGGGATAGGCTGCTGGGGAAACGCTCTATCTTGCTGCCCTCGGCTTGATAGGCGGTGCATATCTTCACCGTGGGGAAGATATCCAGCACGTCCAGGCGGGTGAGGACACCACCGGTGAAGCCGTTGACCCCGGCGCTGAAGCGAAGCACCACCCCATCGAGCCAGCCACAACGGCGG